>NZ_JBFBKW010000001.1:0-852285 GCF_040702325.1 Pseudarthrobacter sp. 902506025
CGGAACGCGGGGCGGATCCTTTTGAAGATCCGGGGCACGGTTTCGACGTTGTGCGCGAAGACTTCGGGGGCGGAGTCGCAGATCGCCTTGATGTGGTCGGGGTTGCCGGAGAAGTCGGGGATGAGCAGTTCCACGCCGGTGCCGGGGTTCAGTTCGTGGATTTTGCGGACGGTTTCGGCGTAGAGCCAGACGCCTTCGTCTTCGAGGTCGTCGCGGGCCACGCCGGTGACGGTGGCGTAGCGCAGCTGCATGGACTGTACGGAGCGGGCCACCTTGGTGGGTTCGAACATGTCCACGGGGGAGGGTTTGCCGGTGTCGATCTGGCAGAAGTCGCAGCGGCGGGTGCATTCGGAGCCGCCGATCAGGAAGGTGGCTTCCTTGTCTTCCCAGCATTCGAAGATGTTGGGGCAGCCGGCTTCTTCGCAGACGGTGTGCAGGCCTTCTTTTTTGACCAGGTTCTTCAGCCCGACGAACTCCGGGCCCATCTGGACCTTGGCCTTGATCCACTCCGGCTTGCGCTCCACCGGGACCGCAGCGTTGCGCTGCTCGATCCGCAGCATCTTCCGGCCTTCAGGTGCCAATGTCACAGTAGAGCTCCTTCAGGGCTCGAAACCAATGCTTCTTCGTGCTTGCGGAATTCCTCCACGAACCGCTCCGCGATGTCCGCGGGATGGATCTCCCTGCCCGTTTCAAGGGACATGGTGGTGACTCCGGCGTCAGTGATGCCGCAGGCGATGATCTGGCCGTAGGGCGCCAGGTCATTGCTGCAGTTGATGGCGACGCCGTGCATGGCGACGCCGTTCAGGACGCGGATGCCGATAGCCGCGATCTTGCGGTCGGGGCCCTTGGAATCGGCCTTGATCCATACGCCGGCGCGGCCTTTGATGCGTTCAGCCCTGATGCCGTAGTCCGCCATGACGGTGATCATGATTTCTTCCAGCCGCTCCACATAGTCCCTGATCCCTGAGCGGTTCTTCAGCTTCAGGATGGGGTAGGCAACCAGCTGGCCGGGGCCGTGCCAGGTCAGTTTGCCGCCGCGGTCCACTGCGACGACCGGCGTACCGTCAAAGGGCCGCTCGTGGTCCTCGGTAAGCTTGCCGGCCGTATATACAGCGGCGTGCTCCAAAAGAAGGACTGTGCTGGGCGCACTTCCGGCGACAACTTTGTCATGGAGTTCGCGCTGGGCATCCCAGCCTTCCATGTAATCAACGAAGTCGGGGGCAAGACCCAGCTGTGAAAACTCAAGAGTCATGGCATCCAGCTTAGACCCCGCAGCCGCGCCGGCCCGGTTTAGTGTCCAAGCTCACCGGCCCTGCTCTTTGTGACTGCAACCGCGAGGGCTGTGGATAACTTCTGCAGGCCGGACGGAACTCGGCTAGACATGGACCATGGACGATGCACAGGCACCCGACGTACCCGGCTACGACGTCGGCAGGCTGCTGGGCCGCGGCGGCAGCGCGGACGTGTGGCTGGCCAGGGAACAACGGACGGGACAGGAATACGCCCTCAAGTGCTTCCGGGCCGCCGGGAGCGGGACGCGCAGCAGCCCGGGCATCACCGAGGAGGAGGTGCGGCGGGAGATCCGCATCCTGTCAGTCCTGGACCACCAGCACCTGATCCGGGCCCACGACGCGGTCCAGGGGACGGAACCGGGCAGTGGTACGTCACTGACCATGGATTATGCTGCCGGCGGTTCCCTGGCCCAGTTGGTGTCCGCCCGCGGCAGGCTCAGCGTGGGGGAGACTGTCACGGTATTGACGCCGATCGCCCAGGCCTTGGCGTACCTGCACGGCAAAGGCTTCACGCATTCCGACGTCTCGCCCGGAAACGTGCTCTTCACCGGGCAGGGAAAACCGATGCTGTCCGATCTCGGCGTCGCCCGGAGGCTCGGGGACCCGGGCGGCGCCGGCACCGCGGGAACGGGCGGATTCCTTGATCCCGCCCCGGTGGACGCGGTCCGTGCCGGCCTGCAGCCCGAACGCGATGTGTACTCGGTGGCTGCCCTTGGGTGGTACTGCCTCACAGGTGAAGCGCCGGGACGCACGGCCGACCGTCCGCCGTTGTCCCTGGTGGTTCCCGGGGTTCCCAAAGACCTCGCGGCCGCCCTGGAAGCAGGCCTGAACGATGAGCGGCGCCTGCGCCCGGACGCGCTGGCGCTGGCCACGGCCGTCTACCGCAGCGCCGAACCGCAGCCCGTGGATCTTTCCGACGCGGTCCACCCCACTGTCCTGCCTGAGCTGTTGACGCGACGGCACGTTCCCGCCGGGTCAAAGCGCAGCGCACTGCGAACGAAAGCCCAGGGCCTGCGACGCCGGGCGGCCACATCCCGCTGGTCCGCACGGCCGGGAGCGGCAACAACGACAACCGCGCCGGCCAGGGGAAAGCACGTGGACGGGCCCGTTGGTGGGCAGAGGCGGCGGGTGCTGCTGCGCTCCGCCATGCCGCTGATTGCCGCAGTGGCGGCAGTGGCGTGGTGGCTGTCGGCGACCGCAGGGGATGGCACGTGGCTTCAAGGTGCCGCCCAGGGGCTGCCGTCAACATCTGCGCCGTCAGCAAGTGCAGGTGCGGGTGCGGAGGCCGATTCAGGCGGCGGTAATGGGCTTCCCGTGCCCGTGGACGCCGCACGGCGGCGGGCCGCAGCAGCTGATCCGGTGGAAGCCGTGCAGGGGCTGGCGGCGCTTCGCGACTATGCCTTCAGCAGCGGGGGCGTGGAACTGCTGGCCGAGGTGAATGCCCCCGGGTCGGCCGCCGCCGCGGCTGACCAGCGCGTCGCCGGCCAGTTTGCCGGATCCGGCCAGCGCCTCACCGGGTTCACCACCACGCTTTCCGAGATCGCCGCCGAAGATGGGGGCACCGAAGCCCATGCCGTGGTGCGGGCTGTATCCGCTGCCTCCGGGTACCGGATGGTGGACGCCGGAGACGCAGTAGTCGCCACTGGGGCACCCACCAGGCCGCAGCTGCTTCGGCTGGTGCTGATCTCCGTGGAAGGCCGGTGGCTGGTAGCCGACATCCTTCCGGGCCCATGAACCGGCACTCCGGGCCGGAGTCCCCGGCAGGGCTAGCCGGCGCTGGTCCCTCCAGCCACCCAGCGGGCAGCATCTGCCAGGTGCCCGTGCTGCCACGTGAACCCAGCGGCGGTCAGGACCGCCGGCTCCATCCGCTGGCTGTACAGCAGCAGTTCTTCGCCCAGGCCGGGCATCACGGTGCGCAGCACGGGGGCAGGTACCCGCAGGACGGCGGGGCGGTGCAGCGCGTGGGCCAGCGCTGCCACGATGGTATTGACGTCCGCCTGTTCAGGGGCGGCCAGGTTGACCGGGCCGGAGACCGGGGAGCCCAGGAGGAACAGGAAAGCGGCCGAGACATCGGGCAGTGTCACCCAGGGCCAGAACTGCCGGCCGTTTCCAAACGGTCCGCCCACGCCCAGGCGCAGCAGCGGAAGCAGCTTGCCCAATGCGCCGCCTGAGCGGCTGAACACCACCCCGGTCCGGGGCGTCACCACCCGCACTCCCGGCGGCGCCATCAGGGCGGCCTGCTCCCACTCAATGCAGATTTGCGGGAGTGTCCCCTCACCTGCCGCCGCATCTTCCCGCAGCACCGTATTGCCCGCATCGCCGTAATAGCCCGAACCGGACTGGCTGATGAAGGTGGCCGGTGGCGTATCAGCCCGTGCCATGGCCTGCACCAGGGTCCTGGTTGGTCCCAGGCGGGAACTGAAAAGTTCCTCCACCCGCCTGCGCGTCCATGGCCTGTCGCCGATTCCCGCTCCAGAGAGGTTGACGACGGCGTCAGCACCCGAGAGTGCGCCCGGATCCAGGACGCCGGCCGCAGGGTCCCAGCGGACTTCGGCGGCGCTGGCAGGGGGCCGGCGGACCAGCGTCACCACCGAATGGCCGGCATTGCGGAATGCCGCGGACATGGAAGTGCCGATTAGCCCCGAGGCGCCGGCCATGACGATGTGCATGGTCCATCTCACCACGGCGGCGCGGGTTGTGTATCTCCCGCGGGGCGGGTGGGGGGTTGACTATGATCGAACGATGACCTCTTCGAGCTACTTCCGTTTCCCGCATTTGCACGGCGATCTGGTCACTTTCGTGGCCGAGGATGACGTGTGGATCGCGCCCCTGGACGGCGGCCGTGCCTGGCGTGTTTCCTCGCTCCAGCTTCCGGCCCGCAACCCGCGTTTCACCCCGGACGGCAAGCGCCTGGTGTGGACCGTGGTCCAGGGAACGGCGCCGGAGGTTGTGTCCGCACAGGTGGACGGCGGCGGGTACCGGCAGCTCACCTACTTTGGCCACAGCACCACCAAGGTCAAGGGATTCACCACCGGTGGTTCCGTGGTGGTCACCAGTGCCTTCCGCCAGGCTGAAAGCCGGCACACCCACGCCTACAGCGTTCCGCTCGAGGGCGGCTGGGCCCAGGAGCTCCCGTACGGGCCTGTGGAGTCGGTTGCCTTCGGTCCCGAGGTAGGCGACGAACGCCCTGTGGTGCTGGCCAGCGTGCTCTCCCGTGAGCCGGCGTGGTGGAAGCGCTACCGCGGCGGAACGGCCGGAAAGTTGTGGATCGACCGCGACGGCAACGGCGAGTTCGAACGCCTGCTGCCGGACCTCGACGGCAACCTCACTGATCCGTTGTGGGTGGAGGGCCGGATCGCCTTCCTGTCAGACCACGAGGGCTACGGCAACCTGTATTCGGTGCTTCCCAGCGGCAAGGACCTGCGCCGGCACACCGACCACCAGGACTTCTATGTCCGGCATGCAGCCACGGACGGCAAGCGGGTGATCTTCGAATCCGCAGGCGAACTCTGGGTCCTCCACGACCTTGCCGCAGACGCGGTCAAGCTCGACATCACCCTCGGCTCCGCCTCACAGACCCGCCGCCCCGCATTGCTCGACGCCGTCAAGCACCTGGGCGCGGTGGCACCGGACATTGCGGGTGCCGCCAGTGCGGTGGAGTCCCACGGCACCATCCACTGGCTGCGGCACAAGGACGGTCCGTCCCGCATCATCGAGGCCACCCCGGGCGTCCGGGGCCGGCTGCCCAGGCCGCTGGGGGACGGCCGCATTGCCTACATCGCCGACCACGACGGTGTGGAAGCACTGCAGATCAAGGACATCGCCGCACCCGTCCCGCACACTGCCGGGAAGGGGGACGCGCAGAACAACACCCCGACTGCTGCGGCCAACGCTTCCCCGGAGGCGGCAGCAACCGGCGGGGAGGACGCGGAAGCGGTCAGCCTTCCCCAGCCTGTTCCGGCGTCCGGCGCCAAGGCGCCGACGGCCGCCACGGTCCACGTTCCCTCCGACGACGAGCAGCAGGCGGACGTGGCTCCACAGGCCGCAGCACCCGTGGCTGACGCCCAGGCAACCACGGCGGAGCCAGGCATCACCGTCCCGACGCCGTCCCGGGCCAGTTCCCTGGAGGCAAGCCCCAACGGCCACTGGGTTGCCCTCGGGACCTCCTTTGGTGACGTGTTCGTCGTGGACACCCGCAGCGGAGACCTCACACAGGTCGCCAGCATCGGGGAAGGCAGTATCTCGGAACTGGCCTGGTCCGCCGATTCCCGCTGGCTGGCATGGTCGGAGCCTGTCACCTCTTTCGGTTCGCGCAGCCGGCTGCGACTGGCCACCGTGGACCGGCTCGACGCCGAACCCGTGGATGTCACCGACGGCCGCTTCCGCGACGCCTCCCCGGCCTTCACGCCGGACGGCAAATTCCTTGCCTTCCTGTCCAACCGCAGCTTCGACCCCGTGTACGACGGGCATTCGTTCGACCTTTCCTTCCCCAGCCCCATCAAGCCGTACCTGGTGGCACTGACGGCTGAGACGCCGTCGCCCTTTGGCCCTTCGGTTGATCCCGCGGGCGGGGAACCGGACGCCGGCGCGGACGCAAAATCCACGGACGCAGACGAGGCCGGGGACAATGCCGTGCCTGCCGTCGTGGTGGACGCGGAGGGCCTGGCCCACCGCGTGATCGGCGTTCCCGTGCCGCAGGGCAACTACAGCTCGCTGAAGGCCGTTGACGGTGCACTCCTCTGGCTCGACTCCGTCCTGGCGGGCGTCACCGGCGACGGAAAGGCCAGCCAGGAGGACAAGGACGCCCGTCCCAGCCTTGTCCGGTACGACATCGCCCGGCGCAAGCAGGCAACCCTGGTGGACTCCGTGGACAGCTACCGCCTCTCCGGCGACCGCAGCAAAGTGGTGATCGTTGCCGACAAGCAGGTGACCGTGGTTCCGTCGGATGCCAAGGCGGATGAGGAATCCGGCAAGGTGGTCAAGGTGGACCTGGGCCGGATCCGTGTCCTGATGGATCCGCTGAGCGTCTGGGGACAGGCGTTCGACGAGGCCTGGCGCCTGCAGCGCGACTTCTTCTGGACCGAGGACATGGCCGGCCAGGACTGGGAGTCCATCCACACCCGGTACCGGCCCCTGGTGGAACGGCTGGGGTCCCACGACGACCTGGTGGACCTGCTGTGGGAACTGCACGGCGAACTGGGAACCTCCCACGCCTACGTGCGCCCCGCCGCCGTCACCGAACGCGGCAGCCGCGGACAAGGCAGGCTCGGCGCCGACCTCACGCACACCGCCCGCGGCTGGGAGATCACCCGCATCCTGGCGGGCGAGTCCTCTGACCCGCTGGCCACCTCCCCGCTTACCAGGCCGGGCGTCGGCGCCAAGGCGGGGGACATCCTGCTGGCCGTCGACGGCGTCCCGCTGTCCGAAAACGTCACACCCGCCATGCAGCTGGTCGGGGCTGCCGGCCGCGCCGTGGAGCTTACCCTCCTCAACGGGCCCGGGCATGGCGGTGCTGAAGGCACCCAGCGCCGGGTCGCCGTCGTGCCTGTCAAGGATGAGGAGCGCCTGCGGTACCAGGAATGGGTGGCGGGCAACCGGCGGACCGTCCGGGAGGCGTCGAACGGAACCTTCGGCTACCTGCACATTCCGGACATGATGGCCAACGGCTGGGCCCAGCTGCACCGGGACCTGGACACGGAAACCGCGTTCGATGGCCTGATCGTCGACGTGCGCCGCAACCGTGGGGGACACACCTCGCAGCTTGTCGCTGAACTCATCGGCCGCAAGGTGACGGGATGGAGCATGCCGCGCGGGGAGAAGCCACGCACCTACCCGCACCACGCGCCGAGGGGGCCTGTGATCATCCTTGCGGACGAATTTGCCGGGTCCGACGGCGACATCATCACCCAGGTCTCGAAACTGCGCGGCATCGGCCCGGTGATCGGAACGCGCACCTGGGGCGGTGTTGTTGGAATCGACAACCGCTTCACGCTGGCGGACGGCACTGGCGTCACCCAGCCCCGCTACGCAAACTGGTTCAGCGGCGGCGTGGGCTGGAGTGTGGAAAACTACGGCGTTGATCCGGACATCGAGGTGACCTACCCGCCGCACGCCTACGCTGCCGGACGGGATCCCCAGCTGGAGTACGGCATCGGCGCGCTGAAGGAAATGATCCAGGAACTGCCCACTGACCGGCCTCCGGCCCGCTCGGGCTACCGGAAACTGTTGCCTGCTCCGCTGCCGGCCCGCCGGCACGACGGCTGACCTCACCGGCAACAACAAAGGCCCTGCCCTTCCGGAATCCCGGAAGGGCAGGGCCTTTGGCGTTGTGCGGGGCCGTGCGGCCTAGGCCTGCAGCGTGGCGTCGAGGGTGATTTCGATGCCGGCCAGGGCCTGGGACACCGGGCAGCCCTTCTTGGCGGCCTCGGCAATGCGCTGGAAGTCTTCTTCCGAGATGCCGGGGATACGGGCGTTGAGGGTCAGGTGGCTGCCGGTGATGCCGGTTCCGGGCTGGAAGCCAACTTCCGACTTGGTGTTGACCTCTTCCGGCGTGAAGCCCGCCTGGCTGAGTTCGTGGCTGAAGGCCATGGAGAAGCAAGCCGAGTGGGCGGCTGCGATCAGCTCTTCCGGGCTGGTCTTTCCGCCGGCAGCCTCCGTGCGCGCCTTCCAGGTGACATCGAAGGTCCCCAGGCCGGAGCTGTCCAGGGTGGTGTTCCCCGAGCCCTCGGTCAGGCT
The DNA here is from genome assembly GCF_040702325.1 of Pseudarthrobacter sp. 902506025. Classification (NCBI taxonomy): domain Bacteria; kingdom Bacillati; phylum Actinomycetota; class Actinomycetes; order Micrococcales; family Micrococcaceae; genus Pseudarthrobacter; species Pseudarthrobacter sp. 902506025. The sequence continues at coordinate 8,028 of NZ_JBFBKW010000001.1, forward strand.
TCCGGTCCATACGGTGTGGGCGTTGCGTGTTGTAGCCATGTCTCTCCTCAACGTCGATTCGGTCCGGGTCCGGCAGCATGGCCGGGCCCACCGTTTCCCATCCTAGGGATCCGGCACGTGCCATGCACGGATAATCCGCTCTCAGAGGATTATGACCGGCGGTCCGGACGGGGCGGTTACTGCCAGATCGTGGCGATGGCGATGTTGACCAGGGCCAGGCCGCCGACGCCGTGCGCGAGTCCGGTGGAGACCGGCTCACCCTTCTTGACCTTGCGGGATCCAATCACAGCCAGGACGGCAACCACAATGGCGATAACGAACTTGATGCCCAGCTTGGCGTAGTTGGGGTCCTTGTCCGGCAGGAACGGAAGGATGCCCATCATGGCGATGCCGGTGAGCAGCTGCAGGAAAGCGCCATCACGCTGGCGCGGGTGCACGGTGGGGGTCCGCATCGTGGCGATCCAGTAGCCCACGATCATGGCCGCGCCCACCACATGGAGGAAAACCAGGATGTTAAAGAGGATAGTCATGGCTCCAGCTTAGCCAGTCAGTTCTACAGCCCGTAGCAAAGCCACGCTGTCCACCCGTGCCGGGTGCCGGTTAAACAACGACGGCGGCGCGCACCGCCGGTGGTTATTCCACCGATGGCACCCGCCGCCGTCGTTCGTGGCTGGCTGTTACAGCCCCAGGTCCGCTTCGAAGGCGCCTTCTTCGAGGCGTGCCTTCAGGGTCTGGAGGAACCGGCCCGCGTCCGCGCCGTCCACCAGGCGGTGGTCGTACGTCAGCGACAGGTACATCATGGAGCGGATGGCGATCGAGTCATCACCGTTTTCGTCGGCAACCACAACGGGGCGCTTGACGATCGCGCCGGTGCCCAGGATGCCAACCTGCGGCTGGTTGATGATCGGGGTGTCGAACAGTGCGCCCACCGAACCGATGTTGGTGATGCTGAACGTGCCGCCGGACAGTTCGTCCGGACCGATCTTGCCGTCGCGGGTGCGCGAAGCAACATCGGCAATCTTGCCTGCCAGTCCGGCGAGGTTCAGGTTGCCGGCGTCGGAGATGACCGGGACCAGCAGGCCCTTATCGGTGTCGACGGCGATCGCCAGGTGCTCGGCGTTGTGGTAGGTGATTTCCTGCTTGTCCTCGTCGTATGCAGCGTTGAGCTTGGGGTGCTGCTTGAGGGCCTCGGCCACTGCCTTGGCGATGAACGGCAGGAAGGTCAGCTTGGTGCCGTTCTGTGCCTGGAACGAGTTCTTCGCACGGGCGCGCAGCTTGGCGACCTTGGTCATATCCACTTCGTGCACCTGCGTGAGCTGCGTGGAGACCTCGAGGGACTCGCGCATGCGGCGGGCGATGACCTGGCGGATACGCGGAGCCTTCTGGGTGGTTCCGCGCAGCGACGAGGCTGCTGCACCCGACGCGGCCGGGGCAGAAGCGGCAGGGGCTGCTGCCGGAGCCGCGGCCGGGGCAGCCTTGGCTTCGGCGGCGGCAATGACATCCTGCTTGCGGATGCGGCCGCCAACGCCGGTGCCGGACAGTGAGGAGATGTCCACGCCGTGCTGGTTTGCCAGCTTGCGGACCAGGGGAGTGACGTAGCCGGATTCAGAACCTGCAGCCGGCGCGGCTTCCTGGGCTGCCGGGGCAGCCTGCGGGGCGGGCGCCGGAGCTGCGGCGGGGGCCGGTGCCGCCGCCGGAGCGGGGGCTTCCTGCTTGGGAGCTTCCTGCTTGGGAGCCTCCTGCTTGGGAGCTTCCTGCTTGGGGGCTTCCTGCTGGGGAGCGGCGGGCGCAGCCTGCGGAGCCGCGGCAGCGGCAGCGGGGGCGCCGGAGCCGATAACGGCAAGTACGGAACCAACCTCGGCGGTCTCGTCCTCGTTGACCCGGATTTCCTGCAGCGTGCCGGCAACGGGGGAGGGGATCTCGGTGTCAACCTTGTCGGTGGAAACCTCGAGCAGGGGCTCGTCGACCTCGACGGAGTCGCCTACGGCCTTGAGCCAGCGGGTGACGGTGCCTTCGGTGACGCTCTCACCCAGTGCGGGGAGGGTTACTTCGTGGCTTTCGCCGCCGGCAGCCGGAGCTTCCTGGGCGGGCGCTTCCTGGGCAGGTGCTTCCTGTGCGGGCGCTGCTTCAGCGGGGGCTTCCTGTGCGGGAGCCTCCTGTGCCGGAGCGGCCGCGGGAGCTTCTTCGGCCGGGGCGGAACCGCCGCCGGAGCCGTCACCGATGCGGACCAGCGGTGCGCCTACCTCGGCGGTCTCATCTTCAGCGACCAGGATTTCTTCAATCACGCCAGCTACAGGAGAGGGGATTTCAGTGTCTACTTTGTCGGTGGAGACTTCGAGCAGCGGCTCGTCCACCTCTACCCGGTCACCTACCTGCTTAAGCCAGCGGGTGACGGTTCCTTCGGTGACACTCTCACCGAGGGCGGGCAAGTTAACGGATTCAGACATGTCGTCCCCGTTCTCCTTATTGATCTTTAGTGCGAATGATTGCTGCCTTGTTGGAAGCCTAGTGCACCCGGTCTGCGCGACCGGGTGCACCAGGCCTGGTAATGCTGGTGGGAACTAGCCGTGCAGCGGCTTGCCGGCCAGCGCCAGGTGCGCTTCGCCGAGGGCTTCGTTCTGGGTGGGGTGGGCGTGCAGCAACTGCGCCACATCCTCGGGGTATGCTTCCCAGTTCACGATCAGCTGGGCCTCGCCCACCTGCTCGCCCATGCGGGCGCCGATCATGTGGACGCCCACCACGGGGCCGTCCTTCTGGCGGACCAGCTTGACCAGGCCGGAGGTGCCCAGGATGGAGCTCTTGCCGTTGCCGGCCAGGTTGTATTCCTGGGTCTGGACCTGGTCGTCGCCGAACTTTTCCTTGGCAGCCTTCTCGGTGTAGCCAACGGTGGCGATTTCGGGCTCGGAGTAGGTGACCTTGGGGATGTTGATGTCCTCGACCACAACAGGCTTCAGGCCGGCGATTTCCTCGGCCACGAAGATGCCCTGCTGGTAGCCGCGGTGGGCCAGCTGCACGCCGGGGACGATGTCGCCGACGGCGTAGATGTTGCCGACGCCGGTGTGGAGGCGCTCGTTGGTAATGACGAAGCCGCGGTCGATGGTGACGCCGGCTTCCTCGTAGCCCAGGTTGGCCGTGACGGGGCCGCGGCCGACGGCGACGAGCAGCAGGTCTGCTTCGAACGTCTTGCCGTCCACCAGGGTGACCTTGACGCCGTCGTCGTTCTGCTCCACGCCCTGGAAGAAGACGCCGGTGGAGAACTTGATGCCGCGCTTCTTGAAGGCACGCTCGAAGTTCTTGATGATGGTGGCGTCCTCGTTGGGAACGAGGGAGGGCAGGCCTTCAACGATGGTGACGTCCACGCCGAACGACTTCCAGACCGAGGCGAATTCGACGCCGATGACGCCGCCGCCCAGGATGATGGCGCTCTTGGGGATGTAGTCCATGGTCAGCGCCTGGTCGGAGGTGATGACCTTGCCGCCGATTTCGAGGCCCGGAAGGGTGCGCGAGTAGGAGCCGGTGGCCAGGACGATGTTCTTGCCCTTGTAGGCGGTGCCGTTCACCACGACGGTGTCGGTGCCCTGGAGCTTGCCTTCACCCTCGATGACGGTGATGCCCTTGGACTTGATGAGACCCTGCAGGCCCTTGTACTTGCCGGCGATGATGCCGTCCTTGTACGCGTTGACGGCGTTGATGTCGATGCCGTCGAGGGTGACGTTCACGCCGTACTTGGCGGAATCACGGGCGTGGTCGGCCAGCTCTGCGGAGTGCAGCAGGGCCTTGGTGGGGATGCAGCCGTTGTGGAGGCAGGTGCCGCCCAGCTTGCCCTTCTCCACGAGGCCGACGGTGAGGCCGAGCTGTACCGCACGCAGCGCTGCAGCGTATCCGCCGCTGCCGCCACCGAGTACCAGGATGTCGAATTCTTGCGCAGTTGCCTGATCGGCCACTAAAACGCTCCCTCGCGTGAACGATGACGCGATCAGCGCGCATCATCTGGTCTTGGAACTTGCACTGCCGTGATTATGTCAGCAGGGCAACTCTCTTGCATTTGTGACTACCGTGGTTCACCTTAGCGAACCACCTATCCATGCTCCACCTTGGCGCTGCGTTTGTGGAGCGCTTGTGTCCAGTGTCACGCGGCTCTGTGGCACAGGAATCACCTGGCCGCAGAGCCGCGTGGCACCGGGGCTGCAGCCGTTCTCAGGCGGCGGCCAGGATGTCCTCCACGTAGGCCACCAGGGTACGGACGGTGCATCCGGTGCCCTGCTTGTGCGTGTAGCCGTACGGGCTGCCGTTGTTAAAGGACGGTCCTGCAATGTCGATGTGCGCCCAGGGGATCTGTTCGCCTGCCTTGTCCTTACCCACGAATTCGCGCAGGAACACGGCTGCGGTCATCATGCCGCCATGCCGTTCGCCGATGTTGGCCAGGTCTGCCACCTGGGAATCGAGGGTGGGGCGCAGTTCCTCCGGCAGGGGCATGGGCCACACCAGTTCACCGGCACGGTCAGCCGCTGCCTTGAGCGCCCCCGTGACGCTGTCCGAGCCCATGACTCCCGCGGTGCGGTTCCCCAGCGCGATCAGCTGCGCGCCGGTGAGGGTGGCGACGTCGATGATCGCGTCAGGGTATTCGCGGCTGGCAGCGACGATGCCGTCCGCCATGACCAGCCGGCCTTCCGCATCGGTGTTGAGCACCTCCACCGTCTTGCCGCCGAACATGGTCAGTACGTCCGCGGGGCGTGAGGCGCCGCCGCCGGGCATGTTCTCGGCGATGCACAGCCAGGCGGTCGCCTTGACCGGCAGGCCCAGGCCGGCGAGGGCCAGGACAGTGTTAAGGACGACGGCGGCGCCCGCCATGTCGCTCTTCATGTCACCCATGTTCAGGGCAGGCTTGAGCGAGATTCCGCCGGTGTCGAACGTGATGCCCTTGCCGACGAGGGCGATCTTGGCGGTGGCCTTGGCGGGGGCGTACTCGACCTTGACCAGGCGGGGCTGGCGCGTGGAGCCCTTGCCCACGCCCATGATTCCGCCGAAGCCTTCCTTCTCAAGGCGCTTCTCATCCCAGACCGTCACCTTGACGGGCAGGCCCTTGGCCAGTTCCTTGGCGGCCTCCGCGAAAGATTCCGGGTAGAGGTGGCTGGGCGGCGTGTTGACGAGGGAGCGGGTGTGGTTCACGGCCTTGGCAACGTGCCCGGCACGCTTGAGGGCCGCGTCCAGGTCCGCGCTGGCCGCCAGTTCGGTGAAAATCACGGCGTTGCGGACAGGATCCTTCAGCCCGTCAGTCGAGGAACGGAACTCGGTGAAGGAATAGGCGCCCAGTGCGGCACCTTCCGCGACCGCCGCGACGTCCTGCACCCCGGCGGTGGGGAATGCCAGGGTAACCGTGGCCAGGCCGGCCAGCTGCCGGACGGCGGACCCCGCTGCCCGGCGGAGCGACTCGCCCGTGAGCGTTCCGGCGGCGGGAACCTTGCCGACGCCGGCGAGGACCAGGATGCCTGCCCCGGTTTCGGGCAGGCCCGGCAGGCGGACCAGCTGGTCGGCAGCACCGGTCACCCCAAGTGCCTTGAGCGAGTCCGCGAGTGCCTCCGCGGACTTCGCCGTCAACGGGTTGTCCAGAAGGACCGGGCCATCGGCTCCCTGCCCCACCCCGATGACCACTGCGTCGCTGGGGCTCTTCTTAAGGTCCCGCGAGACGGTACTAAGGTTGACTTCAGTATTCTTGACCACAGGGATGAGTCCTCAATTCTCGAAATGTTCGGGCAGGGATGCATGTTGGGCGCTCTGCCATGGTGGCCCGGATCCGGCCGTTCCGGACGGTCCCGGGGTGGATGCAAGCCCGCCTGGCAGGCCAGTTCCGATCGTAGCCCTTACGCGGTGCCGCCGGAGAATTTCCTGAGAGGTGCGCCACACCTGCCGGCGGAATGCCCGGTGCGCCTGCCGCGTTATGAATGATGTCCACCCGCACCCCTGAAAGGAACATGCCGTGCTTGAACGGATTTCCGGCTCCCTGCTGGACCCCGACGCGCTCTATGCCAGCAACATTGAGCTGTTCCACAGCCCTGAACTCCAGGGGCTGAACATGGTCATGGGTTTCACCGGGTTTGCCGACGCCGGCCACGTGGTGAAGCAGATCAACGCCGAACTGCTGGACTCCCTCGACGCGCAGCCCGTTGCGGTCTTCGACGCGGACCAGCTGATCGACTACCGGTCCCGGCGGCCGCACCTGAGCTTTGTCGAAGACCACATCCAGGACTACCAGGAGCCCCGGCTGGCCCTCTACCGGCTGGTGGATGGCCTGGGGAAGCCCTTCCTCCTCCTGGCCGGCTTCGAACCCGACCTGCAGTGGGAACGGTTCGCCCGCGCCGTCGTGAACATCGTGGAGAAGCTCGACGTCAACCTGGTCACCTGGATCCACTCCATTCCCATGCCCGTGCCGCACACCCGCCCGGTAGGCGTGACCGTGCACGGAAACCGGCCCGAGCTGATCGAAGGCATCTCCGTCTGGAAGCCCACCGTTGAAGTTCCTGCCGCTGTGGGCCACATCCTGGAACTCCGCCTTGTTGAGGCGGGACGCAATGTTGCCGGATACGTCATCCATGTCCCGCACTACCTGGCCGAAGCCGAGTACCCCACCGCCGCCGTCGCCGGTTTGGAATACCTGGGCGCTGCGACGTCCCTCATGCTGCCCACTGACCGGCTCCGCGAATCGGGCCGCGAGGTCAGCCGCCAGATCGCCGAACAGATCGAGGCGTCCGAGGAAGTCCAGCAGGTGGTTTCCCGCCTCGAAACCCGGTACGACGAGAAGGCGGACGGCATGGTGCGCAGGTCGCTGCTGGCCAACGAGAACGACGAGCTTCCCGACGCCGACGACCTCGGTGCCGCCGTGGAGGCCTACCTGGCCAGGGAGAACCCCGGGCAGTAGCGCGGCGTCACAGCATCCGGGGTGCGCGCACGCGCCGGGCATAATGAAGTGGTGACTGCACCCCGCGCCTGGCTTATCTGGACCATTGGAATTTTCGGGTACCTGGTGGCCGTGGCGCAGCGGACCTCATTCGGCGTGGTGGGACTCGAGGCCACGGAGCGGTTCCACGCCAGCGCGTCCGCCATCTCCTTCTTTACCGTCCTGCAGCTGCTGGTCTACGCCGGTCTCCAGATCCCCGTGGGCCTGCTGGTGGACAGATTCGGATCGCGGGCCATGATCGCCGGCGGCGCGGTCCTGATGGGACTCGGGCAGCTGCAGTTGGCCTTTGCCGACAGCATTCCGGGGGGCGTCCTGGGCCGCGTCCTGGTGGGAGCCGGAGATGCCATGACCTTCATCTCCGTGATCCGGCTCATTCCGCTGTGGTTCGCTCCCGCCCGCGTTCCCCTGGTCACCCAGCTGACCGGCATGTCCGGCCAGTTGGGGCAGCTGTTCAGTGTCCTGCCCTTCGCGCTGGTCCTGCATCTCTCCGGCTGGACCCCTGCGTTCCTGATGCTGGCGGGGATGTCCGCCCTCGCCGTCGTACTGGTCGTCCTGCTGCTGCAGGACGCTCCGCCGGGCACCGAAAGGCCGCACGCGCGGCAGGGCCTCCGGGCCACCGGAGCGTCGCTGGCCCGTGCGTGGCGCCAGCCCGGCACCCGCCTGGGCATGTGGAGCCACTTCACCATCCAGTTTTCCGGCACCGTGTTTGCCATGACCTGGGGCTATCCGTTCCTGATCTCCGGCCAGGGCCTGGACGCCGGAACCGTCGCCGCCCTCATGGCGCTCTACGTCGCTGCCGCCATGGCGGTGGGCCCCTTCATTGGGCGCTTCGTTTCGCGGCACCCGCTGCGGCGTTCCACTATGGTCCTGCTGATCGCCGGCGGCACCGCCGCAGCCTGGGCCGCCGTGCTGCTGTTGCCCGGCCGCGCTCCGCTGTGGCTGCTGGCCGGCCTGGTGGTGGTGCTGGCAATCGGCGGCCCGGGATCGATGATCGGCTTCGACTTCGCCCGGACCTTCAACCCGGCGCACCGGATCGGCACCGCCACCGGGATCGTCAACGTCGGCGGCTTCATCGCGGCACTGGTGTCCATATTCCTGATCGGCCTGGTGCTCGACGTCCTCTACGCCTCCGGCTTCTCGCAGGGGGTGCTGTACGGACTGGATCCCTTCCGGTTGGCATTGAGCGTCCAGTTCCTGCTCCTGGCTTTTGGTGCCGCCGCCATCCTGGCCTGCCGGCGGAAGGTACGGCGGCAGATGGCCGACCAGGGGATCGTGGTGCCGCCACTGCGCAGCGCCCTGGCCCGGCAGCGCCGGGAAAGCCTGGCGCGCCGCCGCCAGACAACGCCTACGGACGACTGACTGCTCCTGCACAGGCCGGGTTTTGACCGCCCGGGGGCAGACTTGTCCACTTACGCGGGGAATCGCCTTACGGAAGGCCGGAGTCCGGGCGAAAGCTGGAGCCATGACAGCTTCAGAACGATTAACAGTCCGCGGTCCGGAAGACATCCTTGGCTTCATCCCACACTCACTGGGATATTGGCCCGTCTCCAGCCTGGTAGCCATGACGCTGCACGGCACCAGGCTCGGCGCCACGCTGCGGCTCGACCTTCCCGGACGGGACATCCAGGCAGCCCCGGCCGGGTTCGCCCGCGCCGTCCGCGGCTACCTTGAGGCAGACCGGGACGCTGACGGCTCGTTGCTGGCCGTTTTCACCAGCGACGCCCGGATGGTTCGGCCGTCCGCCTACGACCACCTGATCTCCGCGGTGCAGTCGGCCCTTGCCGACGGTGGAATGCCCGTGCGCGATGCCTGGTTTGTGGGAGACCGCTACTGGCGCGACGCGTCATGCACCGATCCTTCGTGCTGCCCGGTTCCTGGGCGCCCCGTACAGCAGATCAGGGACAGCCTGCTGAACGCTGAGATGGTGTACCGGGGCAGCAGCGTTGGCCCGGCTCCCCGGACAGGCCGCGGCCCGGCGACGGCGGTCCCCGCCATGCATCTGGCCGCCGTCCTTGAGGCACAGGCCACCTGGGAGGAGGAGCTTGGCGGCAGGTCCGGATGCAGGGCACAGTTCAGTGCCGTGCTCGACTTCTGGGAACTGCTGCTGGACCGGTCCCAGGCAGGGCCGTGGGTGCCCGACGTTGAGCGCGACGCATTCCTGCGTGCCACGCTGCTCTGTCCCACCTGGCGCGATGCTGTGCTGGTCATGGCAGCGGCCGGCCGCAGCGCTGCGGAAGCCGGAGCCGAACAGTTTGGAGTCCTTCAGGATGCGGGTGCGGACGGCGGCGCAGCCGCAGTGGTGCCGCTGCCTCTGTTGCCTCCGGTGAACTTCCCGGGCCGCCGGGCACCCGGGAACGGCATGCGGGACGAACCTGCCGGCACGCCTGACCCGGCTGCCGTACCCCGGCGGTTGCACCTGGTGCAGGGCGCCCGGGGCACTTCCGGCCCCACGCCAGCCGGATACGGCGAGGTCCTGATGGGCCTGGCGCCGGACGTTCCCGACTGGGAGTGCCTGGACGCGCTGGACCGGGTCCTTGGGCAATTGGCTGTGCTGGGCGGCCGTCCGGCCGTTGCCGCGCTGACCCTTCAGGGCTGGGTTTCATGGTGCCGGGGCCGCGGATCCTATTCGGCCGGCTATCTGGGCCAGGCCCTTGAACTTGAACCGGACTACCGGCTTGCTGAGCTGTTGCTGGACCTCGTGGGCAGGGGAACACTGTGCGGCTGGGCTGCGCGGAAGGATGCTGCATGGCAGAAGTTCCGGGAGGAAAGCCCGGAGGAAGGTGCGGGGGAGCAGGCTGGCGGGTAGGAGGCCCTGGACGCGGAGGGCAGGCGCAGGCGGAGGTCTGGACACAAGCCAGGCTTTGGCGGCCCATGGCGTGTCAGCGGGAACGGATAACGGCCGGGGAGGCCCGATCCGGGCAAATCATGAGACAATGGATGCCGAGACCCGGTTGGGTCCGTGTATCGAGTGCTTGTAACCGTCCCCGCGAGGGAACATTACAGCCGCTTCGGGAGTTGTCTTAAGTGACTCTGCCGGCCGTGGTGGCGCTTGGTTTTCATCACGGACTTGACAGGGTCATAGTGGTGTTGCCCGTATGGTGATTCCACAGACCACCGCTAGAAAGGTTTTCTGTGACCCCGTCTTCCACGAAGAAGGATTCCGCCGCCCAGGACGTCTTGTCCCCTGAGGAGAAGCAGGCCGCGACCAACGCCAAGCGGGCAGCCACGCGGGCTGCCAACAAGGCTTCGGCCGGCGAGGCTGGAGCGGACGGCAAGCGCGAGCCCAAGAAGCGTGGGCCCAAGCCCGGCGCCAAGGCTGCAGCAGCGGCCGCTGGAAAGTCCGGTGACGTTGACACGGACGAGGTCGAAGAAGTTGAGGAAGACCTCGACGACATCGTCCTCGAAGGTGCGGACGCAGTTGAGGATGCCGACGCTGAACCCGTCAAGGGTGCCGCCGGCAGCGGCAAGGGCTTCGTCTACTCCGACGCCGACGACGATGACGCCCCGGTGCAGCAGGTCATGTCCGCCGGTGCCACCGCTGACCCCGTCAAGGACTACCTGAAGCAGATCGGCAAGGTGGCACTGCTCAACGCGGAGCAGGAAGTGGACCTGGCGCTGCGGATCGAAGCCGGGCTGTTTGCCGAGGAGAAGATCGCCGCTGACGACGGATCCATGGATCCCAAGTACAAGCGGGAGCTCGAGTTCATCATCCACGACGGCAAGCGCGCCAAGAACCACCTGCTGGAGGCCAACCTGCGCCTGGTGGTCTCGCTGGCCAAGCGCTACACCGGCCGCGGCATGCTCTTCCTGGACCTGATCCAGGAAGGCAACCTTGGCCTGATCCGCGCCGTGGAGAAGTTCGACTACACCAAGGGCTTCAAGTTCTCCACCTACGCCACGTGGTGGATCCGCCAGGCCATTACCCGCGCCATGGCCGACCAGGCCCGCACCATCCGTATCCCGGTGCACATGGTTGAGGTCATTAACAAGCTGGCACGTGTCCAGCGCCAGATGCTGCAGGACCTGGGCCGCGAACCCACGCCCGAGGAGCTGGCACTGGAACTGGACATGACCCCGGAAAAGGTTGTCGAAGTCCAGAAGTACGGCCGCGAACCGATTTCGCTCCACACCCCCCTCGGTGAGGACGGCGATTCCGAGTTCGGTGACCTGATCGAGGACTCTGAGGCCGTTGTCCCGGCCGATGCCGTGAGCTTCACGCTCCTGCAGGAGCAGCTGCACTCGGTGCTGGATACCCTTTCCGAGCGCGAGGCCGGCGTCGTCGCCATGCGGTTCGGCCTGACGGATGGACAGCCGAAGACTTTAGACGAAATCGGAAAGGTCTACGGCGTCACCCGCGAGCGGATCCGCCAGATCGAATCGAAGACCATGTCCAAGCTCCGCCACCCGTCCAGGTCGCAGGTGCTGCGGGACTACCTGGACTAAACCCTTCGCAGGGCCGAACAGGGGCCGTCCCGGATCCACTGAAAAGTGGGTCCGGGACGGCCCCTGTTAGTTTTAGGTTCTGTCGTCTCCGGGCTGGCACGCGGTCCTGTTGCGCTATGGGCCGGCCCAGTCCAGCTCTGCGTCCTTAAACGCCTGCGGGACCCTTCCGTGTGGAAGAGTCCCGCAGGGTTCGTTGTTACCGATGCCTCATCTAGTCGATTTCAACGGCAGCTTTCTCGTGAAGCTTTCCCGTCTCGTCGTGCCAGTCGGAGCTCAACGGCTTGAGCGTCGCCTCGACTGCACGGGCGTGGTGGCCGCAGAACAACAGCTCACCGCCGGAGGACTCGAGTACAACCCGGACATATGCCTGAGCTCCGCAACGGTCGCACCGGTCCAGTGCATTCAGCGTGCGGTCTGCCACTGCTGTTGTCATATCGGCCTCCTTAGTAGATCAGTACATCTATATAACCAGCATTCGTATCCAAACCATCGCAAGGATGGGGCAAGTTCGCTGTGCGCGTATCCGCAAGGTTCCGTCAAGAACTGCCCAGTTCCGCCCGTCACCAAGGCCCGTGGCGTGCCGCACACCCGCCCGCGGGTGTGGCAGACGGCTGTGGCCGCTGCCGCCGACTATTCTGGAAGGTGCGGTCCCAGCGCCGCGTCGACGTCCCTGAAGGAGTTCATCACCAGTGGCACCCAGCTCTGAGTACACCGCCCGGCACCTCTCCGTCCTGGAAGGCCTTGAAGCCGTCCGCAAGCGCCCGGGCATGTACATCGGTTCGACCGACTCGCGCGGCCTCATGCACTGCCTCTGGGAAATCATCGACAACTCCGTGGACGAGGCCCTGGCCGGATTCGGCCACGACATCCGCATCATCCTCCACGCGGACAACTCCGTGGAAATCCACGACGACGGCCGCGGCATCCCCATCGACAAGGAGCCCAAGACGGGCCTCACCGGCGTCGAAGTGGTGTTCACCAAGCTCCACGCCGGCGGCAAGTTCGGCGGCGGCTCCTACACCGCGTCCGGCGGCCTGCACGGCGTGGGCGCCTCAGTGGTCAACGCCCTGTCCTCGCGGCTGGACGTCGAGGTGGACCGGGGTGGCAAGACGTACCGCATGTCCTTTCGCCGCGGCGAACCCGGCCGCTTCAAGGACACCGGTTCCCGCCTCGACCCGGCAGCACCGTTCACGCCGTTCGTCAACGACTCCGTCCTGGACGTGGTGGGGAAGGCCAAGCGCGGCGTCACCGGGACCAGGATCCGCTACTGGGCGGACCGGCAGATCTTCACCCCAGACGCCAAGTTCTCCTACGAGGACCTCGTTGCCCGTGCCCGCCAGACCTCCTTCCTGGTGCCCGGCCTCAAGCTCACCGTGCGGGACGAGCGCAAGGTCCCCGGAACCCCGGGCGAGGCCGGCCCCCACGAAGAGGTCTTCCACCACGACGGCGGCATTTCCGAATTCGTCGAGTTCCTCGCCGCGGACCCGGCCGTCACCGACGTCTGGCGGCTGCACGGCGCAGGAAAGTTCAAGGAAACGGTCCCGGTCCTTGACGAACGCGGCCACAGCCAGCTGGCCGAGGTGGAGCGCGACTGCGAGGTGGACGTGGCGCTCCGCTGGGGGATCGGCTACGACAGCACCGTGCGGAGCTTCGTTAACATCATCGCCACCCCGAAGGGCGGAACGCACCAGTCAGGGTTCGAACAGGCCCTGATCAAGACCTTCCGCAAAGCCGTGGAGGCCAATGCCCGCAAGCTCAAGGCCGGCAACGACAAGATCGAAAAAGACGACATCTTCGCCGGCCTGACCGCCGTGCTGACCGTCCGGCTCGCCGAACCCCAGTTCGAGGGCCAGACCAAGGAGATCCTGGGCACCAGCGCCGTACGCGCCATCGTGGCCAAGGTGGTGGAGCGCGAAATCTCCGCCAAACTGTCCTCCAGCAACCGGAACGACAAAGCCCAGTCGGCACTGCTGCTGGAAAAGATCGTCAACGAGATGAAGTCCCGCATCTCGGCCCGCGTGCACAAGGAGACCCAACGGCGCAAGAACGCGCTGGAAACCTCCTCGATGCCCACCAAGCTCGCTGACTGCCGGACGGACGACGTCGAACGTTCCGAACTCTTCATCGTGGAAGGCGACTCCGCGCTGGGCACGGCCAAGCTGGCGCGCTCTTCCGACTTCCAGGCCCTGCTGCCCATCCGCGGCAAGATCCTCAACGTCCAAAAGGCCTCGGTGGGGGACATGCTCTCCAACGCCGAGTGCGCGGCCCTGATCCAGGTGGTCGGGGCAGGCTCCGGCCGCAGCTTCGACATCAGCGCAGCGCGCTACGGCAAGGTCATCCTCATGACCGACGCCGACGTGGACGGTGCCCACATCCGGACGCTGCTGCTGACCCTCTTCTTCCGGTACATGCGGCCCATGATCCTCGAAGGCAGGGTGTTCGCCGCGGTCCCTCCGCTGCACCGGGTGGAAGTCATCAACGCCGGGCAGAAGGCCAACGAGATGATCTACACCTACTCCGAGGCCGAGCTCCACGTGCTCCTGGCCCGCCTGGCCAAGGAAGGCAAGCGGTACAAGGAACCGATCCAGCGCTACAAGGGCCTGGGGGAGATGGACGCCGAGCAGCTGGCCGAGACCACCATGGATCCGCGGCACCGCACCCTGCGCAAGGTGGGAATCGAAAACGCCCAGCAGGCCGAAGAGATCTTCGACCTGCTGATGGGCTCGGACGTTTCCCCGCGCAAGGACTTCATCATTGCCGGCGCATCCAGCCTGGACCGGGAGCGCATCGACGCCTGACCGCCGGCGGCGTCAGTCTGTGGCCGGGCAGGTGTGTGCGGCCGGCTTCAGCCGAGCAGCCCGGGGACCACAAGCAGTGCGGTGGGCAGCGCCAGGAGCAGCGCGCAGCCGGCCATGACCGCACTGCGGACGGCCGCCGGAAGCTGGGGCTGCGGCGTCAGGAGGCGGCTGACCCTGGAGGCTGCGGTCCGGACGGCGTCCGAGCCCGGGCCGCCCGATGCTGCCTCAAGCCCGGACAGGGCCAGCGTGGGGGAGGACGGCCGGATGTCCGTGGTGCCCGCATTGCCTGCAGAGCCGCTGGCCACAATGGCGATGGCCTTGATCAGGGTCGCTTTGCTCTCGGTCCGGAGCGCGACGTCGTCGGCCAGCATTTCGATCAGCGAATTCACCGACTCCTGCGCCAGCCGGGTGGTGGGCAGCCACGGAAGCGCCTGCCGCCAGGCCGCGAAGGCCCAGAGCAGCAGGTGGTGCCGCTGGCTCAGGTGGGCGTTTTCGTGGATCAGGACGGCACGCAGTTCGGCCGGTTCAAGTGCCGCCATCAGGCCGTCCGACAGGACGGTCACCGAGCGTGCGCCGCCCGGAAGGCAGTAGGCCACAGGGGAATCGTGGTTGATGACGAGCGTTCCCGCGCCCTGGGCCGAGGGCGAGGCCAGGAGGGCGAGCAGTTCCCGGTGCCGGCGCCGCTGCCGCTGGATTTTGTAATACGTCAGCAGCAGCGTGAAGACCAGGTGGGCCGTGAGCAGTGCGGCAGCGGACAGGGCAAAGATGTGCCAGAACCCCAGTGCCGTGGTGGGGGCATTGAAAAGCACCATGCCGGCAAGGGCGCGCAGCCCCGCGATGAGGTTGTCACCAACAGGTTCCAGGCCGTAGACCAGCATGGCGCCGATCATGGAAAGCCCACCTGCGAGCGCGATTGCCTGCCACAGCAGCATGGCCGTGAAGGGCGACCTGGCCGGCCACTGGGCCCGTGACAGGAAAATTGGCACCGGCCAGGCCAGGATTATCGCAAGGACCGCCAGCAGGTATGAGGCCCAGAACATGGTGTGTTAGAGGTGACCCAGCAGTTTGCGCAGCGTCTCGGCTTCACCTTCGGAGACAGACCCGATGAAGCGGGCCAGGACGGCCTCGCGGTCCGGGGCTGACCCAAGGACCTCATGCATTAGCTCGGCGGTGTGGTCAGCACGGCTGGACACTGCCTGGTACCGGTGCGGGCGGGTTCCGCGTTCGCGCTCAACCAGCCCTTTCTTCTCCAGGCGGGAAAGTACGGTAAGCACCGTCGTGACGGCCAGTTCCTTGCCTTCGTGGCCCGGACCGCCCTGTGCAGCCGACGTGCGCGCCAGCTGGTCCCTCAGGGTATTGGCCGTAGCCGCTTCCTGGCCCGCCCAGAGCAGGTCCATCACTGCCCGTTCCAGTTCACCAAGACTAGCCATTTCACTTTTCCTTTATTTCCCCGCACCGTGCGCCGTGAGGCGCCCGGTGACGACACGCGGTTGTTCAACTACACAACTAAATTTACCCCGAAACCGCCGAACCTTCTACATCGGGTAGAACATCTGGCGCGCCGCGTCCCGGTGGGCGATCCTTAGGGAGGGTGATCGGTTTTCGCCCGCCGTCGACCTTGTTCTACACTTTGTAGAAGTTACAGTTCTACGAAGCGTAGAAAACAGCATTGGCTAACAGTAGGGACTGCCATGGACGCCTTGGAAATCGCACGCTGGCAATTCGGTATCACCACGGTCTACCACTTCATGATGGTGCCGCTGACCATTGGCCTGGGCCTGGTGGTCGCCGTGATCCAGACGGCCTGGTACCGCACCGGCAAGCCCGAGTACCTGCGCATGACCAAGTTCTGGGGAAAGCTGTTCCTCATCAACTTCATCATGGGCGTTGCCACGGGCATCGTGCAGGAGTTCCAGTTCGGCATGGCCTGGAGCGAGTACAGCCGCTTCGTCGGTGACGTCTTCGGCGCACCGCTGGCCCTCGAGGCCCTCCTCGCCTTCTTTGTCGAGTCCACCTTCCTGGGCCTCTGGATCTTCGGCTGGAAGCAGCTCAAGCCCGCCATCCACCTGGCCTGCCTCTGGGTGGCCGTCATAGGATCAGCACTTTCCGCCTACTTCATCATCGTGGCCAACAGCTGGATGCAGCACCCGGTGGGCGTGGAAATGATCAACGGCCGGCCCGTCATGACCGACGCCTGGGCAGTATTCACCAACAACACCGCCCTCGTCGCCGTCCCGCACACCCTGTTCGGTGCTCTCGCCGTGGCAGGCGGATTCCTCCTGGGCATTGCCTGGTACCACCTGTGGCGCAGGCGGCACGACGGCATTGACACCGTGGCCGCCGACGGCCGCGTCATCCCCGGTGAAGACGCCCGCATCCCCGGCCGCGACCGCACCGACCACAGCGTGTGGATCCGGTCCCTGCGCATCGGCGCCGTGGTGGCCATGATCTCCTTCGCCGGCACCGCGGTCACCGGTGACCTGCAGGGCAAGCTCATGTTCCAGCAGCAGCCCATGAAGATGGCCGCCGCGGAGGCCGCCTGCCACGACGGCACCGGGTTCTCCGTCCTGAGCATCGGCAACGTGGGATCCAAGAACTGCGACGACGTGGTGGCCGTGATCGAAGTCCCCGGCATCCTGTCCTTCCTGGCCAAGGGCGACTTCACCACCGAGGTCCAGGGCGTCAACAGCCTGCTGCCCGAGTACAAGGCCAACTACGGAACCCACCTGCCGGACAATCCCATCTACGGCGAACGCGCCGGCCAGGAAATCCAGTACGTCCCCGTCATGGAAGTCACTTACTGGGGCTTCCGGATGATGATCGGCTTCGGCGGACTCGCCGCCCTGGCGGCACTGGTGGCACTCTGGCTCACCCGCAAGGGGACGGTGCCCGAAGCACGGTGGCTCATGCGGCTGGCCGTGTTCGGCATCCTGGCACCCTTCGGCGCCAACGCCGCCGGCTGGATCTTCACCGAGATGGGCCGCCAGCCGTTCGTGGTTGCGCCCAACCCGGATCCCAGCGGCATTGACCAGGTGTTCATGTTCACCGCAGCCGCCGTGTCACCGGGTGTCTCCGCAGGGGAACTGATCGCCTCCCTGGTGGCCCTGACCGCCGTGTACGCCGTCCTGCTGGTGGTGGAAGTGAAACTGCTGGTCAAGTACATCCGCGGCGGCGTGGTCTCCGCGATGCCGGAACTCGCCCATGCACCCGCGGACGAAAACGAGGACCAGACGCCCGGCCCAGGCGGCAACGGGGACACCAAGCCCGCCGACGACGTCCTGGCCTTCGCCTACTAACCGCATCCGGCTCCAAAGACCGAGCAGAGGAAACACAATGGAACTGCTGCCCACCATCTGGTTCATCGCCATCGCGGTGCTGTGGACCGGCTACCTCTTCCTCGAAGGCTTCGACCTGGGCGTCGGGATGCTGATGAAGCTCTTCGCCCGCAACAACACCGAACGCCGCGTGCTCCTGAACACCATCGGGCCCGTCTGGGACGGCAACGAGGTGTGGCTGCTGACTGCAGGCGGTGCCACCTTCGCCGCCTTCCCGCTCTGGTACGCGTCCTTGTTCTCCGCGCTCTACCTGCCGCTGCTGGTGGTCCTGCTGGCCCTGATCTTCCGTGCCGTGGCGTTTGAATACCGCGGCAAGGTGGACACCGACAGCTGGCGGAACCGGTGGGACTGGGCCATCGCGCTGGGTTCCTTCTTCGCAGCCTTCGGCGTGGGGGCTGCCCTGGCCCTCACCACCACCGGCCTGCCGCTGAACGCCAACGGCGACCGCGAGGGCGGCCCCCTGGCCTGGTTCAGCGGCTACGCCCTCCTTGGCGGCGTGGCGGTGGTGGGGTTCTCGCTCCTGCACGCCCTGGCCTTCCTGGCCCTCAAGACCGACGGGGACGTCCGGCACCGGGCCCGCCAGTGGTTCGTGCGGCTCCTGCCGGTCCTGCTCCTGCCCATCGCGGCATGGGCACTCGCCATCCAGTTCATGGACGGGAAGCCCTGGACCTGGGCCGCCGTCATCCTGGCCGTTGCCGCCGCCGTCACTGCCTGGCTGCTGGCACGGAGGGGTTCTGAAGGCAGGGCCTTCCTGGCACTGGGAGCCTTCCTGGTGCTGGGCACTACCGCCATCTTCGGTGCCGTGTTCCCCGTGGTGCTGCCCTCCACGCTGGACAGCGCCTTCGACCTCACCATCTCCAACGCATCCTCCTCGGACTACACCCTGGGCCTGATGAGCATTGTGGCGGCATTCGGCCTTCCCCTGGTGATTGCGTACCAGGCATGGACCTACTGGGTGTTCCGCCGCCGGGTGAGCGCCGCGCACATCCCGGAAGCCCACAGCTTCCTCCCGGCGGTCGCCGCCAGGGCCTTCACCACCAAGGGCTGACGTGCGCCCAACTTTCCCCGCCGGTCCGTCCACCCGCTCAGCGATCTACTGGCTGGGACTCCTGGCCGCGCTCAAGGCCCTGTCCCTGGTCCTGATCGGGCAGGCAGTGGCCTCCGTCCTGGCGGGACTGGTTGCCGGGAACCCGGCGTGGGGGAGCCAGCTGACCGCCGGACTTGCCGGCGTCGTCCTCCGCTCCCTGACTGTGTGGGGCCAGGCCGTCGCTGCACGCCGCGCGGCACTGGGCGTGAAGGAGGAGCTTCGCGCTGAGCTGCTGGAGCGCGCCCTGCGCACCGGTGTGCGCGGATCCGGCCCCGGCGACGGCGGCCTGGCGGTCCTCGCCACCCGCGGCCTGGACGCCCTGGACAGCTACTACACCCAGTTCCTTCCCGCACTGGTCAACTGCGCGGCCGTTCCGCTGCTGCTGGGGGCCCGGATCCTCTTCGCGGACTGGGTGAGTGCGCTGGTCATCGTGCTGACGGTGCCGCTGATCCCGGTGTTCATGGTGCTGATCGGCCGCTACACCGAGGACAGCGTCCGGCAGGCCCAGGCGTCGCTGGCACGGCTCTCCGCGCACATGCTGGAGCTCGCCAAGGGCCTGCCGGTCCTGGTGGGGCTGGGACGTGCCACCGCCCAACGCAAGGCCCTTGAAGAGATTTCGGAGGAATACCGCTCGCGCACCATGGGCACTTTGCGCACCGCGTTCCTGTCCGCGCTGGCCCTGGAACTTATCGCCACCATTTCGGTGGCAGTGGTGGCCGTCTTCATTGGCGTCCGGCTGGTCCATGGTGACATGCCGCTGGAGGCCGGCCTGCTGGCGCTCATCCTGGCGCCGGACTGCTACCTTCCGCTGCGCGAACTTGGCACTGCCCACCACGCCAGCGACGACGGCAGGGTGGCGCTCGCGGCAACAGCATCCGTGACCGGGGCTCCCGAGGCTGCACCCCTGCCCGCTGCGAAAGCCGGCAGGCCCGGCGCTCCCTTGGAGGTCACCGGACTCACCGTGACGTATGCAGGCCGGTCCGGAGCCGCCGTCGGGCCCCTCACGTTCACCGCACCGCAGGACAGGATTACCGCCCTGGACGGCCCCAGCGGCGCCGGCAAGAGCACCGTCCTGGGCGTTCTCGCCGGAACGGTCGGCGACGGCGGCGGGACCAGTATTACCGGGTCCATCAGCGGACTGGACCGCCGCGCGGTGGCCTGGGTGCCGCAGCACCCCGTCATGGTGGCCGGAACCGTCCTGGACGAGGTGCTGCTCTACCTCTCACCGGACCCCGGGCACGGCCCGGACAGGTTCACCGCCGAGGAGGCTGCGCGGCGCTGCCTGGAACGCGCCGGCGCCGGGCACCTGGCAGCAAAGCACCAGGCGGAACTGAGCCCGGGCGAGCTGCGCCGGGTCGCACTGGCCCGCGGCCTGGCCCGGATCGAGGCCGGCGCCACCCTCCTGCTGCTCGACGAACCCACCGCACACCTCGATGACGCGTCCGCCGTGATCGTCGAGGACGCCATCCGCCGGCTCCGTGGCCAGGTCACCGTGATCCTGGTGGCCCACAACCAGCGCACCCGGCAGCTGGCGGACCTGCTGGTGCCGGTGGCGCCGGCGCCGGGGGCCGACGCCGTAGCCCACCAGGAGGGTGCTGCTGCCGCGTTGCTGCCCGCCACCATGCCGGCCACCCTTCCTGCCGGCCCGGCAGGAGGCCGCGCGGCAGACGAGGGGGCACCGGACGTCGCTTCCACGGACCTCCCCGCCACACGAAACCCGGCCGCGGGCGCCCCCGCACAGGCTGCCCCCGGCGCCGCCCGCCTCCTGGCCGCCCTCCTGGCACCGGTCCGGGGCAAGTTCGCGGCCGCGGCCTTCGTCGGCACCCTCGCAGCCGTCTTCGCCGTCGCGCTTTCCGGCCTGTCCGGCTGGCTCATCATCCGGGCCAGCGAACAACCACCCATCCTGTACCTCCTGACCGCCATCGTCGGCGTCCGGTTCTTCGGCATTGGCCGGGCTGTGTTCCGCTACTGGGAACGGCTGCTGCTGCACGATGCCGTGTTCGCCGCACTCACGCGCCTCCGCGGCCGCCTCTGGGAGTCGCTGAGCCGCAGGGCCCTGTCGCTGCGCCGGCTCCTTCAGGGCGGCAACGTGCTGGGAACGGTGATCGACGACGTCGACACCGTCCGGGACCTCCTGCCGCGCGTGGTCCTGCCGCCCGTCACGGCGCTCGCGGTGTCCATCCTGGCCGTGGCAGCCACAGGCATCCTGGTGCCGGACGCCCTTCCCGCCGTGGTGGGAGCTGCAATTGCCGGGCTGCTGCTGGCACCTGCCGCCGCCCTGTGGGGCGACCGCAAATCCGCCGCCGCCGAGCAATCCCTGCGGTCCGGCGTCCTGCGCCGCGTCACCGCCGCCCTCGATGCCCGGGCCGAACTGCACGCCAACGGCGTGGCGCCCCGCGTGCTTGACGCCCTGCTGGCGGAGGACCGCCAGGCCACGCGCGCATCGCAGCGCTCTGCCTGGGCCGACGGGCTGGGACATGGCGTCGCCACCGCGGCCTGCGGCACGGCAGCCCTGGGGGCCGCGTGGCTGGCCGCCCCAGGCGTCATCTCGGCCCAGGTGGCCCCGGCGACGGCGGCCGTGGTGGTCCTGCTGCTGCTCGCGCTGGTGGAACCCTACGCGGCGATGACGACGGCGGTGCGCCAGTACCCCGCGCAGCGTTCCGTCCTGCGCCGGGTGGGGGAGTCCGGGGCCCTTGACGGGGGCGGGATCCCTGACGGCGGGGAAACCCCCGAGGGCCTGCAGTCTGTTCCCCCCAGGGCCGGGAATGCACCAGGCGTTGAACTGGTGGGTCTGGCCGCCGCATGGCCGGGCGGCTCTCCGGTCTTCTCCGGCGTGGATGCCGTGGCAGTCCCGGGACGTTGGCTGGCGGTCACCGGACCGTCCGGTTCCGGCAAATCCACGCTGCTCTCGGTGCTGCTGGGCTTCCTGCCACCGGCATCCGGCCAGGTCATGGTCACCGGCCGGGCTGCCTGGTGCCCCCAGGAGGCCCACCTGTTCGATTCCACCATCCGGGGAAACCTGCTGCTGGGACGGCCCGCCACCAACGGCGCGACCCCGGCAGCGGACCACGACCTGGAGGCCGTCCTGGCCGCCGTCGGGCTGTCCGCGCTGGTGGGCCGGCTGCCGGCGGGGCTGGACACCCGGATCGGACCCGGCGGTGCCTTCCTGAGCGGCGGCGAGCGCCAGCGCCTGGCGGTAGCGCGGACCCTGCTGACAGGCGCGGAAGTGATCCTGCTGGATGAACCCACAGCGCACCTCGATGCCGGATCCGCGGCTGCCATGCTGTCCGACCTGCGCGCCGGACTGCGGGACCGCACCGTGGTGCTGGTAACGCACAACCCGGCTGACATCCACGCCGGCGACGCCCGGCTGGAGCTTGCAGCCTCCGCCGGACAGCCCCGGGGATCCCTGGCGCCCTCGCGCTGAGCGTTGCCGGATGCGCTTCGCCGCGCCGGCTTCGGGTCCTGGCGGACCCCGGACGTCAGCCGTCGACGTCGTGCAGGTGGTGGACCACGTCGTGCAGGAAATACTGGGAAAGCGTCAGGACGGTGAACTCCGAGCCGTTGCTGCGCAGGCCCTTGCGGCCCCAGTCCTCTTCCGGGACGCCAGCGAAGGACTCGGCGGCCTCGTGACCTTCCGCCGCCAGTTCCGGGCCCACCTCGGATGGATCGGCGTTGGCGTAGTCCTTCTCAAGGGCTGTCCGGTCCTGGTCCCAGTCCGCGAAGCGGGCGCCATCCTCGGCGAGCATCAGGTTCAGGCGCTGGTTGAAAAGGGTGAAGACGTCCCGCACGTGGCACGCGTACTCCAGCGCCGACCACGTCTGCCCGTCGGGGCGCTCCGCCGCGTCCGGCCGGCGGAGGACGGCCAGCCACCGGGGAATCATGTTTTCGATGCTTCCGGGAACCGTGGCAGGGGTGGCCGTGGAGGCATGGAAATTGCATTCCGGGCAGGGCCGTGACAGGACCCAGGTCCAGTCCTTTTCATCAGGAACGATAGGCATGGGAGCAGTCTAAGCCGTGCGGGCCAAAAGACTCTGGGCCGGGTGCAGTGGCCCGGCCAGCGTGGCCGCATGAGCCCGGAAGCGCGCCTGGGCGCGCAGAGTATGGTGCAGCTGTCCGGCCTGACGAAGCGGTGCGGCCGGAACACAGCGCTCGACGACGTGACCCTCACCATTGGACCGGGCGAGGTGTTCGGATACCTGGGCCCCAACGGGGCAGGCAAGACCACCACCATCCGGCTCCTGATGGGGATGCTGGGACAGTGTGCTGGTGGCCGCGGGCACCATTGCGGTGCTGGTGGCGCTCGCCGTCGCCGGATTCCGGCGCTGGGACGTAGCCGGGCCGGCTGAGCAGGCGGTGGCCGCAGCCCTGCTCCGCGACGGGCCCTACTCCGCGGCGTCCCCTGCTGCGTCGCCGTCCATCCATGCCATGGCCGGCCCCACCACGTCCACGGCCTGGGAGAGCGGGACGCCCGAGCCGTCACGGCGGCCGTGTTCCTGCGGCAGTGACCGCGCCACTCCGCCGGCGGAGGACGCCTTGGCCGGCCCGTGGCCCGCCCACGCGAGGAGCAGCATGTCCTCGCCCTTGAGGAACCGGTGCGACCGGACCCCTGCAGTGGCACGCCCCTTGGCCGGATATTCGGAGAATGCGGTGACCTTGGCCGTGCCCGGGGCGGTGCCTGGGAGGGCGCCGTTGGTCCCGGCGATGGTGACCACGACGGCGGCCTCGTCCTGGGGCTGTACGGCACCAAAGAAGATCACCTGGTCGCCCGCGGCGAGCTTGATCCCGGCCATGCCGCCGGCGGTTCGGCCTTGGGGACGGACCACGGCTGCGGGGAACTTCAGCAGCTGTGCTTCCCGGGTGAGGAACACCAGTTCGGTGTCATCGGCCCCGGCCGGAGCGACTCCCACCACCACGTCCTTGTCCTTCAGGGTGATGACTTCCCAGTCTTCCCGGTTCAGCGGGTAGTCCGGCTGGACCCGCTTCACCACGCCCTGGGCGGTGCCGATGGCCAGGACTTCATCCAGCCGCACGAACGCCACCAGGGTTTCACCCTTCACCAGGGTGAGGAACTCCTTGGCCGGCACGCCGCCGGCCAGGTTCGGCAGGCCGGCCACGGGCGGCAGGACCGGCATGTCCATGACCTGCAGCCTGAGCATCCGGCCCTGCGAGGTGACCGCCGCGATTTCGCCGCGGGCCGAGGTCTTGACCACCGAGGTGTACACGTCGTGCCTGCTCCGGGGGCCCGCCTCGGCCAGCGGTTCCTGGGTGCTGGTGCGTGCCACCTGCCCGGAGGCGGTGAGGATGGCCCAGCAGGGGTCGTCAGCGATCTCGAGGGACAGCGGCGCAGCCTTGCCCTTCTTCGCCCCGGCGAGCTCGGCAGCGGCGACGGTGGGGGACACGGCCTCGGACTCCAGGAGGACCGTCCGGCGCGGGGTGCCGTGTTCCTCGGCAATCGCGCCCAGTTCGTCGGAGACCACGGTGCGGAGCAGTTCTTCGGAGTCCAGGATGGCCTGCAGTTCCGCGATCTCGCGGCGCAACTCGTCCTGCTCCTTCTCCAGCTCGATCCGGGAGTACTTGGTGAGCTGCCGCAGGCGCAGTTCGAGGATGTAGTTGGCCTGGACCTCGGTGAGGTCGTAGATGGACATCAGCCGCTCACGAGCCGCCGCGGCCTCGTCCGAGGACCGGATGATCTGGATGACCTCGTCGATGTCCACGATGGCGATCAGGAGGCCCTCCACCAGGTGCAGGCGGTCCTTTTTCTTGCCCAGACGGAAGACGGTCCGGCGGCGGACCACGTTGATCCGGTGGTTGACGTAGACGGACAGCAGGTCCACCAGGCCCAGTGTCTGCGGCTGGCCGTCCACCAGCGTCACGTTGTTGATGCCGAAGGAGTCCTCCATCGGCGTGTAGCGGTAGAGCTGCTGCAGGACCGCGTTCGGGTTGAAGCCGTTCTTCAGCTCAATGACCAGCCGCAGCCCGTGCTTCCGGTCCGTCAGGTCCACGATGTCGCTGATGCCGGTCAGCTTCTTGGCGTTGACGGCATCCTTGATCTTCTCGATCACCTTTTCCGGGCCCACCATGTACGGCAGTTCGGTGACCACCAGGCCGGTGCGGCGTGCGGAGAGCTGTTCGACCTCCACCTTGGCGCGGGTCTTGAAGGATCCGCGGCCGGTGGCGTACGCGTCGCGGATGCCGTCCAGGCCCACGATCCGGCCGCCGCTGGGCAGGTCCGGGCCCGGGACAAACCGCATGAGGTCATCCAGGGTGGCGTCGGGGTTGGCGATCAGGTGCCGGGCGGCGGAGATGACCTCCACCAGGTTGTGCGGGGCCATGTTCGTGGCCATGCCGACGGCGATGCCGGTGGCGCCGTTGACCAGCAGGTTGGGGAAGGCGGCGGGCAGGACGTCCGGCTGGGTCAGCTGGTTGTCGTAGTTGGGGACGAAGTCCACCACGTCTTCGTCCAGGTGGTTGGTGAGCGTGAGGGCGGCCGCCGCCAGCCTGGCCTCGGTGTACCGCGGTGCTGCCGGGCCGTCGTCGAGCGAGCCGAAGTTGCCGTGCCCGTCGATCAGCGGCAGGCGCAGCGAAAAGTCCTGCGCCATGCGGACCATGGCGTCGTAGATGGCGGCGTCGCCGTGCGGGTGCAGCTTACCCATGACCTCGCCCACCACGCGGGCGCTCTTGACGTGGCCGCGGTCAGGGCGCAGGCCCATATCGCTCATCATGTACAGGATGCGGCGCTGTACCGGCTTGAGCCCGTCGCGCGCATCCGGCAGGGCCCGGGAGTAGATCACCGAGTACGCGTACTCCAGGAAGGAGCCCTGCATTTCGGACGTCACGTCGATATCGACGATGTTTTCCGTGTAGCTGTCGTCCACGATGGGTTTTGAACTTTGCCGGCGGGCCATGGGGTTTGGTGAATCCTTCTGCGGTTACTGCGCAGCCATAGGGTGTGCTGCGATAGTTTTTGGCTAGGCTAAGCCTATGGTGGATCAGCCCGGGGACGGCGAATATCCGGAACATTGGGAAGCCGATGTCGTCCTGCGGGACGGCGGGACAGCGCATCTGCGGCCCATCCACCCGTCGGACGCGGACGCCGTCCAGGCCTTCCATACCGGGCAGTCGCAGAATTCAATCTACATGCGCTTCTTTGCGTTCAAGGCCAGGCTGTCCGCCAAGGAGCTCAAGCGGTTCACCGAGGTGGACTACAAGGACCGGGTGGCGTTCGTCATCACCATTGGCGGCGAAATCATCGGCATCGGCCGGTATGACCGGCTCACCGATCCCACCGAGGCGGAGGTCGCCTTCAACATCGCCGACGCCCACCAAGGGAGGGGCATCGGGTCCATCCTGCTGGAGCACCTGGCCGCCGCGGCGCACGAAAACGGGATCCGGAAGTTCACCGCCGAGGTCCTGCCGGAGAACCGCAAGATGCTGATGGTCTTCTCCGACGCCGGCTACGACGTCAAGCGCCACTTCGACGACGGCGTCGTCAGCCTGGAATTCAACGTCGACCCCACCGAAAAATCCCGTGCCGTGATGGAATCCCGCGAGCACCGCGCGGAGGCGAGGAGCGTCCGGGAGCTGCTGGCGCCGTCGTCCGTTGCCGTCATCGGGGCCAGCCGCCGGTGGGGGACCGTGGGGTACCAGCTGCTGGAGCACATCATCGAGGGCGGTTTCCACGGCCCGGTGTACGCCATCAACCCGGAGGCGCTGGAACTGGCGGGCATGATGTCCTACGGCAAGCTCTCCGAAGTTCCCCAGCCCGTGCAGCTGGCCATCATCGCCGTGCCCTACGAGGAAGTCGCCGGCGTGGTGGAAGAGTGCGCGGCCGCGGGCGTCAAGGGGGTGGTGATCGCCTCCGCAGGCTTCGCGGACGACGGCGAACGCGGGCTCCAGCGGCAGCGCGCCCTGGTACGCCAGGCCAGGGCGAACGGGATGCGGGTGATCGGGCCGGCGTCGCTGGGCATCGCCAACACCCACCCCGACGTCTCACTGAACGCCTCCATGGCGCCCACCATGCCGCTGCGCGGCAGCCTGGGCCTGTTCAGCCAGTCGGCGGCCATCGGCGTCTCGCTGTATGCCGCCTCCAGCCGGCGCCGGCTGGGGCTGTCCAGCCTGCTCTCGGCGGGCAACCGGGCGGACGTTTCCGGCAACGACATGATGCAGTACTGGGAGGACGACGCCGACACCTCCGCCGTGGGCCTGTACCTCGAATCGATCGGCAACCCGCGCAAGTTCTCCCGCATCGCACGCCGGCTGGCACGCACCAAGCCGGTCATCGTCGCCAAATCCGACACCATGGGGCTGCGCCTGCCACCAGGCCATGCCGTCCGCACCACGCAGGCGCCGGCGGGAGCGCTGGATGCCATGCTGCGCCAGTCCGGCGTGATCAGGGTGGAGACCGTTGAACAACTGGTGGACGTGGCACAGGTGGTGTCGGGAAGGCCGCTCCCGGCCGGGCCCGACGTCGCCATCTTCAGCAACTCCCAGGCGCTGGGCAACGTGGTGGCGGACAGCGCTGCGGCGCACGGGCTGGGAGTGGCGCAGGTGGTTTCCGGGCTCGACCTGGACGCCGGCCAGTCCGTGGCCCTGCCCCTGCTCCGGAAAGCCCTCCTTGACGCCCTTGCCTCGGACGCCGTCCACGCCGCCGTCGCCGCACTCCTGCCTGCCCGCGGGCTGACGGTCGACGCGGTGGCCCAGGTCCTCGCGGAATGCTCCGCAAGCGCAGGGAAACCGGTGGTGGCAGCCTTCACCGGAATCCTGGACCCCGCCATCAACGTAGAGGGCCTGCTGGGAACCGAGGGGTGCACCGTCCCCTGCTTCTCAAACCCCGGCGCCGCGGTGGCCGCCCTCGCCGCGGTGGTCCGGTACGCGGAATGGGCCGCCCGCGACCAGGGGCACTTCGTGGAGCCCGCCGGCTGCGACCCGCGGCAGGCGGCGGCTGAGATCGATGAACTGCTGCGGGATGTCACGGGCGAACAGCTCAAGCAGCTGGACCCGGCGGCAACCGCCTCCCTGCTGGGGCACTACGGTATTTCCGTCCTGCCCTCGGCGCCGTTCACCACTCCGGATGAGGCGGTCGCCGCCGCCGACTCACTGGGCTGGCCGGTGGTGCTGAAGACCACCGAACCTGCCCTCCGCCACCGGCTGGACCTCGGCGGCGTGCGGATTGGCATCGAGGACGCCGAATCGCTGCGCCTGAATGTGCTGCAGATGCGGCGTGCGCTCGCTGCCTACGGAGATCCGGCCCTCGAAGTCCAGGCCATGGCGCCCGTGGGGCAGGCGTGCACGTTCCGGGCCATCGAGGACCCCCTGCTGGGACCGGTCATCTCGTTCGGCCTCGCCGGTGACGCCGTCAACCTCCTGGACGACTGGTCCCACCGGGTTCCGCCGCTTTCGGCGGCGGACGTCCACGACTTCATCCGGGCGCCCAGGGCGTCCCGGAAGCTCTTCGGCTACCAGGGCCTGCCGGCCGTGGACGTGCAGGCGCTGGAGGACCTCGCGGGCAGGCTGGCATGGATGAAGGACAACCATCCGGAGATCGTGCTGGTGGAATTCAACCCTGTCCTGTGCGGCACGTCCGGGGCCACCATCCTCGCCGCGGACGTGCGGATCGGAAACGCCGCGCAGCGCACCGACAGCGCCCGCCGGGCCATGCTCGGCTGAGGCGGTTAGCAAGTGACCGGCCGATCTGTGAAAATGGGGGCATGAGCTTCCAGCCTCCCGCGTCGGCGCCCGAAACGCCCGGAAACGAAAACCAGGCAGTCCGCCAGCACAGCTCACACAACCACGGAGTCCAGGGCCAGGGCCTGGAGGACGCGCTGCAGAAGGCCGGGTTCTACCCGCGCCTGGTGTCCGATGTTGTCGATGACGCACTGGATGGCCGGGACTGCGTGGCGCACCTGGTGCACCTGGAAACGCACTTCGACCGGGCAGAAGTGCGCCGCCACATCACTGTCCTGGTCCTCACCGCGGACATGCTGGTCATCACCCATGTGGACGACCAGCAGCTGGATGAGGCGGGGGAGCAGATCGTCGCCCAGATCTCCACGGAGTCCGTTCCCGTGTCCCAGATCAGGTCGGTGGTCCTCAGCTACATGTACGCGCAGCCGCAGAACTACAAGCCTTCCGACCCTGTTCGGGAACTGACCCTGTCCATCGCGTGGTCCGGCGGCCAGCGGCTGGACATGGGTCCGGCCAGCTGCGGCGATCCGCAGTGCGAAGCGGACCACGGCTACACCGGAACCATCGCGCAGGAGGACATCGTGCTCCGGATCAGCGCCGAAGCTGACGGGCTGCAGGCCGTGCAGGACGCCAAACTGTTTGCCCGGGCCCTGCGCGCCGTCAACACCGGTTCCGCCGCCCCCGTATCCCACGCCCAATCCATGGCGCCGCGGCCGCGCTCCGGAGTGTTCGGCAACCGGCTCAGCCGCGGGCACCAGCAGCGCTGATGCCGGAAGACCGCCACCACGCCGTACAAGCCTCCGGACGCACCCCCGACCTTCCGCCTGCTCCCGCCTACGGGCATCGTTCCATCGCTGAAGTGCTGACCAGTGCAGCCGCAAGCCTTGGGGTGGAAGGTTTTGCCAATACCCTCGGATTCCCTGCTGCCTCACGGGTGTGCGTGGTCCTCGCGGACGGACTGGGCCGGAACCTCCTCAAGCAGAAATCCGCCCACACCCCCTTCCTGCGCTCTGTGCTTCAGGCCGGGCAGGGCGACGTCCCGGTGTGGCTGGACTCCGCCTTCCCTTCCACCACAGCAGCGGCCTTGTCCAGCTTTGGGACCGGGCTTCCTGCCGGCCAGCACGGCATGGTGGGCTACGACGTCCTGGACCCTGACCAGGACAAGGTGGTCAACCTGCTGGGGAACTGGGATCCGGGCGTAGATCCGTCGGCCTGGCAGCCGTTCCCTACCGTGTTCGAACGGATCGCCGGACAGGTGG
This sequence comes from Pseudarthrobacter sp. 902506025, assembly GCF_040702325.1. NCBI lineage: Bacteria > Bacillati > Actinomycetota > Actinomycetes > Micrococcales > Micrococcaceae > Pseudarthrobacter > Pseudarthrobacter sp. 902506025. The sequence goes on from NZ_JBFBKW010000001.1 coordinate 37,592, forward strand.
ACGTCAGCACGGTCAGCCTCTCCCAGTTCGACGGCTCGCCCATGACCCGGGCCGCACTCCGGGGCGGCAGGTTCATTCCGGGGACAACCGCCCATGCCCGGACCGCCGCCGCGGCCGAAGCCATGGCAGCACCAGGCCCGTCCCTCATGTATTTCTACGTCAACGACCTGGACAAGGCCGGCCACCGCTACGGATGCCGCTCCGAGCAGTGGGAACACCAGCTGGAAGAGCTCGATGCCACGGTCAAGCGGCTCAACTCCACCCTTCCCGCCGGCACCACCATCCTGCTCACGGCAGACCACGGGATGCTGGACGTGGCCGAACCGCAGCGGATCGATTTCTCCACGGACTCCGCCCTGGTGGAGGGCGTCCGGCACACGGCAGGTGAACCACGGATGGTCCACCTGTACCTTGAAGAAACGCATCTGTCGGACGGCGGCGCGGAGCGGCTGCTGGCGGCCTGGAAGGCGCGGTTCGGCGACCGGATCTGGGCCTTCACACGCGGTGAAGCCGTAGCCGGGGGACTCTTCGGCAAGGATGTCCGGCCCGCTGTTGAAGGCAGGATCGGTGACGTCATGATCGCGGCGCGGGACGCCGTCGCGCTTTACGATGGCCGGCGCATGCGGCCGACTGCCATGGAGGTGGTGGGCCAGCACGGCTCGCTGACCAAGGCTGAGCGGGAGGTCCCGCTGCTCTGCTTCACGGCCGAAGGAAGGAACCGCCGGCGTGGCTGAGCTCATCTTTTTCTCCGGAACCATGGACTGCGGAAAGTCCACCCTGGCCCTGCAGATGGACTACAACCACCGGGCCCGCGGCCGCGGCGGTGTCCGGTTCAGCCGCAACGACCGCGCCGGTGAGTCCCGGATCTCCAGCCGCCTGGGTCTGGAGACGGACGCCGTGGAGGTGCTGGACAGCACCGACTTCTGGGAGGAAGTCATGATCCGCCGCACCCAGGGGCAGCGTGTGGACTACCTGATCTGCGACGAAGCACAGTTCTACACGCCCGAACAGGTGGAGCAGCTGGCCAAAGTGGTGGACGAGATCGACGTCGACGTCTTCGCGTTCGGCATCACCGCTGATTTCCGCACCAGGCTGTTCCCTGGCTCGCAGCGCCTGATCGAGCTCGCCGACCGGGTGCAGGTGCTCCAGGTGGAGGCGCTGTGCTGGTGCGGCCGCCGCGCCACCCACAATGCCAGGACGGTCGACGGCGTCATGGTCACCGAAGGTGCGCAGGTGGTGGTGGGCGACGTGGACATGGTGGTGGAAGCCGCTGCCCCCGAGGCAGGGCATGTTCCGGTGGTGGGGTACGAAACCTTGTGCCGGCGACACTTCATGAGGCGGGTGACTGCTCACGGCGCATCCCTGATGGCACAGCAGGACCAGTTGCTGCCGTTCGACGTCGATGCCTGCCTTTGGCACGGCTCCGGTGGACCCGGCGAGGGCCGGGGGACAGGCCGGCAGGGCTGACGCTTCCGCGCACGCATCCGAACTCCCGCACCGGCACCTCCATTCCGGGAAGCAGAAGCGCTTCCTTGCGGCTCCGACTCATACTGTCGTACCCCTTTGCCATGATGGGTTTATGGGGATGGCGGCGGTGGCGAGGGCGTTTGGGGAGATCAAGGCTGCCCTTGCGGTGCTGAGTGCTGAGGTGGATGGGGCGGGTGCGGTGCCTTTTTCTGTGGCTGACCCGTTGGCTGGTTTGGCGGATGGTTGCCTGGAGATTTTGGCGGGGTCCCGGGAGGTTGAGGCCGGGATCGCTGGGTTGAAGGCCAGGGCGGCGGTGACGTACTCGGACACCGCCCATGTTGTTGCGGGGCCGGATGTTCCGGTGCGGGCGCAGGAGATGGCGGTCGCGGCGGAGATCGGGTGTGTGCTGGCTCTGGGTCCGCGGGCGGCGTCGTCGTTCTTGGTCACCTCGCACGCGGTCACGGCGACGTTGCCGCGGACGTTGGAGGCGTTGCAGGCCGGGGCGATCTCCTGGAGCCACGCGGTGGTGATGGCCGATGAGACAGCGTGTCTGGATGGTGCGGGGGCTGCGGCGTTGGAAGCGCATTTCCTGGACCCGGACGCCCCGGACCGGGCGCGGGGGTGCCCGGTGGGTGGGTTGCCGGCGCACCGGTTCAAGGCCAAGGCCCGTACCTGGCGGGAACGCCACCAGGCCGGGTCCATCGAAAAACGCCACGCCAAAGGCGTGGCTGAGCGGCGGGTGGAGTTCCGGCCGGACCAGGACGGGATGGCCTGGCTGTCCGCGTACCTGCCCGCGGACCAGGCCCTCGCCGGGTGGAACCGGCTCACCGCGGCCGCCCGGGGCATGCAGGGACCGGACGAGCCCCGCAGCATGCCCCAACTCCGGGCCGACACCTTCACCGACGCGATCCTCACCAGCGGCACCACGAACGACGGTGACACCGGCGGCGATGTCAGCTCCAGCGGCAGCTTCACCGAGGGTGAGGGTGCCGCCGGGGATCGCGCGGAACCACGGATCCGGGCGCAGGTGCTGGTCACGGTCCCGGTGTTCTCGCTGATGGGCCTGACCGATGAACCGGCGGTGCTGGACGGGTACGGTCCCATCCCACCGTCAATGGCCCGGGCACTCGTCGCTGGCGGTGCGGGCTCGTTCTACCGGGTGCTGGTGGACCCGCGGGACGGGGCACCGTTGGAAATCGGCCGGACAAGCTACCGGGTCACCAAAGCCATGCGGGCGTGGCTGCGGCTGCGGGACGGCAAATGCCCGTTCCCGGGCTGCAGCAACAACTCCCTGGACAACGACGCCGACCACATCCTCGCCTGGGCCAACGGCGGCCCCACCGGAATCAGCAACCTCGGACAGCCCTGCCCGAAACACCACAAACTCCGCCACACCACCGCCTGGAAACCCACCCCCGCCACCAAGAACGAACCCCCCGGCTGGACCTCACCCACCGGCCGCCACTACCAAAGCGAACACCAGGACTGGGAACCTGCCCAATGGCCTCCGGGATGGCCGTCCGGGTTCTTGCCCGAGGCCCGCAACAAGCCTGAGAACGGAGCCTTCTGGAAGATGCCCTCCTCCAGCACCTTGCCGTGTGATGCGCCCATGTGCGGCGCACGGCCGGGTTGAGCAGCGCTGACTGCTACTGGGCCGTCCGGCGGTAGCGGATGTGCGTGGCCAAGGGAGAGTGGAGTACCTCGACGGGTTCGAAGCCAAATGATTCAATGCCGTCAAAAATCCGTTCACCCGAACCGAGTAAAACCGGAGCGATGTCCAGGGTGAGCTCGTCGATCACGCCGGCGGCCAGCGCCTGGCGGACGGTGGATGCTCCGCCGGCAATATCCACTCCCTTGCCCCCGGCTGCCTCGAGCGCCGCCGCGTACGCCGCATCGAAGCCGTCGGTGACAAAGTGGAAGGTTGTCCCGCCCTCCATCTGGATCGGATCATGCGGGTAATGGGTAAGGACGAACACCGGCGCATGGTAGGGCGGCTCGGGGCCCCACCATCCGCTCCAGTCCTCGTCCCAGTCTCCGCGGACGGGACCAAACATGTTCCGGCCCATCACGTAGGCTCCCCGCGGGCGCATCAGCCAATCAGCCGCGATCCCGTTGGCCTCGTTGGCGCGGGGATCGCCGATGTGCCAGCCGTGGAGTTCAAGCCCCCGCTTGCCCAGCGGGTTCTCGCGGCTTTGGTCAGGCCCGGCGACGAACCCGTCCAGGGACATTGACATGTGGCAGGTGGTGTCCGGCACAGCGAACCTCCAGGGGTAAGTGCAGCTTCTGACCGATGGTGTGCGGGGAGCCTAGCATGCAGCAGTTGGAGGAACTACCCCTGAGGGTGCCGGCAGAGAGCCTTTAGTCGCTCCGTGTGCCGAAGACGATCTCGTCCCAGGACGGGACGCTGGAACGCTTGGGCCGGGCAGGCCGTTCCGGCGCCTCGGTCTCGGGCAACTGCCCGGTAGAGGGGGATGCATCGTTTTGCTTGGGTGCCGGGCGGCGGGGATTGCTGCCCAGCAGCTCATCCAGCCCGGCGCCGCCGGAGTTACCGGACCCGGCAGCAGGCGCGGAACCGGACGGCTTCTGCGGGGACGCCGCAATGGTGATTTCCCGGGTGTCGGTACTGACGCCGTCGTGAAGCCGCAGTGCGTCATCGTTGCCGTCCCGGTGCGGCGGGAGCAGGCTCAGCCGGGACAACATTGACGGCCTTGCATCACGGCGCCGGATGAACGAATCCCCCTGGGCGGCCGGTGCGTCCTGCGGCCCGTCCTGGGATTCGGGGTCCTCCGATTCCGGCTCAGGAGCGGCCTCGGCGGCTACCTCGGAAGGCCGCGGGTGGGCAGCCGGGACGCCATGGGCCAGGAGCAGCGCCAGGGCGTCGTCCGAATCTTCGTCCACACCCAGCCGCTGGCCGCGCCGCGACCGGAGCATGTCCAGGAGGCCGTCGGATTCCTTTGCGCCTTCCTGCGCAGGACCCTGACCCCCAGAGGATGCCTTGGAGGAGTCCGCGTCAGTCTCAAAATCGAAGGGGCGGTCGGAAACCGCCGTGAGGCGGCGCGCGGGAACGGGGCCGTCCAAAGGCTCGAGTTCGCTCAGCTGCTGTGCCCAGCGGTTGGTGTTCTGCAGCGATTTGCGGCCGGGGTTGAAGGTCCACAGCGCGGGCGGCTCTTCCCCGATTCCGGAGGTCCCGCCGGGTTTGGCCTCAAAGCTTGCCGAGACAGTCCAGGTGCCGTCCTGGCGCCGCCACGAGTCCCATTCCACAGTGCCTGGGTCGATGCCGTGGGCCGAAAGCCGGTGGGCCACCATGTCGCCCAGCGTGGCCGGGTTGTCGCCGAACGCGGACCGGTAGACGTCGTGGCCGGGGGAGGGTGCCGCGACTTCAACCTTCCGTGCCTGCTGCGCAACGTACTCGCGCTCCGCCAGCACCGGGCCCTCATAGCGCTCCACCTTGGCCAGCGGCATCCCGGACAACTCCGCGACGTCGGCAGCGGTTGCACCCGCACGGATCCGGGCCTGGATATCCCTGGGGGACATGGGAACGGCAGGCCGCTCCGTCCTCGGTTTCGCCGTGGACCGGCTGGCCGTCCTGAGGGCCTCATCGATCGGCAGCTGGAACATCTCGCCGCCGGCCCCGCTCAACAGGAGATGCGTCCCGTCGTCGTGCACGCCTACAAGCCGTAGATCCTGCATACAAATCCTCCACCCTGGCATTACTATCAACCGAAACTCTGCCACCCGGCGGTGCGGATTTGGCTCAAGAGGCAGGGCGCGCCGTGATTTTCCGCCGGATCAGGGCCCGGGCGGGGCGTAACGGGAGTGTCAGCGGCGGGCCAGGGCTGCCGTCAGTTGGTCCGGGTGGCGGGTCGAGGCCAGCCAGTAGGGGGTCCGGTCGGCCGGGTCAGTGATTTCGATCTTCACCACCGGATCGATCCAGCCGCGGATGCAAAGGTAGGCCAGCCCGTTCAGCCGGGTGCCGCGCTCCGCCGTCGCTTCGCCGGACGTGAACTGCTGCACACCGCCCACAAAGCGGCGTTCGATGGTGGCCCGTCCAACAGTGAGCGCATCCGGCGTCACCGTGATGGAAGGCGTGGAAAGGACCAGGAGGACCGTGATGATGGCCAGGAGCACCAGTGCCGCGGTGTAGCCCGCCGCCATGCTGATGGGGGCGAAGACCAGGATGCCGGCCGCGGAGACACCGGCTGCGATAACCCAGATCCAGGCGTTGGGCCACAGCTTCTCCCGGTAAATAACCGGTCCGCCAGTGGAGGGGGTGCTGGGAACGGACGCGGGCGAGCTTGATTCGGGCATAGCCCAAGCTTTCCACCTTTGGCCCGCTATTTCACCTTGGGGCAAGCCTCCCGGCCGGCGCCGTGGCCGCGGGCTCCTTAGGACTGATTCGGGGGCGCGGGTTAGAGTGAGTGACTGTGACTGATCATCCCGCCACGGTAGACCTTGTCCCGGACGCAGCATCACCCGCCCCCGCTGCCCCCACCCTGCAGGTCCAGTTGAAAATGCTGGATCCGGAGCTGGAAGCGCCGTCCTACGCACATCCGGGCGACGCCGGCGCAGACCTCCGTGCCCGCGAGGACGTGGTCCTGCTGCCGGGGGAGCGCAAACTGGTCCCCACCGGCGTCGCCATCGCACTTCCGGAAGGGTTCGTGGCGCTGATCCACCCCCGCTCCGGCCTGGCCACCAAGCACGGCCTCACGATCGTCAACGCGCCCGGCACCGTCGATGCGGGCTATCGGGGCGAGATCTCGGTGACCCTGCTGAACACCGACTCATCCCAGCCGATTGAGCTGCGCCGCGGCGATAGAATTGCCCAAATGGTCATCCAGCGGGTGGAGTACGCCCAGTTCATTCCTGTCAGCGAGTTGAGCGGTTCCGTGCGCGGCACGGGCGGCTTTGGGTCCACCGGCGGTTTCAACGTCCCCGGAGCCTGACACCAGGACGCACCCGCTGCCACGCCAGCACGCACGACGGTGGGACCTTCGCAGTTCCCACCGGAACCATTCAGAACTGGCACATTTTCAGGATTAAGGAGTCACCCATGGTCTTTGGGCTCGGCAGGAAAGCAAAGAATGAAGAGCCGGCGCAGCCGGCCGACGAGCTGACGATCGCGGAGGCCGGAGAAGGCGAACCGGGCACTGCCGCCCGCCGCCAGGACGGCCCCTTCGACGAGTCCGAAATCAGCAGCCGCGACGGCTTTGTTGACCTCGGCGCCCTGCTCATCACACCGAGCGAGGGCCTTCAGCTCCGCCTCGAGGTGGAAGAGGCAACGCAGCGGGTAGTGGCAGTCACCTTGGACCTTAACGGCTCCAGCCTCCAGCTGCAGGCGTTCGCCGCCCCCAAGACAGAGACGCTCTGGGATGAGATCCGCGAACAGATCGGCCAGTCAGTCGGCGCGCAGGGCGGCCAGGTTGAAGAGGTTGAAGGCGCTTTCGGCACCGAACTGGTGGCCAAGCTGCCCGCCGGACTTCCGGACGGCAGCCAGGGCTACCGGGTGGCCCGTTTCATCGGCGTCGATGGGCCCCGCTGGTTCCTGCGCGGCGTCCTGGGTGGACCCGCCGCGCTGGAACGCCCCGCCGCGGAACCGCTCGAGGCCCTGTTCCGGCAGGTCGTGGTGGTCCGCGGGGACAGCCCCATGCCGCCGCGCGATCTTCTGCAGCTGAGGCTGCCCAAGGACGCTTCAGCCACTCCTCCGCCCGCCGCACCCACCCTGGAGGAGCCCGAACGTGGTCCCGAAATTACCCAGATCGGCTGAGTCCCCGCAGGACGGAGCCACGCAGTCAACGCGTGGCGTCACGCCACTGGGCCAACTGCCCGACCGGGGCCGCGTCACGTGCCAGGGGCACATTGACTCCGTGACGTTTGTACCTGCGGACCGGACTGCCGAATTCAGCGCCATCGTTTCGGAGGACGACGCCGCACGTCCGGCCGCTCCGGGACAGGGCCGGCCACCGCGGCTCCGCGTCGTCTGGCTGGGCCGCCGCCGGGTGCCGGGCATCGAAGCAGGTGCGGAAATCCGGGTCGAGGGGATGCTGGCCCGCGGCAAGGACATGCCCACCATATTCAATCCCCGCTACGAGATACTGTCCCGCCAGGAGAACGAATGACCGCGCACCAGCCTGAACAGCCCACCGGACCTGAGAACCCCGGCAGGAACGGGCAGCAGCAGGGCGGCCCTCAGGCTCCAGGTCCGTCCCCGGTTGCCGGCCTCGCCGCTGAGTACGCTGCAAAGGCCGGACTCCACCGCACCCACGACGGACGCGTGGACGTCCTGCGGAGCGCCGGCGGAGTGCAGGGCATTGCGGAGAGCATCGTTCCCGGCCTTGTCTTCCTGGTGGCCTTCACCATCACCCGCGAGCTCACCCTGTCCCTGGTGGCCGCCCTGGCGTCGGCAGCTGTGTTCACCGTGGTCCGGCTGGTGCAGCGGCGCCCCCTGACCCAGGCGCTGGCGGGAGTGGCCGGCGTCGGCATTTCCGCCTGGCTGGCCAACACCACCGGAAAGGCGGAGGACTTCTACCTTCCCGGCTTCTTCACCAACGGCGCCTACATCCTGGCGATGGTCCTTTCCATTGCCGTCAAGTGGCCCGTGGCGGGCCTCCTCTTCGGTTTCATCCGCAATGAGGGCGTGGAGTGGCGCAAGGAACCGGCCCGGGTCAAGGCATACCGGCTGGGCACGTGGATCATTGTCGCGGTCCTGGCGCTCCGGCTCATCGTGCAGGTGCCCCTCTACCTCATGGGCACCGACGGCATCGCCGCACTCGCCACCACCCGCCTCATCATGGGTGCACCCCTGTACATCCTCGGGATCTGGGTTGCGTGGCTGGTAACCCGGCCTGCTCCGGCCGAAGCTGAAGCCGGCGCCGACCGTACGGCCTGACGCCCAGGCCTCGCGGCGGCCGGCCTAGCCGTCGAAGCCGTCGTCGTCCAAAGCATGGCCGTGGCCGCCCGCGTTGGCCGGCTGGCCGTTGCCCGGGGCCTGTTCCCCGGCGTCGATGCTGCCCGGGGCGGACGAGAGCAGCTCCCGCAGTCCGTCCTCGGCAGCAATGGTGGTGACGAAGAAAAGTTCGTCCCCGCCGTCGATGACGTCGTCCCTGCTGGGCGTGATCGGCGCCTGGTCCCGCAGGATGGCCACCAGGGTGGCGTCCTCCGGCCAGTGGATGTCTCCCACGGTCATGCCGATGACGTGGGAGTCGTGGGGCACGGTGAATTCCACCAGGGACGCCACCCCGGTCTGCAGCGTCAGCAGGCGGACCAGGTCACCGATCTCCACTGCCTCCTCCACGAGGGCGGTCATCAGCTGCGGGGTGTTGACGGCTACATCAACACCCCAGGAGTCATTGAACATCCAGTCATTCTTCGGGTTGTTCACCCGGCCCACGGTGCGGCCAACACCGAACTCGGTCTTCGCCAGCAGGGACACCACCAGGTTCACTTTGTCATCGCCCGTTGCGGAGACTACGACGTCGGCGTCCTCCACCTTGGCGCCCTGCAGCGTGGAGAGCTCGCACGCGTCGCCCACCAGCCAGTGGGCGCCCCGCAGGCCGCTGCGGCCGATCACCTCGGGCTTGAGGTCGATCAGGAGGATCTCGTGCTTATGCGCCAGCAATTCCCTGGCGATGGATGATCCGACGCTGCCGGCGCCGACGATAACGACTTTCACTGGTACTCCTTGGCGGGGGCTTTGGCGAGGATCTGGGCGATCTGGGCGCTGCGGTCCACCTGCAGCATGGCGTGCACGGTGTCACCGTCCTGGTACGCCGTTCCGGCGCCAGGCAGCAGGCCCTCGCCAAAGCGGGTGACATAGGCCACGCGGACATCGGCGGCCTTCTCAATGCTGCTGATCCGGTGCCCGATCCAGCCGGCGTCCAGGTCCAGTTCAGCCAGGACCAGCCGGCCCGAGGGCTCACGGAAATCACCGGCGAGATGTTGTTCGGGAAGGATGCGGCGCAGCACCTGGTCCGCGCTCCAGCGGACGGCGGCCACCGTGGGGATGCCCAGGCGCTGGTAGATTTCGGCGCGACCCGGATCGTAGATCCTGGCGACGACATGCGGAACGTGGAAGGTCTCGCGGGCAACCCGGGTGGCCAGGATGTTTGAGTTGTCACCGCTGGAAACGGCGGCGAAGGCGTAGGCCTCGCCAACTCCTGCCTGCTTGAGGGTCTCGCGGTCAAAGCCCACACCGGTCACCTTCCGGCCGGTGAAGCCCTGGCGGAGCCGGCGGAACGCGCGGTCATCCTGGTCGATGATGGCCACGGAATGACCGGCATCCTCCAGCGTGTGCGCCAGCGTTGCCCCCACCCGGCCACATCCCATGATCACGAAATGCGCCACCGTATCTCCTTTGTATCTAAGTCAGGATCGTGCAGCTAGAACTCTACCGGCATGGCCCTTGTTAGGCCTGGCAGCGGCCCGTCATGACATCGTCCGCGAATCAGACTAGCTTTGTGGGGTGTTGACAATACTGAACGCCGTCAAACGCGTGCTGGTGGGCAGGCCCTTCCGGAATGACCGACTGGCCCACACCCTCCTTCCCAAGAAGATCGCATTGCCGATCTTTGCGTCCGATGCCCTCTCGTCCGTAGCCTACGCACCGGACGAGATCCTGCTCACCCTGGCACTGGCCGGTGTCAGCGCCGTGGCGATCTCTCCGTGGGTCGGCCTGGCGGTGATGGTGGTGCTGCTGACCGTGGTGGCCTCCTACCGGCAGAACGTCCACGCGTACCCGTCAGGCGGCGGCGACTACGAGATCGCCAACGAGAACATGGGCAAGTACGCCGGCCTGACGGTGGCGTCTGCCCTCCTGGTGGACTACGTCCTGACCGTCGCCGTGTCGATGTCCTCCGCCGCGGCGTACCTGACCACGGCTGTGCCCTCGCTGCACGGCGAGCAGGCCGTCATCGCCACCATCGGCGTCGTCATCCTGGCCCTGGTGAACCTGCGCGGCATCAAGGAAGCGGGCAGCGTCTTCGCCGTCCCCACCTACATCTTCATGGCGTCCATCCTCGGCATGACCGCGGTGGGCATGTTCCAGGCCGCCACGGGGCAGTTGGGCGAGGCGCCGTCGGCTGCGTTCACCATTGTTCCCGCCGAAGGCTTCGACCAGGGCCTGGTGGGCCTGGCCGGCGCCTTCCTGCTGCTGCGGGCCTTCTCTTCGGGCGCCGCGGCCCTGACCGGCGTCGAAGCCATCAGCAACGGCGTTCCCAACTTCCGGCACCCCAAGAGCAAGAACGCAGCCACCACCCTGCTGCTCCTGGGCGTGATCGGCGCCGCCATGCTGGCGGGCATCATCTACCTGGCAAATGCCACCAAGGTCCACATTGTGCTGGACCCCGCCAAGGAATTCCTGCTGAACGGCAGCCCGCTGCCTGAGGGCTACATCCAGAACCCGGCCATCAGCCAGATCGCGCAGACCATCTTCGGCGAAGGGTCCATCCCCTTCTACATCGTGGTGGCCGCTACCGGCGTCATCCTGGTGTTCGCCTCCAACACCGCCTTCAACGGCTTCCCGGTCCTGGGTTCCATCCTCGCCCAGGACGGCTACCTGCCCCGCCAGCTCCGGACCCGCGGCGACCGGCTCGCGTTCAGCAACGGCGTGCTGGCCCTCGCGGCAGGCGCCCTGGTGCTCATTATTTCGTTCGACGCGGACGTCACCAAGCTCATCCAGCTCTACATTGTCGGCGTCTTCATTTCCTTCACGCTCAGCCAGCTCGGCATGATCCGGCACTGGGGGCGCGAGCTGAAACTGGCCAAGGACAAGGCCGTCCGGCGGAAGATGATCAAGTCCCGGACCATCAACAGCATCGGTTTCGGCATGACCGGCCTGGTGCTGGTCATCGTCCTCATCACCAAGTTCCAGCAGGGCGCCTGGATTGCCCTGCTGGCCATGTTCATCCTCTTCCTGATCATGTGGAGCATCCGGGCCCACTACGACAACGTCGCCAAGGAACTCGCCGTGGACGAGGACTCCTCACCGCGCGCCCTGCCCACCAGGGTCCACGCCGTCCTGCTGGTCTCCCACGTCCGCAAGCCGGTGCTGCGGGCCCTGGCCTACGCGCGGGCATCCCGCCCCTCCCGGCTGGACGCCATCACCGTGGACATCGACCCGGACGAGACCGCACACACCATCGCGGACTGGGAAAAACTTGAGATCCCGGTGCCGCTGACCGTGCTCGCCAGCCCGTACCGCGAGACCGTCACGCCCATCATGGACTACGTCAAGCAGATGCGCCTGGATTCCCCGCGGGACCTGGTGGTGGTCTACATCCCCGAGTACGTGGTGGGCAAGTGGTGGGAGCAGTTGGTTCACAACCAGACCGCCCTCCGCATCAAGACCCGGCTGCACTTTGAACCGGGAGTCATGGTGGCCAGCGTTCCCTGGCAGCTCAAATCCTCCGAAGAAGCCAAGAACCTCCAGGATGTCCAGTGACCGCCAACCCTTCCGCCGCTTTGCCGGCATCAGATACTTCCCTGCCCGCAGGGGATGAAACCGGCCACACCGGTGAGGAGGCCGTCCTCGACGTCGGTCCGGTGGCCCACGGCGGGCACTGCGTGGCGCGCCATGAGGGCCGCGTGGTCTTTGTCCGGCACGCCATTCCGGGGGAGAAGGTCCGCGTCAGGCTCACCGACGCCGCGGACGGCGCCAAGTTCTGGCGGGCCGATGTCATCGAGGTGCTGGAAGCATCGCCGGACCGGGTGGAACACTTCTGGCACGTGGCCGATTCCCTGCGCGGCTGGGGCCACGGCCACCCGCCGGTGGGCGGGGCCGAGTTCGGGCACATGACCCTGGCCCGGCAGCGCAGCCTGAAAGCGGACGTCGTGGCAGAACAGCTCACCCGGCTGGCCGGCTTCGACCAGGTGCCGTCCGTATGGACCGGCGGGGTCGAACGCGTAGGGGAAGCGGACGACGGCGGCACCGGCCTGGGGTGGCGCACGCGGGCGAGTTTTTCGGTCACCCCGGGCGGCAGGCTCGGGATGCACGCCCACCGCTCCAACCACATCGTTGCGGTGCGGGAGATGCCCCTGGCAAGCGAAGCCATCAACACCCTGCGCCTGTGGGACCTGGACCTGCAGGGCATCGAACGGGTTGAGGTGGCCGCGCCGGCCAACGGTTCCCGGCCCCTGGTGCTCCTGGCCCCCGCGCCGGGCACCAAGGACAAGCGGCTGCGGGCGATCGCCGCGGCCCTGCCGGCGGACGCATCGGTGGCAGCCTTCGATCCGCTGGCCGGAACCGTCACGCAGCTCCGGGGACGCACCTGGGTGCAGGAAACCGCCGCCGGACATGAATACCGGGTGACCGGCGAGGGTTTCTGGCAGATACACCGCGACGCGCCCGGGACCCTTGTGGGTGCTGTCACAGAATTCCTCCGGAAAGGTGACTTCCTGAACCCCGGAGCCGTGGTGGCCGACCTCTACGCGGGCGCCGGGCTCTTCACTGCCGTGCTGGCTGATGCCGTAGGGGAGACGGGGTCCGTCCTCTCGGTCGAAGGGGCGCCGGGGGCAAGCCGGGATGCCCGGAAGAACCTGCACTCCGCACCGCAGGTGGAGGTGGTCCAAGGGCGCGTGGAGCAGGTCCTGCGCCAGAAACCGCGGAACTTCGACGCCCTGGTCCTCGACCCTCCCCGCGCCGGAGCCGGGAAAGCCGTCGTCGGCCAACTCGTCGCGTCGCAGCCCCGGGCCATTGCCTATGTGTCCTGCGATCCGGCGTCGTTCGCGCGTGACCTCGGTTACTTCCGACGCTCCGGGTGGGAGCTCGCCGGGCTGCGGGCCTTCGACCTGTACCCCCACACCCACCACCTCGAGACAGTGGCACTGCTGACTCCGGCTCCATGATGCCGCCACGGTTTTCGACTACGATGGCCGTAGTAGTCCCACGTCGCGCCCGAATTCTCGGCCGGCCGTGTGCAAATTTTCGGGCCCTGGAACTACTTAGGGCTTCCTAACTAGCAGGCGGTCAACCGCGCGACAAAGATGAAACTGTTGCGAGAGGAGTCCTGCGATGAGCACTGTGGACAGCTTCGGTTCAAAAGGCAAACTTAATGTAGCCGGAACCGAGTACGAAATTTTCCGGTTGAACTCCGTTGAAGGTGCAGAAAACCTTCCGTTCAGCCTCAAGGTATTGCTTGAAAACCTGCTGAGGACCGAGGACGGCGCGAACATCACTGCCGATCACGTTCGCGCTTTGGCAGGCTGGGATCCGAATGCGGAACCCGATACAGAAATCCAGTTCACGCCGGCGCGCGTGATCATGCAGGACTTCACCGGTGTTCCCTGCGTGGTCGACCTGGCCACCATGCGTGAAGCCGTCAAGGACCTGGGTGGCGATCCCAAGCGGGTCAACCCGCTGGCACCGGCCGAAATGGTCATCGACCACTCCGTCCAGATCGACGCCTTCGGCAACTCCGGCGCACTGGAGCGCAACATGGAGATCGAATACCAGCGCAACGGTGAGCGCTACCAGTTCCTGCGCTGGGGCCAGACCGCATTTGACGACTTCAAGGTGGTCCCCCCGGGAACCGGCATCGTGCACCAGGTCAACATTGAATACCTGGCCCGCACCGTCATGACCCGCGAAGTGGACGGTGCACTGCGCGCCTACCCCGACACCTGCGTTGGCACCGACTCGCACACCACCATGGTCAACGGCCTGGGCGTGCTGGGCTGGGGCGTGGGCGGCATCGAAGCCGAGGCAGCAATGCTCGGCCAGCCCGTCTCCATGCTCATCCCGCGCGTCGTGGGCTTCAAGCTCAGCGGCAGCATCCCCGCCGGCGCCACCGCAACCGACGTGGTGCTGACCATCACCGAAATGCTGCGCAAGCACGGCGTGGTGGGCAAGTTCGTGGAGTTCTACGGTGAGGGCGTCGCGGCCGTGCCGCTGGCCAACCGCGCCACCATCGGCAACATGAGCCCCGAGTTCGGCTCCACCGCCGCCATGTTCCCCATCGACGACGTGACCCTGGACTACCTGCGCCTCACCGGCCGGTCCGAGCAGAACGTTGCCCTCGTGGAGTCCTACGCCAAGGAACAGGGCCTGTGGCACGATCCTTCCCGCGACATCAAGTTCTCCGAGTACCTGGAACTGGACCTGTCCACGGTTGTTCCGTCGATCGCCGGCCCCAAGCGCCCGCAGGACCGCATCGAGCTGACCGAGGCCAAGGACGAGTTCCGCCACGACCTGCTCAACTACGTCTCGCACGACGCGAACGCGGGCACCCTGGACGAGTCCCTCGAGGAGAGCTTCCCGGCTTCGGACGCGCCGTCCTTCACGGGCGGAGCGACCCATATCTCGGACACCGACCGCGAACCGCCGAAGTACTCCGCAGCGCATGGCGGCGCCGGGCGGATCTCCAACCCGGTGCCCGTAAAGATGGCTGACGGCCGCGAGTTTGAGCTGGACCACGGCGCGGTAACCATTGCGTCCATCACGTCCTGCACCAACACGTCCAACCCCTCGGTCATGCTCGCCGCCGCCGTGCTGGCGCGCAACGCCGTCGAAAAGGGCCTCACCGCCAAGCCGTGGGTCAAGACCTCCGTCGCCCCCGGCTCCAAGGTAGTCACCGACTACTACGAGAAGTCCGGCCTGACCCCGTACCTGGAGAAGCTCGGCTTCTACATCGTGGGCTACGGCTGCGCCACCTGCATCGGCAACTCGGGCCCGCTGGAAGCAGAGATCTCCGAGGCCATCCAGGCCAACGACCTCGCCGTCAGCGCCGTCCTGTCCGGCAACCGCAACTTCGAAGGCCGCATCAACCCGGACGTGAAGATGAACTACCTGGCGTCCCCGCCGCTGGTCATCGCCTACGCCCTGGCCGGTTCCATGGACTTCGACTTCGAGGCCGACCCGCTCGGTAAGGACGAGGCCGGCAACGACGTCTTCCTGAAGGACATCTGGCCCAACCCGGTTGAGGTCCAGCAGGTCATCGACTCCTCGATCGACAAGGACATGTTCGCCAAGGGCTACGAGGGCGTCTTCGAGGGCGACGACCGCTGGAAGGCACTGGACACCCCCGCCGGCGACACCTTCGCCTGGGACCAGAACTCCACCTACGTCCGGAAGCCCCCGTACTTCGAGGGCATGAAGGCCCAGCCGGAGCCCGTCAAGGACATCTCGGGCGCCCGCGTGCTCCTGAAGCTCGGCGACTCCGTCACCACCGACCACATCTCCCCGGCCGGTTCCTTCAAGTCCGACACCCCGGCCGGCCAGTACCTGCTGGCCAACGGCGTGGAGCGCAAGGACTTCAACTCCTACGGTTCGCGCCGTGGCAACCACGAAGTGATGATCCGCGGCACGTTCGCGAACATCCGTATCAAGAACCAGCTCCTGGACGGCGTTGAGGGTGGCTTCACCCGCGACTTCACCCAGGCTGACGGCCCGCAGGCATACGTCTACGACGCCGCGCAGAACTACCAGGCAGCCGGCACCCCGCTGGTGGTCCTGGCAGGCAAGGAATACGGTTCCGGGTCATCGCGCGACTGGGCTGCCAAGGGCACCGCACTGCTGGGCGTCAAGGCCGTCATCGCCGAGAGCTACGAGCGCATCCACCGCTCCAACCTCATCGGCATGGGCGTCCTGCCGCTGCAGTACCCGGCCGGCGAGAACGCTGCCAGCCTGGGCCTGACCGGCACGGAAACCTTCTCGGTGGAGGGCGTCACCGCCCTCAACGAGGGCAGCACGCCCAAGACCCTGAAGGTCACCGCCACCGCAGAGGACGGCTCCTCGAAGTCCTTCGACGCGGTGCTCCGCATCGACACCCCGGGCGAAGCGGACTACTACCGCAACGGCGGCATCCTGCAGTACGTGCTGCGCCAGATTTCCGCCAACTAGCGGGAACTGCCGCCCAGGCACCAACCTCCCCGAAGCCCCGGCCGGTCACCGACCAGCCGGGGCTTCGGCTTTGCATTCACACCAAGGCGTTAGAGTTAAACGGCACGTCTACCACCCGAAGGAGGGGTCATTGGGAATCTTGGACACCATCCGGAATCCGCAGGACCTGAACGAGTTGACCGAGGAACAGCTGGAACAGCTGGCTTCGGAGATCAGGGATTTCCTGATCACGAACGTCTCCCAGACGGGCGGCCACCTCGGGCCCAACCTCGGCGTCGTGGAACTGACGCTGGCCGTGCACCGCATCTTCGAATCCCCCCGCGACAGCATCGTCTTTGACACAGGGCACCAGTCCTACGTCCACAAGCTGCTCACCGGACGCCAGGACTTCAGCACGCTCCGCCAGGAAGGCGGGCTCTCCGGCTACCCGGACAGGGCCGAATCGGAACACGACATTGTGGAAAGCTCCCACGCGTCGTCGTCCCTGTCTTGGGCCGACGGCATTTCCCGGGCCCGCCAGCTCACCGGCGAAGGTGACCGGCATGTGGTGGCCATCATCGGCGATGGTGCCCTCACCGGCGGCATGGCCTGGGAAGCCATCAACAATATCGCGGCTGACAAGAAACGCCGCGTGGTCATCGTGGTCAACGACAACGGCCGGTCCTACGCCCCCACGGTGGGCGGCTTCGCGGACTACCTTGCCTCCCTGCGCCCCACCATCGACTCCTTCCGCGCCGCTCCCGCATACGAGGGCGCGCTTGACTGGTGGAAGAAGAAGCTCCAGGACGGCGGCCCCGTGGGGCAGTTCACCTACAAGAGCCTGCACGCCATGAAGAAGGGCATCAAGGACTGGTGGGCGCCGCAGGGCATGTTCGAGGACCTCGGCATGAAGTACATCGGCCCGGTGGACGGCCATAACCTCCAGGCCATGGAGCACGCGCTCTCCACTGCCCGGAACTACGGCGGCCCCGTGATCGTCCACGCCATGACGGAAAAGGGCCACGGCTACGCTCCGGCCCGGGCCCATGAAGCGGACCAGTTCCACGCTGTCGGCATCATCGACCCCGAAACGGGCGAGCCCACCGGCGCCGGCGGCGCCCAGTCCTGGACCTCCGTGTTCGCGGACGAGATCGCCGCCATCGCCGACGAACGCGATGACATCGTGGGCATCACAGGGGCCATGCTGATCCCGGTGGGCCTGCACAAATTCGCGGCCAAGCATCCCAAGCGCGTCATCGACGTCGGCATCGCGGAACAGCATGCGCTCACCGCAGCCGCGGGCATGGCTTTCGGCGGACTGCACCCGGTGGTGGCGGTGTACGCCACCTTCCTGAACCGGGCATTCGACCAGCTCCTCATGGACGTCGCCCTCCACAAGGCCGGCGTCACGATCGTCCTTGACCGGGCCGGCGTTACCGGCCCGGACGGCGCCAGCCACCACGGCATGTGGGACATGGCCATGGTCCAGATCGTCCCCGGATTGCACCTTGCCGCGCCCCGCGACGCCACTCGGCTCCGCGAGGAGCTGCGCGAAGCCGTTGCCATCAGCGATGCCCCCAGCGTCGTCCGCTTCTCCAAGGGATCCGTTGGCCCCGCCGTCGAGGCCCTGGAACGGCTCAGCGACGGCGTGGACATCCTGGCCCGCAGGCCGTCAGGCTCCACGGAAAACGACGTGCTGATCGTCAGCGTGGGCGCCATGGCCGAACTGGCCCTGGACGTTTCCAACCGGCTTGGCGCGCAGGGCATCAGCACCACCGTGGTGGATCCCCGCTGGGTCCTTCCCGTCCGCCGTTCCATCATTGCGCTGGCCTCACACCACCGCCTGGTGATCTGCATCGAAGACGGCGTCCGCGCAGGCGGCGTCGGCTCGCGTATCCGGCAGGAGATGCGTGCCGCGGGCGTCGACACCGCCCTGAACGAGGTGGGCCTGCCGGTGGAGTTCCTCGACCACGGCACCCGCAACCAGGTGCTGGAGCGCGTTGGGCTGACCGCCCAGCAGATCACGCACGACGTCGTCGCACAGGTCCTGGGAACGAAGGTTCCCTTTGCGCGGCCCCTCCCCGGGCAGCAGCACCCCACCACCGGCAGCCTTCCGATCCTGTGAGGGACGAGGACGAACTGAAGTACCCCGGGCCGGCGGGGGAGTCCGGACCGGTCCTGCACACCACCACCACACGCGTTCCCAACGGGCTGGAGCCGGGCCAGCTGGTGGTGTCCAGGAACCGCAAATGGAACGGCAAAGCCCACTGGGTAGTGCCGGGGCGGTACGTGGGCGAGGACCAGCACGGGTGGTGGATCTTCCAGGGCACCAACGAGTTCTGTTCCCGGCCCGGCGCCGCGTTCTACACCCGTTCGGACGCTGTCCTGCTGGTGCCGCGCCAGGGTGACTGGGTGGCCACGTTCTACGACTCCGCCCACCCCGGCGGAGTGCGGGTCTACATCGACCTCGCCGTGGGCCACGAGTGGACACACATCCGGCCGGCGGTAACCGAGTTCCATGTCATCGACATGGACCTGGACGTCATCCGCACCGCCGACCGCGGCGTCTTCATCGACGACCAGGACGAGTTCGCGGAGCACAGCGTCTCCATGCGCTACCCCCACCGTCTGATCAAGGACATCCAGGCCGCGGCGGACGGGCTCTACCACGCCGTCAAGGCACAGCACGCGCCTTTCGACGGCACCGACGTTGAATGGTTTACCAAAGGACGCACCACATGAGCGGCATTGTCAGGGTCTACAAACGCGACGACGAGGGCGCCCTCCAGTTCCGGGAAGCCTGGTTCGACGAGGAGTACTCCCAGTTCGTGATGAACTTCGGTGCCGTGGGGCACCAGAGCAAGACCGAGGAAACCGACGTCCCCGATGCCGGTGCTGCAGACGGCCTCCTGGACGCCTTTGCCGCACAGTGCGCCGAGGACGGCTACGCGGAGATCCCCAATGAGGAGCAGTTTTGGGTGGTGGCACAGTTCGCCCTCAAGACCAGGGAAGGCACCGACCGGGACCGCCGCCTTGAGCAAAAGGCCAAGGACGCCCTCATCGGCCACCTGGCCTGGCGCGGCCTGGGAACGGTTGAGCGGTCCGAATTCACCGACTACAAGCTGAATATCTTCTGCCTGTGCCCGGACGTCAACAAGGCAGTCAACGCCATCAAGGTGTGCGCCCGCGGCGAGGACCTCGACTTCACCAAGCTCAGCATCGCGGCCGCCCCGTTCAACGACCCCGACCAGTACAAGCTCAAGCACTCCGCCAAGACCGCCAGCAGCTTCAGCCTCTAGGAGACCTCCGTGACCAGTTACCGCCGCGTTGGAAAATCAGGCCTCACCGTCTCCACCGTTGGCCTGGGCTGCAACAACCTGGGCCGCGCCAACACCGCCACGGAGTCGCAGGACGCCACGGACGCGGTGGTCAACGCCGCCATCGACTCCGGCATCACGCTGTTCGATGTGGCAGACAACTACGGCAGGGAACCGGGACTCAGCGAAACCATGCTGGGCAACGCCCTCGGCAGCCGGCGCGGTGACGTGGTGGTTGCCACCAAATTCGGGATGGATGCCAAGGGGGCCAATGGTCCGGACTTCGGCGCCCGTGGTTCCCGGCGGTACATCATCCAGTCGGTGGAGGCCTCGCTGCGGCGGCTCGGTACCGACTGGATAGACCTTTACCAGTTCCACACCCCCGATCCGCTCACGCCCATCGACGAAACCCTGTCCGCGCTGGACACCCTGGTCCGCAGCGGCAAAGTCCGCTACATCGGCCACTCCAACCGCTCCGGCTGGCAGATCGCCCAAGCGGAATACGTGGCCCGCGAACTGGGCACCGCACGGTTCATCTCCTCGCAAAACCACTACAACCTCCTGGACCGGCGCGCCGAACTGGAGGTGACCCCGGCGGCGGAGGAATTCGGCCTGGGCGTCCTGCCATACTTCCCGCTGGCCAACGGCCTGCTGACCGGCAAGTATTCGCCGGGCCACGCTCCGGAAGGATCCCGGCTCAGCCACACCCGCACCAACATGGTGGACGACGCCGACTGGGACCAGCTGGGAAGGTACAGCGCCTTCGCGAAGGAGCGCGGCCTGACCGAGATCGAGGTGGCCTTCTCCTGGCTCGCCGCCCAGCCCTCGGTGGCGAGTGTCATCGCCGGCGCCACCAGGCCGGAACAGGTCCAGCAAAACGCGGAAGCGGCGGACTGGGTGCCCACCCCGGAGGACCTGGCCGCCCTGGACGGGATCTTCCCCGCCGTGCCCAAGGTCGCGCTCTTCTAGGCAACAGTGCCCGCCTACCTCCTGGACGTCGATACCGGCATCGACGATGCCCTGGCCCTTGCCTATCTTGCCGCCCTCCCGGACACGGAGTTCGTGGCGGTCACGGCCACCCCGGGCAACGTCGACGCCGACCAGGTGGCGCGCAACACCCTCGCCCTGCTGGAGCTGTGTGGCCGCCCTGGAGTGCAGGTGGCGGTGGGTGCCCGGAAGCCCCTGTCCATCCCCCTGATCACGACCCCGGAAACGCATGGGCCGCAGGGAATCGGCTACGCGGTGCTGCCTGAACCATCAGGCCAACCCAGTCCGCAGAATGCAGTGGACCTGTGGATCGAGCACGCCAGGGCCAGGCCGGGGGAGTTGACCGCGCTCATTACCGCTCCGCTCACCAACTTCGCTTTGGCCCTGCGGCAGGAACCGGAACTTCCCGATCTCCTGGCCAAAGTGGTAATCATGGGCGGCGCCTTCTACCACCAGGGCAACACCACACCCACCGCCGAGTGGAACACCCACGTGGATCCGCACGCGGCCAGGGAGGTCTACGCCGCCTACCGCGGCCGGCCGCTGGAGAAACTGCCCATCGTCTGCTCGCTGGACACCACAGAACGCATGGAAATGCACCCGGCCCACGTCAGGGCGCTGGCCCGGGCTGCGGGCGCCGCCGTTCCGGAGCTGGTACTCCCGGAAGACCCTGAGGGCCGCCGCAGCACTTCCGACAACACCCTTATCAGGCACCTTTCGGACGCCCTGCGCTTCTACTTCGAGTTCCACCGGCTCTATGACCAGGGCTACCTTGCCCACGTCCATGACTTCTTTGCCGCCGGGGTGGCCGCCGGCACCCTTGAGTACGCCGCGCGTCCGGCCACGGTGGACGTCGAAACGGAATCGGGGCTCCTCATGGGAACAACCGTGGCAGACTTTCGCGGGCTTTGGGGCGCACCCCCGAATGCCCGGATCGTGTCCGCCAACAACCCGGAGCAGGCGTTCGGTGAGCTGGTGTCCGCCGTGGGGCGCCTGGCCCGGAAGACGGGGTGAGGCAGGCGATCCACGGCCGGCGCGGCAGGAACATCCTGCCCGGGACGCTGCCGGAGGATGGCCGGTAGAATGGGCTCCGGACCGGCCCGGCGCAGTTGCCGCCGGCTGCTGCCGAGGTGACATAGGCAGCCACATCCCGGCCCGGTACTGCCGGGCCACTGCCTGCACCCCAAAGGAACATTCCCCATGTCATCGCCCTCTTTGACGCTTCCGTCCCAGGAACGCCCCGCGGCCCGCCGCCGGCTGCTGGAGATCCTCGGCGCCCTGGCCATTGCCGCCACGTACGTCTACCTGGTCCTTAATCAGCCCGCAGACATCACCGGGGGTCCAGGCAGCGCATCGGCCCTGATCGCCCTCACCGGTTTCCTGGCAGGGGCGGTCCTGCTGATCGTCGCCGTGCTCCCCACCCTTCCTGCCTCCACCCTGGTGCTGATCCCGGTGGCGCTAGTCCTGAACATCGTGCTGGGCCAGTTTGTCGGCAGCACCCTGGTTCCCTTCTACCTCGACGCCATCGGCACGGTGCTGATCGCCGTTCTGGCCGGCCCGGCCGCCGGCGCCGCCACCGGCGCGCTCAGCAGCATTGTCTGGTCCTTCTTCAACCCCACCGTGCTGCCGTTCGCGGCAGGAGCCGCGCTCATCGGCTGCCTGGCCGGCCTCGCGGCACGCTACGGCCTCTTCCGCCGCTTCTACCTTGCCCCGGTTGCCGGCTTCGTCACCGGGATCATTGCAGGCGTCGTGTCCGCCCCCGTGGCTGCCTTCGTCTTCGGCGGAACGTCGGGCGTTGCCACCGGCGCTATCGTCAGTGCCTTCCGGGCCATGGGGGACACCCTCCTGGCCGCCATCACCAAGCAGGCACTCCTGTCCGACCCCATGGACAAAGCCATCGTGTTCACCATCGTGGCCGTCCTGGTCTACGCGCTGCCGCGCCGGACGCGGCAGCAGTTCCGCTTCATCCGCCGCCACCGGGTGCTCGCCGGCAGCAGCCCGGCCCCGCAGCCGGATGCGCGCGCCGACGCTTCGAAGCAGGCACCGGGTACTGCGTCGGGACCGGCCAGCGATTCAGCCCTGAACGGCTGACCCAAGCACCGTGACAGCATCCCCGGCGGGCAGGACCGCGGCCCCGGCCAGGCGGGAGCGGCTTAATCCGCTGACCTCACTTGCCGCTGCCGCCAGCACCGCGGTCATGACGACGGCGGCAGCAAGCTGGGTGCTCTCAGGCACCGTGGTTGCCGGCTGCCTTGTCCTGTCACTTGCCACGGGCGCGGCCCGCCGCGTTGTGCCGGCTGGCGCGGCAGTCCTGGTCCCGCTCGGCCTTTCACTGCTGGTGCTGCACGGCCTCTTCTTCCCGGAAGGAAGGACCGTGCTGGCAGAGTGGGGACCTGCCCGCATCACGGCAGAGGGCCTGCAGTTTGCCGTGCAGCGCATCCTGCAGCTGGCCGCGGTGGTCCTGGCCCTGCTGCTGTTTTCCTTCAGCGTGAGCGTCCCGGACCTCGTGGCGGCCTTGTCGGCCCGCGGCGTGCAGGGCCGGTTCGCTTTCGTCCTGGCCTCCACCCTGACCCTGCTGCCGACCATTGCCGGCCGGGCGCGCCGGATCCGGGAAGCTCAGGAATCGCGCGGCCTGGTCATCAGCCGCGGGCTGCTGTCCAGGGTGGCGGCGTTCCGGCTGCAGGCGGTTCCCCTGGTCCTGTCCCTGATCGAGGATGCAGGGACCCGGGCTGCTGCCCTGGAAGCTCGTGGACTGGGCAACCCCGGACCACGGACCACCTACCGGGAAGTGCCCGATTCCACCGCCCAGCGGGCAGTGCGGGCCGTCCTGGTGGTGGCGGCACTGGCCGCACTGATTCTCCGGGTGGTGCAGTCCGGTGCCTGAACGCATGGCTTCTGCCGGCCGCGCCGTCCCCCTGGACAGCCCCGTGCTGGCTGCCGGGATCCGGAACTTTACCTTCCACGACGGGCATGCCCCCGCCCTTCATGACCTGGCTGTTTCCGTTGCGCCGGGCTCCTTCACGGCCATCCTCGGCGCATCCGGGAGTGGCAAGTCCACCCTGGGCCGGTTGCTGTCCGGCTGGCTGGCACCGGGCGGCCACGGCAGGCTGGCGGGATTCCTTGAGCTGGCCGGCACACGGCTGGACTTCGACGGCGGCACCGGGGACCCCCGGATCGATCCCGCCCAGTGGGGCCGGCAGGTGGGTTTCGTACCCCAGGACCCTGCCGGCGTCCTGTCCACCGTCCGGGCCACGGTGGCCGAGGAACTCGCATTCGGTCTGGAAAACACCGGCATGGACCGTGCCGGGATGAAAGCCGCCGTGGAGCGAACCGCTGCGCTCCTGGGGCTCGCCGGCCAGTTGGACCAGGACCCTGCCCGGCTGTCCGGCGGCCAGCTGCGGCGGCTGGCCATCGGCTGCGCGATCATCCCCGGACCTCCGGTGCTGGTCATGGACGAGCCCTTCGCCTCGCTGGACGCGGCAGGGGCCAACGAACTGGCCGTGTTGGTCCGGGACCTCCTCAAACAAGGCACCGCCGTCGTGATCCTCAGCCAGGCGGTTGACCCGCTGCTACTGGAGGCCGGCACGTGGCTGGTGCTGGCGGACGGCACGCTCACCTCCGGCGGGCCTCCTGCCGCGCCCAGGTCCGGCTCCGGGCTCCTGCCACCGGCCATCAGGCGCCTCGACCTGGAAACCGCTTCGAGCCCCGCGCCCCGGCCCTCCAGCCGCCGGGTGGAGGAGGAGTTACCTGCCGGCCCCGCGGCGCTGGAGCTGCGGGAGGTGTTCTTTGGATACCCGGAAGTGCCCGAACGCCGCCGCAGGCGTCGACGGCAGGAGCCGGGGCCGGACCCCCGCGCAATGGTGCTCCAGGACATCAACCTGTCAGTCCATCCGGGGGAAATTGTAGCTGTCACCGGCCCCAACGGTGCAGGGAAATCAACGCTCCTGAGGCACTTCAACGGCCTGCTCCGTCCCACCGCAGGCACTGTCCTGGTCCGCGGCGGCGACATCGCGGGAGCTCCGGTGGGAAAGACAGCTACGTCCGCCGGCCTGCTCTTCCAGCAGCCCCGTGACCAGCTGTTCGAACGCTCGGTGCTGCGGGAAGTCGGGTTCGGGCTGGACCGCCTGTTCGGTCCGGCGAAGGCGGCCGATTACGCCGCCGCGGCGCTGGAGGCTGTCGGCCTGGCAGGTGCGGCCCAGGAACATCCTGCCGAGCTGCCGGCGTCCGCCCAGCGACTGTTGGCCCTGGCCACCGTCCTGGCCCGCCGGCCTGCCGTCCTGGCACTGGACGAACCGACGGTGGCGCTGGACGGCGACGGACTCGCGCTGCTCGACACAGCCGTACGGTCGGCAGCGGAGGCGGGCGCCGCCGTCGTGCTGGTCACCCATGAACTGGGCTATGCGCGCGCGGCGGCGCACCGCATCCTGTCGCTCGACGGCGGCCGGCTGGTACCGGCCTGACCGCCGGTACGCCTAGTCCCGGGACTTGCTCGACGCGACGCCGGGCGCCAGGAAGCGCTTGCCGTTGACCCGCTCCGATGCGCCCACCCGGTCCAGGTACGGCGTAATGCCGCCCAGGAACATGGGCCAGCCAGCGCCCAGGATCATGCACAGGTCGATGTCCTCGGCGCCGGCCACGACACCCTCGTCCAGCATCAAGCCGATTTCCTCTGCCAGGGCATCCTGGACGCGGCGCAGCACCTGCTCCGCCGAGGACGGGCTGGAGCCAAAGGACATCAGCTCAAGCGTGGACTGGGGGATAGCCCGGGAGCCGTCCGGGGCGGTCTCCCACAGGGCCTTGACGTTGTTGTCGATGAGCTTCTTGAGGTTGTCGGAAACCGGAAAGCGGTCGCCGAAAGCGGCGTTCAGGGACTCCTGGACATGCTGCGCCACGGGCAGGCCCACCATGGCCAGCAGCGTGAACGGTGTCATGGGCAGCCCCATGGGCCGCAGCGCGGCGTCCGCCACTTCCGCAGGGGTGCCCTCGTCGAAGGCAGCCGTCACTTCGCCCATCAGCCGCAGCAGGATGCGGTTGACCACGAACGCGGCCGCATCCTTGACCAGCACGCCGGTCTTCTTCAGGGCCTTGGCCAGTTCAAAGGCGGTGGCGAGCACGGCATCGTCGGTCCGCGGGGCGCGGACGATCTCCAGCAGCGGCATGACGGCCACCGGATTGAAGAAGTGGAAGCCCACCAGCCGCTCCGGATGCTGCAGGTCCGCGGCCATCTCCGTCACCGAGAGGGAGGACGTGTTGGTGGCCAGGATGCACTCCGGCGACACGATGCCCTCCAGTTCGGCGAAGACCTGCTTCTTGATGTGCAGTTCCTCAAAGACGGCCTCAATCACGAAGTCGGCATCCGCGAAGGCTTCCTTTGACACCGAGCCCGTCACCAGCGCCTTGGTGCGGTTGGCAGCGTCCTGGCTGACGCGCTTCTTCGCCAGCAGTTTGTCCACCTCGCCATGGACATAGGCCACGCCCTTGTCCACCCGGGCCTGGTCGATGTCGGTCAGGACCACCGGCACCTTCAGCTGCCGCGCGAAGAGGAGTGCCAGCTGGCCGGCCATCAGGCCCGCGCCCACTACGCCCACCTTGGTGACGGGCCGGGCCAGCTTGCGGTCCGGAGCGCCGGCGGGGCGCTTGCCGCGCTTCTGCACCAGGTCGAGGAAAGCGTAGACGGTGGAGCGGAACTCGTCCGTCTGCATGAGCCCGGCGAGGGTTTCGCACTCCAGTGCGGCGGACTCCGCGGCGGTCATGGTGCGGTTCGCCTCGAGGATGTCCAGGACCGTGGCGGGGGCAGGGGAAGCGTTGGACGTCTTGCCTTCCACGAACTTCCGGCCGGCATCCACGGCGGCGGTCCAGCGGGCCGCGGCGTCAGGGGAGGAGGGATCGACGGCGTTGGGCCGCTCCGGGACCACGTCGCCGGAGATGACGCCCGCGGCCCAGGCCAGCGACTGCTCCAGGAAGTCGGCAGGCTCAACGAGCGCGTCCGCGATTCCGAGACCGAACGCCTGGGCACCGGAAAGGGTCCGGTTGTTGCTCAGCGGGTTCTCGATCATCACCTTGACGGCGTTTTCGGGGCCCACCAGGCGGGGAAGGATGTACACGCCGCCCCAGCCGGGCACCAGCCCCAGGAAGGCTTCCGGCAGCGCCAGGGCGCCGGCGCCTGTTGACACCGTCCGGTAAGTGGACTGCAGGGCAATCTCCAGGCCGCCGCCCAGGGCGGCGCCGTTGATGAAGGCGAAGCTGGGGACGCCCAGGTTGGCCAGGGTGGCGTACACGTCGTGGCCCAGCTGTGCCATCCAGAGTCCGTGCTCGCGCTTTTCCAGGGACTTCACCGCGGAAAGGTCGGCGCCGGCCACCAGGTAGTGCGGCTTGCCGGTGACGCCCACGCCCACGATTTCCCCGCGGGCGGCACGGTCACGCAGGCCTTCCAGCACCGTGCCGAGCTCCACCAAAGTGTTGGGGCCAAGGGTGGTGGGCTTGGTGTGGTCAAAGTCGTTGTCCAGGGTGACCAGGGCAAAGGTGCCCGGGCTGGGCTTCCCTGCAGTTCCCGGCAGGGCGATGTCCTGGACGTAGGAGTGGGTCACGGTTTCGTTGGGGAAGAGGTCCGCCAACTTGCGGTAATCTGCGGCGCTCATGCCATGGCTCCTTCGGAAGCGGTAGCAGCGGTGTCCCCGGCGGGAGTTCCACTGTAGTCGGGGTGGTGCGGGTTCTCCCAGATCACGGTGCCGCCCATGCCCAGGCCCACGCACATGGTGGTCATCCCGTAGCGGACCGACGGATCTTCCTCGAACTGGCGGGCCAGCTGGATCATCAGCCGGACGCCGGAGGACGCCAGGGGGTGGCCCACGGCGATGGCACCGCCGTAGCGGTTGACCCGGGGGTCGTCGTCGGAGATGCCGTAGTGGTCAAGGAAGCTCAAAACCTGGACGGCGAATGCCTCGTTGATTTCGAACAGGCCGATGTCCTCGATGCCCAGGCCGGCGTTCTTCAGCGCCTTCTCGGTGGCCGGGACAGGGCCGATGCCCATGACCTCCGGCTCCACCCCGGCATAGGCGTAGCTGACCAGCCGCATCTTGACGGGCAGGCCCAGTTCGGCGGCGGCTTCCGAGGACGCCAGGACGGCGGCGGTTGCGCCGTCGTTCAGTCCGGCGGCGTTACCGGCGGTGACCCGGCCATGGGCACGGAACGGGGTGCGCAGGCCGGCGAGGTCGTCCAGGGTGGTGCCGGGGCGCGGCGGTTCGTCCTTGCTGTGGACAGTCCAGCCCTCGCCGGGCTTCCGGGCGGCAACGGGAACCAGGTCGGGCTGGATCATGCCGTCCCGGTAGGCGGCTGCCAGCTTGTCCTGGGAGGCCACCGCATAGGCATCGGTGCGCTCCTTGGTGATGGCGGGGAAGCGGTCATGCAGGTTCTCGGCGGTGTTTCCCATGTTCAGGGCTGCCGGGTCCACCAGCCGTTCGGACATGAACCGTGGGTTGGGATCGGCGCCCGAGCCCATCGGGTGGTGGCCCATGTGTTCCACCCCGCCGGCGATGACGACGTCGTAGGCGCCGAAGCCGATGCTGCCGGCCGTGGTGGTAACAGCGGTCATGGCGCCGGCGCACATGCGGTCGATGGCGAAGCCGGGAACCGTGCGCGGCAGGCCGGCCAGCAGCGCGGCGGTCCTGCCGAGGGTGAGGCCCTGGTCGCCGGTCTGGGTGGTCGCGGCGATGGCAACCTCATCGATCCGCTCCGCCGGCAGCGACGGGTTGCGGCGCAGCAGGCCGCGGATGCATTTCACGATCAGGTCGTCGGCCCGGGTCCCGGCGTAGATTCCCTTCTCGCCGGCCCTGCCGAAGGGTGTGCGGATGCCGTCCACAAAGACGACGTCGCGGACAGTGCGCGTGGATGCGCCGCTTCCGTGCTGGCTCACGTGTAACTCCTCATCGAGATGTGGCGCGCCGGGTGCATGCCGGAGGGCGGCAGCAGCCTGGCGTCGGTCACACCGATGTTACTCGTGAGTAACTTAGCCTGCAAGGGGTGGTGCGGGACAGTTACTGGCCGCCGGCCGCGGCGACAGGTTTGGCTTCCTTGGGCGGCAGCGGCTGCGGGTTCAGGAATGCGCCGGCGATCAGCGGTGCACTGAGTTCCACCTGCCACCCGCGGGCCCCGAGCGCCCGCAGCTCAGCGGCAATGGAATCTTCGGTAACGATTGCTGGAGGCCGCCACGCCACGCGCCGCAGGTAGTCGGGCGTCAACAGGTTCTCCAGCGGCAGGTTCAGTTCCTCTGCCTTGGCCTGGAGGAGGGGCCGGGCAGTGGCCAGCCTGGCGGCGGCTTCGGGATCGCGGTCCGCCCAGACCCTCGGCGGTGGCGGGGCGTTAGTGGGCAGGTGCAGGGGCGGCAGTTCCTCCAGGTCCCGTGCTGCGGCGATGCAGCGCAGCCACCGTGGAGCTTCGCGCTGGGCCGCGCGGCCGTGGAACCCCTTGGTGCTGAGCAGTTGCGGGACGGTGGCGGGCATGGCCTTCGCCGCCGCTACCAGGGCGGAGTCCGGAATGAGCCTGCCCGGTGCCACGTCGCGTTTTTGCGCCAGGGAATCGCGTTCCAGCCACAACTCGCGGACAGCGGCCAGTTGGCGGCGGTCCCGGATCTGGTGCAGGCCGGAGGTCTTCCGCCAGGGGTCCACCCGGGGCGGAGCGACGCCGGCTTCGAGGATGGCGGCAAATTCCTGCTCGGCGTACTCCAGCTTCCCGTCCGCCTGGAGCAGTTCAATGAGTTCCTCGCGCAGTTCGGTGAGGACCTCCACGTCCAGGGCGGCGTAGCGCAGCCACGGCTCCGGCAGGGGGCGGGTGGACCAGTCGGCGGCGGAGTGTTCCTTGGCGAGCCCGAATCCCAGGAGCTGTTCGATCACAGCTGCCAGCCCCACGCGGGGAAGCCCGGCCAGGCGTGCGGCCAGTTCGGTGTCGAAGAGCTTGTCCGGCCACATCCCGAGTTCGGACAGGCAGGGCAGGTCCTGGCTGGCGGCGTGCAGGATCCATTCGACGCCGCGCAGGGCGTCATTGATGATGTCCAGGTTTCCGAAGGGTTCGGGATCGATCAGCCAGGTCCCGGCACCTTCGCGCCGGATCTGGACCAGGAAGGCCCGCTGGCCATAGCGGAACCCGGAGGCGCGTTCGGCGTCAACGCCTGCGGGGCCGGTGCCGGCGGCAATGGCGGCGGCGCAGCGCTCCAGGCCGGACTGGGTTTCGATGACCAGGGGAAC
Organism: Pseudarthrobacter sp. 902506025; assembly: GCF_040702325.1. Classification (NCBI taxonomy): domain Bacteria; kingdom Bacillati; phylum Actinomycetota; class Actinomycetes; order Micrococcales; family Micrococcaceae; genus Pseudarthrobacter; species Pseudarthrobacter sp. 902506025. The sequence continues at coordinate 67,411 of NZ_JBFBKW010000001.1, forward strand.
GCCGTCCCGGGGTGCGTCGAGATCGATGATTTCGGGGATGGGGCTGTCAAAGCCATCCACCGTGATGTGGGGTGCGGCAGCAGCAGCCGGGACGCCGGCTGTGGTGTTTTCCGGAATGTTTGGGGTCATGATGCCCCCAGTTTACCGGGCTGCCCCATAACCGTTCTGCTGGCCGCGGCGCCGGGGCGGAAGGGCCGTCACACCGTCGGGCAGGGGCGGCAGGCCCGCGAACGTGCAGACCATGTCGGACCAGGCTTCCAGGTGTGCCTGGACATCGGAGGAATCCGGCGTCCAGGAGGCCCGGAGCTCGATGTCGATGGAACCCGGGCGCCCGGCCAGGGTGCCGAAGCTTTCGGACAGGACGCGGGTGGCTGTGCCGCCGGCTGCCCTGTAAGCGGCCTTGTGGTTCTCCAGCGCTTCGACCAGCCACGTCCATGCCACGGTTCCCAGCATCTGGTCGTTGCCCATTTCCGGTTCCAGTTCGGCCCGGATGTAGGTCACGATGCGGAACTCGCCGTCCCAGACCGCTGAGCCGTCCGGATCGTGCAGCAGGATGAACCGTCCGGTGGCGAGTTCCGTCTCATCGTCGTCCGCAGCTCCTGCGGCGGTGGTCCCGGATGCTGCTGCGAAAGCCAGTGCCGCCGGTCCGTGGACGGGCGTGGAAAGGCTGCCTGTGCCGGGGGCCATGACTTCGGCACCGAGTGCGACGGCGAACGGAGCCAGCCGCGCAGGGGCAGGGATTTCGGCCAGGTGCAATTCCTTGCGGCACCGGGCTTTCCTGAGGGTTCCCAAGGCGTGGAGGAAATCCGGGGGAACCTGGTCAAGTGCGTTCACCTTGGCAGATTACGGGGCCGGGCGGGGCGGGGCAGGAAGGCTCGCCGTCAACGGACGGTCACCCTGCCTGGCCGTCCCGGTAATCCCGCAGTTCATGGCGGATCGCGGCGGCAAAGGCATCCACATCCTCCTCGGTGGTGTCGAAGGAGCACATCCAGCGGACTTCCCCGGCTGCCTCGTCCCAGTCGTAGAAGCGGAAGGAACTGCGCAGCCGGTCCGCCACGCCGGGTGGAAGGATGGCAAAGACGCCGTTGGATTCCGTCTTCTGGGTGGGGCGGACGCCCTCAATGGTGTCGACGGCGTCCCTCAGCCGGGAGGCCATGGCGTTGGCATGCGAGGCGGAGCGCAGCCAGAGGCCGTCTTCGAGCAGGGCGATGAACTGGGCGGACATGAACCTCATCTTGGATGCCAGCTGCATGTTCATCTTGCGCAGGTACACCAGGCCGTGGGCGGCCTCAGGGTTCAGCGCCACCACGACCTCGCCGAAGAGCAGTCCGTTCTTGGTCCCGCCGAAAGAGAGGATGTCCACGCCGGCGTCCCTGGTGAAGGCCCGCAGGGGGAGGTCCAGGTGGGCGGCGGCGTTGGCCAGCCGTGCCCCGTCCATGTGCAGCTTCATGCCCTTTGCGTGGACATGGTCGGCGATGGCCCGCACTTCCTCCGGGGTGTAGCAGGTGCCCAGTTCAGTGGTCTGGGTGATGGAGACGGCCAGCGGCTGCGCACGGTGCTCGTCGCCCCAGCCCCAGGCCTCAATGTCGATCAGCTCCGGGGTCAGCTTGCCGTCCGGGGTGGGGACCTGCAGCAGCTTCATGCCGCCGATGCGCTCGGGTGCCCCGTTCTCATCCATGTTGATGTGGGCGGTGGAAGCGCACACCACGGCGCCCCAGCGGGGGAGCAGGGACTGCAGCGAAAGGACATTGGCGCCGGTCCCGTTGAAGACCGGGAAGCATTCGATGCCCGGGCCGAAGTGTTCAACCATCAGTTCCTGCAGCCGTGCGGTGTAGAGGTCCTCGCCGTAGGAAACCTGGTGCCCCTCGTTGGCTGCAGCCAGGGCTGCCAGCACCTCGGGGTGGACGCCGGAGTAGTTGTCGGAGGCAAAGCCGCGCACGCTGGGGTCGTGCAGCCGCAGCGTCGAGCGTGTTTCTGCTGTTGTCGTCATAGGGTTGCTCACGCTTTCAGTGTAGGTACAGTCACGGCGGGATCAGCCCGCCAGCCGGAGGCGGACCCCGTTGAGTTCGGTGGACGGCGTGCCGAAAAGCCGTACGACGGCGGCGGCCAGGTCAGCCACGTCCGTGGCCCCCGGGAATTTCCGCTCGGGGTGCGCGCGGCGCAGTTCGTCGTCAACGAGTGCCTTGACCACCAGGATGGTGGCAGCAGCCAGGTGTCCGCCGTCCCCGGCGGCGCGGCGGAAGCCATCCGCCATGGCCATGGTCCAGGCTTCCGCGGCGGCCTTCGCTGCAACGTAACTGGCCACCGCGGCGGTTGGTTTGTCCAGGGCGGTGGAGGACACCATGGCAAACCTGCCGGCCGGAGATGCGGCGATGTCGTCGAAGAAGACGCGGGAGACGTTGCGCAGTGTGGTGATGGCTCCGCGCTCCAGGAAGTCCCAGTCGTCGTCGGATTGGTCGGCGATGCCCTTGGCCCCGCGCCAGCCACCCACCAGGTGGATCACGGCGTCAACGGGCCCGACGGCGGCGCTGACCTCCGCCCGAAGCTGGCGGACGCCGTCGGGGTCGGCGAGGTCGCACGTGAAGGGGGTGACGCCGTCGCCCGCCTTTTCCGCCGCCGCCCCGATCCTGGCCCGGTCCGAGCCCGCGGTGGCGACGCGGTGCCCTGCCGCAGCCAGTGCGCGCGCAACGGCGACGCCGGACGCGCCGCTGCCGCCGGCCACCAGGACCGTAAGGGCCCCGGTGACGCTGGGGGCAGCCGCGGCAGTGCCGGAACCGGTCACAGGGCGGAGCGGCCGGTGATGCCGGCGGTTGATTCGATGACGGGGCGCATCTTCTTCTCCAATGCCTCGTAGAACATGGACAGCGGGAATTCGTCGTCCAGGACCTGGTCCGTGAGGCCGCGGGGTGTTCCCGCCAGTGGCAGCGCGTCCGGCCCCTTGGCCCACACGGAGGCCGGGTTGGGGGTGACGGTTGCGGACACCAGCTGGTAGGCCGCCAGCCAGTGGGCGGTCTTGGGCCGGTCGATGGAGCGCCAGTACAGGTCATCGATGCTGGCTCCCAGGGCGATCACAGCGTCCGCCACCTCATCCCAGTCGATGGTAAGCCGTGTGTCCGTCCAGTGCAGTACGTGCTGCTGGTGCAGCCAGGCGAAAAGGAGCTGGCCACCCAGGCCGTCATAGTTGCGGACCCGGCTGCCGGTGATGGCGAAGCGGAAGATGCGGTCGAAGATGATGGCGTACTGCACGAGCTTGGCGTGCCGCCGGGCCTCGGGGTCGGCGTCGTCGTCCTTTTCGATCCGGACGGACTCGCGGAATGCGGTGAGGTCGCAGCGCAGCTCCTCGAGCGAGTACAGGAAGTAGGGCATCCGCTGCTTGATCATGAAGGGATCGAAGGGCAGGTCGCCGCGCATGTGCGTCCGGTCGTGGATCAGGTCCCACATGACGAAGGTGGCCTCGGTGAGGTCCTGGTCAGCGAGCAGTTCGGCCGCGCCCTCCGGGAGCTCCAGGGAGGTGATCTCCGCGGCCGCCTTGAGCACGCGGCGGAACCGGGCAGCTTCGCGGTCGGCGAAGATGGCGCCCCAGGTGAAGGTGGGGGTCTGGCTGACCGCTACCGTCTCGGGGAAGAGGACGGCCGAGTTGGTGTCGTAGCCGGGCGTGAAATCGACGAAGCGGATGGGGACGAACAGCTTGTTGGAATACTCCCCGGCTTCCAGTCCCGCGATGAACTCAGGCCAGATCACTTCGACCAGCACCGCCTCAACCAGCCGGTTGCTGCTGCCGTTCTGGGTGTACATGGGGAACACCACCAGGTGCTGCAGGCCGTCAATGCGCTGCTGCTGCGGCTGGAACGCCAGCAGGGACGACAGGAAGTCCGGGACGGCGAACCCGCCCGCGGCCCATGCCCGGAAATCAGCGCAGGCGGCCTCAAGGTACTCCGCGTCGTGGGGGAAGGCAGGGGCCAGCGCCGTGAGGGCCTCCACGATGGTTTCCACGGACCGGGCTGCCGCCGTGTGGTCCGCGGGCTCGGGGACGGAACCGTCCTGGACCTGGAGGGCCTGCAGGGCGGTGGCTGCGCCCTTGAGCCGCAGCCAATCCTCGTTCTGCGCGGAAATACCGGTGACGGCGCTGGTCAGGGTCTCTGTCATCGTCGGCTGCCTTTCTGGTTGCCTGCTTCTCTGGTGAGCGTAACAAGCAACCAGCAGGACTTATGCCCGAAGGGTTGTTGAATAAGAAATTCTTAGGCTACGGCCCGGCTGGGGAGGAACGAGACCGGCCCCCGGCTGTGGGAACAGCTGGGGGCCGGTCTTTTTGGACGGGTTGCGGGGACTTCCCGTGGTGCTCATCGCTTAGCCCTGGGGTCCGTCGCCGGCTGCCTCTTTGGCCACGAGCCGGAGGGAGACCGAGTTGATGCAGTAGCGCTGGTCGGTGGGCGTTCCGTAGCCCTCACCCTCGAACACGTGCCCCAGGTGTGAGTCGCAGGAGGCGCACCGCACTTCGATCCTGTCCATGCCCAGAGTGCGGTCATGGATGTAGCGCACTTTGCCCTCAGTCAGAGGGGCCCAGAAGGAGGGCCAGCCGCAGTGGGAATCGAACTTCTCATTGCTGGTGAACAGTTCAGCGCCGCACGCGCGGCACTGGTACACGCCCTCCGTGTGGGTGTCCCAGTATTCGCCGGTGTATGGCCGTTCCGTCCCTGCCTGGCGCAGGACGTGGTATTCCTCCGGAGTCAGTTCCTCCCGCCACTGGGCATCACTTTTCTGGACTGCGGCCTCGCTGTCCGCAGCCTCCTGTGCGCTGCCATGCTGCGTTCCGGGGCCAACGCCTGGTGCCTTGTTCCCGAAGATGCTGTTTCCAAAGATGCTCATAGCTTTCCCAACGCTTAGGAGTCGCCGATAAATCCCGAGCCCGCGTACAGGTGGAGCACGGGGACGCCGAGTTGGTCCTGCGCCTTGTTGGCCCAGTCAGTGTGGAACGTATCGGCCACGGCATGCGGCCGCGTGATCACGACGGCCTGGGAAGCGCCGGTTTCGCGGACCTTTGCCACCAGGCTGTCAACGGCCTTCCCGTCCACCACCTGGCCGGTCACACCGGAGCCCAGTCCCTCGAGCGCCGCGAGGGAGGCTGCCAGCGTGTCGTCGGCGTGCGCCCGTTCGGTGGCGGCATCAGGGTTGCGGGCGGCGAGCTCACGGAAAGCCTTGGCAACGTCCAGCATGGACACGTTCTCAAGGAAGTCCACCAGCAGGTGCCGCTCGGTATTGGCCGGGACCAGGACCAGCAGGCGGCTGTCCGCACCATCCACGAGCCGTTCGATGTTAACGCGGTCGTCCGCGCCCAGGGGTTCTTCAGTCAGGATGACGATGGGATCACTCATGGCCTTAGCCTAGTCCCGCCCGCTGGCCCCCGCACTGCACCTGCCCTGGGACTGCGTGGGCCCTTGAACTGTGTGGGCCCTCGAACTGCACCGGCCCCTGAACTGCACCGCGGCCCGCGTCCCTCCCGGGCCGGCCCGGCGTCGCCGTGCCGCCCGGGTGCTGGAATGCGGGTATCTGCGGCAGGGCCGGTAAGAATAGTCCCATGGCACCTTTCCGGCGAGCGCGCCCTGCAATGACTGCATCCACCAGGGAATCCGTTGGGGTGTCGCCGGGGGCCAAATGGGCCGTTGGCGGCGCCATCGCCGGCGGCTCGGTGGCGGGCCTGCTGGGAGCGGGTTCCTCTGCGCTCGCCGTGTATTTCGCGCGGCGGGTCATCACTCCGGCACGGCAACGGGCGGCCGACAAGGAAGTCCTGGCGGTGATCCGGGACGGGCAGAAGCTGCAGGTGATCCTGGCCGCGAACGACGACACCACGGTGGACGGCGTCTACGGGTTCTTCTTCGACGGCGGCAAAGGGCACGCACGGATCGGCCGCATCGTGTCCTACTCTCCCGCCGAGCGGACTGTGCTGCGCGAGGTCGAAGCCGTGTACAGCGGGGATCTCTCCACGGCACGCTGGGGATGGTGGAGCGGTGCCACCTACCCGGACCCGGCTGCCGTCGGAATCCCTGCCGAGGACGTCCTGATTCCCGTTGAGCGCGGCGAAGCTCCCGCCTGGCTGGTCCGGGCAAAGGGAACTGCCCGGACCTGGGCCATCATGGTGCACGGGCGGGGTGCCACCCGCCAGGAGGCGCTGCGGGCGGTGGGACCGGCGCTGGAACTGGGCCTGACCAGCCTGCTGGTGTCCTACCGGAATGACGGGCTGGCACCGTCAGCCGATGACGGCCGCTATGGCCTGGGCTCGACGGAGTGGCAGGATATCGAGGCTGCCATCGGGTACGCGCTGGCCAACGGTGCCGAGGAAGTTGTCCTGTTCGGCTGGTCCATGGGTGGGGCCATTTGCCTGCAGACTGCCGATCTCTCCCGCCACCGCCACCTGATCAGGGCGATGGTGCTGGACGCACCGGTCATCGACTGGGTGACAGTGCTGGCCCACCATGCGCAGCTGAACCGGATTCCGTCGCTGGTGGGCAGGTACGGCCAGCTGATGCTGGGCCACCCGCTGGGGCGCAGGCTCACGGGCCTCTCAGCGCCCGTGGACCTGAAAGTCATGGACTGGGTGTCCCGGGCCGTCGAGCTGCGGACGCCAACACTGATCATCCACAGCGTCGACGACGAGTACGTACCGTACGGGCCGTCGGCCCTGCTGGCCGAGCGGAACCCGGAGATGGTGACGTTCGAGACGTTCAACCACGCACGGCATACGAAGGAATGGAATGTGGACCCCGAACGCTGGGAACGGCTGGTGAAGGCGTGGCTGCGCCAGCAGCTCGCTCCGCGCCTCAATCCCGGCTCCGGCCTTACCCCTGGACGCATGGCAGAATCACCGGCCCAGCCCACGCAGGCGGGTGGCTGACATGGCGAAAGCACGCCCGGCAGGAACTGTGACCGGCCGCGGCAGGGAGCTGGCGGCGGAGCTTGCCGGGCTGGTGGCGTCGTCGGGCCCCGGACGGCCGGCGCAGGCCTCGCACGCGCCCTTCGACGGCTCAGTGGTGGGTGAAGTGCCCGTATGCACCCCGGACGACGTCCATGCCGCCGTCGAAACCGCGCGCATGGCGCAGCGGCAGTGGGCAGCCCAGCCGATCGCCGAACGCCGCGCGGTGATCCGGCGGTTCCTGGCGCTGCTCCTGGACCGCGAGCAGGACGTCCTTGACCTGGTCCAGGCGGAGAGCGGCAAGTCCAGGCTGAGCGCCTTCGAGGAGTTCGCGGACGTGGTCCTGACGGCCAGCTATTACGAGCGGACCGCTGACCGGTATCTTCGCCCGCGCCGCCGGAAGGGCGCGGCCCCGGTCCTCACGCGCACCACGGAATACCGGATACCCAAGGGGGTTGTGGGTGTCATCAGCCCCTGGAACTATCCCTTGACGCTTGCGGTTTCGGACGCCATCCCGGCCCTGCTGGCGGGCAACGGCATCGTCCTGAAGCCTGACTCGCAGACGCCCTTCACGGCCCTGCTGATGCTCAGGCTCCTGCGGGAGGCGGGCCTTCCGGCGGACCTGTTCCGGATCGTCACGGGACCGGGCACGGAGATAGGGCCTGCCTTGATCGGGCGGGTGGACTTCCTGATGTTCACGGGATCCTCCAGGACCGGCAAGACCGTCGCCAGGCAGTGCGCTGAGCGGCTGATCGGCTTCTCCGCCGAACTGGGCGGCAAGAACCCGATGCTGGTGCTCGCGGATGCGGACGCGGGCAAGGCGGCTGCCGGCGCGGTGCACGCCTGCTTCTCCAACTCCGGGCAGCTGTGCGTCAGCATTGAGCGGATCTACGTCCATGCCGACCTTTATGACCGGTTCCTGGCGGCGTTTACAGCCAAGGTGAAGGGCATCCGGATGGGGTCCGGGCCGGACTGGGACATTGGCATGGGGTCCCTTATCAGTACGGCACAGGTGGAGCGGGTGGACCGCCACGTCCAGGATGCGCTCGCAAAAGGCGCCCAACTCCTGGCCGGAGGACGGCGCCGTCCGGACCTGGGTCCGCTGTTCTATGAACCCACCGTCCTGGCCGGGGTTACGGATGACATGCTCGTCGCCCGGGAAGAGACGTTCGGGCCGGTGGTTGCCGTCTACCGGGCGGCCGACGACGACGCCGCCGTCGCCCTGGCCAACGACTCGGACTTTGGGCTCAACGCCAGCGTCTGGTCCGCAAGCCGCGGGGAAGCAGTGGCCCGCAGGCTCCAGACGGGGACCGTCAACGTCAACGAGGGCTACGCAGCCACCTGGGCCTCCCACGATGCACCGATCGGCGGCATGAAGGACTCCGGCGCGGGCCGCCGCCACGGCTGGGAAGGCATCCTCAAGTACACGGAACCGCAGACCATCGCTGTGCAGCGGCTGCTCCGGGTGGCCCCCGCCCCCGGGATGTCCAACCATGCCTACGCACGGATCATGAAAGGGGCCATCACCTTGATGGGCCGCCTTCCCCGAAACCGCTGAGGACACAGCCTGTGCCAACACCCGAGGAGAACTGAGATGGCCAAAGGAACACGACTTTCCGGTGCAACACTGTTGGTCACGGGAGGGGGAAGCGGGCTGGGCCGCCGCCTGGCACTCGGCGCCGCCCGGCGCGGGAGCCGGGTGGTGATCTGGGATGTGGACGCGGCAGCGGGAGAAGCGGTCCGCGACGAAATCCGGGCCGTCGGCGCGCAGGCTGAAGCCCACGCCGTGGATGTCACGGACCGGGAGGCGGTCAAGGGCGCCGCAGTGGGGACCGGGCCGGTGGATGTGCTGGTGAACAACGCCGGGGTGGTCAGCGGGCAGCGGCTCCTTGATGCGACGGAAGAGGCCATCCAACGGACCATGGACGTCAACGTCATGGCCCTGTACTGGGTGACCCGTGCCTTCCTCGGCGGGATGGCGCAGCGCGGGCACGGCACCGTGGTCACCGTTGCCAGTGCTGCGGGGATGGTGGGCGTCGCCCGGCAGACGGACTACTCCGCCAGCAAGTTCGCCGCATTCGGTTTCACAGAGTCACTCCGGGCCGAGCTCCGGGCGGACCACACCGGGGTCAACACGCTGGTGGTCTGCCCCTACTACATCAACACGGGGATGTTCGACGGCGTACAGACCCGTTGGCCCCGGCTCCTCCCCATCCTCGAGGAGGAGGACGTGGCAGCTGAAGTCCTTGACGCGATCGAGGCCGGCCGCCGGAAGCTCGTCCTGCCGCCCCTGGTGAACCTGCTCCCGGTCCTGCGGATCCTTCCGGTTGGCGTCTTTGACCGGCTCATGGATGTGCTGGGCGTCAACCGCACCATGGACCACTTCACGGGCCGTTCCGGCAGCCGCGCCGGGGAGCCCATCGGCTAAGCCCGGAGGTTGCCTGCGGCCAGGGAGCCGATGGGAGCCGTGACGGCGTCTGTCAGCCGGACCAGGTCAGCGGGCGCCAGCTCAATGTCCAGGCCCCGCCGGCCGCCCGAGACCAGCAGGGTCTTTAGTGCCAGGGCGCTGGAATCCAGCACCGTGGGGGAAGGCTGGCGCTGGCCGAGCGGGGAGATGCCGCCGAGGACATAGCCGTTGCGGCGCTGTGCTGCCGCGGGATCTGCCATGGCGGCCTTCTTGGCCCCCAGCGCCATGGCCATTGCCTTCAGGTCCAGGGTTCCGCTGACGGGAACAATGCCCACCGCGAGCCTGCCCTCCACGTCCACCATCAGGGTCTTGAAGACGCGGGACGGATCGATCCCCAAAGCCTCGGCTGCCTCCACACCGTAACTCGCCGCCGAGGGGTCATGGGTATACGGATGCAGCACAAAGGGAACCCCGGCCGCGGTCAGGGCCGCTGTGGCCGGGGTTCCCTGGGAGTTGTTCCTGCGTGCCATGACGGCGGGGTCAGGCCTGGCTGCGGGATGCTGCGGCAACCTTGCGCTTGATCCTGCCCAGCATGGCGGTCATGCCCCGCATGCGCAGGGGGGTGATGGCGCGGGTGAGTCCCAGCAGCTCCGGCATGTCGTCCGGCACCGACAGGATCTCGTCCGCTGTCAAACCGTCCAGGCCCTCGTGCAGCACCCCGGCGAAACCGCGCGTGGTGGGCGCCTCGGGCGGTGCCTTGAAGAACAGGCGGACGGCGCCGTCGTCGTTGGTTCCCGTCTCAACGGTGAGGAACAGCGGCGACTGGCATTCCACCACCTGCTCCAGGAGTTCGGGGTGGTCCTTGAGCCGGTCCGGGAGTTCCGGCAGTCCTTCCGAGAACTCCAGCAGCAGCTGCAGCCTCTCGGGTTCGGACAGGGCCTGGAAATCGTCCACGATTGCCGCCAGGGCGGAAGGCAAAGCTTGAGTAGTCATCGTTCCAAGTCTACGCGGGGGAGTGGGGTCAGGCTCCGACGGCGACGGGAACGGAACCCCGCTCGACGCCCTTGACGATCGGCACGCGCACGGCGTTGCCCCACTCGGTCCAGGATCCGTCGTAGTTGCGGACGGTCTCAAAGCCAAGGAGGTACTTCAGGGCGAACCAGGTGTGGCTGGACCGCTCGCCGATGCGGCAGTACGCCACGACGTCGTCGCCTTCAGCCAGGCCGGCCTCGCCGAGGTAGATGGCTTCCAGTTCCTCCCTGCTGCGGAAGGTGCCGTCGGCAGCAGCGGCGCGTGCCCACGGGATGGACGCTGCAGTAGGGATGTGGCCGCCGCGCAGGGCACCCTCCTCCGGGTAGGCCGGCATGTGGGTGCGCTGACCGGTGTACTCCTCGGGGGAGCGGACATCGATCAGGGGACCGGTGCCCAGGTGGGCCAGGACGTCATCCTTGAAGGCGCGGATCGGGGCGTCGTCACGCTCCACCACCGGGTAGTTTCCGGGAGCGGGAGCTGGCCGGTCCCTGGTCAGTTCGCGGCCTTCGGCAACCCACTTGTCCCGGCCGCCGTCCAGCAGCCGGACGTCCTGGTGGCCGAACAGCGTGAAGACCCAGAGGGCGTAGGCGGCCCACCAGTTGGACTTGTCGCCGTAGATCACCACGGTGCTGTCGCGGGAAATGCCCTTCGACGCCGCGAGTTCAGCGAAGGCGGCACCGTCAACATAGTCGCGGGCCACGTCGTCGTTCAGGTCCGTGTGCCAGTCGATCTTGACGGCGCCGGGGATATGGCCGGTTTCGTACAGGAGCACGTCCTCGTCGGACTCCACCACGACGAGTTCGCCGCGGGCCACGGCACCGCTTTCAACGGCGGCAGCAAGCCACTCAGTGGAGACCAGCCGCTCAGGGTGGGCATAGGCTGCGAACTTCTCATTCTGTTCAACCGGGTAGGGCATGGCTTGGCCTTTCACTAAGATCACGGGAAACCGCGGAACATGCATTGGAACCTGTTCCCACACTAACCAGCGCCCGTGGGGTTGTCCGTATTCCGTTAATAGGGCGAAATGTTGCCTTCATCACGCCCCAGGGCGGCAGGCCGGCGTCCCGCGCGGGTTGGGCCTGCATTGCCGGTATCCTTTCTGGGGACCAACCACCAGCAGAACGGACCACCTTGGTACAGATCGAACAGCTTGCCGCCCGCACTCCGGCAGTATCGGTGGACGAACTCCTTAAGGGCTTCTACCCCTCGCCCCGGTTTGGGGAGGTTTCCTTTTCGAGCTACCGCCCCGACCCGAAGCAGCCCAGCCAGGCCGCCGCGGTGCGTGCCCTGGAGGGATTTGCCGACGGCGTGGGGTCAGGCAACGGAGGCGGGCTTTTCAAGAAGCTGTTCGGCAAGAAGGACGAGTCCAGGGCGGGAATCTACCTGGACGGCGGCTTCGGCGTGGGCAAGACCCACCTGCTCGCCTCCCTGTGGCACGCGTCGCCCGGCCCCAAGGCCTTCGGTACGTTCGTGGAGTACACCAATCTGGTGGGCGCCCTTTCCTTCCGCAAAACGGTAGACGCGCTGAGCAGCTACCAGCTCGTGTGCATCGACGAATTCGAACTGGACGATCCCGGCGACACCGTCCTGATGTCCCGTCTCATGCGTGAGCTGGCTGACGCCGGGGTCAAACTTGCCGCCACGTCCAACACGCTGCCCGGCTCCCTGGGCGATGGCCGGTTCGCCGCTGTGGACTTCCAGCGCGAAATCCAGGTCCTGGCGGACCAGTTCGACGTGATCCGCATCGACGGCGAGGACTTCCGGCACCGTGGCCTCCCTGCCGCGCCGGCGCCGCTGAAGAACAGCGAGCTCAACGCGCACATGAAGGCGGAATTCGACGGGAAGACCGTGGCCCAAGATGAGTTTTCCACCCTCATCCACCACCTGGCCGGCGTGCACCCCAGCCGCTACCGCCAGCTGATCCACGGCATTGACGGCGTGGTGTGGCGCAACGTGGAAACCATCACGGAACAGGCTGTGGCGCTGCGGTTCGTGGTCCTTGCAGACCGGCTCTACGACAAGGACGTGCCGATCCTGGCCAGCGGCGTCCCCTTCGACAAGCTGTTCACCGAAGAGATGATGGCCGGCGGGTACATGAAGAAGTACTTCCGCGCCGTCTCCCGCCTCACTGCGCTTGCCCGTGAAGGCCAGAACCACGAGCCCTCCTAGGCGGACTTCTTCCCGGGCCGGGGCCGCAGCGCCAGCCGGACCAGCAGTCCGGCCAGCAGCGCCCAGAAAGCAGACCCGATCCCGGCGAACGCCAGGCCGGACGCGGCCATCAGGAACGTGACGGCCGGGGCAATCCGGTCGTCCGGGTCCGCCAGGGCTGCCGAGACCGCCGAGGCGAGGGTGCCGAGCAGTGCCAGCCCGGCAACGGCTTCAAGCATCCCGGCCGGCGCTTTGCTGACCACCGACACCAGGGCCGCCGAGAAGGCAGCCAGCACCAGGTAGGCCAGGCCGGACGTGAAGCCCGCGATCCACCTCCTGCTCCGGTCCCCGCCGGCTTCCTCGCCGGCGGCCAGGGCAGCACTGAGCGCCGCGAGATTGATGGCATGGCCGCCGAACGGGGCCCCCGCAACAGTTCCCGCTCCCGTGACGAGCATCGCCGGGCGCCACGGTGCCTCATATCCAAAAGACCTCAGCACGGCCACCCCGGGAATGTTTTGCGAGGCCATCGTCACCACGAACAACGGGAGCGCAAGGCCCGCCATCGCCTGGAGGCTGAACGCGGGTGTGGTCCAGGCCAGTGCCGGGACCAGGCCTGCCGGTTCAACAGGGGTTCCGGCAGATGCCAGGGTTATTCCGATCACGCCCAAGGCCGCCAGCAGGGCTGCCGGCACCGCCCAGCGCGGGGCGAACTTCATCATCAGCAGCCAGCACAAGATCACCGGCGCTGCAAACGCCGGGGCGGAGCCGAGGGCTTTGAAGGGTGCCAGGCAGAGCTGGAGCAGGACACCGGCCAGCATGGCCTGGGCCAGGGAAGTCGGGATACGCGCCATCAGCCTGCCAAGCGCCGGCACCAGGCCGGTCATGGCCAGCAGCAGGCCCGCACCAAGGAAGGCTCCGACGGCGGCCGGCCACCCGCCGTCGGGCACTCCCGATGACGCAAGCAGTGCTGCGCCCGGCGTTGACCAGGCCAGTGTCACCGGGACCCTCGAACGCCAGGCGAGCACCAGCACGCCGAGTCCGACGGTGAGCGTTACGGCCAGGAGGCCGGACGCAGCCTGGGCAGGATCAGCGCCGACTGCCTTGAGTCCGGCCAGGACCACGGCAAAGGATGAGGTGAAGCCCACCAGCGCGGTGACGATCCCTGCGACCACCGGCCGGGAATCGGTCCGGGTCAGTCCGGGCTTGGTTGCCGTGGTGGGGGCGGGGGACTTGGGCATACCGGCAGGTTACCGGCCCGGGTTTGGCAACCGGCAATTCGGGGCGGCGAATGTCGCCGTTAAACGCCAAAGGTGCGGGCGCCGCCTCCCGGCGGGACCCGCACCTCCTTGACGTGCCGGGCAAAGCCCTGGCCAAATCCTTTACGGAGCCCTGTCAACCGGCGGAACCGGATTTCCAGGAGCTGCCGGGGGAACCTGCTCGGCGGCAGGTTCCTGCCCCGGGGTGCCGTTCTTGTCAACGAGCTTGGAAGCGCCATCCTGGATCTTGTCGACGTGGCCTGCGTACTTGCCGCCGGTCCTGGTGTCGACGAAATCGCCGGCCTTGGTGATGCCGTCCTTGATGGCCTGCTCGTTGCCGCGGATGAGACCCTGAGCCTTGCCCTTTAGATCGTCAATCAAACCCACGGGCACCTCCCTTCTATCGCGGAGCCAGGTCGCTCCTCGCGCATTCGATCCTATCCGGGCCCGGGCGGCGTGCCAAGGGAATCACGTTCGCCAGCAGCGGATGCGGCTTAAACGAAAAAAGCAGCTCCGGAGAGCTGCTGTTCGTGTGTGGGCGATACTGGGATCGAACCAGTGACCTCTTCCGTGTCAGGGAAGCGCGCTACCGCTGCGCCAATCGCCCGGAACCGGAAGACCGGCTTATGGGATATAAGAGAGCGGACGACGAGATTCGAACTCGCGACATCCACCTTGGCAAGGTGGTGCTCTACCAGCTGAGCTACGTCCGCATTGTGCAGATTGTTCCGGAAAAATCCGGCGGTTCTGCCAGCAAGTTGCCTTGCCGAGTGGGCGATACTGGGATCGAACCAGTGACCTCTTCCGTGTCAGGGAAGCGCGCTACCGCTGCGCCAATCGCCCATTGCATCCGGAAACCCGGAAACCATGGTTTTCACCGAGGTGGGTACGGGATTCGAACCCGTGTATACGGCTTTGCAGGCCGCTGCCTCGCCTCTCGGCCAACCCACCGTGTTAGCGTCAATTCCGAAGAATGTTTGCTGTGACAGTGTCCTGCGAGCGGACGACGAGATTCGAACTCGCGACATCCACCTTGGCAAGGTGGTGCTCTACCAGCTGAGCTACGTCCGCATTTTGGAGGCTTGATTCCTTGCCGTTTCCGGCATTTCCTCGCGTTCCAACGAGTAAAAACAATATAGGAGGTTCCGGGAAACTCCAAATCGCCCCGGCGCGGCCGGCCCGCATGGGCCCAACAACCGCGGAATTGCGCGAAATTTTCGAGTTACAGGCGTGTAATTCCGGCCAGGGTGAGTACGGCCGCCCCACCTTGTACTGCCTGATGCGCTGCTTTCGTGCAGGCGCGGGCGGGGGTGGACGTGGCTGCAGGACCCCCATGGAGCATGGCTTTGCGTGTGGCGCCGGCCGATTTTTCAATTGGGGCAGACGTGGGCTAGCATTCAAATGCATCGGGGCGATTGGCGCAGTGGTAGCGCGCTTCGTTCACACCGAAGAGGTCACTGGTTCGAACCCAGTATCGCCCACCGCAGAGGTCCGTTTCCGCTCATCAGCAGCGGAAACGGACCTTTTTTGCGTGCGGCTTCTGCCGCCGGAGATTTTGTCGGCCCCCTGTGAAAGAGTCTTTTGTATGACTGATCCGCTTCTTGCCCACGCCACCGAATACGGCCGGATGTACGCACGGTCAACGTCTGAGCAGTTCTCGGTTCCTTCCATCACCACGGTGATCAGCCAGCAGCCGCACGGCCTCGATGGCTGGTTCGGCTATATGGGTGCCAGCAGCCTGGCCAACGATCCGCTGCTTTCCGACTGCCTGGGGAGCCCGGCCAAAATCAAGCAGGCCATCAACCGTGCGGCAAAGGCGGCCGAAACGTACCGGGACGACGCCGCCAGGCGCGGGGACCGGGTCCACAACTACTGCGAGCAGGTGGCCCTGCGGGCGCTCGGACGCCCCCATTCCATGAAGGAAGCCCGCGATGCCCTGGCCGCCAACGGGGAGGAGGCTTTCGCCGTGCGCTTCGACGAATGGTGGGAACTCTTCCGCGTGGAGCCCATCGCCCCGGAAATCACGGTCTGGAACAACTCGGTGGGATACGCGGGAACCCTTGACCTCGTGGCCAGGATCAACGGACGCATCTGCCTGATCGACTACAAGACCAAGGGCACAACCCGGGACGGTCAGGTCAAGCCCCTGGATGACAAGGTGGTGATGCAGCTGGTTGCCGGCATGAAGGCGGAAGAAAGCCTCGTGGATCCGGAGGCGGGGACCTGGGAGCCCTGGAAGTACGGTGAGGACCCGGTCCTGCTGGCGGTGGCCATCGGTGAAACGGAGGTCCGCCCCGTCCGGGCCAACCCTGAGGTCCTCAAGCACCACTGGTGGAAGTTCTGCGCCCTGCGCCGCGTCTGGGAACTTTCCGCGGACACCATCAGCGCGGGCACTGCGCTGCTGCCCATCGCACCCCCGCCCCTGGCCCGTACTGCCTAAGGAGACGGTGCACGTGAAGAGACTGCACCTAAACTGGACAGGTTCACTTTCCCGCCAACCGTGAGGACACCCAGCGCATGGCTATTCTGAATATCCGCATCATCGGCGATCCTGTGCTGCGCACAGTTGCCGATCCCGTGACGGAATTCGGACCCGACCTTGCAAAACTGGTCGCCGACATGACCGAGACCATGGAGGACGTGGAAGGAGCCGGCCTTGCCGCTCCCCAGATCGGCGTCAGCAAGCGCATCTTCACCTACCGGATCGACGGCGTCGAGGGCCACATCATCAATCCTGTCCTGGAGAACAGCGAGGACTACCAGCCGGACCACGTGGAGGGCTGCCTGTCCATCCCGGGCCTGGGCTTCCCGGTCCGCCGTTTCCGCGCCACCCGTGTCACCGGCGTTGACATGCACGGCAACCCGGTCACCATTGACGGCGAGGGGATGCTGGCGCGCTGCTTCCAGCACGAAAACGACCACCTGGACGGCATCCTTTACACGGACCGCCTCGAGGGCGAGGACCGGAAGGCGGCGCTGAGGTCCATCCGCAACGCCAATTACGACGCCGTCGCCGGACGGACCACAGCCAAACGCGCCAAGAGTGTGGGGTCAAGCTTCGGCGGGACCAGCTTTGGCGGAACCAGCACCCCCGGCTCCAGCTTCGGCGCAGCCGGGTGAGGGTCCTCTTCGCGGGGACACCCGCCGTCGCAGTTCCCTCCCTGGAAGCGCTGGTCAACGCCGGCTTCAACGTCGTTGCCGTCCTGACCCGGCCCGACGCGCCGCTGGGCCGGAAACGGGTGCTGACGCCGTCGCCCGTTGCCCAGCGGGCCGCGGAACTGGGCATCGAGGTCATCCGTGCCGCACGCGTCGATGCCGAGGCCATTGCCAGCATCAGCGCGGTGCAGCCGGACGTCGCGGCCATCGTCGCCTATGGCGGACTGGTTCCCCGCGATGCCCTGGGCATTCCGCGGCACGGCTGGGTCAATCTGCACTTCTCCCTGCTGCCCGCCTGGCGCGGGGCGGCGCCCGTCCAGCGGTCCATCATGGCCGGGGACGACGTCACCGGCGCAGTGACGTTCCAGCTTGAGGAAGGCCTGGACACCGGGCCCGTCTTCGGCACCCTGACGGAGGCCGTCAAGCCCCAGGACATGGCGGGTGACCTTTTGGAACGGCTGTCCCACAGCGGCGCGGTCCTGCTGGCCCAGACGCTTTCTGCCATCGATGCCGGTAAAGCAGCGCCGCAGCCACAGGCCGGCGATGTCACGCTGGCGCCGAAGCTGACCCTGGAGGATGGCCACCTGAACTGGGCGCATCCGGCCCTGGCCATCAGCAGGCAGGCGCGCGGTGTCACCCCCGAGCCCGGTGCGTGGACCGTGCTGGACGGGCAGCGGGTCAAACTTGAGCCGGTGCGGCTGCGGCCAGATGTTTCCGGGCTTGCCCCGGGATCCGTGGCACTGCGGGACAAGGCCGTGCTGGTGGGGACAGGTTCGCACGCGGTGGAACTTACCCGGATCCAGCCCGCCGGGAAAAAGATGATGGCCGCCGCCGACTGGGCGCGCGGTTTGGCTTCACTGGAGAGCGTGGTGTTCGAATGACCGGGTCCGGAGGCAATAAAGGCGGACGGGGCAGTGCCGGGGGACGCAGCGGCGCCGGGAAAGGCGGGCAGGGCGGCAGCGGCGGACCTGCCGGCGGCGGCCGTGGGAACGGCGGTCCCCGGGACGCCAGCCGGCGGAACGCCAAGGGGCGGGAACGCAACCGCGGGCCGCAACGGAGCTTCACCGACCAGGCGCCGTCCCAGCGCACCAGGCGCGCAGATCCCGCCCGCCTGGTGGCCTTCGAGGTGCTCCGCGCCGTGGCGGCGGAGGATGCCTACGCCAACCTGGTCCTGCCCGCACGGATCCGGCACCACCACCTGGACAAGCGGGACGCCGGATTCGCCACCGAACTGAGCTATGGGGCCCTCCGCGGCCAGGGAACCTATGACGCCATCCTGGCGCGGTGCGTGGACCGGCCCCTGGCGCAGCTTGACCCGGCCATCCTCGACGCCCTTCGCATCGGTGCCCACCAACTGCTTGCCATGCGGGTCCCGGCCCACGCTGCCCTGGACCAGACCGTAGGGCTGGCCCGCGCCGTGATCGGCGCCGGACCATCGACGTTGATCAACGCCGTCCTTCGCAAGGTCGCCGCCCGGAGCCTGGAGGAATGGCTGGACCTGCTGGTGGAAGGCGAAACCGACGCTACGAAGGTAGCCGCGGTGAGGTACGCCCACCCCGAGTGGATCGTCCGGGCCATGCGCCAGTCCCTCGTCGCCCACGGCCGTTCCGCAACAGAGATCGACGACCTGCTGGAAGCGGACAACGACGCACCTGTGGTTAACCTCGTTGCCCTGCCCGGCCTGGGCAGCCTGGACGAAGCGCTGGAAAACGGCGCCACCCCCGGGGAGCTGGTTGAAGGCTCGGCGCTCTCCAGCGGCGGGGACCTGGGCCGCCTGGCCTCCGTCCGCGCCGGTACCACCAGGGTGCAGGACGTCGGTTCCCAGCTGGTGGCCAGGGCCCTGGCCGCGGTGGACCTCGGTGCACCCGGCGGAGCGGGCGGCACGGGAAGTGAACCCACGGCCGGTGACGCTGAAGCATGGCTTGATCTCTGTGCCGGTCCCGGCGGAAAGGCAGCGCTCCTTGGTGCGCTGGCACACCAGCGGGGCGCCACACTGCTCGCGAACGAGCCCGCGCCGCACCGGGCCAAGCTGGTCAGCCAGGCACTGTCCGCCGTTCCGCACGACAGCTGGCAGGTCCGCACCGGTGACGGCCGTGAAGTGGGCGGTGAGCAGCCCGGGCGGTATGACCGTGTCCTGGTGGACGTTCCCTGCACGGGCCTGGGAGCATTGCGCCGCAGGCCGGAGTCCCGGTGGCGGCGCTCGCCCAAGGACATTGCAGATCTCGGGCCGCTGCAGCGCGAACTGCTGGCCTCGGCCCTGGGTGCCGTCCGGCCAGGGGGAGTGGTGGCCTACGTGACCTGTTCACCGCATCCCGCCGAGACAACAGCCGTCGTGGACGACACCCTGCGCAAGCGCCCTGACCTGGAACTCCTCGATGCCGGTGCGGCCCTGGACGCGGTCAGCCTGACCGGGAGCCTGGGCGCCGGCCACGAGTCAACGGCGCAGCTCTGGCCCCATATCCACCACACCGACGCGATGTTCCTGGCCCTGATAAAGAAGAAGGCCTGACCGGGCAGAACGCCTGGGTTTCCCACCACGCACCTTGAAAGGCACCCCCGTGACGCAATGCTGCATCAATCCGAGCATCCTCTCCGCCGACTTCGTGAACCTTGAGGCCGAACTACAGCGGATCAGCAATGCCGACGCCGTGCACGTTGACGTCATGGACAACCACTTCGTGCCCAACCTGACCATCGGGTTGCCCGTCGTGCAGCGGATCCAGGCCGTCAGCCCCGTACCGCTTGACGCCCACCTGATGATCGCCGACGCGGACCGCTGGGCGCCTGGTTTCGCGGACGCCGGCCTGGCCTCCGTGACGTTCCACGCCGAAGCTTCCATTGCGCCCATCAAGCTGGCACGGGAACTGCGCAGCAGGGGATCCAAAGCGGGCATGGCCCTGCGCCCGGCAACCCCGGTGGAGCCATACCTTGACATGCTGCCGGAACTCGACATGCTGCTCATCATGACGGTGGAACCGGGCTTCGGCGGCCAGGCGTTCCTGGACATCACCCTGCCCAAGATCCGCAGGGCCCGCGCGGCCGTGGAGGGCTCCGGGCTGGGGGTGGCCATCCAGGTTGACGGTGGCATCACGGAAGAGACCATTGCCCGGGCCGCCGAGGCCGGGGCGAACGTCTTTGTGGCCGGTTCCGCCGTCTACGGCGCCGACGATCCGTCCGCTGCCATCGACCTGCTGCGCGCCAAGGGCAGCCGGACATTACGCGCGGCGACGGAATAACCGGGAGCCCATCCCGGTTGTGGCACAATAACAACACACATACGTGCTCCGGGGTCGGTGTAAGTCCGAACCGGCGGTGACAGTCCGCGACCCGCGCGCCGTTGTTCTCCCAGGAGGGCTCCGGCAAACGGTTGAACCGGTGGAATTCCGGTACCGACAGTTAAAGTCTGGATGAGAGAAGCACGTACAGCTGTATCTGCGCAGCCTTTTGGCTCCGCAGCGTTCTGCTGTCGTATCCCCGGAGCCATCGCGGTTCGACAGGGAAGGAACGACACACGAATGAACCCCCAGCGATGGCTCTTAAACGCCGCAAGCCCTGCCGCTTCAAAGGCAGGCCACACCTCCGCAACGGCAGCCGCATGACGGGCGCCGTAAAGCTTCAGCCCGCCGCCGGGGTGGTCACCGCCTTCAGCGCCGCCGAAACCGCGGCCATGGAGCAGGCCCTCCAGGCAGCGCTGAAAGGCCCCCGCGGCGCGAATCCCCTGGTGGGCGCCGTCGTCGTAGGCGCTGACGGCAAGCAGCTCGTTGCCGGCTACCACCGCGGCGCCGGCACCGCACACGCCGAAGCCGACGCGATTGCCCAGGCCGCCGCCGTCGGACTGGACCTGTCCGGCTGCACCATGGTGGTCACGCTGGAACCCTGCAACCACGTGGGCCGCACCGGACCGTGCACGGAGGCGATCATCGCGGCCGGGATCACTGATGTGGTCTATGCCGTGGATGACCCCCACGATCCCGCTGCCGGGGGCGCGGCAACACTGCGCGCAGCCGGCGTCAGGGTCCGCAGCGGCCTGGGTGCCGACGAGGCCCTGGACCTGAACCGCCAGTGGTTCGAGGCGGTGGCTGCCAAGCGGCCGTTCGTCACCCTGCACATCGCGCAGACCCTGGACGCCCGCATCGCTGCCGAAGACGGCACCAGCCAGTGGATCTCCAGCCCGGAGTCCCTGGCTGACAACCACGGGATCCGCAGCCGCATCGACGCCATCCTGGTGGGCACCCAGACCGTGATGGTGGACAACCCCCGGCTGACCGCCCGGGACGCCGCCGGCAACCCCGCGCCCAAGCAGCCGGTCCGTGCCGTCATGGGTCTCCGCGATATTCCGGAGGGCGCCGCAATCCACGGCGACGATGGCCTTGCCGTCCACCTTCCCACCCGCGACCCGCGCGAAGCCCTGTCCATGCTGTACTCGTCCGGCATCCGGCACGTCATGGTGGAGGGCGGGTCCAGCATCCTCAGCTCCTTCCTGGCGGCAGGCCTGGTGGACGAACTGATCGTTTACCTGGCGCCCACCCTGCTGGGATCGGGCACCCCCGCACTGAACGGGCTGGGCATCACCAGCCTTCCCGACGCCCAGCAGTGGGAATGGGACGCGTCCGACGGCGGCGCGGTCCGGACGCTGGGCCGGGACCTCAGACTCCACCTCAGACCGCAACGGCACGTTGCACTTGACCACCCACCAACCCGCACAGCCGCGGAGCCAGCCCAGGGAGGCTACTGATGTTTACCGGAATTATTGCCGAGCAGGGGCAGGTGCTGTCCGTCGAGCGCGACGGCACCACCAGCGCCACGGTCCGGCTGCACGCGCCCGCCTCCACCGAGGGCCTGGCCCTTGGGGGCTCCATCGCCGTCAACGGGGTCTGCCTCACGGCAACAGCGATTGACGGCAAGGACTTCAGCGTCGACGTCATGGGGGAGACCCTGGTCCGGAGCACCATCGGCGAGCTCACTGCAGGGGACTCCGTCAACCTGGAGCGTTGTGTTCCCGCAGGCGGCCGCCTGGACGGCCACGTGGTGCAAGGCCACGTGGACGGCGTGGGCATCCTGCTCGAACGGGAACCGCAGGGCAACTGGGAGCGGCTGCGCTTCGGCGTCCCCGCCAACCTGGCCCGCTACATCGCCGAGAAAGGCTCCATCGCCATCGACGGCGTCTCCCTCACCGTGACGGCGGTCAGCCCGGCCGCAGAGCAGGAACCCTGGTTCGAAGTGGGCCTGATCCCCACCACCCTCGCCGAAACCGGCCTGGGCACCAAGACCACCGGCAGCCGGGTAAACCTTGAAGTCGACGTCCTGGCCAAATACACCGAACGGCTCCTTGCCTTCAGCAGCGCCGCCGCACCGGCCGGCAGCGGCGAAGCTGCCATTGCGGGAGGTGCACTGTGAACGCAGCAGTACGCCTGGAACCCGCCGTGGCCCATGACCCCGTGACCGGCACCCCGGCATCCGGTGACCCGGTGACCGGCCGGGCATCGTCGGCGCCCGCCCGGGGACTGGACCCCATCGCGGACGCCGTGCGAGCCATGGCCGCCGGGCGTCCGGTGCTGGTGGTAGACAACGAGGACCGCGAAAACGAAGGCGACATCATCTTCGCCGCCCAGCACGCCACGCCCGCGCTGATGGGCTGGACCATCCGGTACAGCTCCGGTGTGATCTGCGTGCCGCTGACCGGGGACCGCGCGGATGCACTGGCACTGCCTCCCATGACCGCTGTCAACGAGGACGCCAAGGGCACTGCCTACACCGTCTCCTGCGACGCGGCCGTCGGCGTCAGCACGGGAATCTCCGCAACGGACCGCGCACTGACCGCGCGCATCCTGGCGGACCCGCAGGCCGGTCCGGCATCTGTGACCCGGCCGGGGCATATATTCCCGCTCCGTGCAGTTGATGGAGGTGTGCGGGAACGCCAGGGCCACACCGAGGCCGCGGTGGACCTGTGCCGCCTGGCGGGCCTTGAGCCCGTCGGGGTGATCGCGGAAGTGGTGTACGACGACGGCGAAATGATGCGCCTGGACGGGCTCCGTTCGTTCGCAGCTGAACATGGGTGCCCCCTGATCTCCATCGAGGACCTGGTGGCGTATCTTGAAGCCGGGACCGGGGGAGCACCGGACGAGGATGCCCGGGCGGTCCCGGGTGAAGAAAAGGAGAAACGATGACGGCAGCGGCAGCCAGCGACGACAGCCAGCACAACGGTCACCGGAAGCCCCACGCGGTGTCCGGTGACGCGCCCCATCCCGTCAGCGGAGGGCCCGTGGTGCAACTGCCCACCGCCTTTGGCGACTTCGTGGCGCAGGCGTGGACGGACCTCGTGACAGGCGTGGAGCATCTGGCTGTTAGTTCCCCCAATGCTCCCACCGACGGAAAAGCTCCCCTTGTCCGGCTGCATTCCGAGTGCCTCACGGGGGATGTTTTTGGTTCCTACCGGTGCGACTGCGGGGAACAGCTCGCCTTCGCGCTGGAGCTGATCCGGGACAACGGCGGAACCCTGCTCTACCTCCGCGGCCAGGAAGGCCGCGGTATCGGCCTGGCCAACAAGATCAAGGCCTATGCGCTGCAGGAAGCGGGCTTTGACACCGTTGAAGCCAACGAGCAGCTGGGTCTTCCCGTTGATGCCCGCTGCTACAAGGCCGCGGCGCAGATCCTCGCGGAGATGGGCCTGCATGAAGTACGGCTGCTGAGCAACAACCCGGACAAGCAGAACAGGCTGGCCAAGGCCGGGGTGACGGTGGTGGAAATGGTTCCCACGGAGGTCCCCTCCCGCGAGCAGAACATCCGGTACCTGCGCACCAAGAAGGACCGCATGGAACACCGGCTGCTGCTGGACACCCAGGTGGCTCCCGTGCCTGTGACGGCCCCCGAAACCCCCTACGACCACGAACAAGACTGACGTCTTCACGAACGAACGGAACACAGGAAACCCATGAGCGGACACGGCGCCCCCGACATCGACCTCAGCACCCTCAACCCGGCTGAAACCTCGCAGCTGAAGCTGGCCATCATTGCCGCCAGCTGGCACACGCAGATCATGGATGGCCTCCTGGACGGTGCACTCCGCGCCGCCAAGGATGCCGGGATCGCCGAGCCCACCGTGCTCCGGGTTCCGGGCAGCTTCGAACTTCCCGTTGCCGCCGCGCGGCTGGCACCGCACTTTGACGCCGTGGTGGCCCTCGGCGTCGTGATCCGCGGCGGCACGCCGCACTTCGACTACGTCTGCCAGGCCGCGACGTCGGGCCTCACCGACGTCAGCGTCTCCACCGGCGTGCCGGTGGGCTTCGGCGTGCTCACCTGTGACAACGAACAGCAGGGCCTGGACCGCGCCGGCCTGCCCGGCTCCAAGGAAGACAAGGGCCACGAGGCCGTCACCGCGGCACTGGCCACCGCCGTCGTCCTCAAGCAGTACCGGAGCTAAGCGGCACTCCGCTGCACGGGCGCGGTGTGTATTCCCTCACATCGCGCCCGTCATGCAACCGCCCGGGAAGCGCCCCCACGGCCGCAGCAAGTAGGCTGGAGGGCGTGAAGAATTTCGAGACGCTGTTCGCTGAGCTCAGCGAGAAGGCAGCCACCCGCCCGGAAGGCTCCCGCACCGTCGCTGAATTGGAGTCCGGTGTTCACGGCATCGGCAAAAAAGTCGTTGAGGAAGCAGCCGAAGTATGGATGGCTGCCGAATATGAATCCGATGAAGCTGCGGCCGAGGAAATCTCCCAGCTGTTGTACCACCTGCAGGTTCTGATGCTCGCAAAAGGCCTGACCCTGGAAGACGTCTACAAGCATCTGTAGCCACCGGCCGGCGCTTTGCCGCCGGGCCCGCTGTGGCCTGCATTGCCTGAAAACCCAGACCTTCCACCCAGAAAGAATTTCCCATGCTGCGAGTAGCCGTCCCCAACAAGGGCTCCCTGTCCGAAGCCGCCTCCGCCATGCTCTCCGAAGCCGGATACCGCCAGCGGCGCGACAGCCGCGAGCTGGTCATGGTTGACCCCGACAACGACATTGAGTTCTTCTTCCTCCGCCCCCGCGACATCGCGGTGTACGTGGGCCGGGGAACGCTCGACGTCGGCATCACCGGCCGCGACCTGCTGCTGGACGCCGAGGTGGAAGCGGAAGAACTGCTTCCGCTGGGCTTCGCCGCCTCCACGTTCCGCTTTGCCGGCCCGGTGGGCGATTTCAGTTCCGCCGCCGAACTCGAGGGCAAGCGTCTTGCCACCAGCTACGACGGACTGCTGCGCAACTACCTGGCAGAACGGGGCATCAATGCCAAGGTGGTCCGGCTCGACGGCGCCGTTGAATCCTCCGTGCGGCTCGGCGTTGCGGACGCCATCGCCGACGTCGTGGAAACCGGCAACACCCTCAAGGCCGCCGGCATGGAAATCTTCGGCGAACCCATCCTCAAATCCGAAGCCGTCCTGATCCGTCGCACCGGCGCCGGCGGAGCCGCCAACGGCACGGCCAAGGAGATCGAGGTCCTCATCCGCCGCCTCCAGGGCGTCCTGGTGGCACGCCAGTACGTCCTCATGGACTACGACATCCGCAAGGAACTCGTAGAGAAGGCCGCCAGCCTGACTCCCGGCCTCGAATCGCCCACCGTCTCCCCGCTGCGGGACTCCGACTGGGTAGCCGTCCGGTCCATGGTGCCCAAAAAGGAAACCAACCGGATCATGGATGAACTCTACGACCTGGGCGCCCGCGCCATCCTGGTCAGCAGCATCCACGCCTGCCGCATCTGATCACCGGCTTCCCCAGCACCACCGAATACCAGGAGTTCCCATGGCAGTAGCAGTACGGGTCATTCCCTGCCTTGATGTCGACGCCGGGCGCGTCGTCAAGGGCGTCAACTTCGAGGGCCTCCGCGATGCCGGCGACCCCGTGGAACTCGCCCACCGGTACGACAACGCCGGCGCCGACGAACTGACCTTCCTCGACGTCACCGCGTCGTCCGGCAACCGGGAAACCACGTTCGACGTCGTCCGGCGCACCGCCGAGGAAGTCTTCATCCCGCTCACCGTTGGCGGCGGCGTCCGGGGGGTGGCCGAGGTGGACAAGCTCCTGCGCTACGGCGCGGACAAAGCCTCCATCAACACCGCGGCCGTGGCGCGCCCGGACGTCATCGACGAGATCACCCGGCACTTCGGTTCCCAGGTGCTGGTCCTGTCCGTCGACGCCCGCCGGACGCGCCCGGGATCCCAGCCCACGCCGTCGGGCTTCGAAGTGACCACGCACGGCGGCCGCACCGGCACCGGGATCGACGCCATCGAATGGGCCCGGGAAGCAGCCGACCGCGGCGTCGGGGAGATCCTGCTGAACTCCATCGATGCCGACGGCACCAAGGACGGCTTCGACCTCGAACTCATCAAGCTGGTCCGGGCCGCCGTCAGGGTCCCCATCATCGCCTCCGGCGGTGCGGGGGAGCCGGCGCACTTCCCGCCCGCCGTCGCGGCCGGCGCGGACGCCGTCCTGGCTGCGTCAATTTTCCACTGGGGCCCGGACAACATGATGTCCCAGGTCAAGGACGCCATCCGCGAAGCAGGCTTCGAAGTCAGGTAGTCCCTGTCTCCAAAAGCAACGCCAGGTCACTGTCTGTGACCTGGCGTTGCCTTTACAGGCCTACTTCGGCTGACTGGAGGAGGGCGACGGCGTCCGGCTGGCCTTCGAACGTGACCAGGGCGTGGCGGGTGCGGCCATGGGCGTGCATCAGCAGCTCGCCCGGCTCGCCGACGATGGCCACCGAAACCGGTGCCCGCTTGGCGACGTGGCGGGGTCCGGACGGCCGGACCAGGACAATACCCAGGTCCACGCCGCGGTAAAGGATGGCGGCGCGCTTAACCAGTTCATCCCAGAGCGCGTCCGAGTATGCCTCGTCCAGTGCCCGGGGGGCCCACCGGTCCACGGCGCGCCGGACGTCCTCCGTGTGCACGAAGTACTCGATCAGGTTGGCGCTTTCGTCCAGCGCCCGGATGCTCATCGGGGAGAGGGCCGGCGGCCCGGCGCGGAAGGTGTTCACCAGCCGGGCGTAGTCCTCGTTACTGGTGAGCTTGGCGGCCAGCTTTGCGGTGGCCTGGTCCGAGGCCTTGGCCAGGCGCTTGATGATCAAACCGAGCCCGACGGCGGCCTTCCGCTCGCGCAGGTAAAGGTGCGCGGCAAGGTCCCTGGTACGCCAGCCTTTGCACAGCGTGGGCGCATCAGGGCCGGCCGCAAGCAGGGTTTCGGCCAGGACTTCTCGGGACGGTTCGACGAAATGCATCACTTGTGAAACTAGCACGAGTGGTGTGGAGATGGGCAGCACTGAGACGGCCGGTGGCGTGCCGTTGTTCACAACAGGAGACCGGCCCGGCGAAGGCACTAGACTTGACCCGATGTCTGAGCAGCCAATCCCCGTCCAAACCGCAGGATCCGCCGTGTCCGCGCCCGTGCAGTCCGTGCCGGCGCCGTCCGTTGAATCCGCCCCGCCGGCAAGCCCGCTTCCCGAGGAGGTGGCCGCCGCGCTCAAGCGCGACGGTGCCGGCCTGGTGGCCGCTGTGGTGCAGCAGTACGACACGAACGAAGTGCTCATGCTTGGCTGGATGGACGACGAAGCCCTCCACCGCACCATGACCACCGGCCGCGTGACGTTCTACTCCCGTTCCCGCCAGGAGTACTGGCGCAAGGGGGACACCTCGGGGCACGTCCAGTGGGTCAAATCCGTGGCCATGGACTGCGACGGCGACGCACTGCTGGTGCGCGTCGACCAGGTGGGCGCCGCGTGCCACACCGGCACCCGGACCTGCTTCGACGGCAGGGACCTCGACGTGGTGGCCGGCCAGGCAGGGTAGGCGGCAGCCGCAGGCCGGCCGGCGTTTCCATCCGGCGGCGGCCATCCCAGCAAAGCACAACCAAGGTGCCGGCGATCCCGGCCCCTTTTTGAAGAACAGGCGGACAAGCACAGCCATGCAGGACCTCGGAACCATCAGCCCAAGCCTTGAGGAGTTCCGGGAACTCGCCGGCCACAGCCGCGTCATTCCCGTCCGGCTCAAGGTCCTCGCCGACGCCGAAACCCCCATCGGCCTGTACCGGAAGCTGGCCCAGGGGCAGCCCGGCACCTTCCTCATGGAATCGGCCGCCGTGGGCGGAGCCTGGTCACGCTACTCCTTCATCGGTGCCAGGTCCCGCGCCACGCTGACCACCAAGGACGGCCAGGCGCACTGGCTGGGCGAGCCGCCCGCCGGGGTGCCGGTCAGCGGCAGTCCGGTGGACGCCATCCGCGACACCATCGACGCCCTGCGCACGGACCGCTTCGAGGGACTGCCGCCGTTCACCTCCGGCCTGGTGGGCTTCCTCGGCTGGGAAACCGTCCGGCACTGGGAGCGTCTGGTCAGTCCGCCGGAGGACGATCTGCACCTGCCCGAGATGGCCCTGAACCTGGTCACGGACATGGCGGTGCACGACAACGTGGACGGCACGGTCCTGCTGATCGCCAACGCCATCAACTTCGACAACAGCTCCGAGCGCGTCGATGAGGCCTGGCACGACGCCGTGGCCCGGGTCAAGGAACTCCTGGCCAGGATCAGCGCCCCCGTGGTGCAGCCTGTGTCCGTGCTGGCACCTGCTGCCCTGGACTTCGCCTCGAGCGTCCAGGAACGCTGGGATGAAGCCGAATACCTGGCGGCCCTGGACCGTGGCAAGGAAGCCATTGTCGACGGCGAAGTCTTCCAGGTGGTGATCTCGCGCCGCTTCGAGATGGAGTGCAAGGCATCCGCCCTGGACGTCTACCGCGTGCTCCGTAACACCAACCCCAGCCCGTACATGTACATCTTCAGCCTCGAAGACGCCGAGGGCCGCGAATACTCCATCGTCGGGTCCTCCCCGGAAGCGCTGGTGACGGTCACGGGCGAGGAAGTCATCACCCACCCCATCGCCGGCTCCCGCCCCCGCGGCAAGACGGTCGAAGCGGACAAGGCCCTGGCCGAGGAACTGCTGGCGGACCAGAAGGAACGCGCCGAGCACCTGATGCTGGTGGACCTGTCCCGCAACGACCTCTCCAAGGTCTGCGTTGCCGGCACGGTGGATGTCACCCAGTTCATGGAGGTGGAGCGCTTCAGCCACATCATGCACCTGGTATCCACCGTGGTGGGCAAGCTCGCCCCGCAGGCCAAGGCTTACGACGTCCTGAAGGCCACGTTCCCGGCCGGCACGCTCTCCGGAGCCCCCAAGCCCAGGGCGCTGCGCCTCCTCGATGAACTGGAACCGCACCGCCGCGGCATCTACGGCGGCGTGGTGGGCTACCTCGACTTCGCCGGGGACATGGACATGGCCATCGCCATCAGGTCGGCGCTGCTTCGGGAAGGACGCGCCTACGTCCAGGCCGGCGGCGGGATCGTGGCGGACTCGGTGAACCCCACCGAGGCCATGGAAACCGTCAACAAGGCCGCTGCCCCGCTGCGCGCAGTCCACACCGCCGGATCGCTGCACAACATTTCGGCGGAATCCCTGCCCGGCGGGACGGATTCCTGATGCCGGAGTCCGGAGTAACTGCGGGCAAGGCCGGCAAGGCAGGCAAGGCGCGGACGAACCGCAGCACGCCGGTGTGGGCACGCAAGTCGACGCTGGTGATGCTGATCGCCCTCCTCGCGCTGGCCGCCTTCGGCACCACCACCCAGACCTGGATGACTGCCACCCTGGACCCCAACCAGGTGGGCCAGGCTGCCGCCACCCAAAGTGCCATCCAGGTGCAGGGCAGCAAGGCCGCCACCACCGTCACGGCCCTGGCCCTGGTGGCCCTTGCCGGGGGACTGGCAGCTGCCATCGCCGGCAGGATCGCACGGTGGGTCATCACCGCCATCATCGTCCTGGCCTCAGCCGGCGTGGTCACCGCCGCGGCAACGGTCCTGGCGGACCCGCTCTCGGCCGCGCAGGGAACCATTGCAGGCGCCACCGGGATCTCCGGCAGCCAGGCGCACGTGGAGCTCACCCCCTTTCCGGTCCTCGCCGTCGTCGCCGGCTGCCTCCTGGCGCTGGCAGCCCTCCTGATCCTGCCGGCGTCCCGTTACTGGAAGACGCGCACCAAATATGACGCGCCCGGCGCCGCGGGAACCGCTGCAGCGGCAGGACCGGTGGACGAGATTGACAGCTGGGACCGGCTTTCCCGCGGCGAGGACCCAACGTAAGGCCTGCGGCCACCACCGCCGGCGCGGGCGTCGGGCCCAGCGGTACGCGGTCGGCGGCCAAAAAATGGCAGAATGTAAGCAGTATCCACCCTGAGGAGATTTTCCATGAGCAAAGCACCTGCGTCCGTTTCCAAGTCCGGCACCCGCCAGGTCGCCCCGGGCGCCATTGACCACAGCCAGGAACTGGGCCACGGCAACAGCCCGGCAGCATGGACCTGCGTCATCGTCATGCTCGTCGGCGCGCTCATCGCAGCCATCGCCTTCGTCATCGCCAGCACCCCCATCTTCATTGGCGGCGCCGTTGTCATGGTCATCGGCCTGATCCTCGGTTACGTCATGCGCAAGGCAGGCTACGGCGTCGAAGGCAGCAAGCTGAAGAACTCCGGCCACTGATGGCGACTGTTCTCGACGACATCAACGCCGGTGTCAGGGAGGATATGGAGGCCAGGAAGCGGCTCGTTTCCCTGGCTGAGCTGAAGGACCTGGCCCAGGCAGCGGCACCCGCCCGCGACGCCTGGGCGGCCCTCGGCGGAACCTCCCCAACCCGGGAACAGCTGAAAGTCATCGCCGAAATCAAGCGCCGCAGCCCCTCCAAGGGCGATCTCGCCAGCATCGGGGATCCGGCGTCGCTCGCCCGGCAGTACGCCGACGGCGGTGCCTCCGTCATCAGCGTCCTCACCGAACAGCGCCGCTTCAACGGGTCACTGGCCGACCTCGACGCCGTGCGCGCCGCCGTCGACATTCCGCTGCTGCGCAAGGACTTCACGCTCGACGAGTACCAGATCTGGGAGGCCCGCGCCCACGGTGCCGACCTCATCCTGCTCATCGTGGCCGCGCTTTCCGACGCCCAGCTCACGGAGTTCAGCGCCCTCAGCCGCGAGCTCGGCATGAACGTGCTGGTGGAGACGCACACGGAGGAAGAAATCGAGCGGGCCGTCGCGGCCAACGCCCGGATCATCGGCGTCAATGTGCGCAACCTGAAGACGCTCGACGTCGACCGTTCCGTTTTTGCCTCCCTGGCAGGAATGATCCCCGCCGAGGCCGTCGTGGTTGCCGAATCAGGCGTCCGCGACGCGGACGACGTCACGCATTACGCCGCCAGCGGCGCCAACGCCATACTGGTGGGCGAGGCCCTGGTAAGCCACGCCACACCGCGGGAACGCATCGCCGAGTTCACTGCCGCCGGCGCCGCCGCCATCGCTGCCCGCAGCTAAGGCACGCACCATCGGGCCTCCTGCGGGGCAGCAGCACGCTGGCCCGCGGGACAGGCACCCGTTCCGGCCCGGTACCGGAACTGCACACTTTTTGACCACCAACTTCGAACAGGACAGGACTGATGGCTGACGCACCCTCAGGAAAAGCTGACAACACCACCGCGGAAGCATTCCTGCAGGGCGGATCCCTCCGCCACGCCCCGGGGCCGTACTTCGGCAACTACGGCGGGCGATGGATGCCCGAGTCCCTCATCGCCGCCCTGGACGAACTGGAAGAGACCTTCAACAAGGCAAAGGACGATCCCGATTTCCGGGCGCAGATCGCGGACCTGAACAAGAACTACTCTGGCCGCCCGTCCCTGCTGACCGAAGCCAAGCGGTTCTCCCAGCATGCCGGGGGAGTACGGGTGTTCCTCAAGCGCGAGGACCTTAACCACACCGGATCGCACAAGATCAACAACGTCCTGGGCCAGGCATTGCTCGCCAAGCGCATGGGCAAAACCCGCATCATCGCCGAGACCGGCGCAGGCCAGCACGGCGTCGCCAGCGCCACCGCTGCTGCGCTCATGGGCCTGGAGTGCGTGGTCTACATGGGCGCCGAGGACTGCCGCCGCCAGGCGCTGAACGTTGCCCGCATGGAGCTGCTGGGGGCCAAGGTCATTCCCGTGACCAGCGGATCCCAGACCCTCAAGGACGCCATTAACGACGCCCTCCGGGACTGGGTAGCCAACGTTTCCACCACCCACTACCTGCTGGGCACCGCCGCCGGAGCCCACCCGTTCCCCGCCATGGTCCGCTACTTCCACGAGGTCATCGGCGAGGAAGCCCGCGCCCAGATCCTCGAGCAGGAGGGCAGGCTCCCGGACGCTGTCTGCGCCTGCATTGGCGGCGGCTCCAACGCCATCGGCATCTTCCACGGGTTCCTGGATGATCCCAGCGTGAAGATCTACGGGTTCGAGGCCGGCGGCGAAGGCGTGGAGACCGGCCGGCACGCCGCCACCATTACCCTGGGCAAGCCCGGGGTGCTCCATGGTGCACGCTCCTACCTGATGCAGGACGACGACGGGCAGACCATCGAGTCGCACTCGATCTCCGCCGGACTGGACTACCCCGGGGTCGGCCCGGAGCACTCCTACCTGGCCGATATCGGGCGGGTCAGCTACGAGCCCATCACCGACGGCGAAGCGATGGACGCCTTCCGGCTCCTGTGCCGCACCGAGGGCATCATCCCCGCCATCGAGTCCTCGCATGCGCTGGCCGGAGCCATCAAGGTGGGCCAGCGGCTTGCCGCCGAGGACGCCGCTTCCGCCGGCGAAAAGATCATCATCGTCAACCTGTCCGGACGCGGTGACAAGGACGTGGCCACCGCCGCCGAATGGTTTGACCTGTTGGACAAAAATTCCGCCGAATCGGAAATCGGCAAAGAGGGGGAGCAGCTGTGAGCAGCGCAGACATCGCCAATCAGGCAGAAACGGCCAGCAAGTCGGCAGCAGCGATCGACAGGGCCCGTTCCCAGGGGCGCTCGGCGCTCATCGGCTACCTTCCCGCCGGCTACCCCAGCGTGGAGGAAACCATCGCCGCAGGCATCGCCCTGGCGGAGAACGGAGCCGACCTGATCGAAATCGGCATCCCCTACTCGGATCCGGTCATGGACGGGCAGGTCATCCAGGCCGCCACCACCGAGGCCCTGGCCAAGGGCTTCCACGTCAGCCAGGTGTTCGACGTCGTCGCCGGCATCACCAGCAGGACCGATGCTGCCGTCCTGGTCATGACCTACTGGAACCCCGTGGTCCGCATGGGCGTGGATGAGTTCTCGCGCCGGCTCGCCGAAGCCGGCGGCGCCGGGCTCATCACCCCGGACCTCATTCCGGACGAGGCCGCCGAATGGATGGCAGCCTCTGACAAGTACGGCCTGGACCGGGTGTTCCTGGTGGCACCGTCCTCGACGCCGGAGCGGATGCAGCGCACCGTGGACGCGAGCCGCGGGTTCGTCTACGCCGTATCCATCATGGGGGTGACGGGCGCACGGACATCCGTCAGCACGGCCGCCAAGGATGTTGTGTCGGCAGCGCACGGTGCAGGCGCCGAACGCGTCTGCGTGGGGCTTGGCGTCTCCACCGCTGACCAGGTCCGCGAAATCGCAGCCTACGCGGAAGGCGTCATTGTGGGCACGGCCCTGGTGGCCGCCCTCCGCGACGGGGGAGTGGACGCCGTCGGCGCCCTCACCAAGGACCTCGCCACCGGGCTGGCCCGGGAATCCGGCCTCACGCAGGGAACCGGGGCGTAGCCATGCAGCCGCTCCTTCAGGCAACCGCCCTGGCACCCACGTTGGTGTCCGCCAGCATCCCCAGCCCGGACTGGTCCGGCTTCGACATCCCCCTCCCGTGGGGGAGCCTGCGGATCCACGCCTACGCGCTGTGCATCCTGGCCGGCATCGTCGTAGGCCTGTGGCTGACGTCCGTCCGCTGGGCCAAGCGTGGTGCCCCTGAAGGCAGCGTCTGGGACATCGTCATCTGGGCCATCCCCTTTGGCATCATCGGCGGCCGGCTTTACCACGTGGTCTCATCCCCGGACGCCTACTTCGGCCCCGGCTTCGACGGCACCGGAGACCTCTCCCTGATCCCGCAGATCCAGCGGGGTGGCCTGGGAATCTGGGGCGCCGTCGTGCTCGGTGCGGTGGGTGCCTGGATCGGGTGCCGCCGCAGCGGCGTCAAGCTGAGCGCCTTCGTCGATGCCGCAGCGCCGGGACTGCTCCTGGCACAGGCCATTGGCCGGTGGGGCAACTACTTCAACCAGGAACTATTCGGCGGCCCCACCACCCTGCCGTGGGGCCTGCAGATTGACGCGAACAACCCCAACTTTCCGGCCGGCATGCCCGCCGACACCCTCTTCCACCCCACGTTCCTTTACGAGTCGCTGTGGAACCTGGCCGGCGTCCTGATCCTGCTGGCCCTGGACCGGCGCTTCACCTTCCGCCGGAGCAGGCTCTTCTGGCTGTACGCCATGTACTACACGCTGGGCCGCGTCTGGATTGAAGCGATGCGCATCGACGATGCCGAACAGATCAGCATCCTTGGCATCACCACCAGGCTCAACGTCTGGACCAGCATCTTTGTGTTCCTGGCAGCCCTAACCGCCTTCATTCTGCTGGGCCTCAAGGGCCGGCCGGATCCTGACACCGTGTACCTTGCGGGCCGCGAACCGGACAAGGCCGTGACAATGGGACCACATGCCGGGACAGTCACAGAGGTCCGTGATCCGGACAATGTTGTCTCAGATAGTGATTCGCGTGGTAATCTCCCTGATAACCACAGCGGTTCCAGGCATGCTTCCGACCCCACGGAAGAAGCCGAGGCGGCACCGGCCGGCCGAAAGCCCGGAGCGGATGCGACGGCTGCCGGACACTCCGGCAGCACAGCCACGGAACCCGCACCGGAGGCCGGCACCGGCAAGTAGGGCGCCGGCCAGGCAGGGCAGTAGAGCCACCGCTCGAAGAGCCCGAAACCACAACGTCGTGGCATGGGGCACCGTCCGTACAGCGTGAAGCTGCTGTCCGGTGTTGCCCCGGGCAGGGGCCTGCGTAACCGTTAGTTCAGCAGGCTGCGCTGACCTACAATTTCCAGTAATCAACACTTTGTTGTGCCCTTGCAACGGCGCCGACGAGTGGGGCCAACGGTGTCCCTTCCATACGCACGATCAGGAGGAAGGACGTCTCCCATGACCCAAACTCTTAACACTCCCAGCTGGTCCGAACCGGATCAGCCCGGGGCTGCACTGTCGCCGTTCAAGCGCTTCGCCGCCATGCCGGAGGCCGCCGGGCTGTACAACCCGGAACAGGAAAAGGACGCGTGCGGCCTCGCCATCATCGCCACCCTTCGCGGCGAACCCGGGTACGACATCGTCGATGCCGCCCTCACCGCGCTGCGCAACCTTGAGCACCGCGGTGCCGTGGGCGCCGACGAGGGAACCGGCGACGGCGCGGGCCTGCTCATGCAGATCCCCGACGAGTTCTTCCGGGCCGTCACCGAATTCGAGCTGCCGGCACCCGGCCAGTACGTTGCCGGTACCGCCTTCCTTCCGGCCGAGCAGCGGGAGGCCGACGCCGCCAAGGCAGGCATCGAAGGCCTGGCCGCGGATGAGGGCCTGAAGGTCCTCGGCTGGCGTGAGGTGCCGGTTGTCGCCGACCTCGTGGGCGCCATGGCCCGTGCCTGCATGCCTTACTTCTCCCAGCCGTTCCTGGCATCCGCCAACGGTGAGGAACTGGACCGCAAGGAACTGGACTCCCGCGCCTGGCGCATCCGCAAGCGCGCCCAGAACAAGTTCGGCGTGTACTTCCCGTCGCTGTCCTCGCGCACCATCGTCTACAAGGGCATGCTCACCACCGCCCAGCTGGAGCCGTTCTACCCGGACCTGTCGGACAAGCGCTTCAAGACCAAGCTCGCGATCGTCCACTCACGCTTCTCCACCAACACCTTCCCGTCCTGGCCGCTCGCGCAGCCGTTCCGGACCATCGCCCACAACGGTGAAATCAACACCGTCAAGGGCAACCGGAACTGGATGCGCGCCCGGCAGTCCCAGCTTGCCAACCCGCTGCTGGGTGACTCGCCGGAAGAGCTGTACCCCATCTGCACCCCCGGCGCCTCCGACTCCGCCTCCTTTGACGAGGTAGCGGAACTGCTGTGGCTGTCCGGCCGCCCCATCACGCACTCGATCATGATGATGATCCCTGAGGCCTGGGAAAACCACGCCACCATGGATCCGGCCCGCCGCGCCTTCTACGAGTACCACTCGCTGCTGATGGAACCCTGGGACGGCCCCGCCGCTGTTTCCTTCACCGACGGCAACCTGGTGGGCGCCACCCTGGACCGCAACGGACTGCGTCCCGGCCGCTTCTGGATCACTGAGGACGGTCTGATCGTCTTCGCCTCCGAGGTGGGCGTGATCGACGTCGAACCCTCCAAGGTGGTCAAGAAGGGCCGTGTGTCCCCGGGCAAGATGTTCCTGGTGGACACCGAGGCCGGCCGCATCATTGACGACGAAGAGGTCAAGGCTGAAGTGGCCGCGGCCAACCCGTGGGCCGAGTGGGTCAAGGACAACCTGATCGACCTCAACGACCTGCCCGAGCGCGAGCACGTGGTGCACACCGCCGCGTCCGTCAACATCCGCCAGCGCACCTTCGGCTACACCACCGAGGAACTGAAGATCCTGCTGGGCCCCATGGCCCGCACCGGCGCCGAGCCCCTGGGTGCCATGGGTTCCGATACCCCGGTGGCCGTGCTGTCGAAGCGCCCGCGCCTGCTCTTCGACTACTTCGTGCAGTCCTTCGCGCAGGTCACCAACCCGCCGCTGGATGCCATCCGTGAAGAACTGGTCACGTCGCTGACCTGCGCCATCGGACCCAACGGCAACCTCCTGGACACCAAGCAGGTCCGCCAGCCGCAGGTCCAGCTGCCCTTCCCGGTGATCAACAACGACCAGCTCGCCAAGATCGCCAACATCGAGGACGCCGACGGCAACCGCGTGGCCATGAAGGTCCGCGGCCTGTACCGCCCCGAAGGCGGCGAGAACGCGCTCCGTGCCCGGCTCACCGAAATCTGCGAGCAGGTCTCCGGTGCGATCAACCGCGGTGTCCAGTACATCGTGCTCTCCGACCGTGACTCCAACGCCCAGTGGGCGCCCATCCCGTCGCTGCTGCTGGTCAGCGCCGTGCACCACCACCTGCTGCGCAGCGCCAACCGCACCAAGACCGCCCTGGTGGTCGAGGCCGGTGACGTCCGCGAGACGCACCACGTGGCCGTCCTGATCGGCTACGGCGCCTCCGCCGTCAACCCGTACCTGGCCATGGAATCCGTGGAGCAGCTCAT
This sequence comes from Pseudarthrobacter sp. 902506025, assembly GCF_040702325.1. Classification (NCBI taxonomy): domain Bacteria; kingdom Bacillati; phylum Actinomycetota; class Actinomycetes; order Micrococcales; family Micrococcaceae; genus Pseudarthrobacter; species Pseudarthrobacter sp. 902506025. The sequence goes on from NZ_JBFBKW010000001.1 coordinate 104,540, forward strand.
CGCGGCCGGTGACGTCACCGGGGTGACCCCGCAGGACGGCGTCTACAACCTCATCAAGGGCCTGGGCAAGGGCGTCCTGAAGATCATGTCCAAGATGGGCATCTCCACGGTGGCCTCCTACACCGGCGCCCAGACCTTCGAGGCGCTGGGCCTGGGCCAGGAACTGGTGGACGAATTCTTCGCCGGCACGCACTCCCAGCTGGGCGGCGTGGGCCTGGACGTCATCGCAGCCGAGGTCTCCGCCCGCCACCAGATGGCCTACCCGGAAGGCGGCATCGAACAGCCGCACCGCCCGCTCCTGGGCGGCGGCGAGTACCAGTGGCGCCGCGACGGCGAGCCGCACCTGTTCAACCCGGAGACCGTCTTCCGGCTGCAGCACGCCACGCGTGAGCGCCGCTACGACATCTTCAAGGCGTACACCAGGGGAGTGGACGACCAGTCCACCAACCTCATGACCCTCCGCGGCCTGCTCAAGTTCAAGAATGAGCGCCCGTCCGTTCCCCTTGAGGAAGTGGAGCCCGTCTCCAGCATCGTCAAGCGGTTCTCCACCGGCGCGATGAGCTACGGCTCCATCTCCCAGGAGGCCCACGAGACGCTGGCCATCGCCATGAACCAGCTGGGCGGCAAGTCCAACACCGGTGAGGGCGGCGAGGATGTGGACCGCCTGCTCGACCCGAAGCGGCGCTCTGCCGTCAAGCAGATCGCGTCCGGCCGTTTCGGCGTGACCAGCCTCTACCTGACCAACGCCGACGACATCCAGATCAAGATGGCGCAGGGTGCCAAGCCCGGCGAAGGCGGCCAGCTGATGGCGCAGAAGGTCTACCCGTGGGTTGCCCGCACGCGGCACTCAACCCCCGGCGTCGGCCTGATCTCCCCGCCCCCGCACCACGACATCTACTCGATCGAGGACCTGGCGCAGCTCATCTACGATGCCAAGCGCGCCAACCCCTCGGCCCGTGTCCACGTAAAGCTCGTCTCCGAAGTGGGGATCGGCACCGTGGCGTCCGGCGTGACCAAGGCGAAGGCCGACGTCGTCCTTGTTTCCGGACACGACGGCGGCACCGGCGCCTCGCCGCTGAACTCGCTCAAGCACGCCGGTGTTCCCTGGGAACTTGGCCTGGCCGAGACCCAGCAGACGCTCATGCTCAACGGCCTGCGCGACCGCGTGGTGGTGCAGGTGGACGGCCAGCTCAAGACCGGCCGCGACGTCGTCATCGCCGCCCTGCTGGGCGGCGAGGAGTTCGGTTTCGCCACCGCGCCGCTCGTGGTGGAAGGCTGCATCATGATGCGCGTCTGCCACCTGGACACCTGCCCCGTGGGCGTCGCCACCCAGAACCCCGAGCTGCGCGCCCGCTTCAGCGGCAAGCCGGAATTCGTGGTCAACTTCTTCGAGTTCCTCGCCGAGGAAGTCCGCGAAATCCTCGCTGAGCTTGGCTTCCGGAGCCTCGAGGAGGCCATCGGCCATGCCGAGGTCCTGGACACCCGCGACGCGGTGGACCACTGGAAGGCCGACGGCCTGGACCTGGACCCGATCCTGCACGGCCTGGAGTTCGACGACGACGCGCCGCTGCGGAACATGACCGGGCAGAACCACGAGCTGGACAAGCACTTTGACCAGCGCCTGATCACCATGGCCACCGAGGCCCTGACCGACCGCAGCCCGGTGAAGATCACCGTGGACGTCATCAACACCGACCGTTCGGTGGGCACCATGCTGGGCCACGTCGTCACCAAGACCTTCGGTACCGATGTCCTGGCCACGGACACCATCGACGTCACGCTGAACGGCACTGCGGGCCAGTCCCTGGGCGCTTTCCTGCCCGCGGGCATCACGCTGCGGCTGTACGGCGACTCGAACGACTACGTGGGCAAGGGCCTGTCCGGCGGCCGGATCATCGTCCGTCCGGACCGTACCAACGTGTTCAAGGCGGAGACCAACGTCATCGCCGGCAACGTGATCGGCTACGGCGCCACCAGCGGTGAGATGTTCCTGCGCGGCCAGGTGGGCGAACGCTTCCTGGTGCGCAACTCCGGTGCCACCGCCGTCGTCGAAGGCATTGGCGACCACGGTTGCGAGTACATGACCGGCGGCCAGACGCTCATCATCGGACGCACCGGCCGCAACTTCGGCGCGGGCATGTCCGGCGGTACCGCCTACGTCCTGGACCTGCGGACCACCCGCGTCAACAAGCAGGCGCTGGAGTCCGGCGAACTGCAGCTGCGCGAGCTGGACTCCGAGGACCGCGACATCGTCCACGGCCTGTTGGTCAAGCACGTGGAAGAAACTGACTCCCAGCTGGCGGCACGCCTCCTCGAGAACTTCGATGACACCGCCGCCCGCATCACCAAGGTGCTGCCGCGCGACTACGCGGCCGTGCTGCAAACCCGTCTCGACGCCATCGAAGAGGGCCTTGACCCCGACGGCGAAGAAGTATGGTCTCGAATCCTGGAGGTTACCGGTGGCTGATCCACGCGGATTTCTGAAAGTACGCCAGCGTGAAACCCAGCCACGCCGCCCCGTTCCCGTCCGCATCATGGACTGGAAAGAGGTCTACGAGGCGCAGGAAAAGGGCACGCTGAAAGCCCAGGCCGGACGCTGCATGGACTGTGGTGTTCCCTTTTGCCACCAGGGCTGCCCGCTGGGCAACCTCATCCCCGAGTGGAACGACCTCATGTGGCGGGACAAGGGCGATGAGGCAATCGAGCGCCTGCACGCCACGAACAACTTCCCCGAGTTCACCGGCCGGCTCTGCCCGGCGCCCTGCGAGGCGTCCTGCGTGCTGGGGATCAACCAGCCCGCCGTGACCATCAAGCAGGTGGAAGTGTCGATCATCGACGAGGCCTGGGACAACGGGTGGGTCAACCCGCTGCCGCCGGCCCGCCTCACCGGCAAGACTGTTGCGGTGGTCGGCTCCGGTCCCGCCGGCCTGGCCGTCGCCCAGCAGCTCACCCGGGTGGGCCACACCGTTGCCGTCTACGAGCGGGACGACAAGATCGGCGGCCTCCTGCGGTACGGCATCCCCGACTTCAAGATGGAAAAAGAGCAGGTGGACCGCCGCGTCGAGCAGATGAAGGCGGAAGGCACCCGGTTCCGGACCGGCGTGTCCGTGGGCACCGACGTCACCTGGGAGCAGCTGCGCAGGCGCTACGACGCCGTCGTGGTGTGCACGGGTGCCACCGTTCCGCGTGACCTGCCCATCCCGGGCCGAGACCTGGACGGCGTCCACTTCGCCATGGACTACCTGGTGCCCGCCAACCGCGCGGTGGCCGGGGAAACCATCGAGAACCAGATCAACGCCCACGGTAAGCACGTGGTGATCCTGGGCGGCGGCGATACCGGTGCCGACTGCCTGGGCACCGCCCATCGCCACGGCGCCGCCTCCGTCACCACCCTGGCCATCGGCAAGCAGCCGCCGGCCGAGCGGGCCAGCCACCAGCCGTGGCCGACGTTCCCCACCCTCTTCGAGATGGCCAGCGCACACGAGGAAGGCGGCGAACGCACCTACCTCGCCTCCACCGTCGAGTTCGTGGGCGAAAACGGCAAGCTCACCGGGGTCAAGGTGGCCGAGACCGAGTTCGTGGACGGCAAGCGGCTCCCCAAGGCCGGCACCGAGCGGATCATCCCCGCCGACCTGGTGTTCCTGTCCCTGGGCTTCACCGGCGCCGAACCTGCCGGCATCACCGAACAGGTGCACGCTGAATTCGACGGCCGCGGCAACGTGGCACGCGACGGCTACTACATGACCAACACCGAGGGCGTGTTCGTTGCCGGTGACGCCGGCCGCGGGCAGTCCCTGATCGTGTGGGCCATCGCCGAAGGCCGCGCCGCCGCCGCCGCCGTGGACAAGTACCTGATGGGGAGCACCATCCTTCCCGCACCCGTCGCGCCAACGGACCGCGCCATCGCTGTCCTCTGACCACTGTCCCGGGGGATGCATCGAGGGTTCACCTCGCAGACAACTCAACCAATGCAAGAGACCAATAGGGTAGGTATATGAGACGCGCAAAAATTGTGGCTACGTTCGGCCCGGCAATTGCCAGCTACGAAAACACCCTCGCGGTGCTGGAGGCCGGCGTTGACGTCGCCCGCATGAACATGAGCCACGGTGACTACACCGTGCATGACAACACGTACGAGAACGTCCGCAAGGCCGCGTCCGACCTGAGCAAGGCAGTGGCCATCATGGCCGACCTGCAGGGTCCCAAGATCCGCCTGGGCCGCTTTGTTGACGGCCCGCACGCCCTCGCTGTTGGCGACATCTTCACCATCACCACCGAGGATGTTCCCGGCACCAAGGACATTTGCTCCACCACGCTGAAGAGCCTCACCGAGGACGTCAACGTGGGCGACGCCCTGCTGATCGACGACGGCAAGGTGGCGCTGCGCGCCATCGAGGTCGACGACGTCAAGGTGGTCGCCGAGGTGACCGTCGGCGGCATGGTGTCCAACAACAAGGGCATCAACCTCCCCGGCGTGGCAGTCAACGTCCCCGCACTGAGCGAAAAAGACGAGGATGACCTCCGCTGGGCCATCCGCCGCGGGGTTGACCTGGTGGCGCTCTCGTTCGTCCGGGATGCCTCGGACATCACCCGCGTGCACGAGATCATGGACGAGGAAGGCCGCCGCGTGCCGGTCATCGCCAAGATCGAAAAGCCGCAGGCCGTGGAGCAGCTGCCCGAGATTATCGACGCGTTCGACGCCATCATGGTGGCCCGTGGCGACCTTGGCGTGGAACTGCCGCTGGAGGAAGTGCCGATCGTCCAGAAGCGCGCCGTGGAACTGGCACGCCGCTGGGCCAAGCCGGTCATCGTGGCCACCCAGGTGCTGGAGTCGATGATCGACAACCCGCGCCCCACCCGTGCAGAGGCGTCCGACTGCGCCAACGCCGTGCTGGACGGTGCTGACGCCGTCATGCTGTCCGGTGAGACCAGCGTGGGCAAGTACCCGATCGAGACGGTCAAGACCATGGCCCGGATCATCGAGTCCACCGAAGTTCATGGCCTGGAGCGCGTCCCCCCGCTGGGGACCAAGCCCAAGACCCGTGGCGGCGCCATCACCCGTGCCGCCGTCGAAATCGCCGACCAGCTGGACGCGAAGTACATCTGTACCTTCACCCAGTCCGGCGACTCCGCCCGGCGCCTCTCCCGCCTGCGGCCCATCAAGGCCGTGTTTGCCTTCACCCCGGTGGAGCACGTGTGGAACCAGCTCGCACTGACCTGGGGCATCCAGCCGGTGCTGGTCCCCATGGTGGGCCACACCGATGAGATGACGTCCCAGGTTGACCGCAGCCTGCTGGAAATGGACCTGGTGGACGACGGCGACCTGGTGGTCATTGCCGCCGGTTCACCTCCCGGAAAAGCCGGCTCCACGAACATGCTGAAGGTCCACAAGGTGGGCGACCTCGCCGATGCCGGCAGCCAGGGCGGCGAGCCCGGCAGCAACCGCGAGAAGCTCGGCCCCTGGCCGGAAAAGAAGAAGAAGAACCAGGCCGCCCAGGCCTAGGCTTCACCGAAAAGGACCCCTGCCGGTTGGCAGGGGTCCTTTTTCGTTGTGGTGGTTGGCTGGTTCGGTGACCTGCCTGTGCGAGGCTGGCCCGCCGTCGTGCGTTTCCGCGGGCCAGCTGAAGCGCTAGTTGACCTGGTTGATGATGGTTTCGGCGACCTCGCGCATGCTGAGGCGGCGGTCCATGGAGGTCTTCTGGATCCAGCGGAAGGCTTCCGGTTCCGTCAGGCCCATCTTGGTGGTCAGCAGGCTCTTGGCGCGCTCGACGAGCTTGCGGGTGGCGAACTGCTCCTGAAGGTCCGACACTTCACTTTCGAGGGCCTTGATTTCCTCGTGGCGGGAGAGTGCGATCTCCAGGGCCGGGATGAGGTCGGCAGGCGTGAACGGCTTGACCACGTAGGCCATGGCGCCGGCGTCGCGGGCACGCTCCACCAGTTCCTTCTGGCTGAAGGCGGTCAGCAGCACCACGGGGGCGATGCGGGCCTTGACGATCTTCTCGGCCGCGGAAATGCCGTCCATGACGGGCATCTTCACGTCCATGAGGACCAGGTCAGGCTTCAGTTCCTCGGCGAGCTGGACGGCCTTCTCGCCGTTGTCCGCCTCACCCACAACGTCGTAGCCTTCACCGCGCAGGATCTCGATGATGTCGAGGCGGATGAGGGTTTCATCCTCTGCCACAATGACGCGGCGCGCCGGCTGGGACGTGGGCTTGGACTCCGTCTGTTCAGTCACGGGATCTCCTTGAAAAGGTACGGCGGGACATCACTATCTTAGGTGCCACCGCGGCTGTACTTGGCTTGCAGGGGTTCGTTTGCGGCGACGGCGGCGCGATTCTGGAATTCAGCCTATCTGCATGTAGAGTAATTCCGCGTACGTGAAGCGATCGCGTTGCTCACAGTCAGCTGTGGGCGTACTTCGACTGCACGTAATCCGCGCCCGAGTGGCGGAATTGGCAGACGCGCCGCACTCAAAATGCGGTATCGAAAGGTGTGTGGGTTCGAGTCCCACCTCGGGCACAGTGTTTCCGCAGGTCAGAGGCCTGTTCAAGGATTGTGCGTGTACAAAATCAGCCAAAGTGTGTACACGAGCGTACCGTTTTGAGTGTGGCCAGCATCAGTACTCGCACCAAAAAGGACGGTTCGAAGTCCTACATGGTTCGCTGGCGGGATAAGAAAACCAAGACCGCCCAAGGCCTTACGGTAGCCACTCTTACCGAGGCGGAGACCCTTAAGCGGCTGTTGGACGCCAACGGCCAGTCTTTCGAGATTGCTCAGCACGCCATCCTGACGAATGAGAAACGTCCGCCCACTGTGGGGGAAGTCATCCAGGAACATATAGACCTGCTGGTCCGTCCATCGAGCGGAACGGTCAAGACGTACCAGACCATGCTGGATCTCCATATCCGGCCAGTCGTAGGTCACGTTCCCGTGGACAAGCTCGACTACCGCGTCATCGCGCACTGGGTGAAGTCGATGATGGCCAAGGGCAAGGCGCCCAAGACGATCCACAACATCCATGGGCTGATTTCGGCATCGATGAACACTGCCGAGATGCTCGGCTACATCAGCCGCAATCCCTGCCGGGGCGTGCAGCTGCCGAACATTGAGAAGGCTGAAGATGAGGCCATGTTCCTGACGCATGCCGAGTACAGGCTGATCATGGAGGGGATGGGGGAGAGTTACAAGGCCTTCACGGACTTCCTGGTCATGACCGGCACCCGCTTCGGAGAAGCCACCGCATTGACCGTGGCGGATGTCGACTTGCTTTCGAAGCCGCCCACCGCTCGTATCAACAAGGCTTGGAAGCGGGATGGGCAGAACCAGTTCTACGTTGGCCCGACCAAGACCGGCGCTGGCAAGCGGACCATCGGGCTGAACCCGGCGCTTGTGGAGCTGCTGATACCGCTGGTGGCAAGCAGACCAGGAAAGGACCTGGTGTTCACGACGCCCACGGGCGGACGGATCGTCCACAAGCTCTACTGGGCCGACTACTGGGTCCCCGCTGTCCGCACGGCCCAGGCAATGGGTCTGACCAAAAGCCCACGGATCCACGACCTCCGCCACACTCACGCGTCCTGGCTAATCCAGGACGGCGTACCTCTGTTCACCATCTCGCGCCGGCTAGGGCACGCCTCCACGAAGACTACCGAGCAGGTTTACGGGCATCTGATGCCTGAGGCACTGCAAGTGAGTGCCGATGCCACGGAGCGGTCCGTCACGGCTTTCCAGCGGCTTTAGCGGGCCTTCAATGAATCGGCCGGCGACTACGGAATTCGGTCATGTTGGCGAGTCCTGGCGGGTGCATGAACTGAGAAACGTGCACCTATTCCTGGGAGACGCTGTGGATATTGAATTTTTTGAGCCCGCCGAAGCAGCGGCTCTAATGCGCTGCACCGAGTCTTGGCTGCGTGAAGGCGCGACCAGCGGACGGTTCCCTCACGCCTGCTGGGGAAAGGGAAAGATCATCTTTACGTCGGAACACATCCGGGAAATTGCGAGACTGAGTGAAATTCTTCCTGATGGCGCGGAGTCCAAGCAATCACCGGAGCAACCACTGACCAAGCAGCGGCTCATAGGGACCCGTTCCAAAGTCCGCCTGGCCACGGTGAACTGATTCAGCCTGACAGGCGCGTCTTGGTTCGGTTCTTCCACTTGCTCCAGTGTGGCCGGCACGACATGTCCTCTTACCGATTGCACAAGGTAGCGGAAGTTAGTGTGGAGCAACCCGCCTCAATACAGAAGGGCCGTTCAAATCATCCGCTCGACTGCCCCAGCCCTGACCGCTGCTGCCGCCCTCTTGTTGGCTGGCCCGCTTGCCGGCTGCGGCGTTGCCGCCCATGCCATTGAAGGCATCCGGACCGCTCCAAGTACCTCTGCCGCTCAGCCTGTCCGCGGTGGCTCTGCCCAAGCGGCAGCACAAGCTCTCGTCCAGCTTGAGAGTATCCCGGTCAAGGGCCGAGCGCCGAAGACTGGCTACATGCGCGATGAGTTCGGACCCGCTTGGGCGGATACGGACCACAACGGCTGCGACACCCGCAATGACATTCTCGCCCGCGATCTCACCGGGGAGACGTTCAAGCCCGGCACCAACAACTGCGTCGTCGCGACAGGCACACTGGCAGACAAGTACACGGGCACCACCATCAACTTTGTCCGCGGCCAGGACACCAGCTCCGACATCCAGATCGACCACATCGTCCCGCTCAGCGACGCATGGCAGAAAGGCGCCCAGCAGCTGAGCGCCGACCAGCGCAAAGAACTCGCGAACGACCCGCTGAACCTCATGGCAGCCGACGGCCCCACAAACAGCGCCAAAGGCGATAAGGACGCCGCCACATGGCTTCCCCCGAACAAAGCGTTCCGGTGCGAATACGTGGAGCGGCAGACATCGGTCAAAACGAAATACAGTCTCTGGGTCACCCAAGCCGAGCATGATGCCATCGCTGGCATCCTGAACAATTGCCCATAGCTGTCTAAGTCACTATGCGACCGCCAGTGAGGGTGTTCTTCTGCCTGGGTCATTCAAGATCCTGACGTACACGCTTTTGCGACGGCTGAAGTGGTCGCCAATAGTTGTACGTGCTTTCGTACTCCAGCCAGTTGGTGGTACTGCCCGTTCACTTCGGCAGGGTATCGGCGTTGAGAGAACGTTCTTTCTGTCTGGTAAGAAGCCGACCCGACCTTGTTCAGTTGGTCTCCTCCGCCGTTCCCGGGCATTCGCAGGAGTGGAACGACGATTCCGACAAGAGCGCGCCCTCATGATCTGGGCTTCTCAGGTCGGTAACAGGACAATGGAACCCGGCGGATAGCTCCTGAATCTGCTCTTTAATCTGCTCCACCTGTGCGCTGAACGACCCCGCGAGCGGGCTGACCAAACCGGCCTCGCACAGCAGCATGATCTGTCGACGGACGGTCGACTGCGACAGTCCTAGGGCAAGAGAGGCAACCCCGCAAGACGCTGGGCCATGTGCGATCAGGAAGCGAAGGAGTCGGCTTCGCGTCCGGTTCATCAAGATGTCCTCTACCAAGGAGACCACCACCGAATGACGTTGGGGGAGGGCTGAACGACCTGTAGACGGGTCTACACGAGAACGATACGCTCATCCATAACGGGATGGAAGCGACCCGCAGGCGTTATTGCGGGCGCCGTTTGGCAGCGGAATACTGGGCACCAGGGTTGGCGTGAACCATTGCACCAGAAGGGAGGCGCGTCTTGTTTTCTGATGAAGAGGCATTCACTGGCGGCTTGTCTCCGCAGGCAGAATTGGCGCGGCGTTTGAACCTTTTACTTGACGTTGTGGTTGCCGAGCGAGGTCAGCCCGTCACGTTCCGTGAGGTTCAGCAGAAGCTGCAGAGCAGGGGAATTAAGCTTTCCAGAGCCCGCTGGTTCTACATGAAGGACGGCACGGGGAGACTGGTCAGTGACCCGGCGTTGCTTGGAGCTCTGTGTGAAATCTTCAATGTCGACCCTGGATATCTGCAGGGTGGCGAGGTTGCTGACCTGCCCGAGCGCATTGATTCACAGCTTGAGTTTGTGAAGTCCCTGCGCGCCGCCCGTGTGAAGACCTTTGCGGCCAGAGCTCTTGGTGACGTGTCCCCGGAGACGCTTCGTGCGATCACAGAGTATTTGAACAGGGACATAAGCCGGTGGCCGGAAGGTGAGCAAGCGGCGGCGGGGTCGCCGTCAGACGCGGGTGAAGCGGCGGAGTAGGCCGAATAGGCGCTACCGCAGTCAAAACGTTGCCGCTACTTCTCGAGTAGGTAGCTTAGGTGCGCGTCGAGCAGTTCCCTTATTCGGACTGCGTTGGCAGAGTACCGGGGCGACCGTCCGTGTCGGCGCCCAGGTTCGACGTCGACAACTACCACGCCCGCCTCCTCCAAGGCCGCGAGGTGCTTTGCCACACTGGGTTCCCCGGCGCTGACTGCGGCGACAATGTCGCCCCGTGTCGCCGGTCCGTTGGCCGTTAGGAATCGGAGAATTTCGTTCCTGGACCGGTTACCGAATGTCGCGACGGCAGCCTCAACGTCGGCCGACCAGGCGGCGTCGTGTGGCTGAGTAATCCGCGGCATAGCCACATTCTTCCCGAAGGTTGCTGAAAAAGTAAGAACCGCACCCTTGACGATACTTTAAGTATCTTCGACAATAACTTCTATAGCTTTACTGATCGTTGTTGGATCTTCGAATCCACGTCCGCGAGTGGCTCTATCCGCGACTCTGCTAATTACTCGATCTGAACAAAGTGGTGAAGTCGTGGAAATCGGCGCCAAACCAGATAGACCAGTCAGGACCATCACTGTCGACGTCTCTTTGGTAAACCCTCCTCCGGCAGGGGAGTGCAATATCCCGATCGACCGCATCATGAGCGCGGTCAACAGTGTTCAGGGTTACGTCGTTTCCCGTCTGACGCGGATTGGGCGAACGTGCGATCTGGACGACCTCATGCAGGACATTCGGGTCGCTGTATGGGACGGGGTGACGAAAGGGCGCTACCGGGAGTTGCCGGGAATTCCATTCGAAGCCTGGGTCCAAGGCGTCTGCAACAAGATCTGCGCGGCACACGTTCGGCGCGAACTCAGTCATCAGACTTTGCCACTGCTCATGGATTTCACGACGTCGGATGCTTCACCTGAAGTGCTTGCTGTCGTCAGTGCTGGGTTGGGTTGGGACAGCACAGAGAAGTATGTCGATCACGCATGGGCGCAGGCCATGCTCGGCCTGGTGGAGAGAAACGTCAAGGAGGAGACGTGGCAACTCGCTGTCTCTAGTCTGGTGGGGCCCCGGCACTATGGACCGCCATCGCCAAGGGACAGGCGGCGCTGGCATGCCGTTACTGTCGTGCGGCAGACCGCTATGACGATCAATGCTGCGCTGAACTGCCACCCCGAGCCGGGGCTAAACATGGAGGGTCTTTGCCGGTGCGCTGCCGATTGCCTTCCCACCGCTGTACTGAGACGGGTCGCGGAGACCATAGTCCGCCCAGGGCTGCGCGGCCTACCCAGGTCTGTGCAGATGGCCGCCCTTGCGACCGAGCTTGGTGTCACTGAGCGGTATATTGCCGTGAATATCGGTTTCGCGCGGCAGTTGTATCGGACGGCTTGGCGGGTGCTCCAGCACGAAGCCAACAGGAAGCCTGCCTAAGTCGTGGCTCGTTGGGGGAGTGGCAGCCTTGGAGTGCCCATATTCCGCAGGGTGGTCCATCAACGCCTAATCCTTGCCGGACTCATCCTTGTGTTCCTGATTAGCGGCCTCGCTTTCCTGCTCTGGCCGGGTGATAGGCCGGGCGCGGCATCGGTGCCAAGCCCGGTACCGAGCTCGCCTCCAGCATCGGCACCTTCCAAGACGCCCTCAGCAACGGGCGTGCCCTCTGCTGTCCCTGGCGAAACCGACATGGCGGCACCCGCGTCACCTGTTGCTCTTTCTCCAACGCGCGACTTCCGCGCGCTCGCCGTAGAGGCAGCAAGGGGGATCTACACGTGGGACAGCCGTTCGTCGTCGTACTCGGATGTGTATGCACGGGTGCGTTCGTGGTGGGAGTTGCTTCCCGATGGATCCAACCCCTTGTCGGTCTTGGTCAAAGAGTTCGAGGCCACTGGCGTGACAGCCAGCTCCTTCACGAGCCTTGGACAACAGTCGGCACGCCAGAGCGCCACAGGGCAATCTGTTCGCTGCGACCTTGAGTTAGCCAAAGTTCAAGAATTCCCGCCTCCCTGGACCGGCCTTCATGTGTGCACTGTGATCGTGCAAGTGGTCAATCAGACCACCAGCGATCGAAACACCTTTTCCGCCCCCATAACGCTCATGCTGAACTGCCCGCCGGCAGTTACAGCTCCGGCTGACCGTTGCGCCATGGTTGCCTTCTATGCCACCGCAGACCGGATCGTCTACTAATGATCGGTCTTATGGCCGTGATGGGTCTGGTGAGGCGACGAGCACTTCTGAAGGTAATCACTGCAGCCGTGACCACCGGTGTGCTTTTGTCGCTGATGGCCTTCGTCGCGAGCGTGGCTCTAGTCGCGAGTATGAGAGGCGACTCAGCTGTGGCTTGTGTTCCAGCTGTTGCTGCATCTGTCAGCACCGGTACGGGTACTAGCCATGGCATGGAGGTGCGCGACGGCGCTCAGGTGCTGTACGCGCTGACGTCGCGACAGGAAAGCGTGGCCCGAGCTTATATTGCCGTCGGCAAAGAGCTCGGCGTACCTCGTTCGGGACAGATCATCGCCGTCATGATGGCAATGCAGGAGTCGAGTTTGCGTGTGCTGGCTAATCCCAGCGTGCCCGCTTCGTTGGATTTTCCGAATGACGGCGTTGGCAGCGATTATGACTCGATAGGATCGGCCCAACAGCGTCCTGCAGCTGGGTGGGGAAGTGTTGAGCAGCTTATGGACGCTTTCTACAACGCGCGCGCCTTCTATGGCGGCCCTCTAGGACCTAACCGAGGAAGTCCTCGAGGGCTGCTCGACATACCGGGGTGGCAGACAATGGATAAAGGCCTGGCTGCTCAGGCGGTCCAGCTATCTGCTTTTCCTGAGCTCTATGCGCGTTGGGAGCGGGCAGCGACAGCAGTCGTTGCTGCGCTAGAGACAGACACAAAGCCGGACTCTTGTTTATCTTCGGCGCCCGCCGCAAGATCTGCGGCGTCTTGGCAAAGTCTGCCTCAGCTCCGCCGGGACATTCTGCGGTTTACTCAGGAAGGCCTGGGCGGACGGTACGTGTGGGGCGGCACCGAATTCAAAGCGTGGGACTGCTCCGGTTACGTGCAATGGATCTACCGCCAGGCTGGTATCGAACTGCCCCGGGTAGAGCAGTGGCGTGTTGGGGTTCGGGTCGATGACCCTAAGCCTGGGGACTTGGTAGTCCAGAATCCGGAAGGACCGGACAACTGGGGGCACGTCGGCATTTACGCCGGCAACGGCATGATGTGGAGTGCTCTGAACCCTGCCGTCGGCACATTGCTACATCCCATTAGCTGGAACTCGGGTACCGCCTACTTTGACCTGCTTCCGCGCTGAGGGCTCACGTCGTTACCGGCGGGCGTCCGCGCCAGAGGCGGGGCAGCCGAGGAGGTCCTTGTGGGAGACCAACCTCCCAGCGGTGAGTGGGGTCATTTCACAACTGGTCGCATACCGTCCAAAAGGCGTGTTCGATGTTCCGGTCATGTCGCTGGCTTCCGCTCCATCCATGAATGTCTGAGCTCATCTGCTCACTCCTTGGAATAGGACGGACGGAGCACCCATGTTTCTCGCAGCTGTGGACCCGGGGATCACGCCAAACGCGAGTTTTCCCTTCCTTGAATCACTCAAACAGATAGGCGGCGGCATCCTCGTCGGTGCCTTCATCATCATCGCCATCGTGGCAATCATCGGCGCGGCGCTGCTGCTGGCCGGCAAGCTGAGTCAATCCTCGCGCCTGGCCTCCAGCGGCGGCGTGATTCTGCTCTGGACGGGACCCGTGGCCGCTATCCTCGGCGGCATCAATGGCTACATCCTCTGGTCGCAGACCGCGTTTCATCTCGGGTTCTAGGTCATGCCCGTTGAGTGCGATCTCAATGGATGGTGGCCACCCGGATGCGGCCTGGTGTCACAGGCCAACGACAACGCCCTCGGCGCGGTCACGTCACTGTTCGCAAACATCCTGCAGAACATGGCGTCGTGGCTGTGGGCCTTCATCACGGGTGCTTTCACTGTGTCGAACGTCGACGACTCGCAATGGCTGTCCATCGAAGGGCTGACGAGCTGGTGGGTGGTTGTGATGCTGACTCCGCTCGCCGTCGTGATGATTCTGCAACTGCTCTCCGGGCTGATTAGCCAGCAACCGAGACGCATTGGAAGGGCGATGGTAGGCGGCGCCCTCGCCATCCCACTGGTTGGGGCCGCCGTCTACCTCGTTCGTCAGCTGACCCGGGTGACAGACCAGGCATCCGCCGCCCTGCTCCAATCCATTGGTTCCGATCCCTACCTCGTCTTCATGCGGCTTTTCGGCTTTGAACGAGCGCCACAGGGAAGCGGCCGGGAATGGAACCTGGTCTCGCTGGCTCCCGGTAACACCGGCGGTCCAGCGGGCGCGGCCGTGGTGACCATGATGGCCGTCGTGGTCGTCTGGATACTCGCCTTCATCCTGATGTGCTCGATGATATTCCGATCGTTTGCCCTCGTTGTCCTCGCCGCCGTGGCTCCCGTGGCACTCATGCTGCTGCCCTGGGATAAGACAAAATCATGGGCTCGTCGCTGGTGTGAGGTCGTTGTCGCATTGGTAGTGGCGAAACCCTTGGCTGCAACCGTCTTGGCCGTCGCCGTAAAGCTCTTCGCCGACTCCAAGTCGTTCGCGGGCTTGGCAGCCGGAACCGTAGGCATGGCCCTCGCGTGTGGGGCACCCATGATGGCTTTGCGCCTCGTGAGCTTCGCTGGAGGGGAACTGGCTGCAGCTGCCCAAACGGCGGGCGGTGGCCACGTCCTGTCGCGAAGCACCAGTGTTGCGGCCCGACAAATTAGCCGGCAGGCAGGCGGCCGCCTGACCCTAGCGAACATGGTGACTCGTTCCGCTATGACTCGGCCCGTCAGTTCAAGCCGTAACGTCTTTCCGACACAGGTGTCAGCTCCTCCTGTGGCCGCCGGGTTGACCGCACCGGGCCGCGATGGAGAACAGAGGGCCTTGAAAACAGGATCCTCAGCCGGATCACCGGAAGCATCACAGTCCGCGGAACCGACCGGGTTCGTGAGCGCTGGTCTACGAGGACAGGGCAGCAACGCTCCAGCACCAGTCTGGCAGAGCGCACCTGCAGAACCGGGACCGCGAGCGCGGCCTTCCGCTAACACCCCCGGGCCGTCGAGCCCGCAACCTCCGAAACCCCAGCCACCAAGAATTGATCCTCCGAAGGGAGGCACCCCTCATGTCTGAAGACGGGCGCGCGTTGGAAGCCGTCAAATTCCCAAGGTACGAACGCCGGGGCTTCTTCCTCGGGCTCAAGTGGTACCAGTTGCTCATCGTCGCCGGGGGAGTTGCCGTCGCTATCGTTGCCTCGGCGAGCCACGGTCCGGTCGGATTATTCACTACTGGGCCTATGTGGCTCGCGCTGATACTGCTCGGAATCCTCCAGTACTCCCGCGTCCCATATCCAGTCTGGGCACAACAGATCGCGACGTTCTTCTACCGCGCAGCTGCGGGCCAGACGAGGTTCCTAGCAAAGCCTGAAGCACCACGCCTTGCCGGCCGACTTGCCCTTCCGGGTGGGTTGGGCAGTCTGGAGATTCGAACGACCCCCCGTGGGGAATGCTTCTTGGTCGATGGCCACGGCAAGGAGGCAATCGCGGTGCTGCGGTGCAGTACGCGGTCGTTCGCTCTCTTGGATGCTGACGATAAGGCGTGGGCAGTCCAGGCTTGGTCTCGCGTTCAGGCCGGCATGGCCCAACGGCAAAGCGTTGCCCGCATCGCCATCCAGGACTACACCGTGCCTTACCCGTCATCGTCCCTCTGGGACTTCTACAGGGAGAATGCCCTGCGAGACCGCAAGGAAGACGCTGGATGGGGCCAACGTGCATACGAGGACTTACTGGGGGCCGCCGGCTCAGCTATGAGCCATGAGCTGGTCGTCGCCGTTGTCGTGGACACGAGCAAGGCGCGACGGCGGATCAGGGAGTCGGGCGGGGGCATCACCGGCCTTGAACACGTCGTGGCGCTCGAAGTCGAGGCGATACGAACGTCACTGGGCACCCACAACGTCAAAGTCGAGGAATGGCTCGGCGAGCCGGGGCTGCTTGCCATCATCCGCGGTGCCTTCGATCCTGCCCTGTTGCCCCCTGGCAAATCGCAGGCCGCGGCAGTGCCGCCGTCGAACGCAGCAGCAGAGTCTACCGATTACCTCACGAGGCACGGACCCATGGGCGTCGAGGAGCACTGGACGTACTTGCGGACGGATTCCGGCTTCCATCAGACCTTCTGGATCGCTGAATGGCCGCGGCAAAAAGTCTTTCCGGGCTTCCTTCACCCTCTGATCTATGTGGGCGAATTCCGCCACACCTTTACCGAGGTTATTAGGGCGGTACCTACTTCTGAAGCACTTCGTGACATCCGCTCAGCCCAGGAAGCCCACGAGACCCGTCGCCGCATCAATGCACGCTTCGACAGGCCGCTCACTCGTGAGCAAAGGGCCGAGGAGGAAGAAGTGACACAACGGGAGGAAGAGATTGTCGCCGGCCACGGTGACGTCCGCCCGGCCGCATATATGACGGTCACAGCGACTTCATTGGAGGACTTGGCACGGCACCGCCAGGAGCTTGAGTCCGCAGCGGCGGGCGCTTTTGTTGAGCTGCGGCTTCTCTACGGACAGCAATGGGCGGCCTTTGTTGCCAGCGGCCTGCCACTGGGAAGGGGACTGCGATGAAGATGACCAAGGCCTCTTTGGAATATCTTCCGTCGGGCCAGAACCGGGATGAGTGGAAAGCACGACGCCAACCGGCACCCCAGGAGTCCGGGTGGGCGAGTGCTCCGCCGGAGCATGAACAGCCGGGACTTCAGAAATTTCGCGGGACGGGCTATTGGGGGAGTAAAGAACCGAACTCGCTCCGGGGCCCGCACCGGTTACGTCCAGCGCCGCACCGCGCCTCAACCATGACCTTCGCGGCCGCTTACCCGTTTCTTACGGAATCGGGGCTGGGGCACGAAGGCACGTACATCGGAACCGATGTCTTCGGGTCGGGAGCCTTCTCCTACGATCCCTGGATCCTTTACGACAAAGGGATCATCAGCGGCCCATCCATCGTCGTTATCGGAACCGTCGGCACAGGCAAATCGATGTGCGGCAAGTCGCTCGTGGCGCGGTCCATTACGTTGGGCAGGAAAGCAGCAGTCGCCTCTGATCCCAAGGGTGAGTGGGTCCCCGTCGCCAAAGCTGTCGGTGGCAAAGTCATCTCCGTCGGACCTGGCCGTCCGGCACGCGTAAATCCGCTAGACGCCGGGCCACGGTCGAGCGCTCTAACCGAGGCGCAGTGGCAGGCGGTCGTTCGGCAGCGGCGCCGCTATCTCCTGGTGGCACTGGTCTCGCTCATGCGTCAAGGCATGCCGCTCCGCCCTGTCGAGCACACGGCCTTGGATATCGCCCTCATGGAAACCATGGCGGAAAACTCCAACCCCACGCTGCCCATGGTGCTGGACCATCTGCTGAGACCGTCCAAGGAGATGGTGGCCCTCGTCGGGGTCGAGGGCGGAACCGCCGTCAGCCATTCCCTCCGGCGCACGGTGTCCGGCGATCTCGAGGGCATGTTCGATGCTCCGTCCACCGTAGCCTTCGACGCGGACGCCCCAATGATGGTGATGGATACCTCCGCCCTGATCGGAGCGTCAGAGCAGGCCCTTTCGCTAGCCGCCGCTTGCGGCGCCACCTGGCTCGAGGCGGCAATCACCAATCCCGACGGCGGCAAGCGCCTTGTGGTGTACGACGAAGGTTGGCGGATGCTCGCCGATCCCTACATGTTGGCGAAGATGAGCGAGCAGTGGCGCCTTGCCAGAACATACGGAATTGCCAACCTGCTGATCATGCATAAGGTCGCTGACCTCAATGAGATCGGTGACAGCACCAGCGGACATCGGCAGAAGGCCTTGGGTCTCCTCACGGAAGCAGATACCAGGATCATTTACCGCCAGAAGCACGATGCCATGCGACTTACAAAGGAAGCCTTGGGCCTCACGGAAGCTGAGTGCGAGCACGTAGAGAACCTTCCGAAGGGCGTCGGTCTCTGGAAAGTCGGGAACCGCTCCTTCATCGTTGCCAACCGTGTGACAACCGACGAGTTGGACGTTTTCGGGACAGACGAAAGGATGCTGTGAGACGGCCACCGAGTTCCCGGGCTGCCAGCGACAATCCGCTCGTCACCGCTGCTCTCGTTGGAGCGGCAGCTTACGTATGTCTCTGCGCGCTGGTGCAGGCCGCGGCGCAGCTCGCGACCTCTTTGCACTGCGGCGCCTTGCCGCCGTCGCCCTTCAACCCGGGTGCCGTCGTCGGACTTTTGGCCAACAGGATGGAGTGGATAGTCATCCGCCGCGGGGACTGCGCAATCGGCACGGACAGCATTTGGTGGATCCTGGCTCCGGCCCTGCTGCTGGCCGGAGCGCTCGCCGTGGCTGCGATGATTGCGTGGAGGCGGTGGAAGCAATCGGGGGCCTGGCTTCGGCAGGACATCCTGAACCGCGACGGAGTTGCCCGTCGCGCCGAAATCGTCCATGACTTTGGGGCGAGGGCGGTGCAGAAGCGGGGGAAGTTCACGCGCCCGGGACTGGTGAAGCCTTCGGTCCAGGACCTGTCTTGGACCCTGGGCCGTTCCCGCGGCGTCACGGTTCACGTCTCCACTGAAGAATCGATGGTGATCCAAGGTGCTCCACGGTCCGGCAAGGGCCTGTATGTAGTCATCAATGCCATCCTCGATGCGCCGGGCGCCGTCGTGACGACGTCCACTCGGGCAGACAACCTTGTCGTGACCATGAAGGCGAGGGCTTCCCACAACCGACCAGTGACGGTTTTCGATCCGCAGGGCATGTCAGGTTTGCCGTCGTCCCTCCGCTGGTCACCGGTCCGGGGATGCGAGGACCCGGACGTTGCCACCCGGCGAGCGCTGGTCATTACCGCGGACACGGAGATGAAGGGCGAAAACGCTGCGTGGCAGAAGCGCTCGCTGATCGTCCTCCAATGCCTGCTCCATGCTGCTGCGCTGTCCGGCGAGGGAGTGTCTGCATTCCGACGCTGGTCCTCCAGTCCCGTGTTGGCCCGGGAAGCACTGGAGGTGTTGGGCAGGCCTGGCGCGGCGCTTGGCTGGCAGTCAGACCTGATGGGAATCCTGGAAGACGACCCACGGAATACCTCGAACTCCTGGATCGGTGTCTCGGCAGCGGTTGCCCCGCTGTCTTCACCGAAGGTTTTGGCGGCACTGAACCCGCAGGACGATTCCGAGGAGTTTGATCCGAAGGCCTTCATTCGAGAACGGGGCACGCTCTATTTGATCGGCACGCGCGCGGGCGCGGCTGCTGCCGGTCCATATCTTTCCGCGCTGATCGACGACATCGACAGCGCGGCACGTGAAATGGCATTCGTTTCGCCAGGCGGCAGGCTTGAGCCGCCGCTGTCCCTGATACTCGATGAGATCGCCAACCTGGCCCCCTGGCCGGGCCTGCCCGTGGCGCTGGCTGATGGCGGCGGCATCGGCATCTCCACCTTGGTCGTCCTCCAATCCCTCTCCCAGGCACGTTCGGGCTGGTCCATCGATGAAGCGTCAACAATATGGGACTCCGCCATCATCAAGGTGATTTTCGGAGGTGGATCTGACGAACACGATCTCCGATCGCTTGCCGGTCTGCTCGGCGAGCGCAGCCTGACGCTCACCACGCGTTCCTGGTCGTCGCAGGGCCGGCAGGACGGTGAACAGCTTCGTGACCGTCCGGTGATCGCCTTGGACGAGATTCGACGCCTCCCTGCTGGCACCGCACTCATGCTGGGTCGGCGCACGCGGCCCATTTTGTTGGATCTCCTGGAATGGCACAAGCGCAAGGACGCGGGGGAACTGCGCCGCCTGAAGGCTGAGATGGAGCGCCTGTTGGCCGACGGGCACAAGCAACGTCAACAGAAGACCGAAGAGACTCCTGATGCACAGCCGTGACAACGTCGATGAGTTTGATGTTCCCTCCTCAGGTTCCTTTGGGGACGACGAGATCACTGCACAGCTTTTCAGGTCGGCATTTTCCGGGTCGGCTGGCCCCAAATCCGTAACCCGCCGCTGGCGGGAGATGACCACAGAGCAATCACAGGAGGCATGGCGATCGCTATTTGCCTGGGTGCGATGGCTCGTGGCCACCTACCAACTGACGACGTCGGTCGTCCCGGACTGCTGGTGGCGTCACCCTGAGATCGTGGCCGAGTTGTACGCGCTGCACCGCGCGGAGCTGGCCTCCTACACGACGGACGATCCCGGCTTCGGGCCGCTCGCCTTTCACGAAAGGCTTCCGCATGCCGTCGAACGCCTGAGGACGCACACCAGAGCGGCCGGATGCGTCGGGTTGCAGGCACACAAGGAGCCCGCACCGCGCATGCTTGCGAACGACGACCCCGCCTTCCTCGACTGGTGCAAGGCGGCCCATCAACTGGTTCCCGAATTCTGAGTCATGTCGCTCCAATGACCCGGTAACCATGAACCGGTGTCTGCGCAGTTTAGCTGCGGCCCATGAAGCAGAAGGGTGGCTGTCGTGGCCGCTGCACCCGAAGTTCCGTCAAACCCAACCGCCGGCCTGAACTCCGCGCTGGAGACCCGGCGAATGGCGCCGGAGGAGCGCGTTGCTGCATTGATGGACGGACTCCACTCGATTCTTGAAAAGGCTGTCGAATCGCCCTCACATTGGCAGGTTCTCCTTGACGCTTCCGCCAGCCTGTGGCGCTACTCCGGGGGGAACGTTGCCCTGCTGATGATGCAGATGGCACAGCGCGGTACCGACGAGCCCACGCTCGTGGCCGGCTACAAGGAATGGGAGCGGCACGGGCGGACTGTTCTTCGCGGTGAGCACGCTTTGTGGGTGATTGCGCCGAGGACGACCCGCGTTCAACAGGTGCTCTTGCCTGACGGCACGCATCACCGCATCCCTGTTGGCGACAAGGCTCCCAAGGGTGCCGTTGACGAGGGGAAGAAGACGCTCATCACTGGCTGGCGGGGCCAAGCAGTCTTCGACGTCTCCCAAACCGAGGGTACCCCGCTGCTGATTCCTCGATCAGTTGGACTCACTTCAGTCGAAGTGCCGCGGCTGTGGGAGTCGTTGGCCGGCGTTGCCCGCGCTCATGGCTTCTCAGTGCACGTCACAGACTCGCAGTTCGGGCTCACAAGCGGCTTCACAGACTTTGCCGAGCACCGCGTTCAGGTTGGAGGCTGGTTGAACTCAGAGGAACGCGCAGCGGTGCTCGCGCATGAGCTGGGGCACGTTCTGCTTCACGGGCCAAACGACAACGTGGGGAAGCTGTACGGGAGCAGCGTGGATCACCGTGGGCTGGCCGAAGTCGAGGCGGAGTCAGTGGCCTACACGGTGCTTAAGGCGCATGGAATCGATAGGGGGCCCCAATCAGCAAGCTATCTGTCCGGCTGGGCTGATGCAGTTATCGAAGCCGAGCAGTCAGCCGCTGGAGCTACGTCCCGAAAGCAGTCGGCCTCACGCGTGGATATTGCCAAATCAGTTCTTGGCCGGGTGACGGCCGCAAGTAAGGAAATTCTCGAAGTGACCGATCCGCCAGGACTGGGCGGGAAAGTTCCGGCTGCAGAAGCCTCCGCGCGCGTTGAAGGCCAGGAAACATATGCGGGGCCGACGCCGACAGAGGGACCGTCGCGTGGTCTCGAAATTTCTGGGCCGTGAGGCCAGCCGTAAAGCGTGGGATGGGAAACTCCCGTCCGCGAAGGAAGGATGCACGATATGAGCACCAAAATACCGATCAACATCGCCGGCAACCTCGTGGCAGATCCGGATCTGACGTACGGTGAGTCGGGGGTGGCCCACGCCAAACTGCGCGTTGCGGTGAACCAGCGCGTTCAGGCTCCAGATGGATCCTGGCGTGATGGTGAGCCTGTTTTTCACAATGTCTCCGCGTTCCGGGCGCTCGCCGAGAATGCCTCCAATTCGCTGAAGAAGGGCGACCCCGTCACCGTTTCGGGCGAACTCGAATTCCGTTCCTTCGAAAAGGATGGGGAGCGCCGTGAGGCTCGTCGGATAGTCGCAGAGACTATTGGTCCGGACCTTCGCTTCGGTACCGCTGCATACCAGCGTTCTGCGCGTGCCGCTGGGCCGGGCGCTTCAGCAGAGGCTGGCCTGCAGGCGGCGCCGGAGCCTTCCTACAACATCTCAACCAAGGGTCCGGTGTCGGTATCCCCTTTCGGCGAGCCGGCGCGGAATGAGGTAAGTCTCTGACCTTGCGCCCTAGGGTGGGCCTACTGAGCCTGCCCGCTAGCGAGACAGGGCACTGGCCTGGTCCTTCCGTTGAGGACCAGGCCAGTGTCTTGCTGTCTCGCTAATGGACCGCTGTGCCTGCTACAGCCGCGAACTGCCCTTCCATTCGTCCGGTTCCACCCGCTTGATGCTGGAGGAGTGAGCCCAACCCATGTGGTATTTGTCGGCGGAATCCAGCCACTCAATGAGACCGTACTTGTGGGTCCAGCCAACGGCCTTGCCGTAGATTCCGCCGACATACACTAACGGCCGGCCGTACTTCGGGAAGTCCCGAATAGGCGCCGGATCATCGATCGGACGGCTCGACTCAGCGTCCATCCGGGCCATCATGCGCTCGAGGTCTTCAGGAGAGCCGGACTTGATCACGCAATAACTATAGAACATATGTTCGAATGGGGACTGCCCGGGGACCGGTCAGCGCGAGGAGCTTCAGGTATTAGGTGCATTCACTGTGTATGGCGCTCCGGCACTCGTCGGGCGGCCCTGGGCAGGTGCCCAGGCCAAGCAATCGACCGCCTGAATGAAGTACGTGTCAGGCCATGGCGCGCCAGGCATCACTTGGGCAGGGTCCGGGGAGATGAGCAGGACTGATCCGGGCCAGATCGCTTCCGGCAGCGACTCCAGCCAGGCCCGCTGAGTGTGGTTAAAGCGGTTCCACCGGATTGTGACCCAAGAGCCTGCGGGTTGTACTGCGTCAACGCTGACCAGCGTTACCTCCGCTGTTGTGCGGGCGAGCGTTTTGGCATTGCTGAAGAATCTCCACTGTTCCGTCGCCTCTTCCAGCCACGCGCGCCGTTGCATGGTCCGTCGCCACCATTGCCATCCGGTAAGCAGTGCAACCGCGAACAGGGTGGCCTCGACCATTAATTTTGCAAAGAAGGGGACACCGGTGGATGGCAGGAGAACCAGAGAAAGGGCAGCCACTGATAGAACAGCCGCGGTGGCCAGTACCAACCCGGCTGTCGCAACTCTCGGTTTCACCGCTGGGTTCACGACCAATGTTTTGCCTCTACATCAGCTTAGATCTGCCAGCCGGAACTCGTAAGGACGACCTGCTGGGATCGATGCATATCAGATGGACGCATCTCTTCGTGAGGGACAGCTTGGCAGCTATCGGGCCTCTCAATTTCTTCCTGAATTCTTTCCCGTTGGCCTAGCTGTTCCCACTCGTAGTCCGCCGGGCGAGCTCCCAATGGCAGGTGAGAATCGTAGATTCCCCATCTGTCCCTGAACAGGGCAACTTCGCGAATTAGCCCGCCCAAGGATGCTGCCGCACCCACGGCCGCAGTCAGCTCATCCTTCCAGGGAGCGTCCTGCGTTAGGGCGGCCCAGGTGACAGATTCCATCCTTCGCCGGATGCGTTCGCGAACCTGGGCGATCATGTCTGCCAACCCGGGCCCCAGCACAGGGAACGATTCGCTCAAAGGGTCTATCGCCGTCGTCGGTGTTCCTTTTGCGTAGCGACGAAGCCGCGCGCTGAGGAGGGCTATCGGGTCATGCACTGAACGACTGTCCTGCATAGTTTGCTCCATGACATACTCAGCGCCGTGACGGCTGAGTGCTGATGCCTTACGCCAGACCGCAGCTGCGGCCCCCCACGATGGTGACGCGGTTAGTTCCTGCACTGTGCGCGGGGCGCGCTTTCCCAGACAGCGTCGGAGGTCCTCACCGGCAGCAATCTGGGCGAGGTAGTCGTACTCGGCATACAGCCGTTCAAGGCTGTCCGCCTTCGAACGCTCCGCCTCGCGTACCTCGTGTGCAGTCCGCTCAGCCCCCTCTGCAGCCAGTACCTCGCCGAGGATGCTGCGCCAAGACAGCTGCTGCGAAGGATCGACGGCCTGGTGGTCAGAGTCATTGCCTTGGCTGACGTACGCGTAGTTGCCGGACCGGCCGCGGGTCATGCTCACGTAGAGCAGCTCGCGGGTCAACCGACCCTGTGTGATCACCGTGTGCCCGGTTTCCACCGTGAGGCCTTGGGATCGGTGGGCCGTAGTCGCATAGCCCAGCTCAACGGACGTCTCAAGATAGGTCCGGGGGAGTACGACGGTTGCCCCAGTCTCCCGCCGCAGTGCGAGAACCGAGCCATCGGGCTTGTTGACGGCTCTGACGTCAAACAACGTGCCGTTCCGGACGAATTCGCCTTCGCTGTCGATGAGTCGGCGATTGTTTGCGCGGGCGATGATAGTGTCCCCGGAACCCGCCCGCAAGCCATCGGTGAGTTGAGCGGCAAGCTCTGCATCCACAACTCCCTGGGCCACCAGGTCTGCTCGGGCGCGCTCGTTGAGCATGTTGACGGTCTCGTTGTCTGCGGCGATCAGGATGGACGACTTACCAGCGCGCCTGTCGGCCTGCCACGCAAGATAGGCCTGGTCCAGCATGCTTAAGTAGGAACCGTGCCGGATCCGGCGATGCTGCTCGTAGTCCTCGATTGCCGAGTAGTCTCCCGCTCGCAGCTTGAGGGACGAGGCGCGCTCCCATTCGTCGTGGAATCGCCAAATAGTGCTGAGGCGGGTGGTCATTCCTTGGCGGTCCAGCCAGCCCAGGACGCCGCCGGCGTCGATAGCGTCCAACTGGCCTGGGTCTCCCACCAGGAGGATTTTCGCACCGGCTTCTTTTGCTTGTCGCACAAGTGCTGCAAGCTGAAAGGTAGACACCATGGACGCTTCGTCAATGATGACGAGATGATTCGGGTGAAAGCACCAGCGCTGTTGGGTTGCGGCGAGCCGGGCAGCTTCCTGAGCAAATGCAAGGCTCCGGCGTTCGCTGAACCTGGACGAACCCAGGAGTTCCTGAATGTGGAAGAAGCGATCAGCCCGTGTGGCCGCACCGTGTCCCGTCGACTCGTGCAGCCACTTGGTAACGTTCTCGGTGGCCATGCGAAGTTCCTGGCCCAGCACCTCTGCGCTCGCCGCAGCCGGGGCCAGCCCGATGACACTGCCTGCCCCGTACTCGGCCTCCCAAACTGCCTTCACCGCGCCCAGAGCGGTGGTTTTTCCCGTTCCCGCCGGTCCGACAAGGGCGTCCAGTCGATTTCCGCTAAGGACGACCTCGGCAACGGCCGCGCGCTGATCGGCCTGTAGCCTTGGCACTTGCAGCTGGCGGGCGCCGTCCAGCGAGTCCATGATGACTGCTGGGCGCACAGTTGGTCCGCCGTCGTCTTTTCTTGCTGTCATGATGGCGTCCTCGCAAGCGAGTGTTGAGGTGTCTGTGTAGAGGAGTGACCCCTGGAAGTCGAAAACGCTCCGATGGTTGAGTTGCAGGTCCGAGCCAGCGTTCGATGGAAGGCAATAGCGGTAGCCGTTGAGCGGCACTGATTGTTGTTCGGCAGCGGTGGCGACGGCATCGATTAGTGCGGCACGGTCAGATGAAGTGCTGCAGCGGATTTGGGCGCAGACTCTTTCCGCTTCTGCAATGAGGTTCCAGCGGTTCCAGGTTGAGCGTTTTCCGGCAACCCGTTCCCTGAGGATGGTCGCGACGGCGGAGGTCCAGTCAGGGGTAAAGTCCACAAAGGTAAAAGGAACGACGCGGGAGCGGTTGATTGTGTGGGCGAGGACGTCACCTGGCTGAAAACCTTTGGCAATTGCTCGAGCCTGCCACTCTTCAGAGAGTTGGTGAAGTGGTGAGGGCGTCTCGGCCTTCGGTAGGCGTGTTGTGAGAGTTGCCTGCTGGCGGAGCTTGATGGTTGTCGTGGCGGTAGGGGGATGGCCGTGTTCTGCAGTCCATGACGCCACGAGTCGATCAGTTTCCAAATCAATAAGCCGGGAGCGATTAGAAAATTCGCGGATGAGTTCTTCATCGATTCCGCTGAGCTGTTGGCTAGGGTTGCGCGTTGTGATGAGGGGAGTGCGGATCTCGGTGTCGCACCCGAGATTCCGTTGGAGGGCATCGAACAAGAGTCCGTTGTAGTGTTCGCTCGCCGCGACGGCTGCTTTGTAAAGAGCACGGGAGTCGAGAGTGACCCAGGATCCGTCGGTGACCCGTTGTGTGCGGTTGGCGATAACCAAATGCGTGTGGAGCTGCGGATCGCCAGAGCGTGATTCCCAGTGGTCGAAGGCGGCGGCAAGGGCTCCCCGTGTGCCGATGTGGGCGACACCGTTACGGCCGGCCCTCGTGTGAATTACATTCGTTTCCAGCCACGCAAGGGTCGCCTGGACCGCTTCGTGGTGCGTTCTCAGGATCTGCTGCTGCTTGCTGCGGGAACTCAAAGCCCAAAGTACTGATACCGACTTTGGCACGCTGAACGTGAGGTCGAAGCCGACGACCGCGTTCCGTTGCGCTGATTGTCCGGCCTTGTCCTCGACAGCGGCACGATGGGCGTGTGGCCGGCCCAGGGGAGTGCCGGTTCGCGGATGTATCGCCAAGTCGAAAACCGCCCTTGCTTCGGTTTCCGTGACGACTTCACCTGGCGTTTTGCTGATCCCATTTAGTCCGCCGCCTATCCATCGGCCCTGGGGTGTGGCCGCCTTCAAGTAGTACGTGGTGGAGTCCGGGGGAGAAATGGAAACGTCATCCATCATGGTCGTCTTGAACAGGTAGCGCAGACCCGACTGGGCAGACAGACGCGCGATAGACATGGTCACAGTCTCGGCGCCCCTGCCTGCTGTTTGCCTGGATCCCATCCCCGCCGTCGGAGGATGTCCAAGGTTCTGACGTCAAGAGCTACTCCCTTGGCGCGGGAGATCGAGACAAGCAAAGCCGCCGTGTGGGCCAGGTCCTGCACATTAGTCCGTTGAGCTCGTTTAAGGCGTGCGACCTCAGACTGGAGGAGGTTGATGCTTAGTCGCTGTTCCGAACTCTCGGCTTCGAGTCGGTCGATCTCTGCGGCTTGAGAGCGGAGCTTGGACTGAATCACTTGGCGTTGGCGCTCGCGGAATATCCTCTCGGACTCCAGACGACGCTTCGTGGCCTGCAACTGCGCTTTGAGGTGCGGCGAGCTCAGAGTTGTTGCCGGCACTGTGGAAGATCGGATGGTGTTCCGGTGGCGACGACTCCGGTGCCTGTTTGCGCAACGGATGGAGCAGAACCGCTGGCTCCTTCTCGTGGGTTCGAAAGCGGCATGGCACTCTTCGCACGTCTTCTGGTTCACGTTGATTCATCGGTGAGTCTCAGAGGGGCGACATGACTGGCCGTGATGGCACCTAACGCTGACGCCTTGGATGCCAGAGGTGTGAAGGCTGGATCCTATCGAGGTAGGTGCGTTGCCGAGCGGCTTTCGAGTAAGAGCTCGGCGCGTTCGACTACCCAAAGATGGTGTGCGTTGAGTCGCTCGCGGGCTTGAGGGCTGGCCATTTCGCAGTCTCGAATTTCAACGAGGCGCCTGTGAAGCTGGGTTTCAGCATGTCGACTGAAGAGTGCAGGCAATGCGGTGCGGCGGTCCTGCAGGACCAGTTCACGCTGACAGTTCGTCACATCGTTCCAGACTGGACTGATCTTCATGAGAAGCAGCCTTGCATGCAGAGCGAAGATCCCCTGTCTAAGGCGTCCCGCCAGACGGGGGAGAAGTAGGCCGAGACTGACCAGGAGCACAGCAGCCGTCTCTCCAATCCAGTAGAAGCTTGTCAGGGCGGCAGCTGTTTGACTGTGGGCGCCTTCGGCTGCAATCACAGCGCCGTAGATCAGCCGGTCCAGGAGGACAAGCGCGAACAGGAGGCATCCCCCTGCGATAAGAGTGAACGCCGACCGGAAGGCCGGTGCATGCATGAGCGGGACGTTGCTGCGGCAGACTCGGGCAATATCGAGGCAGACCCACATGATGAAAGCGGAGCCTGTCCAGAGGAAGATTGCCATCCCGGGCTGGTCGGCGTACGTCAAGGGCAAATTGGGATCAGTGTGATCGACGCGGCTGGCGAGAAACCCGGCGGTCACTGTGCTGCACACGGCGGCAGCAGCGAACCTGCCCAAGGCGAGTTGCCGCCGTCGTGCTTCTGTATCTGTAACCGCTGCCTGAAGAATCGCCGTGCGAAACTGCCAGAATCCCAGGAGCAAGGACAGGAGGGTAACCAGCCCGACGCGGTTATGTCCGCCCAGCAATGGATCGACGGTGTAGTAGATCGCCGGAACATAAAGGGTGCAGGCGATTGCGGCGAGGATAGTGGCGCGGAAGACGCTTCCCCGGTGTTTGTCGAGCGCTGTTGGAAGCCTGAGGATGGTCAGGACCCAGAGTGCGGCGGCAGGGACTGCCTCCATCAGCCGAATACTTGGCGAAATGCCAAGGGCTCGGGCATGGCATCGACGTCGCCGTTGATGATCCGAGTTGCAAGCTGGTCCGCCAAGGCTTCAGCCATAAGTTCTGCGCCATCCGTGTAGCTGCTGCGTCCGAGCACTCGGAGTACGTCCTCGTTTAGGTCAGGCAGGAAGGTCGCGGCGAGGTCCGCATTACTGTCCTGGAGATCATGACAGAGAATCATGTGGCTGAACTCGTGAAGGACGATCTGCTGCCGGTGCCAGGCCGACTTCACGGGGGCATGCAAGACGATGTCGCGGTCTGCGCAGATGAGCCAGAGGCCGCACAGTCCCGATCCCGATAAGCCGGGCAACTCGTCGACAATTATGGGCCGATTTCTTTGCCGTTCCAGCTCGTCCTGGATGAGCTGGAGCGTTGGGGCCTTGGGCAAGCCGAAGCCCTGCTCCGCCTTGCGGGCTACTTTTCGAGCTTCACGATAGTTCATTGCTTCGGAAGGTTGACGGGTCAGGAACCTTGACGGGGCCGATTTGATCCAGAGAGTAGCCGCCCGGGTACAAAGACGAGCCCGCCTTTCCAGGCGTGAAATGGGGCTTTCGGTCCAGAGGTCGCCGCCGGTGGAAGCTGTTGCGGACTGCCAACATGCTCCTTAGGGCAGCCCGAGAGATTTGGCCGGTGCGGGGGAGCCCGAGCGCGGCCACGAGCCGGTCATCAGCGAGCATCGCGCTGATCATCCTTGCAGCGAAGGGTCGTAAAGGAAGCGGCAGACGGCTCTGGAAGACTTGAACGGTCGCGTCCATCAGCTTTTGGCCTTCAGCCGATGGACCGACATGCGTTGCCTCGTATTGGTCAAAGAAGCGCTCCGCTTCGGCGTAGGTCCCGGGCATGCCGTGTATGTTCATTCGCGACCCCAGCTCAGCGAAGAAGCGGGATGCAGCGGCCAGCTCTGCTCGTGTGGGCTGGCGCCACGCATGGTGCTGGGCCCAGCGGATCGGGACGACCAGCAGGGTCAGGAGAACATATAGGTACTCGTCTCGGCTGCCGGGGACGTTGCGGTGAGCGCGATTGAGTAGAGCGATCATGTGCTGTCCCCGGTCGCTATCGAGGCCGCTTGCGATGAGCTCGTAAATGACAATGGCGGTGTCATAAGAGCGCTTCATGGGACGCTCCTGGATTTCGCCGTTCCCGTGGAGAGTGGCCGCGATGCTTGGAATAGCAAAATTCCTGTAGTAGGAGAGGAAGAAGCCAAGCTCCATGTCTGCCGCCAGGTCGTAAAGGACCATGGTGCGGAAGGTGGCTTCCCAGTCGTTCGGAGAAAAGCTTTCTTGGCGGCGGAGACTGTCAGCGAGGGTGGGATGAAGCTTCATCGTGGCCCCCGGTTCCTAGTGGCTGCTATTGCACGCTCGAACTGTGGGCTGCGAAGGCTCCCCAGCTCGGCTAACTTGCTTACATCGTAGAACTGTTGCTGCGGCATGACTAGGCAAATGTAGACGGGTCTACGCAGGTTTTCTTATCCTCTTGTTGGCCAGTGCTTGCTCTAAGCCCTTTTCCCCCTGCCGCATCATGAGGGCATGTGCCGCCTTGAAAGCCGGAGCGGCAACCGGTGTCAGCACATCCATCCAGCGCTGGGTAGGCCGCACACGCCACTCTATGTCCATGCGGGTCGTCTTGCCCTGTTCTTGGGGCACAAGGGTTACTCTGCCCATGCCCTGCAAGTCGCCACCGGCATCGAACTCTATTTCCTGAGGGGAGGTCACCTTTGTCGGGTGGATTGTGATGGTGAGCGTGTAACCCAGGAAGGCTTTGAAGTTCAGGTGGGCTGTGGTGGCCTTCAGAGTCTCCTCTGGAGCCTTGCTCGTCGTTTCGGTTCGCTCAAGCGGCGCAGCAAAGGTGCAGTGCGGCCACCACTGAGGCCAGCTCATATCGGTGTCTGCGATTACGGCCCACACCTCTTCGGGCGAGGCGGGGAGCTGCCAGGTAGAGCTGAAGTCGAAGAGGCGGGCCTTCATACAGTTATCTTGGCATCATCGCCGGCAAGGTCTGCTCTGCCCGCTCAATTAAGAAGGGTGAGGAACGAATATTTGACGTCTCCACTCTTGCTGGACTTGTCAATGCTGCGGGCGCTCATCCTCGCCTCCGGTCCCAGGCGATTGTCACGCACCCTTAGTTCCCACAGGCTTCGCCGTGCTGCAGCAACCAAGAAGTACAGGCCGAAGCTGGTAGAAGAGCAGGGGTAGTGTCAGGTTTGAATCTAGGACTGCCAGGTGGACATGTGTAGGAACTATATTTATGGGCCTGATCTGACAGTTTTGATACCCCCCTTCTGACGTTAGGTTGGGGTGTGGCCTAACTGGACAGAAGGTGCGGCGAGTCTGCTGTCAAAGCGATGTGGCGGTTTGTATCACTCATAAGGCCCTGCAACTCGTTGCCTTGTTCGAACGAGATTCAATTCTAAGGATGTTAGGAGTCGAACAGCTGCGGGGACGCCGTGATTTGAATCTGCACCCAAGGCGTCATTTAGTCGCCGCTCCAGAACGCTCTAAGGCGCGGCAAGTTTTTTCGGCGCACCGCCACAAGAACCGGACGAACCTCATACGCTGACCTCTTCTTCAAGTCAGCCTGCAGACAGTGAAAGCACTGGAAGCGCTTAAACTGCAGCGCGTCCAGCCACCGTACACGTCCCATCCGTTCAAGACAGGCGGCTTTTCACATATGCGAGGCAGCGGCGGGGCAGTGTCGTTGCGATTTTCGACGGCCCGGGTGGCCGCCATGCTGCCCCGCCGCAGTCAGGAGGCGGCCTGGTAAGTTCCGAGCGAAATTGCTGTACCGCTGGTCGAGGTCCTGTAGAGGAACCCAGGCCGGTCCTCGGAGGTCCAGGCTTCGTAGCGCGAGGCTTTGTCGTAGAGCCGTCTGTCGCCGGTGTGCTGCTGGACCCAAAGGATGTCCCCGTTCGGGGTGACAGCCTCAACAAGGCCCTGGCAGACGCTGTGTCCGTCTTGGCGGATCTCGACCGTTATTCCGGGCAAAGCACTCCAGTCCAGTACGCGGCGCATTAGGTCACTCCTACGAGGCGGCGGCGAGGTGCCGGGTGTGGAGTCCTGCAAGGAAGCCCGCGGCGAGGCCTTTGGTTTCCGCACCAGTTGCTGTCCCGTACACATGGAAATCAGGTCGGATCAGGACCGCGTCGACAGGGGCGGTCGGGGTGCCGAGGGAGTCAAGCCATTGGTGGTAGGTTCCGTCGATGTCATCGATGACCTCAACGTCGCTGTTGACGTCGCTGTCCTTCTTAAGGGTGGCCAGGCGGATTCCAATGAGTCCCAGGCGCTGCTGGTCTTCCGAGGAGATGTCCGCGAGCATGGAGGCGCGTTTTGCGAGAACGACGCCGGGGCCGCCCAGTAGGTCATCCAACAGCACGGTCGTCTGGCCGGGTCCGGCCACACGCCCCTGAATGGCGAGTTCTCCGCCGTGTGGGCCGGTGTGCAGGCCCTGGCCAAGCCCGGGCCGGGGCGGGGCCGGGGCTTTTCGTTTCGTTGCCCATTCAGCGATCATGCGCTTATCTCGTGTTGCTGCTTCTTCCGGCTCGGTCAGGCAAATCACTTGGCCAAGACTCACCGAGAACTTCACGAACGCGATGGCATGCTGGGAACGCTCCGGACCGTATGTGTCGAGCAGGGAGTCATCGGCGAGGCCGTCGATGATCGCGGCCAGTTTCCATGCCAGATTCATGGCATCGCGGACCCCGGCTCCGAGTCCCTGACCGGCGAACGGAGGCATCAAGTGGGCCGCATCGCCAGCAAGGAGAATCCTCCCCCGGCGCCACTCCGTGGCCCAGCAGGCCTGGAAGGTATACACGGAGTGCCGTTCGAGTTCCGCGTTTTCCGCCGTGACACCGTAAGGGGAAAGCAGCTCCCAGGCCTTCTCGGTGCGGTTCAGTTCTTCCCGGGTTTCCCCTGGCAGGCGCATGAACTCCCAGCGGCGCCGCCCAGGCCCGCCGGGGACCATTGTGGCCGGGCGGGAGGTGTCGCACAGCTGAGAGGCGACGTGGGGGAAGTCGAGGCCGGGTCCTGGTTTGACGTCAACGACGAGCCAGTCGTAGAAGAAGCCCTCGTCGTGCCATTCGAGTCCAGCTTGCTGGCGCACGGCACTGTTGGCTCCGTCGGCACCGATAAGCCACCCGGACACGGCGGTGACCTGTTCTCCATCGCTGGTCCGGTTCAGTTTGACGCTGATGCTGTCCTTGTCCTGGGATATGTCGCCGGCTTCCCAGCCGCGGAGGACCGTGACGGTAGGCAGTTCCTCGACCAGTGCATCGAGACGGTCCTCCAGCGCCGGCTGGTTGAAGAAGTAGGTGTTGTACCAGCCGGACTCCCCGCGCCCGCTCCAGTCGACCTCGACAAGCGTTTCACCTTGACCGTTCCGCCAGACATACATGTCGTCGTAAGGCTCGGTCACCTCGGGGATGCTGTCGGGGGAGAGTCCGACAGACTGCAGGATCCGCGCAAAGTCCGAGCAGTGCGTCACGGCGCGAGGAAGCGGATAGCCGGTTTCCTTGCGGTCGACGACGAGCACCCGGTGCCCGCGGCGTCCGAGCTGAAGCGCGAGGAGCTTTCCCACGGGCCCGAACCCGACGATGGTTACGTCTGCGCTGTGGAGGCTTGGTCCGCCGGTGGTCTTCATTGACATGCCTTTCGATTTCACGCCCCCACTTCGAGGCGTCACTGCATCAACCGTAGAGAACTGGACGTGATTCGCCTCACACGCCGTCCCAATTTCCGGGACAGCAATTATCGCGAAGGAGCAGTGTCCCGGGTTCCGGGACAGTTGTGTTGTTTAGATCACACCTTGTCCCCACTATTGCAATGGAGCGCCGCCCGAGGAGGTGTGGCCCAATTAGAGGAGCACGAATGTTGTCACCATCTGCTGCCGCTGCCGACACTCCAAAGACGGGGAAGTCGAGTGCGGCAATTATCGCGCTGTGCATGATCATTACCGTGATCGAGGGCTATAACCTGATCGTGTTCGGTCAGGTTGTCCCGCTCATCCTGAGGGATCAGTCGATGGGGATCACGGACCAGGCAATCGGCCTGATCGGGGGCGTTGTCTACATTGGAGCGATCGTGGGTGCGCTGATCGCCCCGCTGCTGGGGGAGCGGTTCGGCCGTAAGGCCGTTCTGGCAGGAGCGATCACCGTGTTCGCTGCGGCTGCGGCGCTGACCGGGCTTTCCCCGGACGGCCTCATCATGGGCCTGGCCCGCTTCCTGGCCGGCCTCGGCGTCGGTGCAGCACTGACAACGGCCATGACCGTGGCCCGTAACAATGCTCCGGCACGGCGCGGGTCCCTGGTCGTCACCATCACGATGGCCGGAATTCCGCTTGGCGGCGTCGTTGCGGCCCTGATCGCCGTTCCGGTACTGCCGACCTTCGGTTGGCGCCCGATGTTTTTCATCGGTACCGCCATTACCCTGGCGATTCTGGTTGCCGTCCTTCTGACAAAGTTCCCGGTCACCACCGAGTCCGAGGTGGCCGGCCGTTCCTGGACGGCACGACACAAGCTCGCGGCCGTTTTCGCAGGCCGCGGTGCGGTGGTGGCGCTGATCATTGCAGCGTGTGCCGTGGCGAACATGATCGCTTGGCAGGGCTTGAACGTCTGGGTGGTCGAAGCCATGATCGGCCTTGGCCTGAACTTGGAGGTGGCCCTGCTGTTCAGTTTCGTCCTGACCGGGGCAGCTGTGGTCGGTTCCTTCGCGACGGCTTCGATCGCAGACCGATGGGGTGCTTCCCTCGCCGCCGTTCTCACCGGAGCATGCACGCTGTTGGGGCTCGTGGGCATCCTGGCCCTGCCCTTCTCGGCGCCGGTGGCCGTAGCCTGCATCTCGCTCATGGGCATTGGGGGGCACTCCACAATGAACCTTGTGCACACCGCAACCTCCGATATCTACCCGCTTCCGGCCCGGGCAACAGCCCTGGGCTGGTCAAACGGCACCTCCTTCATCGGCGCCTTCCTCGGACCGACCCTGGGCGGGGCTGCGATCGCCGCCGGTGGATCCGCTAATGCCTTCAGCACTTTCGCGACTGCCGCGGCTGTGTGCCTGGCCGCGTTGGCGGCCCTGTACGTGGCTGACCGGAAGACTACTCACGCTTCGTTCCGTCACCCCCACGGCCGCCATGGCGAGCCGCTTGTCCCTTCGGAGGTCCCCGCATGACACTGTTACAGCACACCGCTACCGAACCGCGCACCGCCCTGGAGGATCGCTTGTTTGACTTCGACCGGCTGCTGGATCCGGCGCCGATGGCTATCGAAACCGGGTACCGCCGTCTTGACTCCGGCGTCCTGCACGTCGCGGCCAGGACCGATATGCACGGATGCACCGGCGAGATGTTCTCCTGGTGGTTCGGAAGCCGGCCCGGGCCGCGCGAGTACGGGTGGTGGCACCCCATCGATCATGGTGCCAGCTCCTGGACCGGAGGCACTGCCGGCGAGGCTGTCGGCTCGACCCACATCGTGACAGAGAAACTGACCGGACTTCCCGACCAGGACCTCCTGATCGAATTCCACGATCCGGCCGAGTTCTTTACCGCGTCCGCCTATTCGGCCGCTCGTGAAAGCGGCGCCGTTTCAACGGCGATCATCGGGCATGTGGGTTTTGGCCATGACGCCCCGCGGCGGGAAGACGGTTCGGTGCTGGGCGGCCGTCTGCTGCACATCGGGCGGGACACCGAATGGGGACTGGTGATGCGCAGCCACTTCCTGCTTGGCTACGACCTTCCTGAAGCTGGCCTGAGTCCGGACCAGGTCAATACCGAAGTCAATGAGGCGCTCGGGCCCAACCTCCTCCAGCACGCCTACGACGAGTTCACGTTCCTCTCACGGATCCTGCCGCCGCTCTACGTCGCAGAAAACCGCGGCAAACTGACAATCCCGCGTCCCTGGTAACACCCAAAACCGCCTCAAGAAGCGGGCTGGACTCAACCGAGTCCGGCCCGCTTCTTTAAGTCCAAGTATTTCAACGCATTCGGAAGGTCAATGGCTGGGTTCAGCTCCTTCAGGCCGTCCAAGGCCGCGGCGCTCTTGGCGCCGAAGCGGCTTGTCGGCATAACGACAGCAATGGCCTGCAGGGCGCCAGTGGGGCCGGTCATCGCTGTGGCGAGGGCGCAGATGCCCCGATCGTGCTCTTCAATGTCCACGGCCAGACCGATGCGCCGAATCAATTCCACCTCGGCCTGGAGCTCCACCTTGTCCGTGATGGTGGTGTCTGTGAACCGTTCGAGCTCCTGGGGGAGGAGGTCGTCGGCCCGGGCCGCGGGAAGCGCCGCCAGCAGGGCCTTGCCAATGCAGCTGGCATGCAGGGAAAAGCTTCTGCCGACTTTGGTGACACCCTTGAGCCGCTCAGGGGACGCCACCTGATCAACGATGACGACTTCACGGCCGCTGAAAATGGCCAGCTCCGCGTTCTCGTTCGTGGCCCGGGCCAGGGAGACCAGCTGTCCCCGGTTGGCGCTGAGCAGATGAAGATGGCCGGCCATGCCGAATTTCAGCACACCCGGGCCCAGGGCGTAACCGGGTCGACCTGGTGTGCGGACAACGTAAAGCTCTTCCTCCAGGTCTTGGATGGTCCGGTGCACGGAGGATCGGGGAAGGCCTGTGCGGGCAGCGAGTTCAGACAGGCTAAGACGCCCCCGGCTTTCGGCGAGGGCGTCCAGGACCAGGCTGACACGGGAAAGGGTCGTCACGGCTTCATCACCGGAACATCATTGCCTCTTAGGTTCCGGCGGTCCAGATGCGGCTGACGGTCAACTCCCGAAGGGACCAATCCCCGCTGTTCACCAGGAGCTCGTACTGGCCAAGGGTGGGCACGAACGGGGCACCGCCCGTCAGGAGCCAGCGGGTGTAATGGGCGGTGGCACGCCACTGGCCTTCCTCAGGTCCCGGGTAGACGATCAGGTTGCTGACGTCGTGCCGGTGCCCCTCGGGGCTGCTCCACAGCCGTGTGAAAAGTTGACGTGCCCCTGTCGGGTCCGTGGATGTGGCAGTGGGAAACTGCACCTGGCTGTTTCCCAGCATGTCAACCACGGCGTCGACGTCCTTGCGGTCTGCGATGGCTACGTATGTGTGCAGGAGATTTGCGATCTGGTGTCTGGCTTCGGCGGCGTGGATGCTCATTGGGCGAGCTCCGAATGTGCTGCCTGCCATTGGCGGACCCAGGACCGACCGTAGTCGTTGCCGTGCGGGGTCCGCAGGACAGTGTGGACATGGAACTGTTTGGGCATGCGATAGTCCAGGAACACGCCGCGATGATGGTCAAGTTCGGCAATGACAACGGGGGACTGGATCCGGTAGTAAAAGACATCGCCGGGCTCGTGCCCGCCGATCCAGGAGAACCAGGTTTCCTCCAGATGCTCCCGGACCTCGCGCATCCGTGCCGCACGGGGGCCTTCAGGCAAAGGAAGCACGAATTTTTCGACGATCGACAGGGCGATTTGTTGTGCGTCGGCGGGCATGTCCGCCACCCGGATCCCTTCAAAGGGGATGGCCCGGTTGTCCTGGAACGCGCCGGCAAGGTGCCTTTCGTCCCCCGGATGCACCCGCCCCTCCGGCATGGCCGGGTCGACCATCTGCTGGTAGACCGTAGCGGCGGCCTGCAGTTCGGCGGGCAGTGCGGCCATGAGGTCGGTGCCAAGCTGGATCCGGTCTCCAAACGCGGCAGTACCGGCGTGAGGGCCCTCATCAATCTCGTTGGGCTCGGCTCCAAAAAAGACCGGGCTCAGGGACATACGTCCTTCAACGACAAGGCAGTTCACTGCGCAGTGGTGCCCGTACAGCTGCCAGCCCCACGGTGCGCTCTGATGCGGCGTCCCGTACAGGGCGAAGTTGTAGCTGAACTCGTTGAGGACACTTTCAAGTCCTACGACCTCTCCCAAAAAACCGTTGATCAGCATCATGCCGTGCGCGAGCTCATAGCCTTCCAGGCTTAGAGATGCTTTCACGAGCGTGAGTGCCTTTTCGCGGACGTCCCGCGGCTGGAACTCAAGCCTGAGGCCGGTGTCGAACTGCATGAATTCGGGATTGGCCCATGTCTGCCACTCCACAGCGTCCACGGGGTAGGTGAGCTTGTTCCGGTCCTCATCGGAAACCGCAGCCAGCAGTGCCTCGGCTGCTTCGACCATGGCCGCGACCGGGGCCTCCTCACCTGGCAGCGCCGGCGCAAAAGGATAGAGGCCCTCCCGCAAAGTGCCGTCTTCGGTGACTCCTCGGAATTCGTTCAGGTAGAGAGGTGTCCAGCCCTTAACCAGTTCACCGGTGAAGGTTCCCTCTTTGCGGGCCTCCTGGCGGTAGGCGTAGGCATCAAGGCCCTTAACATCCTCGATGCGGGGATGTCCTTCCGGGAAGAGATACTGGCGGAATTCTGCAGTGCTCATGGGCGCACTCCTTCGTGCTCGGATAATCGGGTCAGTGATTGTGGTTAGTGATGGCCTGCCGGACAGCGGCGATGTCGCCACTGGCGATCGCTTCCACAAGTTCGGCATGAACCCGCAGACGGTCAGCCCTGTAGGCCGCCGCTGCCGCTGCATCCTCATCGAAGCGTGATAAAGCCGACGACGACAGATGCCCAAGCGTGCCGATATACACGGCACGGGCCATCACGTTCGGGCAGATAGCGGCGATCCTCTCGTGCAGCGCCCAGTTCGCCCGCATAAACCCGTCCCAGCCCGTCGAGGATTTCATATTGCCCACGAGAAGCCGCAGCTCCGCCAGATCCGCGTCAGTGCGGCACCGGGCAGCCCCAACGTCGATGAGCTCTTCGAGATGATCCCGCAGTTCAATGGCATCCATGACGGCCGAGGGCTGCTCCCCGACCGTTAGGAGCGTGTGGCGCAACCGGACGACAGGGCTGGATTCGGCGACGAACAGGCCCCCGGTGCGGCCGGGACGGATTTCCAGCACTCCCCGCTCCCGCAGAAGCCGTACCGCTTCGCTGACCGTCGCCCGGGCATAACCAGTCTCTTCACGCAGCGCATGCAGGGTCCCCACGAGGGCTCCCGGCTCAAGACCTTGGGCGCGGATTCGCTCCTCCAATGCCGCAGCCAGGTGTTCAGCCCGCGAACGCGGCGCAGCCAGATTCAATCCTGTAGGCGCAGCATTCGGAGGTGTCCCGGAGTCCTGAACGGGGGGCTGTACGGCTGCCGGGATCTGTGTCATGCTCCTATTGAAGCACAAAAGGTGCGAATGTTTTAGCTCTTTTCGACAATGGCTGTCGGAGCGTGAAGGGAAGACCCATGAAGATCGTTGGTATCCGCCGCAATCCTGGACCTGTGGAGGTCGCCGCACTTTCCGAGGACGGACAAAGCGTGTCCGTGTTGGCCGGCCTGGAAGAGTTCTGGGCCGCACCGGCGCAGCACCTCGGATCAGAGGCCTCGGGGGAGAAACTGCCCGTCAGCGCAGTGGAGTTCGTCCCGCCGGTTCTGCCCGCAGCCCGGGTGATCTGCATAGGCCTGAATTACCTCAAGCACGTCGCCGAGGGCTCCTTCAAGGACCAGCAACTTCCCGAATACCCGACCTTGTTTGCGCGGTGGACACAGTCCCTCACCGTGGACGGTGCGGCGGTTCCGGTTCCGTCCGGCGAGGATGGTCTGGATTGGGAAGGGGAGATCGTCGCCTGGGTCGGTGAGAGCCTCGTGGACGCTTCCCCGGAGGAAGCCCTCGACGCTGTTGTCGGCTATTCGGTCTTCAATGACCTCACGGCCCGCCGGGCCCAGAAACTCACTTCACAGTGGATCCTGGGCAAGAATGCTGACCTTTCCGGTCCGGTTGGACCCATGGTCCCTGCCGGTGAGGTCGGTGACCTGCGCGACGGCCTGCGGGTCCAGACCCGCGTGAACGGCGAGACGGTGCAGGACGGCAACACCACCGAGATGGTCTACACCGTAGGTGAAACGCTGGCGCACATCTCCAAGACCTTCACCCTTCGCCCCGGTGACCTGCTCGCCACCGGAACGCCCTCCGGCGTTGGTTACGCACGCACCCCGCAGTGGCTCCTTCAACCCGGAGACACCGTAGAAGTCGAGGTGGAGAAGATCGGCACGCTGCACAACACCATCGTTGGCAACGAAGCCCGCCACGCGACCGCCCGCAAGATTCAGGGAGCACTGCGGTGACGGTCCACCTCATCCTGTCGCCTGTGACCGTCCCTGCAGTATGCCGGCCCTATATCGGGCTCGTCGGTAAAGGCACTGCGGAATGAACAGAAGCGCTAACCCACAAGGCCCCCTGGCCGGACACCTCGTGGTCGACCTCAGCCGGGCACTGGCCGGACCGCACGCCGGCATGATGCTGGCGGACCTTGGCGCCCGCGTCATCAAGGTGGAGAGCCCCGGCACCGGGGATGACACCCGCGGCTGGGGCCCGCCGTTCGTCGGCCCCGAAGGCGACCTGCAGTCCACCTACTTCATGTCCTGCAACCGCAATAAGGAGTCCATCAGCCTGGACCTGAAGAGCGGCGACGGCCACGCGGTGCTCCGCGGCCTGCTGGAGCGGGCAGACGTGGTGATCGAGAACTTCCGGCCCGGCGTGATGGACAGGCTGGGCTTCTCCACGGCCGCCATGCACGCGCTCAACCCCCGGCTGGTGATCCTGTCCATCACCGGCTTCGGCCACGACGGACCCGAATCCCAGCGCAGCGGCTACGACCAGATCCTCCAGGGCGAAGCCGGCCTCATGTCCCTCACCGGCTCAGGGCCTGATGATCCACAGCGCGTGGGCGTCCCCATCGCCGACCTGCTCTCCGGCATGAACGGGGCGTTCGGCGTCCTGGCGGCCCTGGTCGAGCGGAACAGCACGGGCCGGGGCAAGGTGGTGCGCACCTCCCTGCTGGCATCGCTGATCGGGGTGCATGCCTTCCAGGGCACCAGGACCACGATCGCCGGCGAGGTGCCGCGCGCCCAGGGCAACCACCACCCGTCCATCGCCCCCTACGGCCTGTTCAACTGCAGGGACGGGAGCGTCCAGATCAGCGTCGGCAGCGAGAAGCTCTGGCACTCGTTCGCCTCCGCCTTCGGCCTGGACCCGGCCGCCCCGGGCTTTGCCAGCAACGCCGAAAGGGTGCGGAACCGCGCCGGCGTGGTTGCCGCCGTCGAACGCGTCTTTGCCGGCTACGGCGCGGCGGAGCTGCTGGACAAACTGAACGACGCCGGGATCCCCGCAGGCAAGGTCCGCTCCCTGGATGAGGTGTACGCCTTGGAGCAGGTGGCGTCCCAGGGCCTGGTGGTGGACGTGCAGCATCCACTCCTTGGCAAGGTGAGCCTGCCCGGGCCGCCGCTGCGGTTCTTCGCGCCGGGGGACACGGCCGAAACCACCCGCACCGAACACGACGCGCCGCCTTTGCTCGACGAGGACGGGCCGGCGATTCGGGAATGGCTGGGCCTGGCCTCTGCCGCAGCCGGGGCGAAGTAGGCATGGCGACGGCGGAAAAGGTACGGCACATGAACGCAGCCGAACTGCTGGGCGCGGTGGTGGACCCCGGCTCCTTCGTCTCCTGGGACACGGAACCGCAGCAGCCGGAGCTGTCCGCGGAGTACGCGCAGGACCTGGCCCGCGCCCGGGAGCGCAGCGGCGCCGACGAATCCGTGCTCACCGGCGCCGGCCTCATCCGCGGCCGCCGGGTGGCGCTGATCGTCAGCGAATTCTCCTTCCTGGCCGGGTCGATCGGCCACGCGGCGGCGGAAAGGATTGTTGCCGCCGTCGAACGTGCCACGGCTGAGGGGCTTCCCCTGCTGGCCGGCCCCGCCTCCGGCGGAACCCGCATGCAGGAAGGGACGCTCGCGTTCCTGTCCATGGTCAAAATCACCGGCGCTGTCCGTGCCCACCGCCAGGCCGGCCTTCCCTACCTTGTCTACCTCCGGCACCCCACCACCGGCGGCGTCATGGCGTCCTGGGGATCCCTGGGACACATTAACGTGGCCGAGCCCGGTGCCCTGCTGGGTTTCCTGGGCCCCAGGGTGTACGAGGCGCTGTACGGTGAGGCGTTCCCGGCGAACGTCCAGGTGGCGGAGAACCTCTTCCACAAGGGATTGATCGACGGGGTGGTGGAACCCGGTGAAGTTGCCGACCTGGTGGGCCGCGCGCTGGACATCCTGGCAGCGAACGGGGGCGCCGGCGGCGGAACCGTGCCGGCGGCGGTGCCCGCCCCGCCCGAAACCCTGGGCATCCGGCCGTCAACTGCTGATGCCTGGACCTCGATTGGGATTTCACGGCGGCAGCGGCGGCCGGACCTGCGCCAGCTGCTGAAGTTCGGCGCCACGGACGCGTTGCCCCTCAACGGCACGGGCCAGGGGGAGAAGGACCCCTGGGTTGCTGCTGGCACTGGCTCGTTTCGGCAGCCAGTCCTGCATCGTGCTGGGCCACGCCCGTCCGCTCCGGAGGGACGGGGCAGGGATGGGGCCCGGTTCCTTGCGCGAAGCCCGCCGCGGGATGAAGCTCGCGGAGGAACTGCGGCTTCCCCTGCTCACCGTCATCGACACTGCCGGAGCGGCGCTCTCCCAGGAAGCGGAGGAAGGCGGCCTTGCCGGGGAGATCGCCAGGTCACTGCACGAACTGATCGGGCTGCAATCGCCGTCGGTCTCGGTGCTGCTGGGCCAGGGTGCCGGGGGAGGTGCGCTGGCGCTGCTGCCGGCGGACCGGACCATCGCCGCCCAGCACAGCTGGCTTTCGCCCCTGCCGCCGGAGGGCGCCAGCGCCATCGTGCACCGGACCACGGCTTTCGCGCCGGCCATGGCACAGGCGCAGGGTGTCAACGTGGCCGCCCTGTTCGCCAACGGCCTGGTGGACCACATTGTGGATGAGCGGGACGATGCTTCGCTGGAGCCGCGCGAATTCTGCACCCGGATGGCCCGGGCGATCGAATATGAACTGGGCGCCGTGGCCTCCACTCCAGTGCCTGGGCTCGTGGCAGCACGGGCCCGCAAGTACCGGAACCTCGGCACTTAAAACCATGGCCCTCCGGCGGGCGCCGTCCTTCGCCGTGTCCGCTGTGGATGCTGCAGTCATCAGCGCTGCCGTCCCAGTGGCCGCTTGTCCCCACTTGCAGCTTGCGGGCACCGGCCGACGGAATCCAGGTATTCCGGCAAACCGCGGACGGCATCAGGTTTGCGTGTGCCCTCATAAGACGAATCCCAGGGTGGCGTCAGCTTTTTCGGATTTACAGAGTCCGGTAAGCATGAGTCCGCGTGCGGCCTCCTGCGCACTACTACCCGGTGGGGGCTGGGCCAGCCCATCATTTGTTAAGCCTTTTTCTTCTTTTCGGGCCAGGGGCCGAGCTTTTCCTTGTTGCTCACGAACTCTCCGGCGCGCGTGGAGTCGGCGAGGTCGCCTACCTTGTGCACCTTCAGGGAGTTCGTGGAGCCGGCCTTTCCGGGAGGCGAACCGGCAGCGGTGACCACCAGGTCACCGTCCTGCACCAGTCCCATTTCCTCCAGGCTGCGGTCAACCTGGGCGGTCATGGCGTCGGTGTGGTCCACCATCTGCACCAGCACGGGCTGGATGCCCCAGGTCAGCGCCATCTGGTTCCAGACCTGCTCCACCGGGGTGAAGGCGAAGACCGGCTTGATGGGGCGCAGGCGGGACAGGCGGCGGGCCGAGTCGCCGGACTGGGTGAACGCGCAGATGTACTTGACGTCCAGCTGGTCGGCGATTTCGACGGCGGCACGCGTGATGGCGCCGCCACGGGTCCTGGGCTTGGTGCCCAGCGGGGGGACGCGCTCCAGGCCGTGGACCTCGGTGGATTCGATGATCCGGGCCATGGTCTTGACGGTCTCGATCGGGTACTTGCCCACGCTGGTCTCACCGGAGAGCATGACGGCGTCGGCACCGTCGAGGACGGCGTTGGCGCAGTCGGACGCCTCTGCACGGGTGGGGCGCGGGTTGTCGATCATGGACTCGAGGACCTGGGTGGCCACGATGACCGGCTTCGCCCAGCGGCGTGCCAGTTCCACTGCACGCTTCTGCACGATCGGCACTTCCTCCAGCGGAAGCTCCACGCCAAGGTCGCCACGGGCCACCATGAGCGCGTCGAACGCGTCGATGATCTCGGGCAGCTGCTCAACGGCCTGCGGCTTTTCGATCTTGGCGATGACCGGCACGCGGCGGCCTTCCTCGTCCATGATCTCGTGCACCCGGGTGATGTCGGAGGCGTCGCGGACGAAGGACAGGGCCACCAGGTCAACGCCGCGGCGGATGGCCCAGCGGAGGTCGTCTTCATCCTTTTCGCTCAGCGCGGGGACGTTCACGGCTACGCCGGGGAGGTTGATGCCCTTGTTGTTGGACACCATGCCGCCGACGGTCACCTCGGCGACCACCTTGACGTCGTCCACC
The DNA here is from genome assembly GCF_040702325.1 of Pseudarthrobacter sp. 902506025. Classification (NCBI taxonomy): domain Bacteria; kingdom Bacillati; phylum Actinomycetota; class Actinomycetes; order Micrococcales; family Micrococcaceae; genus Pseudarthrobacter; species Pseudarthrobacter sp. 902506025. The sequence goes on from NZ_JBFBKW010000001.1 coordinate 148,547, forward strand.
TCGATGGCCCGCAGGGCCACCTTGCCGTCGTCGATCAGCAGGGCGTCACCCACGCGGACGTCCTCGGTGAGGCTCTTCAGGGTGGTGGAGCAGATTTCCTGCGTACCGGGGACGTCCTCGGTGGTGATGGTGAAGATGTCACCCTCGGCGAGGGCGTGCGGGCCATCGACGAACCGGCCCAGGCGGATCTTCGGTCCCTGCAGGTCGGCCATGACGGCCACAGCCCTGGTCAGCTCGGCTGCTGCCTTCCGCACATTTTCGTAGGTGTTGTCATGCACGGTGTAGTCACCGTGGCTCATGTTCATGCGGGCGACGTCGACACCGGCTTCCAGCACAGCCAGGGTGCTTTCATAGCTGGCAATTGCCGGGCCAAACGTGGCCACAATTTTCGCGCGTCTCATATACCTACCCTTGTATTCTTTGCATCGGATTACGGGTGTTTCTGCTTCCCGCGCTGTGTAGAGTTCAGTTAAAGGAGGGTTGTTCCGATTTCTCTGCCGATCTGTTGTAGCAAGGTGGCGGAGAGTTCAGAGTCTTTGGAGGAGTCCAGATCGGTGTAGTCCGCCAAGGTGTAAACCCGGGTGAGGGCCATTTCAGACCATCGCTCCTTGGGAAGCAGTGAGCGTCCGGCGACAGCGATGATGGGACGGGCGCCTGACCGCCGCGCAACAGCGGCGGGCAGTTTCCCTGCCAAGGTCTGTTCGTCGATGCTCCCTTCGCCGGTGATCACCACGTCGCAGCTGTCCTTGCGGGTGTTGAAGTCCAGCAGGTCCAGGAAGTAGTCGGCACCCGAGACCTGCCGAGCCCCGAGCAGCAGGCAGGCGTAGCCGATGCCGCCGGCGCTTCCGGCGCCTTCATGTGTTGCCAGTGACTCCGCGCCGGCGAATCCGGCTTCTGCCATTTTGGTCACGAAGTGCCCCAGTCCGTCGTCGAGGAATGCGACGTCCTCCACTGTGGCACCCTTTTGCGGGGCGAAGATGGCCGGTGCGCCGTTGGGGCCGCGGAGGGGGTTGTGGACGTCGCTCGCGACGACAAGTTCGGTGTCCTGCAGTTCCGGGAGCGCGGTGCGGTGAACGGACTGGACCTGTCCCAGCGCTCCTCCGCTTCCGTAGAGCTGGCGCCCTTGGGAGTCGTGGAAGCTGTAGCCCAGGGCGGTGAGCATTCCCATTCCGCCGTCGGTGCTGGCGCTGCCGCCCAGCGCCATGACGATCCTTGCAGGGTTGAGGCTGAGCGCGTACAGGACTGCTTCGCCGAAGCCGCGGCTGGAGGAGTTCAATGCCTCCAGTTTGCCTTGGGGCAGCAGTCCGAGGCCGCAGGTGTTAGCGACCTCGACGACCGCGGTGGCGCCGTCGAACGCGATGCTGGCCTGGACAGGTTGGCCGGTGGGACCGGCAACGGTGTAGCTGTGGCGGGTGAAGCCGGAGGCTACGGCGGCGTCAACGCTGCCGTCACCTCCGTCCGCCAGGGGAAGCAGTTCGCACTGAACCGCCCCGGTTGTGCCGGGGAAGTCAGCGGCGGAGCGAAGCCCTGTTGCGAGAGCCTGCGCTACTTCGTGTGCTGTGAGGCTGCCCTTGAACTTGTCGGGGGCGATAAGGGTCCGCACGATTTTGGGGGCGGTGTTTGCACTCATGTCAGTCAGGCAGTCTCCGAGTGGATGGGGCGACGCCCCGTGGGGGCAAGCTCGGCCACCGGGCCTGCGTGCTTGGAAACAGCTTCTTTGGGCTCGTGGTGTCCGTACTCGGTGAGGGCGTCGTCGATGTCAGTGACCTCCTCGAGGTGGCTCGGATCCTCGGTGGGCATGGGCTCCACGATCTCGCCGGCGAAGACCCTGCGGGCCCGGTCTGTGTCCAGGGTGCGGTCCCACCAGGCGATGAACAGGGTGGCGACGGCGTTGCCGGTGAAGTTGACCAGGGCGCGGCATTCGGACATGAACTTGTCGATGCCGAAGATCAGCATGATCCCGGCGGCGGGGATGGTGCCGATGGTGGCCAGGGTCGCGGTCAGGGCGATGAAGCCGCCGCCGGCCACGCCTGCTGCACCCTTGGATGTCAGGAGCATGACAGCGATCAGGCCCAGCTGCTGGCCGATGCTCAGGTTCGTATTGGTGGCCTGGGCGATGTAGACGGCGGCCAAGGAAAGGTAGATTGCGGCGCCGTCGAGGTTGAAGCTGTAGCCGGTGGGGACCACCAGGCCGACGGTTTCTTTTTTGACGCCGGCGTGCTCGAGCTTGCGCATCAAGCCAGGCAGAGCGGGCTCGGCCGTGGAGGTGCCCAGGATGAGCATGTATTCCTCTTTGAGGTGCCGGATCATGGTGAAGATGTTCAGTTTCAGGAAGGCCATGACCGAGCCCAGGACCACCACCACGAACAGGATCGACGTGGCGTAAAACAGTGCGATCAGTCCGCCCATGCTGGTCAGGGAGGAGACGCCGTACTTGCCTACCGCGAAAGCCATCGCTCCGAACGCGCCCAGGGGGGCGGCCTTCATGATGAAGCCCAGGATCTTGAACATGACCCCGGTGAGCCGCTGCACGCCATCCAGGACGGGGGCGCCGACCTTGCCAATGGCGTTCAGGGCGATGCCGAAGACGACGGCGATGAAGATGATCTGCAGGATGTCCCCTGCAACAAAGGGCTGCACGACGCTGGTGGGGATGATGTGGGTGATGAATTCCCACCATTCCTGGTGCTGGCCGGCGTCGATCAGCTTCGCAGCCGCATCTGAGGTCTTGATGGCACCCGGGTCGGCGTTCACGCCTTCGCCCAGGCGGAAAACGTTGATGGCCACCAGCCCAAAGGCGAGGGCGCAGATGGTACCAATCTGGAAGTAGGTCAGCGCCTTCAGCCCGGTCATGCCGACCTTTTTCAGGTCCGCGACGCTGGCGATGCCCCCCACGATCGTGAGGAACACGATGGGGCCGATGAGCATCTTCATCGCATTCACGAAGGTAGTGCCGATGGGTTCCATGGCGATACCGGTGGCCGGGGCGAGCCAGCCGGCCAGGATGCCGATAACAATGGCTGTCAGTACCCAGAAATAGAGCTGGCGGTACCAGCGCGGTTTGGGGGCCGGTGTCGCGTGGCCGGCGGTGGGGATGTGGTCCATGATTCCTACCTCATTGTGGAATGTCGCTGGAGGATGTTCTGAAAAAAGATTGGCGCGGGGCGGGCGGTACGGCTCACCGCCCGCCCCGTGCTGCATCCGCTAACGGATGACGGCGCCGGAGAGTACTGCCTGCCTAGACGGCTGCCGGGGCGAGCGTCAGGGCCTTGATGATGGCTTCGGTGACGTCCTCGGTGGTGGCGTCGCCTCCGACGTCGCGGGTGAGGTGGCCGGAGCCGGTGGCGGTTTCGATGGCGGCCTCGACGCGGCGGGCTTCCTCGTGCAGGCCGAAGTGGTCCAGCATCAGGGCGGCGGAAGCGATGGCGCCGATGGGATTGCTGATGCCCTGGCCGGCGATGTCCGGAGCCGATCCGTGGACAGGTTCGAACATGGACGGGAAGCGGCGCTCCGGGTTCAGGTTGGCGCTGGCGGCCAGGCCCAGGCTTCCGGCGAGGGCGGAGCCGAGGTCGGAGAGGATGTCGGCGTTCAGGTTGGAGGCCACGACGACAGACAGGTCTTCGGGCTTGAGGATGAACTTGGCGCTCATGGCGTCCACCAGGACGCTTTCGGTCTGCACGTCCGGGTAGTCCTTTGCCACCCGGTTGAAGACTTCGTCCCAGAGGACCATGCCGTACTGCTGGGCGTTGGACTTGGTGACCGAGGAGACCTTCTTCACGGTCCGCGTGCGGGCCAGGTCGAACGCGAAGCGCATGATGCGTTCGCAGCCCTTGTCGGTGAACAGTGCGGTCTGCAGGGCCACCTCGTTGCCAGGGCCCCGGCCGCTGAGGTTGCGGCCACCCAGGCCGGCGTATTCACCCTCACTGTTTTCGCGGACCACAACCCAGTCGAGTTCGGTGTTGTCTGCCTTGCGCAGCGGGGACTGCACGCCGGGGAGGAACTTCACCGGGCGGATGTTGGCCCACTGGTCGAAGTTCTGCGTGATGTTCAGGCGCAGGCCCCAGAGGCTGATGTGGTCCGGAACGTTTTCCCAGCCAACCGCACCGAAGTAGATCGCGTCGAAGTCTTTCAGGGCATCAAGGCCCTTGGGGTCCATCATCTGACCGGTCTTCGCGTAGTACTCCGAGCCCCAAGGGAACTCGGTCCAGTCGAAGGCGAACTTGCCGCTGGAGTTTTCGGCCAGGGCGTCCAGGACGCGGCGGCCTGCGGCAACAACTTCCTTGCCCACGCCGTCTGCGGGAATGGATGCGATGCTGAATTTCTGGGTGGCGCTCATGCCAGCCTCCTCGTTGAGTTTTTGCAGTGAGCCTGTTAGCGGGGTCACACTGTTCTTCCTCTTCAAGTAGAGGTCACGACACTGGAGCGCGTCCAAGACCAAGATCCAATGCGGCAGATAGGAAGGGCCTATTGATCCTTGGGTGCTGGTGGGGTATCACCCGCAGCAACGTGCAGTTCCGCGACTTTAAGGAAGGCCCGGGCGGCCGGCGTCAGATCTTCCTTCCGGCTCAGTAGTGCCACGTCCAAGTGGGAAACCGGCTCAATCAGTAAAGTCCGCAGCCCGGACCTATGCGCCAGGGGTGCCCAGGATGAGGGCATGACCGCGTGGCCCACGCCCGCAAGCACGAGGGGGAGGATGGAGGTCCGGTGAGCGACTTCGGCAACGATTTCGGCGTTGACTCCATCAGCCAACGCGTCATCGACCAACCACCGCATCAGTGACCCGCGCTGGCTAGCGATCAGCCGGTGACCGCCAAGGTCTTCGCGTTGTATCGACGCTCCAGGGCGGAAGGTGTCGGCTTGGGGATTGACGATGAGAATCAGGGGCTGGCGTTCCAGCTCAAGGACCTGGACTCCCGGCACCTTGATGGTGGTGCGGGAACCAGACAAACCGATTTCAGTACTGCCGGACCGCACTGAATCGATCACTTCTTCGGGCGTAAAGGCAGCGCTGACATTCAGCCGAACGGAGGGATGCAACCGGGTGAATCCCGCGATCATGGACGTAAGCGGCTCGATGCCGGGGGAAGGCATCGAGATGATGTCCAATCGGCCGCTGCGTATCCCGCGAAGAGCCAGGACCGCCGACTGTGCGGCATCAAGATCACGCATCACCAGCCGTGCCGGACCGACGAGCTCTTTGCCCGCTTCGCTGAGGACGGCACGGCGTCCGATGCGGTGGAACAGCGGCACGCCCAGGTCCTTCTCCAAGCTTGCGATGGTCTGCGACAGCGAAGGCTGGGCGATCAACAAATGCTCGGCCGCACGGTTAAACCCATCATGGTCAACCACAGCTAAGAAATACTTCAGTTTCCGCGTATCCACACACCCTCGCTGACGGTTGACCACGTTTGGGCGGCAACCACCGCCCGTTCAAAGAACAAGAGCATAAACCAAGGCCCAGATAGCCTGCGCCTATCCGCCCTATTGCTTCTACGTCTTGGACCGAGTTTCGACACAGCGGCTGTATGGACAGAAGCCTCCAATCCAGCTGCAGCCAGCCTGCCGGAGGCCCACTTCCTGGTGCCCCCGATTGACGAGGCCCTCATCCACCTTCGGACATGGGGGCGTGAAAATTGCACCAGACTTGATTTCCAGAAGAGGCCATTAATGTACATATCGGATCCCCACACAACCCACCTAGTCCTTCCCAATTGTCTTCGCGTAGAAGTAGACAGCTGGCGTCAGTTATCCCCGGGCAATTCCGTTGTGCTACTGACCTCAGATCGGCGTAACCCCCGTTTTACAGGGCGGGTCGACGGGATTTCCGACGGCGGCCACTATTTGGCTGATCCAGGACAACGGCACCCGACGCCGCCTATTCCATGGGATACACGACATTCCTGGACACCGACGTCCACGCGTGTGGCTGTCTGCCTCGGTCCTTGGATGGTAGCTAACAGGACGATGCCTTCGTCCAGGCGGTCATCCAAAATCGTGCACAGCTCCGAGTCCAGGCCGGCGATGAGGCTGGCGAAGGCAGGAGCAGCCACGGAGTGACCGTCAAAACACGGCCGCGAGCTGCTGCCGGGTATGCTCCATTCCCGTTAACGCGCGCGAAAACAATCGAACACTACCGGCGCAAGAAAAAATCTTCGTTCGTCGACCTTGAGCATGGGGTTCCAGCCGCGCTGAGCCTGCGAGGAATGCGCCAGAGCATGACCACAGTCGTTCACGAGCGGGGAGACAAACACCGCGAAATCGACTTATGCAGGCACTCCCCGCCCTATTTAGAACGCCGATAATGGAGGTTCTGTAAAGCCACCTTCGGATTGTCGTACCTATGTGGAGTGCAGTTTGCCTTACTGACGGATTTGCCGTCTCAGCAGGTGCCGGCGGGGGACGCCGCGCTGCCTTGTATTTAGTTGTCGTCTGGGTCCGGCGACGCGTTCGGGCTTCGTGTGCCGCGGCCTTCGATATTCACCATCCAGGACACCCCGAATTTATCCATGCACATGCCGAAGGCATCGCCCCAGGGAGCTACGTCCAGCGGTATTGTCACGGTTCCGCCTTCGGACAGCTGCAGCCAGCAGCGCTGCAATTCATCCGCGTCGTCACCACTGAGGGAAAGGCTGAAGGTGTTGCCTGGCCGGTAATCAATCCGCTGTGGCGAATCTGATCCCATCACGGTGAGACCGGACGGCGTCACGAGGAGAGCATGCATGACCAGGTTGTCCTCGTCCGGGTTCTGGCTCGCCTCCATGTCCCCGAAGGTGGTGATGGCCAGGTCGCCACCAAATACTTCCTGGTAGAACGTCATCGCTTCACGGGCGTTGTCGCGGAAGTTCAGATATGGGTTGAGACGGATGGGCATGACAGTTCTCCCTTTTGATCCTCATGTATTGTCCGGTGGGTTATTTGGGAGGCACTGACGCGGGCCGCGCGTCATGGATGAACCATCCCGGGTAGCCGGCGAGGGCCAGAGTTTGGGCTTCCGCTTTGCTGGCGGCCATTCCGATCCATACTGCAGTGCGGCCAAGGCCGTTTGAAACGAGGATTCGCCACCGGTACTTCCTGGTCATCTTCAAGGATGGACACGCCCCGGCACCCAGGACAAGAGGCTCAACGGGTCTTTCCGCGTCAGCCGACGGTCACGGGGCGTGCGGACACGAGGACGCGCCGGACCAACCGGGTGTGAGTTCGGCAGGGTAGCCGGGAACGAGGATCCGCCGGGGGCTACGGTGTGGATAGGTTGCCGCAGTTCGATAAAAGAGGCCAGTGCCTGTGGGAAGGCCTGGCCTCTAGGGTAGGCGCTGGCCGGGGGAGGGAGGGTGTCATGTTCTGGGAAGTCCCCGTAGCCATCGTTCCACTGCCCTGTTCACGACAGCGGTGGCGTTAACGCCTTGCTGCCCAGTATCCGCCGTTGCGAAAGGCTTGTACAGTCGCACCTTCCGATAGTGGCTTATGAGTGGGACGAGCAACGGATGGCAAGGCCGTCCAGCGGAAGTAACGCACCCCGCTTCGACCGGTCATCGAGCATTTCATGTACTTGTGGAAGCCGGGTAGCAGAAGCAAGGATGGGTTATGGATGACCTGCGGCATACGGCGAGGGTCCTGTTGCGCCGCAACGACGTAGGGCTGATCGACTTGTGGGTTCTGTACTGGAACCACGGAGGCCGCTGCCCTCCGTTCGAGTTTGACGGCTTCATTTATGAAGTAGTCCCACCGTCCTGGTTCAACAAGGAAGCCTTTGAAGCTGCAGTACGCGACCTGGCACTGGAGTCCGTCGCGTAACCCGCCCCAGGCAACGAACGCGGAGATCGATACCGGAGGCGCCTGATGTGGGTCACCTTTGCGTCCGTTTTTCCCGTGATTTTCGTGGCCTCAATGATTCTGTGCGACCAATGGCTGACAGCCGACCAGCGGCACCAGTCCAAGCATTACAAGAAGACTCGATGGAGCAGCATGCGGATAGGATTCACGCTCAGCGCCCTCTTCCTTCTTCTATCAGTCATGGCCAACTGAAGACGGCGGCCCCGACGATCCCTCTGGGCCAGTCCCCACCCAAGCCCCACCACGCCGATAGCGGAGATTCCCTCAAGCTACAGCTTCGATAGGGGGAAGCCGCCCGGTCATACTAGGAGGGGCTGTGGCGGTTAGTCCTATTACTGGACAGCGGAAAAGTGCGCCGGTTCAGCCTGGGAAGCTGGGCGCCGGTGACGCTCGGGGCGGAATTGACGCTCTCTGGAGCAATTACTTTGCAGATGCCGGCAGCCGCGGACGGTGTCCCGGGCACTATTCGTCAGTAGTCGATGGTGATGTCGAAGTCGCCCGGCTCCCGGCCGGCAAGCGCAGCGGCGGCAGAGCGCACGGCCGCGGGAATGTCCTCCAGCTCCCGGGCCTGCGCAGTCAGTTCGGGCAGTTCGGCGGCCTTGAGCCGAAAACCCCGTCAGCGGCGCTGGCAATGTATACGTTCAGCTGCAACTGGCCCCTTCCTCGTGAACACAAGACTATCGCCCGTGAGCAGAAGCGTCCCGGTGTGCCGGTGACCTTCAGACGCGGGGAGAGGCGCAGTTTTCCCGCAGGATTGGATCAAGACCTGATCAACCTCAGCGCAGGACGTTTACGATCAGGCATGCGCCGCTTGGCGCACCTGGTCGGCAGCGAACCTTGCTGCCATGACGATTCTGGGGATCGATGGCCGTGTTGACATCAATAAGGACATACCTGACTGCCATCGCGGCAGGTGTGGGTCTGGCTTTGGCCATGACGGTGGTCCAGCCCGCGGCCGCACAGGCGGCCACCGCGCAGATTGCCCTGAGCCCGGCGACGGGTCCGGCCGGTTCCTCGATCACGGTGACCGGCAGCGGCTTCAAAGCTTCCACCACGGGAACACTGATCGTGGGGTCGGCTACGTTTGCTGTGAAGACGACGGCGTCCGGGGCGTTCAGCGCGCCGGCTACCATCCCCGCAACCGCTACCGGCAAGGTCACGGTGACGGCAAAAACCTCCTCCGTTCAGGCCACGACCGTCTTCACGGTCGCCGCTCCGGCGGCACCTGCGGTGCCTGGCGTCAGTACGGCCAGGCTGCGTTTCGGGGTAGCGACCGCCGGTGGCCCACTGGCCACTACTGAGTTGGATGATGTCGCCGTGCTGGCCGGAGAGGCCCCCTCGAGCGTGTTGTTCTATGAGGACTTCCTCCAGAGCGCGCCCATTACTGAGATGAACGCGGTCCGTGCCCGTGGAGCCGTTCCTCTGGTCACGTGGGAGCCCTGGGCTTGGGGCGGGGACGCCAATCAACCCGCGTACGCGCTGAACAGAATCACCGCGGGGGACTTCGATGCGCACATTATCCAATGGGGGCAGGCGCTGGCGTCCTGGGGTTACCCGGTGCAGTTGCGGTTCGCCCACGAAATGAACGGTGACTGGTACCCGTGGGCCGAAAGCGTTAACGGCAACCAGCCCGGAGACTATGTCAGGGCGTGGCGGCATGTTCACGACCTGGTAGCGGCGCAGGGCGCGACCAACGTGTCCTGGGTGTGGAGCCCCAACGTCCCGTATTACGGCTCGACGGACCTCGCCGGTCTCTATCCGGGTGCCGGTTATGTCGACGTCGTCGCTTTGGACGGCTACAACTGGGGAACTTCCGCTTCCTGGAGCGCATGGATCTCGCCGCAGGACCTCTTCGCACCGGGAATCGCCCAGCTTCGTTCCCTGGCACCGGGGGTTCCCATCCTCATCGCCGAGACCGCATCCAGTGAAGCTGGCGGGGACAAGGCGGCGTGGAACACGCAACTGATCTCCTACCTGGCCGCGCAACCTGATGTGATGGGCTTCGTCTGGTTCCATATACAGAAGGAAACTGACTGGCGGATCAACAGCAGCGCCGCCTCGGCCGCAGCGTTCAAGTCCGCGCTGCAGGCCCGGCGCACGTCCTGAGGAAAAATGCCGGCCGTGGCTAAAACCACCTGTTAGCCAGCGGGCCGCCCCCGCGTGCCGACCAGTGGAGGTTCAGTGAGGCAGTAGGACATGAGCCAGTTCAGGGTGTGTCTGCCGCAGTCACTGATCGGCCCGAGGAAAATGTCGGCCTCACAGGGCAGTGTCACCGCGGGGTCCGGGTGTGAGTGGTCGTTGATCCTGGTTTCAAGGTCCACGGCCAGGCCGGCCAGATGTGTCGCGCCAACCATTTGGCTGGAGGATTTAAGGCTGAGGACCGCGTCCACAGCATCGTCAAAGTTCCCCGTGACCAGCGCTGCCCGCAGGCGCTGGATCCGACGTGGAAGGTACAGGGCATAATCGGCGATGAACGCCGTGACCAAGCCCGTGTCATTGTCCAGATCCTCCCGCAACCGGTCCAATACGGAGTTGTCCACCAGGGGCCGGCCGGCATTCCCGCGCTGTTGCGGGACAGGAATCTCCGCGGGGACGGCAAGCCGGCATGGTGTGCTGCTGATGTCGTTCATGCTTCCCTTGAGGGTTTCGTGGCTGGGGTTGCGTGCAGCAGGTGCTTCGCGACAGGTCCTCCAGCATGCAGAATCAAAAACCTGCGGACTAACAACGGCAGCTGGCGGGCCCGTTGCAGCAGCGCCTCCCTGCTGCAACGCGCCCACGGGCCCATGGCGTCTGCCCCGGCTATGGGCGTACCTTGCCGCCGCGGCGGACCAGGGCAAGCAGTGCCACGCCGATCAGCATGATGCCCAGGGCGGTGAGCAGTCCGGCGCCGACGTTCAAGCCGGTGTAGGCCAGGGCGGCGCCACTGGCCGGGACTGCTGTGTTCATTCCGTACATGATCAGTTGATTTCCTCTGCTGTGTATTGGGCTTCCCAACGGTCAACACGCCGCCGGGTGACTTTGCTGGCGGCAACGGCCCACCAGGAGGCAAGGAACCACCCGGAGCGCAGCCACATAAAAAGTTCCTGCGGAAAGAAGGTCGCAGCGAGAGCTACGTCCTTCCAGTCGCGGTGCGGGATCCGCAGCGCGCGTTTAATGTCCAGGGCAACGAACAGGATCGGGACCAGCCACCAGAAGAGCACGACATGGAAGACCCCCAACGACAGCGCGCCGACGATCACGGCGAGCCACAACAGCTTCAGGAAAACCCCCAGCAGGCCCATCGCCTGCTGCCCCCAGTCACGCAGGGTCAACCGGTTCAACCCCAGATCCAGGAGATCCTCGACGGTGCCGACTTGCCACTTCATCCGCTGCCCCCACAAAGCCTTGAGTGTCTTCATCGAATCCGTGTAGGCGCGCACGTCCGGGGAGACCTGGCAGATGTAGCCCTGCTCCCGGATCCGGTAGGTCAGTTCAAAGTCCTCCACCTGCGAGGTGTAGACCCACGGTCCCTCGCGGTCGTCCCGGGACGCGATCTGCCGCAGGACGGTGTTGTTGATCGCGCAGCCGGTCCCGGCCAGGACGCTGGTGCGGCCCCGCCGCAGGGATGTGTCCGTCCACGTCGCGAACTCGGCTTTCTGCAGCCGGCTCAGCAACCCGGGGTCCTGCATGGTGAATTTCGACGACGACCCGCCCAGCCGGGCGCCGCGACGGCCCTGGAATTCACGCTCCCACGCGGCAAGGGCGTTCGGTGGAAGAACAGTATCCGCGTCCAGGCAGACCACCACGTCGGCGTCGTACGCGTATTCGCGCCACGCCCGGTTCAGTGCCTCGGACTTGCGGTGTTCCAGGCGGGGGAGTTCCATCACCGTGACCGGGAACTGCCGGGCCCGTTCCGCGGTCCCGTCGCTGCAGCCATTAGGGATGACCACGACCAGGTCCGCCGGACGGGACTGACCCATGACACCCTGAAGGGTCGCGCCAATGGAGCCTTCCTCGTTGTAGGCCGGAACCAGGACCACAATCCTCAACGCAGGCACGGCCGCGGGCGCCATGTCATCCTCCCAGAATCATCCACCGGCCCCGAATGGGAGCCGCGGATTCATCCTCAAAGGCGAACATCAAGGTGCACGGGGACAAACCATAAAGATTGGCTCAATATTCAGAAAAACCTCTTGAGCTGGGACGATACCTATGAGACCGGCCCTCTCCAGAGGCCAGTACGCACCCCTTCCTCAGTGCCGCATCGCCTGCAAGACATCACGCACGCCACGAGACGTCACCCGGTAACCCTGCTGAAGCCTCTGCCCAGCCTGCTGCCCAAAAGGGCGGTTAACTGTTCTGTTCCAGGGCTGTGGTTAAGATGGCGCGGAACTCGTCGTCTACTTGCTCTGGCGATGTCAAGCGTATTCTGAGGGTGAAGGGGTCGTCGGGGCGGGTCCGCACCCTCTCGACCCGTCCATCAGCCTCTGCCTGTAGGCGAAGAGTTACGTCCACAATGTTGTTCGTTGAGCGGGTTATCTGCGCGAACTTCCGCCGGGGGGAATGCAAGGAAACAAAGCCTTTTCGCATTTGAATATAGACCGTGGGCGTTACGCAGGCCCACGCAAGGACGGCGTCGGCAATCGGACGAAGGTGCGCGTAGGCCGCGTACTGACCGTCGAGGAGCTGGTCAGCCTCCTGGAGCATGAAGTCGGGGTAACCGAACATTTCCCAGGACACGGCGTATTGCGCGTAGCCGGTTACTCCGAACTTTTCCCGCATCCACTCGCGGAGTTCAGCGTCGGTGCTTATCCCTTCTTCCCGCGCGTGCGCGACCCAGTAGTCGGTATCCTGTCCGGTTTTTTTGATAAGCAATTCTTTGTTGCTGTCCACCATGTGCTGCCAGGTCCCGGGGCCTGTGGCGGCATTGGTTAGAGCCTTGCTGGATGAGAAGTCAGGGGTGAAAGTGGAATCGGCGTCGCGCATGGATTGATCGTAATGCAGCCCTTTCCGGCGCTCGTCCGGATGAGCAGGTGGTTGCTGTGACGCAATCGGGGGGATCAGAAGGAAGACCTGAGGCTCAGAAACGTGCGCCGAGGTCTCAGATGGCTTAGCCGTCACTGCAACCGTTCTTCATCCTCTGACTGGTCTGCAGTGAGATTCCAGCCGTAGCCAGGTGTGTAGTGTGCGAGAACCGCACCTCCCCAGAAACCCGGTTTCCCGTACGCGATGTGCCGCAGCGCTGCTCTAGTCATGCCATACCGTGCCACCGCCGGGTTGGTGATGACTACCAGCTTCCGGGGTGCAGGCCGCGCGATGTCGGAGAGGCGTTCGCGTTGCGTGTATTCCGGCCCTTCCCCCGTATAAGGTCCTGCCCTCCACTAGCGGGATGTTGTTTTCAACGGTAGGCCCGGTTCATAAAGAACGGCCCATGGTCGACACAGGCTTCGTTCAAGACTGGCCCTCTACGAATATGTCACAGTGGCGTTCCTGACAGATAGGACGACACCAGGTTGTGGGGGAGACCCCGCGTGACCGCCAACGCCGGAACCAGACCGACAAGCGGCGGCTCAGGCCAATTGCGTTAGCCGGAGGCAGGTCAGATGCAGGAGTAGTCGTAGTCGAAGCCGCCAGAGACGTATTGGGTGATAGTGACTTTCCCGCCTCCGGTGAGCGGCGCTGCGGCGCACATCCGCTTCGCTGAGGACAGGGAACTTGCTCCTGCCAACCAGCTGCTGGACCTGTAAAGCAGGCTGGATGTGGGAACGGTGCCGGCTATTTGCGACCATTGGCCAGTCGTGGAGTAGATTCCGGTGCCTGCGCTGATGCTCGTGAAGTAGGCCGTCATTCCTTCAAGATCGGCGATGTTCGCAGACTTGTCCGCGGACCAGCTGTTACCGGTTTCGACATCCAGCCACCACATGTAGGAGCCGGGATTGCTCACGCCCCGGATGTTGGCATCGTCGTATGCCTTTGCGTATCCGTAGATGTATGAGCAGGCAGCGCCGTAAGATCCGCTCGTGCACTGGCCGTAGGGGTTGGCCACGGTCGTTCCAGCATAGGTGTTGCTGGTCGGCCACCAGGATCCCGCGGCCCCAGGATTGGCGGTGTTCACATAGAGCGCGGCTTTGGGTTGGCCCGTCCCGCCTGTGGACGAACCAGCCCAGGACATCTCCGTAGCCAGGCACGGATTGGTGTTATTCGCCAGACCGTTGTTGACTCCGACAATCCCGAAGCTCTGGCCTTTCGGGAGGGTTTTGCCGCACTGTGGCCAGGAGACGTCATTGCCTGTGAGGTTTGTTGCAGCAAGGCCTTCCGCGGGGAAGGCATAGAGCGTCAAAAGTGCTGCAAAAACCGCCATCAGAAGATGACGGGACCGGAATGACCGTGACGTGCTGCAGGAGATGTTCATCCTGGGCTCCTCATACGAGCAATTTACGGACCAGCATGGCGGCGCCCGCCGAGAAGGTCAAGGTATCCATGCCATGGCGTGTGTTAACAGTGGGAGGGTCTTAGCTGTCTTTGGCGTCCCGCATGTGCGGACGAACGGCGAACGAGCCAAAGTCTTCCTCCCTTCCCGCCGCCCAATGATTAGTGCTCGTTCTTCAGGAAGACGGAATGACCTAGCCGCCAGTTCCCAATGCACCTGTCAGTAGCGATGCGCGAACAGACAGGTTGATGCCTGGCTTTTGACGACGCGCCGGGTTCCGGGCCTGGTCGGCTGCGTGCGCGCTGTGGCAAGGGAATGTGCGCAGGCGACCTGACGGGGCGCGGCGAACCGGGGGGACCGGGAGTTCGACCGTCCGTTACTGGTCCTGCTGCCGGTGCGCACGGGTTTGGGGTGCGTACCGGCAGCTCGGGCCTTTCGTGGATTTGGGTGTCTATTCGGCGAGTTTTGCTACGGACTGCGCCCAGAGGAAGAACTTGTTGGTGCCAAGGTCTTTGACGGTCTTGATGTTCAGGGCTTCCTTCAGCTTCTGGGCGTCTCCTTCGGAGAGGCCTTTGAGCGCCTCTACCGGCGCCTTGGCCAGCTCGTCGATTCCCTTGTCGAGGTATTCCTTGTCGAACTTCGCATTGATTCCAGCCATTGTGTCCTCCTGATGCTCGATGGTCCTGACCATGCCGTGACGGCACTGGCCACATTCAACCACGGAGCGTGGCGACGCGTCAGCGCCGGGCCGGGGGCCGGAAGTGCCGGCGGCCGGGTCAGCGGGAGGGAATTCGAACCAAACGGGGAAGCTTGCTGGGGGTGGGCCGGCGGAAGGGAGGAGTGGCATCCAGTCTCAGAGATGCCACTTGACCGCCGGCCCTGGCCCCATTGGTTGGCCCTGCCCCCAACAACGGGACCGTGGCATAACGGTAACGCCGGTACCGAAACGGAAACGCATGAACCACGCAAGGTTGGCTCAAGACTGGCAGCACCGTTGCTCCGGCCGCGTCTGCACGTGAAGGGGAGCGGCTCTACCACTCAGCGATAGGCTCCCTATGACGTTGGGGCACGCGGCGGAGCCGCTGGTGCACATTCAGGACTTCCGGACGGACTTTCAGGTGTCGAGCGCCGCGAGCATGTGCATCAGGGTGGACTAGCCGGATCCGCTCTTTCCGACGGTGGCTACAGAATCACCCCTGTGGATGCCCAGAGCGAACGTCGTCGAACCTGTCGCCCCGTATGAACTTCCAGGTCGGCGGTTTTCCACATTGTGAATCGACAGGGTCTCATCCATTGGTGCCAGAGTGAAAACGCCCCGGCCAAGGCTAACAAGAACGACGCCAGATACGGGATCCCAGGACCAGGTGCACCGCGTCAGCGGCCATCGTCCTGGATCCCCTCACGATGAGAACATCTCTCCAGTAGATATAAGGAACTGGGCAGGGTCGCTGTCGATATCTCTTGGCTCATCGAACCAGGAGGTTCTGCGATCATTTCGATGGCGCAGCGCCGTTGTCAGCATTTACGGAATTCCTTCCTCGCATCGGGCTTGTTCCCAGTATGTCGTGCGAGCATTTGGCCCTGCTGTTCCCGTTGGCCATACCGTTGAAGCGTCCAGAGAGAGTGCAGTTGATGAGTACCCGAGAGATGTCATCCCCGCCCTCCCCGAGGCGGACGTTGAGTAAAGTTCCCGAGATCACGATCTGGTTCTGGGTCATCAAGATCCTTTGCACCACCGTGGGTGAGAGTTTCGCGGATTTTATTAACGACGCGCTTGGTGTCGGCCTGGTTGCAACCGCGATGATTTTCACCGCTGTCTCCGCCGTCGTCCTTGCGGTTCAGATCCGTCAGCGGTCATATGTTCCGGCGCTGTACTGGCTCACCGTCGTCCTAATGAGCATCACCGGAACCCTTTACACGGACATTCTCACGGACCAGGCCGCTGTGCCTCTCGGGATAAGCTCCGCCGTGTTTTCCGCCATGCTCGCCGTGGTCTTCGGCATTTGGTTCACCCGAGAACGAACCCTTTCCATTCACAGCATCATTTCCTTGCCGCGGGAAGCGTTCTACTGGCTCGCGGTTCTGGTCACCTTCGCTCTGGGCACCGCTTTGGGTGATTGGACGCTCGAGCTCACCGGTTGGGGACCCGGCATCTCGATCCTGCTGCCCTTGGTGCTGATCGGCATCGTTTCCGCCCTCTGGCGGTTCGGCGCTAACCCTGTGCTGGCCTTTTGGACTGCCTACATCCTCACCCGTCCCCTCGGCGCGAACATCGGAGACTGGCTTGGGCTCGCACCCGACGAGGGCGGCGTGGGCCTTGGCACCCTCACGACAAGCATTATTTTCCTCGCTGCCATCCTCGCGACCGTCGTTTACCTCTCGATCAGTAAAGCCGACGTCGTCCCCGACGTACCTGAGCAGGCATCCCCGCCAGCCGCACCCGCACGCCGCCGCGCTGCCCTGGGGATGCTGGCAGCAGTAGCGGCCGCAACCATCGTGCTCCTTGCCTACACAAACAGCCTCCCGCACACCAGCGCCGCCGCAGAGAAGAGTACGACGCCCAGCTGCGGTCCGGGCACGACCGCGTTGACCCAGTCAGAGGCACAATCGGCAGCGCAGGCACACTTCGCCGCCTCGAACATCCAAGAATTCCGCACCATCACAACGGACACCCTCGCACTCGTTCAAAAAGGCAATCAGACCCAAGCTTCGACCCGGATAACCGACCTCGAAACCTCCTGGGACGAAAACCAACGCACGCTCAACGCTGCCGACTGCGCCGTATGGAACTACATCGACAAACAAATCGACGCCGTTCTATCCGCCGTCCGCTCACACAGCCCCAATCCAGCAACCGAACAAAAGGCCTTAAACACCCTCCTCACCACACTCGGCGGCGCCTGAGCCCAGACGCGAATATTCACAACCACGCCGCCGGGACTGTCCGATAAACGGTGTGTGTAGGTCCCGGCCGCTATTCAATCGATCAGCTGCCAGCCCTGGGCCGGCTTCCGGGCCGCCGACCTTTTTGTGGAGCTTGAGTCCGTGGCACGCCCGCTTGCGCCGGTGCCAGACGGCGGGGTCTATTGGGCGAGCAGGGATACAGCATCGGCGATGACGAGTGCCAGCAGCACGAAGCCGCCGAAGGCCTCCAGCCCCATGAGGGATTTAGCCCGTGCCGAAAGCGGCATAGTATCCGTGGGGCTGAAAGCCATGGAATTGGACAGCGAGAAGTACACGTAGTCGATGAACGAAGCAGTCCAGCCGGTCTTGGCCGACGACCTGGCGGCAACTTCCTTGACGGCATCGTGGTCCTCGTCCTGCGGGAAACGAAAGTCCGCGCGGGGTAGTTCGTGGCGCGGGCTGTGCCGTCGAAAGACAGGGCCGCCCCTGTCCAACTCCCAATAGACAAGAGCAAAGGCGATGACGTTCGTCACCCATACCTGAAGTGCTGCCAACAGAAGGGTAGGACCGTTACTGTTGGCCGAGTTTGTGAGCACAACGACTAACTGAACTAAGGCCGTCTCGTTTGCTACGACCAGCAACAACGCCTGGCCGACGGAAAGATACCTCGACCAGCGCGTTTCGCGGGTAAGGCGACGGGGATTCAGGGCCACGAGTGGGACCAGCAGGCCCAATCCGATGATGACGACAGCGAGGCGAACATTTGGCAGGAACGTCGTCGGCAACGTCGCATCAAGTCAAGGCACGATCTTGATGGTTATCCGGAAGTGTCGGGAGAGATAGATCGAATCAGAGCGGTGGCCGCCCGGTGTCCCGGCCCTGTGCCGCCGGGCCGTGCGGCCCCGTGAACCATATCCTTGGCTGGGTTGGTGAGCTCAGTTCATGTTGTACGTCACTTATGAGTGAGGGAAGCAAAGAGCGCACGGCGGGTTGAGCTGCGATCCGGGGACGCGTCACGGTTTTCCTGCTGCTTATGTCTTAGACCAGGACCATACCGGCAGCTGAGGGCCAGATGCGCGCACGATAGATGATTCCGGCCCCCGTCACCGACCTACTGGGGGGCCGGTCGGTGACGGGGACGCCATCAATTCTACGGCCGTAAGGCTTGATTTTCGCGGCCTCAACGCGGAGCCTGCCCGCGCGTGGAAATTCAAGACATTCGATTGCCGAGCAGCGTCCGTCAGCTCGGCCCCGCAGGCCGCGGAAGGCAACATTGAGGTGGTCCTGACTCAAACCGTCACCGGTCCTGAGTCAAACTGCCATAGTCACATGCGCCGGCTGACACTCGAATGAACATGGGAACGAGGAGAAAGACAGCCCGCAATGGCGGAAGGTCGGGTCACAAATTCGCTGCTGCGAGTCACGGCACAGATTCCGCTGTTCCAGACCCCGCCCGGCAATTTTTGGAGCGCCTCCTTATGCGTCCGGTAGGGGTGCTGCCACGTGCAACGGGCTGGCTTAGCTTCAGCTGCGCGCGGGCTCAACCGTGCCCAGGCCTTCACCACCCCTGCGGTCGCGAGAACTGGGAATACATCACAAGAAAGGTGGCGCACCCCGGATCGGCGGGGTGCGCCACCTTGGGTTGGATCACCAGTAGTGGGCTACGTCCACGATCAGGCGGGAACCTGCTCCCGGGCCTTCAAGTGTGAAGACCCTGAAGGGCAGCCGGGCGCGGACGCCCAGGCCAATGCTGGTGTAGCCTTCGAAGCTTCCGGCGTAGACCACTTGCCGGAAGGTCTGGTAGCCGGCCACGTTGGTCAGTTCTGCCTTGTCGGCCGGGTTATAGGTGATGCTGCCGGTGTGGTTTTCGGAGGGTGCGTTCACGGTGACCTGCAGGCGTGCGTTGCCCCGTGCAGGAATCGGAAGGCCCGAGCCGTCCTGGATGATGGTGGGGACGTACCCCACCGTGTAGCCCTCGACGGGGCCGTTGAGGTCAACCACCATCCTGTCGAAGCAGTACTGCTGCCCTGTACGGACGTTGGTGACTGAGGCGGTGCTCATCCCAGGCACGGTTTTAGCCTGGGATCCCCATTCGAGACCGCAATACGGGGTGGCGGCGGAGGCGGGCCCCGGCGCCAGTAGGCCCAGCCCGACGGCCGCGAGGAGCGTCGTGAGCCAGAGGAGGAGTTTCTTCATTGTGGGTGCCATCCATAAGAGTGGTGCTGTTGGATACCACAAGATTAGGTGTCGCGGCCGCGTGAAAGGGCGCTTGTGGCCGATTCGGGGCGGAACCGTGAGGAACTCTCCGGTAGCATCACGGTCCAATACATCGACGCCGTTGTTACCGTAACCGTTGCCCGGTTATCCGGCGGTTCTGGACCCCGCCGTTATTGATCGATAACGGCGCGCAGACAGGCGGAGCGACGGGAAGGTGAGCTCCGAAAGCTCTTTTCGAGGCTGTGAAGCGCTTTCCCTCAATCTGTCCCAACACGGGGATGAGTGGACCCCGGCGGGCGCGCGTCCTGCCCCGTCGTGGGGGTCGGCTTGTCGTTCGGGGGAGACGGTCTGCCCCGGGTTTCATGCGCCGGGTGGTCTTTCCGTCATGGCCCACCCCGTGGACGGGTCGAAGTGCGCCACGGTGCTGCTGCCGGTTGCAGGGTCACCAAAGCTGGTTGCATGCCGTAACGCCGCTGTAGTGCACTCGATACCCGCAGGGCCTCCATCGCGTGGGCCAGTGCTTCCAAGTTGCTGCTGCCGGCAACGCTGAAACGCCCATGTACTGGACCCTCTCCGTCGTATTCCACAAAGAACGGCATTCCCACACCATGGCACGGGCAGCTTTCGTCGGAGTAGGGCGAACGTCCCGATGTGGCGGCTCTTTGCCGGGCACAGCTACGATCACGCCGTGAAGACGACGTGAACATCGGGGCCACGCATGAGCCGAAACCCGAGGATGCGCGGCGGATCGGGGTAATCGTGACCATGGGAGGTGCCGTGCGTGCTGCGGGGTTCCGGGAGATGTGGGATATTTTGCGGATGACGTCATCGCTGGACACCTACCTGTTTCCCCTGCTGGCCGATGGTGTGTGCCCGGCGGGAACCCTCGACTATGACCTGGCCTCCGGGTCGATGACCTGGTCTGAGGGCGTGTATGGGATTCACGGTTTCAGGCCCGGACAGATCGTCCCCACGCTCGAGGTACTTATGGCGCACCAGCACGCGGACGACCGAGGACCGTTCACACACCTCCTGAAAAACCTTGCGGACAATGGCGGGCAGATCGCCCTGCTGCACCGGGTGGTCGACAGCCGCGGCCGGCAACGCCAGGTTTTTACCTCCCTGCACGCAACCAACGACGGGCGCGGAACGGCGGCCCGGGCTACAGGGTTCATGGTCGACCTGACCAGAACCATCCGTGAGGAGACGCGTCTGACGGCCGAAGCAGCTGTCCAGGGCGCACTGGCCCACACAGCAGCGATCGAGCAGGCGAAAGGAGTCATCCGTGCACTCCTGGGTGTCAGCGCTGATACTGCGTTCAGCATCCTCGCCGCCCACAGCCAACACACGAACACGAAGGTACACGTTGTGGCCGCCACCATCCTCAACGCCGTCGACGAAGGCACTGCCGCCCGACTGCTGAAGGACTGCGGCACCCTGCGGCGCCGACGCGACCCCGAATGACCAGCCCCTAAACGGGCCCGGACACGCTGATCCTCCCCGGCCGGGCCCCACGGCGTAAACCCCCTGCGAGGCTCAAGATCACCCCATCTTTGTCTCATGTCTGGATAAAGTCTCTTCCCGTTGATCCGGGACCCTGCTTACAGTATTTGCGGAAACGAATGATGCCTCCCTCAGGGGAGGGCAGGGGGATGAGTTGGGGACGTGGCAGTACAAGTAGACCAGTTAGACGCGCTGGGATTTAGGCACACGGTGAGAATTGAAGGTTCTTTCGGCATCCTGCAGTACCCGGTCCTGGCGGTGAGCGCCGTCGCCGGTGACTTGCACGGGCCGATCCATGGCGGGCCCTATCCCTGGCTGGAGGAAGACCTGCTGGCCCGGGGGTTTCGCTCCGTCCTTAGCGGCAATCTGGAGGACATCGTTCTCAAAGCCCGGCCAGGCGACGGCAGTATCCGCTGCCGGGCGTCGACGGACGACGGGCTGGTGTGTTTACTGGTGGACAACCGTACCGTCTGGTCAGTCCAACTCGATACCGGGGACCCGGAAAACCTCCAATGGCTCAAATCCTCAGCGAGCAGGGACGTGACCATCGCCACCGGCGTCCTCACCCGCCCGGGGCTAGACGGCACCCTCACCGGCCTGGGGCCCAACACTGACCCCGGGGACCACTGGAAACCCCTCGTGGCTGCCCGGGTTCCTACGACGGTCGGGCCGTAGCGACGAGGGTCCGCCGGCGGTTCCTCCGTCGTTATGCCACTGGCCAAACGGGAAAACGCGGCCAGAACCCGGTCCTGCCGGCCCGCCCGAACCCCACCGGACCTCGGCCAGGAATGAGCCTCGTCTCCAGCCGTTGATTACCTGGTCCGAGCCTTGTTGATGCGGGCGTGGAACGACCGGCAAGCGGGTTCCGGTCCAGATGGTGTGGCACGACGACGGACTGCCCCCGCTCATGGGCCGCTTATTGGCCGAGGAGGGAGACGGCGTGGGCGATGACGAGTGCCAGCAGCACGAACCCACCGAAGGCTTCCAGCCCCATGAGGCCTTTCGCCCGCGCTGAAAGCGGC
Source organism: Pseudarthrobacter sp. 902506025 (assembly GCF_040702325.1). Taxonomy (NCBI): domain Bacteria; kingdom Bacillati; phylum Actinomycetota; class Actinomycetes; order Micrococcales; family Micrococcaceae; genus Pseudarthrobacter; species Pseudarthrobacter sp. 902506025. The sequence continues at coordinate 170,432 of NZ_JBFBKW010000001.1, forward strand.
ATGGTGTCCGTGGGGCTGAACGCCATGGAGTTGGACAACGAGAAGTAGAGGTAGTCGATGAACGCCGCTGTCCAGCCGGTCTTTACCGAAGATCTGGCGGCAACTTCCTTGACGGCGTCGTGGTCTTCGTCCTGGGGAAAACGGAAGTCTGCTCTAGGCAGGTGGGGCCGGGGGAGGTGTCGGCGGGATACGGGGCCGCCACGGTCCAGTTCCCAGTACACCAGGGCAAAGGCGATCACGTTCGTCACCCATACCTGAAGTGCGGCGAGCAAAAGGGTTGGCCCGTTACTGTTATCTGCCCTTGTGAGGGCAACAACCAGCTGTATGAGTGCAACCTCATTGGCTGCGACCAGCAGGAGTGCCTGGCCAACGGAAAGAATCCTGGACCAGCGTGTTTGGCGGGTGAGGCGGCGGGGGTTCAAGGCCACGAGCGGAATCAACAGGCCCAGCCCGACCACGACCACGGCGTAGCGGACTCCCGGCAGGAATGTCGTCGGCAACGTCCCGTACAGGCCCAGCGCGGTAAGGAGGCCAATGACGGCCGGCCAGCGATGCTCCGCTGCGTCCTGCGTCTTATTGTCGGGGGTCACGCATAGGAGTTTAGACCCACTGTTCTGCCGGGCCGGGACCGCCACGGCAACTTATCGCGCACCGTGCCGGCCCCGCAGCAGCACGCATCCTTGAAGCAAATAAGCGGCAAAACGCTGCTCCGACAACTCTTCGACCGTGCAGACTGATACCGCATTGGTGTGCTCTGAATAATCAGGCCTCCGGGTGCACCCGCCGGGGGTCACGGCGTAGCCTCCACGCGCTTCTCTCCGTGGCAGGCACGATAGGGGACGGGGCTGCAGCACTTGCCCGGAGCATAGTGCAGATCAACAACGAGGCCGCGTGGACGTCGCTGCCTGATGTGACAGGCGACTTCCGGTATGCCCCGGCGGAGATGCGTCCAGGACGGGCTCCAAGAGCGGGCACGCCAGTATCGCGCCACGGGCGTCCAATTGTGAGGCAGGGCTAAGCGTTCGGGCGCGGCGTTCCGGCCGCTGGATCGCGTGTATACAGTCCGGGGTAATCGATGACGAACCCGTCAGCATCCACCGTGATCTGACGGCTGAAGTCGCTGTCCAGTGACTCGTACAGGTAGAGATTTGCTGCCGTTCTCGTATACGCCTGCGGATCGGGCGTCACTTGCAAGGAGGGGACGGCAACATAGGCCGTGATGATTTCCGTACGAACCCCTAGGGGCAGGTCAAGCCGCCGGACCGGCAGGGTATTCGTGAAGGGGCTGAGCGCTAAATCGACGTCAACGGCGCCCTGCAAGTCCGGGCGGAGTACCTGATTGACGTTCCACGTACCGTCGCGGTGCCGGCGGATCTCGAGCTGCCCGTCGTCATGCCGATGGAGCCTGAGTTCACGGAAGATCCAGCGGCGGTCAAGAGTCACCTCGTAGTCGTAGTGTCCGTTCTCATTCACCCACGTGGAAAGAGCCCGAAGTGTTTCGCCCTCCGCCGTGAAGTGAAGCTTTTCGATGCTCGGCGTCTCTATGCCGTACCAGGTGTAGTTCATCGTCCACCTATTCTCTGATTCTTTTTGCCGGTTCCCGAAGTCAGGGTCCGGCCAGCCAGCGCATGTGTGTGATCAAGCAGACGGGGAATGGATACCGTTGCCCTGTTGGCGGAGGGCCGGCCTGTGCTCATCGCAGGCCCGGGTTGCTGCGTTAGCCCTACCGCCAGGTGGGCCATAGGTTCAGCGGCGCCGTCGCACCAACGGTGGGGCGCGGGACACTTGGCCAGTCAAAAGCCACAGGTCCAGGTCCAGCGGCATATTGCTTTATCGGGATCATGAATATACGGGTCCTCCCGAGCCCGCGCCGCACGTTTCAGCCCGACGGTCCGCCGCCGCACGAAACAGCAGCACGATCCTGGCTCGGGCGACGTAGTCCACTGATTCGGAATCGCAAGCAGCCCCGGGGGAGCAGGAAGGGCGCGCCACATGCACAGAGCGCGCCCTTCACTCTTCCCATACCCCATGCCGATTCCCCTTCGGCTGGGATTATCATAAGACCGCCCAGCGGAGAACGGGCAAGCTTTTGGCATCTTCTTTGGCGGAAGCGACACCAAATCGCTGTGACTTCCGCTGCACCTTCGATAAGTGGGAGCCCTGATCACAGCCTGGGCCGCACCTCTTCCAGCCTGATCCACGAGGAAGCCTGCTCCCTGCACTGATCGTTGGATCCCGTCTTCGCGGGGGCCTGACGACTGGCGGGGTGTCCTTCACGTCTAACCGGCATGGTTCTGCGTCGGCGCCGACTGCCAGTCCTGGGGAAGCGAACAGAAGTCAGCCGAAAACTGAAGAAGGTGCCTCCGCACGTGTATCGAAAGAGTCGCCGTGATACTCGGGGGTATGGAGGGGACAGCCTGGTGGCCAGGTAAGGGGTCGTACGTTGGGGGGGCGGGCTACAGTCTGCGGTCAAGGAGCCAGGACGTGTCCATGTCGACGTCGGGGCGCCCTCGAAGCTTTCTGACCAGGAAGACGAAGGGCATCAGTAACAACTGCAGCAGGCCGCCTGCGATCAGCAGGGCTACGAGCAGGACGATTTCGGGGAGATAGAGCAGGAATATCGCCGTCAGGGTGGCCAGGTAGGCTGCGGCGTAACCAATGATCGTCCCGGGATCCATGATTGCTTCCTATAGTGGGGCCGTCGGATTCTCTGATGCCTTGTTCTGCGCCGGGGTATGGGGCTGTGGCCTGTTAGGGACGGAGCCCTTCGCCATGGCTTGTGTGGCCGGGTGCTGGTGGGATCCGGGGGTGGTGGAGCCGAAGCAACGACTGATGAGCCTTTTCTGCGGCGGCGCAGCGTCAGGAGAACGAGCAGGGTCAGGCCGATCCACGCGGAGGCAGCAACGAAAATCAGTGCCACCGTCTGGGCGGTACTCATGACTGGGATGCTTGGCGTGAGCCGGGAAGGCGTCCCCGGAATCCCGTGGGCACGCATGTACCCCCGTGGGGGGTCAGAACCACAGGTCCCACGGTGGGTGGCGAACTGGAAGTCCACGGTGGCCGCCTGCGTAGGAAGCCCGTGAGGGGAAGGCCGGAAAATCGAATCTGGTCGGTGGGGGTGGACATGATGTCCCGGCTTTCCGTGAAACTGCTGCGGCTGACTGCACAGCCTGATGAGTCAAGTTTCCGCCCAACAAAGCCGGGTAGCAAGACCGGGTACCTTGGGTCTTTCCCCCGGCAGCACCCCGGGGCACCTTCTGCAGCCGTATAACCGTTCCAGTCTGCTCGCCAGAATCGCGGGCTACATCTCCCTGCCCGGCATCGGCACAGCAGCAGAACCCGGCACTACCCGTGTAGACCCGAGGTTTACAAAACCCGTACCTAATACGGGCGATTTTGTTGCCCACTATTATGGGTGCCATGTGCGTCATACGTGGTTCCGTCGGTTGCCGTGCGGCAGGAGTTTCGCACTAAGCTCCCTTTGGGGTCCAGACCGGTCGGGAGCCTATCGGGTCAGCACATAGGAGTTGTTTGGGTTTGACGGGGCAAAGCCCGTGGCGGGGGAGGGGCGCCGCCGCTTCGCTGGCGGTGGTGGCCTGGTTATGCGCCGCCGTGCTCTTGTGCACCGGCGACGGAGTGTTCGCCTCTCCTGACTTCAGGGGCCGGCCGCAACCCGCCGCGACGATTAGCCGGCCCACTGCCTCGCTGGTGCTCCCGCCAGCCTTTCCACATGCGCATCAACCTGTCACAGTTCCAGGCAGCCAGCCGATGACCGTGACCGCTGTTGTCGGGGGACGGCAGATCAGGGCGTCCTGGACCTATATGGAAGGGCACCCAGGATTGAACGCGCATCTGGATGCTTGGCTGCTTGCCGCCCTGGACACAGCGGCTGCAGCGGCCGCCCCTTCCGCTGGCCGGTACCGTCCGGCGATGGCCTTGAATGCTGACCCGTCTCAGGTCCCTTCCCTCACCCTCTCGGCCGAGCCAGTGCTGGCCGGTGGAACCGTGATCATGTTCCGGGAGAAGGTGAGGGATACCGGCCCCGGCGGCAAATTTACTGTCAGTTCTGAAACTTTCACTGTTGATACGGTCTCGGGAGAACTGCGTCGTGCCGTTGAGCTGCTGCGGCCCGAGGCCCTGGACAGGATCCGGGCCCGCATCCGCCCGGTCCCGACCGGCATCGCCGCGCCCGCTGGGCAGCAGCCGGCACCGGCCGACGTGGTCCTGGGACCGTCCGGAGAGCTTGAAGTCACCACGGATCAGGGACCGTCCCGCCGGCCAGGAATGATAATTATCCCTGCCTCGGAGGCCGAGGCGATGCTCAGCGACGCAGGTCATAAAGTACTCGCCCAATTCAGGACCCCTGCGGTTGCCCCGCCTGCTGCCGCCCCGGCGCTCCGCCACGTCAATTGCGACCTCGTCCCGTGCGCGGCCCTGACCTATGACGACGGCCCGGACGCCAGGACCACGCCACAGCTGCTGACAATTCTGAAAGACAGAAACGCCCAGGCGACTTTCTTCATGACCGGGGCCAACGCTGCCGCCCACCCGGCAACCGCCAGGCAGGTTGCCGACGCTGGGCACGCCATCGGCAACCACACCTACAGCCACCCTTACTTGACCAAGCTGACCCCCGCGGCGGTCAAGAGCGAAATGGATCGCACCGATGCCGCGATCCGGACCGCAACCGGCTCCTCGTCTTCACTGATGCGCCCCCCGTACGGGGCCGCCGACGCCATGGTGCAGGCCGCCGTGGGCAAACCGCTGATCATCTGGGCGGTCGACTCCCTGGACTGGCAAACCAGGAACCCCGCAATGTTCGTCCCGAAAGTGCTAAAGGAAGTCACCCCGGGCGGGGTGGTACTCATGCATGACGTGGACCAGACAACCGTCGCAGGACAACAGGAGCTCATCACGAGCCTCCAGGAACAGGGCTACCAGCTCGTCACAGTGCCGCAACTCTTCGAGGGAACACCCCTGCTGCCCGGCCACGTCTACCGCGCACGGCCAGAACGCAAATAGCGAGCGGACGGGTCGGCCGTTGTCGATTTTTCACTCTCGGCGGCACCGTACACGCCGCCCAAGGCAGGCCGGCTACTTGGCTGCCGGTCCCGCGGTTGCCGCCGGAAGGCCAGGGCCCGCTTGACCGCCCGTTGCCTTCGCTGTGCTGCTTGGCCCAGCTGTTGGGGGCGCCTGGCTTGGAATGACCGACGGTTGCGGGGTGGCTTTACCGGTGGGGACTGTCTGTTTCGTAGTCGCATTGGGCGTGGGAGTATCCGCTTCCACGCTGTCCCCAGCGGGGGCGGTGGCCGTCGGCGTGGCGCCGGTGTCCGCGTCCCTGCCACCGGGCCGCTTGGTGGTCGGGGGGCTGATGGGTGTGTTTGAACCATTCGAAGCCACCTGGGAGATACCGGTTTGGAGGTCGGCCGTGCCTTTTGACAGGGACGTTCCAGTCGCTGCCTGGACACCGACAACCGAGCCCACCCCGATGGCGAAAATGGCGGCCGTTCCGCCAACAGCCATCCGAAACTTCCGTGGGGTGAATGGCGTGCCGCCTTCCTTGAGGGAGGCTTCGCCGGGCAGGGGGCTGGCGGATACCTTGCTTGAGCCCGCCCTGCTGGTACCCGACGTGTCCGTGGCCTTCGAGGGCGTGAAGGGAGCAATGTCCGTGCTCCTGCGGGGCACGACGCGCTTGATCTGCTGGTGGCTCTTTTCCAGCGACGCGCGGAACAATGGCACTGCAACAGCGGAAATAACGCTGAGGATAAAGGCCCCAACCACGGTCCCGCCAAGTCCGAGCTGTCCGCCGATGACAGAAGCCACGGCTGCGGCGGCCCCGCCGGCGATGACTTGGGTGGGGCTGAGATCAAGGCCCCTCTTGGGCGTAACGGTGTTCTCGGCTGGTTTTTCGGAATGGTCGTCGGTTTTGGTCATGGTTCCCGTTGCTGTCTCTGTTCACACTTCGCGTTGCCCGTCCCTGTACATGGCATGCGGGCCGGTGCATTTCATCGTTAAGGTTTCCACGCCTATCTGAGAGTTTCGGCCAGCACCCGGGTAACGTAATCAACGCCACAGCCCGTGAGCGCGTGCGTCGACGGGGAAAAGCCAGCTTTCCGGGTTACCGGTTCAGCTGGCTGCCCCGGTGGAATGGCCGGGTGCCTGAAAGTTTTCTCGTCAGGGCTGCGGAAACCGGCTTTTGCACCCGATCAAATGGAGCACCTCCCTCAAGCCGAGGGCGGTTGGCCGGGCGGTGTTTATTTACGAACAGGTGTCGAAGTGCTGCAGTTCCGCCCGAAGTTGTGTCCGGCCGCCTTCCGGAGGGCTGCTTGAAGGGCGGCCCGGGCCACGCGGAGCCCTACTGGGAGCGAATAAGGTCAAGCAGAGGTGGCAGCCTTGTGACGCCATCTTCTGCCATGAAGTGTCCTGCTCCCGGATAGACCTGGAGGCGTGCGTTTAGACGTCTGGCGAGGTCATCGGATGCTTTCGGCGGCACGAAGGGGTCCGTGTCCGAGCGAAGTACTGTTCGTTCCCGGATGCTCGGTGCCACCCGCTCAACGGCAACATCAGTTGCGAGGAAACCATCGAGTTCCGGCAATGCTGCCAGTGGTTCGGTGAACCCTGCGACCAACACGAGACCACCCAGCTCCCATGGTTCCGGCAGTGTTTCGAGCACCCGTAGGACAGTGACTACGCCGAGGGAATGTGCCACAACCACTGTTGTGGTATCCGGCACTCCTAGTGCCGTGCTGACTGCGTTCTCCCAGGCTGTCCTGACAGGATCTTGCGGGTCGGGGAGTGGAACGACCGTGACTTGTATGTCTTCAGCTTCGAGGGCGCTTTGAAGCCAGGGGAACCAGTTTGCATCCGGGGACGATTCGTATCCGTGGACGATGACCACGCGTTGGACGGGTCGTACCGGGACATCCCTGGCCGGGGTGTTCATTGGGGGAGACGCCAGAGAGTGCGGCCTGCGGCCCAGTTATGCTCCGATGTCACCCGGGCGCCCTTGACCTTTGATTGAGTTGTTTCTCCATTGGGACGCTGACGGTATACGTAACCCTTAACTCCTTTTGACATGGCGGGGGTATCCATGTTGGTGTCAGCGAGCATGGCTCCGGCCGTGATTGGTGATGAAAACCTGCACCGCCACGACATGGGCTTCTGTCAGGCCCTCCTCAGGCCCGGGCTTCTCCAGCAGGACGGGTTGGTGGTATTGGTGGGCCCAGTCATGCACGTCAGCCTCCAGCGCATCGTCGATCCACACAATGGCGTCCCAGTCAGCATTACCTTCGGCCTCCATTGTGTTTAGCCATCTGGATACTGACCCTAGCTTGGGCGTATGTCGATCCTCATCGTCTGGCTCCGTGATTTCCACGCGCAGCGGTTTCACCTCCAACTGCAGCTGCCTTTCGAGGCTGTCCACCAGATCCTCATTTGACGTCGAGACCCACGCGAGCCGTCCTTTGGTGGAGAGCCGATGCACTAGGGCAGCCTTCAAATCCGAGAGCTGTGCATTGTTCCCATCAGGCTTGTCACCCTGCTGAAGCTTAGGGTTCAGCACACCGTTGATGTCGAGGAGGATGATCGGCTTCATGACCGAGACCATAGCCGCTCCGTAGGCAGGAGGATAGTCTCCAGATCCTATTTGGCCGAGGTATCACCGACAACGGGGAGACGGCCGGGGGGTAGTAAGGGTGAGGCTATCGGCCGGTCACCCGTGCTTCGCCGCCCCGGGGCGACAGCGTAACTCCGGTTCTTGGCAGGGATAGGTACGCGGAAATGTAGTCCACCAGAGTTTGGCCTCGCGCTTTCCCGTGAGTTGAAGGCTGTGACGGAGCCCCGCCAGCCACTGTCGCTTGGCGGGCGGTTGTGAGAGAGGCTTTGCCCGGGGGGACGTTCACCGAAAGCCCCGAACTTGAAAGGTTAGTGAGGCCGATCTTGCTGACAGCTCGACCTTAGAGTGTTTCGGGGATGGCTCGGTCTGGAAACAGCGTCGCGAAATCCCGTCTTCGGGCCGAATCCAACGATGAGCGGCTGCTTCCGGTTCTCCGGTCTTGATAGCACGATTCTGGCCAAGGTCCCCGATTAGGGAGGAAAGGGGCCAAAAAAGAGAGGGGCCCCCTATCCACCAGTTGGGGCCGAGTACGGCACCGCTTACCGGTGTCTGGAGAAGCCAGTAAGACCCCGAGCCACCCCCCAAGGGCTCGGGGTCTTTTGCTTGTCAGATCCGCTGGCTAGGATGAGCGCCAGGAACTGCCCTGGCACTGGGTGTTTCTGCGCGGCAGAGCGACCTACTTGGGGGGCCTCCGCCGCTTTGGCGTGTCCGCTCGACAGCAGCCCAGGTCCCGTCTCTTTCCAGAATCCATCTGTTACCGGTGCCGGGCTGCGGCGAGTCTGCTGATCAGGCAAAGGGCAGAAGCAACAATTGAAGGATCCGCCGGCGCTGAGCTGGCCGCACAAGACGATGATCCGGGCCGTACAGGACGAAGATGCTCCGATCGCTGCGAAGTACCCGAAGGTGAACCCAAGTATCGTTCCGGGTCCAACCAACGCTCACCCCACCCTTAGTCGGTGATAGTTACGGAATTAGTCGCCGCTCCTATGCTGCCGGCCACAAGTCCGCGCATAACCCTTCTTGCTCATTGCTACCCCAGCCATGCAAGAGCACAGCGTGCAGCAGGCAGGATTTCGTCTTGCTTTCCTGTTGACGCACGAGGTAAATCCGCTGAAGGGGCGAAAAGCTGAGTACCCGCTGTGTGATCCAAGAGGTCATTTTTGGGTCCGTTCCCAAAAAACCAGTACAACTACGCGTTGTTTGCGTGCCCAGCGGCCGGAAGTATGGGCGTCATCGATCAGCCGGAAGCAAGATCCCCCGTGGTCCCTGAATGGCTGTGCGTCTCATCATCTGTCTTTAATCAGCCAAAGGAGTCATACGATGCGCAAAATGACTAAGAAGAACAAGGCCCTCGCAGCAGCCGGAGCACTCGCCCTGATCGCAGGTGGCGGCAGTGCGGCCTACGCTTACTGGACGACAACCGGCTCCGGGAGCGGTACCGCCACCAACTCAGCGGGCGGCGGCACAGTTGCCCTGCATGCGACGTTCGACGCCGGCCTTGCACCCGGCAATAGTGTCAAGGTCGCCTACACTGCCGACAACGGTACGACCAGCAGCACGAAGGTAGGGAAGCTATCTGCCAGTGTGACCACTAATGTCCCTGAGTGCCTTCCGGCCTGGTTCGACGTCACCGCGGACACCAGCAATGCCCTCGTTGCGGCTGGAGCAAAGGGAACTTCCGTGGGCGCCGGGACTCTGACCTTCAAGGACAGCGCGGACAACCAGGACGCCTGCAAAAACGCCGTAGTGACGATCAACGTCAGCAGCCTGTAAACGACCTCGCCGGCGGGGCGGGCGGCAAAACCTCCCCGCCGGCGACGTCCACTTCTTCCACTTCAACGAAGCTAGAAGGGCTTTCCGTGCAAAACGAGTCTGGGGCCGTCCGCGCTGCCGTGCGAAGAACCACCACCTCGGTGAGGGTGCTGCTGGTGGGGCTTTTAATCACGTTCGCTTCGGCGGGTACGATCTTCGCCGCAAGCCAAGGCGGAAGCCAAGGCAACAAGGCAGGGGTCACCATCCAAGTGAATCCCGCCAGCCGCACCGTCAACCAGGGGGACTCGGTCAGCTACACCGTTTCCTTGACGTCTGCCAACGGGTTCAACGGCAGCGTCACCCCCACTGTGTCCGGGCTCCCAGCCGGGACGACCGCGGCCTTCGCACCGTCTTCAGTAACGCTCACTTCCGGGAAGAGCGCCAGCGTCGCCTTGACCGTGGCAACACAGGCCACCACTGCGCTGGGCAAAGCAGACCTGACAATTGCCACCGCAGCCAACGCCAGCCAGACAACCGGCGTCCTGGTCCAGTTGATTGTCCAGGCCGCCACGAAGACCTTCACCATCTCGGGCAACCTTGATCCCCCGCTTACCCCAGGGGCATCGATGCCGTTGAATCTTTCCTTCATCAACCCCAATAACAAGGCCTTGGCACTGTCCAGCCTGTCGGTGTCCATCACTTCCATTACCCGGACCAAGGCGGCGGTCGCGGCGGGCCTTCCCTGCAGTACGGCGGATTACGTGGTAACCAACTACAGCGGCCAGTACCCGCTAACCGTTCCGGTGGGGACATCGAAGCTCGAAGCGCTCAGGCCCGTTAGGGGAGAGTGGCCCAGGATCGCCATGCTGGACACCACACAGAACCAGGACGGCTGCAAGGGCGCCACACTTCAACTCTCCTACACCGGAGCAGGGGAGGGGAACTGAAAATGACGACAACCAAAATAACCTTGCGCAAGCTCACTGCCACGTCAGCGGCAGCAACAATTGCCCTATGCCTGGCCACGGGAGCGGGCGGCGCCTATGCCTACTGGTCCACGATCGGAGCGGGAACGGGCTCGGCCACCAATGGCACGATGAAAGCAGTCACTGTTGACGCTCTGATTTCCGGCGACGGTACGCACAACTCCCTTGTCCCGGGCGGTACCGCCGATGTTGCCGTCCGGGCTACAAACCCCAACAACTTCGCGGTGCAGGTGTACGCCATCAGGGGCAACGGGGCCGCGACTGCGGATGCAAACCATCCCGGCTGCCTCACTACCGGGGTGACCTACACGGACCCGTCTGCCCCACTGGCGCCCGCAACCACCATTCCCCCGAACTCATCTGTGCTGATCACCCTCCCTGGTGCCGCCAGAATGTCCCTGGCATCGTCTTCCGGCTGCCAGGGCGCATCCTTCAGCCTGCCCGTCACTTTGGAGGCACGGAAATGAACCTCCGCAACCAGGGCCGGCAGGTCGTTGAACCGGCGCTCCGCAGCCAAGGCGGCCGCCGCAGGCTTTCCCGGGCCGCAGGAGTGCTCGCGGCCGCTGTTGTCATCTCATGGGCTGGCCCGGCCGCCAACGCCTTTTGGCAAACCCTCGGGAGTAACGCCGGGGTCGTCAAGGCCGACTCCATTCCCGCCATGGCCGCTCCCGCTGCGTCCGTTTCCGCCAGTTCCGCCTCGGTCGACTGGAAGCAGGGCACCACCGCTGCAGGCGTTCCGGTGGCCGGCTACGCCGTAGCCCGCTACTCCACAGCAACCGGCGGAATTGCAGTTGCCGCCACGGGCGGCTGCGCCGGTACGGTCACGGCCTTGGCATGCAGCGAGGCCCTACCGCCCGGAACTTGGTACTACACCGTCACGCCGATGCTCGGCGCCTGGGCGGGAGCGGAAAGTCCCCGCAGCGCAGGCGTCACCGCCGCCGACACCACGCCTCCCGCCGCCCCGAACATCACAGCTCCGGCCAGGATCACGAGCGCTCCTGCAACGGGTACCAGCGCCAACGTGGCGAGCGTTCCGGTCACGATCACAGCTGAAGCAGGTTCGTCGGTAACGGTGACCGCTACCGACACGCCCCCTCCCGGCACCACCGCACAAACTGTCTCACAGGTATTCACGGCAACTGGCTCCAGCCAGACCATCAACTTCAACCTCTCGACCCTCAGGGACGGAACCATCACTTACTCGGCAGTGGCCACCGACGCCGCCGGCAATACCAGCGCTGCAGGTACCGCCACATCGGCCAAAGACGCCACAGCCCCCGCAATTTCGGCCGTGACTCTAGTCAACGGCGGCGCGGGCAACGTCATCGACCAAGGAGACAAGGTGGTCCTCAAGTTCTCCGAGGCACTGGACGCCTCAACCATCTGCAGTAACTGGACAATAGGCGGCAACCAGAGCATCAACGGTTCAGAACAGGTAACGGTTAGAGTCAGCGCCGCGGACATCCTGACCGTCACCCTGGACGGCGCCCAGTGCCCTACCGCCAGAATCGGTTCTGTGTCGCTGGGCGGTGCCTATTCCGGCGGAACGGCCCTCAGTTTCCACGGCACAGGAAGCGGCGCTTCGAAAGCATCGTCCCTCGCCTGGGATGCCACCAAATTCGAACTGACCATCACGCTGGGCAGTCGTGATACCCCGGGCACAGCGGCAAACGTCAACGGAAACGTCAAACCCACATACACGCCATCGGCTGGACTGACCGACACGGTCGGCAACCCCTTGCCGTCCACACCGTTCACGGCGGCCCCCTCGAGGTTCTAATGCCCCTCCGACCCGGTGCCAGCCTCCCGGTCCCCTCCGAGGGGCTGGCACCCACGCCCGTGGCCGTTTCCGGTAGGCCAAGGTCAAGGCCCCATCCAGGGCGACAACCCCAGCCAGAGGTACCCGGCGGCCGCAGGACTGAGGAATCTTAGCGTACGTAAACAGCGCGGCCATGGGACCGGTCCCTCGCCACGAGCCCCCGGAAACAGCATCCTGCTCGGCGGTGGCGTCATTCACCGTCGTCCCCAAGGAAGCTACCGCAGCAGGATGTTGCCGTAAAGAAGCAGGATGTTGACGGACCGATCATGACGGCCCAGGGCAGGCCACCGCTGACGTCGCCGATGGCGAGGAAGATGTCGGTCAAGGCTTGAAGGATCATCTACGGCCAAAAGGCGACCGTCCGCAGCCTCAGGGCCGCGTAGCCAACACCGACAGTGAACGCACCGATGACCTGGGCCGCAGTCACCACGACGTCCGCCCCGAAGGCGTTATTCGCCAGGTGCGAAAGGCCGAAAAGTTCCGACACAGTCATCGCCGCCGGTACTGGGCTCCAGGCTTCAAGCGCGGACAGGGCAGGCCACGGAACCAGAGTTCCTTAAAGATCCCCGTCGCTGTCTCGCCGATCAGGACGGTGAGGACCGTCCATTCGACGGACTGCACGCCGGCGAGGCAGTACAGCCAGGGCCGCGGGAAGGACCAACAGCCTGCCGGACCGGACCTGGCCAAGCGGAAGCCGGTGATCACGGCCGTGGCCACCGCCATCACGGCGAGCACCAGGACCCCGGCCAGCCGGCGGTACCGGCTTACCCAGCCTGTGAAGGTATCAAGGGCCAGGGCGGGGGCGACATTCACAAGGGCGGCGGCCGCGACCAACGTCAAGGCAAACTGGAGGGGAGCAAACCGCGCCGGCAGGCGGCCCGCGTACGGTGGAGGAGTCTGCTGGCACTAGTGCTCCTAAGTCGTAGTGCCTGCTACGACGCAGGTGCGCCCACGCTAACCACCGAAGCCGTAGGCCGACAGGGCCCACTGCCCACCGACCCAGCACTGGCGAGTCGAATGCTTGAGGACGCACCTACCACTACGACTCCACTACCAGGGCGGGTGACTCTCAAGAAGGATTGCCAGGGCTGACGGTTCTGAACCATATCGGGCACCCACAACAGAGGCCCGCAGCAGATCCGCGCCGGCTTCTGTCGACAATGTTTCTGTGGTGCATTCCGGCAGTTACATGTCGCGGCTCCAAGAGCGGGCAAGTGGTCGGTACCCGACTTTTTACCCCTTGCTCCATTTCGTGGAGCAAGTAGCGGTTCCGTAAAACGGGTATTTGGAATCGTTGCCAGCGGCACCGGTGCCCGGAAACATTGGATGCTACAGGGCGGCCCGACCTCGCGGGAACCGCGGAGGATTCCGATACGCAGGCGGTTTTCGATGTCAGACAGACAGTGCAATACCAGGACCAATGATCGGGAACGAGGTGCCGTCGCTGTGATCTCCGCCCTGTTGCTGGTGGTGCTGTTGGGGTGCGCGGCGATCGCGGTGGACGTCGGAATGCTCTACAGTGAACGGGCCCAGCTGCAAAATGGGGCTGATGCCGGCGCGATGGCGATCGCGCAGGACTGCGCAGCGAACGGGACGGCGACCTGCCAGTCCCGGGGAGCCTCGTCCGCGCTGGCCCTGGCCAAACAAAACAACCTCCAGAACCTCGCCGCCACCAACACCCCCACCTTCGCCGGGTCGAACTCGGTTACCGTGGTGACGAAGGCGATGAACCATAGCGGTCCGGGGGCCGCGACCTTCTTCGCCAATGTGTTTGGTATTTCCACCGTCAACGTTGGTGCCACGGCCAGCGCCGGGTGGGGCAGCCCCTACGCCGGCACCGTTGCCCTGCCGCTGGCCTTCTCCGAATGCCAATTCGACCTCACGGCCGGGGTCCAGGTTCTGCAGATCCAGGGCGGGCCCTCCTGCGTCAGCTCCAACGGATCCGGCCATACCCTGCCCGGCGGATTCGGCTGGATCGACTCGGACCCGGGAGTGTGCGGGGCAACCATCACGCTCGCTCACCCCCAGGTTTCCTCCAAGTCCGGGGTCAGCGAACCTACCCTGTGTTCCTCCGTCTTTGACTCCCTGATCGACCAGACAGTGCTGCTTCCCGTCTACGACGACAAGGGTGGCAACGGAACCAACGGCTGGTTCCACATCAAAGGCTTCGCCGCCTTCAAACTTTCGGGCTTCAATTTCCCCGGGCACTCCGCGAACAACACGGGAACACCCGGCTGTTCCGGGAACTGCAAGGGAATCATCGGCTCGTTCGTCAAGTACGTAACCCTGGACTCAGGGTTCACCCTTGGCGGGCCCGACCTCGGTGGCCGGATCGTGGCACTCACCAACTGACGCCACGCACAGGGCGGGACGGCACGGCATCATCGTGGAGACGGGGGAAACCATCGTGAGTGAAGGTAACGGCCCCCCAGTTCCCCTGCTGGACGGCGGGGTACTGGACCGCCTGCTGGTCGAGCTCGACGGGGATGAAGGACTCTGGACCATCTTTGTCCGGGGCTACCTGAACCAGCTGCCTCGCAGAATCGAACGGATCCGCCTGACCCTCACCACCGGTGACATCAAGGGTGCGATGGACGCGGTGCTGAGCCTGAAAACCTCCAGCCAGATGATCGGAGCGGAGCGCCTGGCCGCTCACGCGCTGGCCCTTGAACAGTCCATCCGTGACCACGCCTCAGCCAAGGACCCCGCTATCGTCCTCGCCGACCTCGCCGCCATTTCCCTGCGCAAGATCCGGGCCTGCGCCGAACAGACGGCAACCCTCCTCAATGACCACCTCCGCGGCCCGGAATCCCCGTAATCCAAAACCCGAACGTCAGTCCGCAGCCAGTGCAGAGCGAACAGCTCAGGCGTGACGGGGCGGTGGGGGCAGCCGCCAGCGCTCACCGGACCAGCGGCCAGCACCGTGCGCGCCGACCCTTAGGATGGGAATAAAACCGCAGGCCAACAGGGGGTTCGCTATGCCTGACGCTACTCCACCCGCGCAGGGCGGCAGCCGGCGCGATGAGTTCGTAGACCGGTTCAAGTCCTGGGCCCTGCCCGTAGTGGTTGTCCTGCTGGCTGCCGGGTTCGGTACCGCCAGCCTAGTCAATGGCCTCACTGACCGGGACCGCAAAGCCGGGGAGGCTGCCGCGGGGGCCAGTGTTGCAGCGAACCCGGTGTGCGAAGTGACGGACCGGAAGGGCGTGGCCCCCTCCTCGGGGGCCCTGTTCGGGGTCAACCTGAACCTGGACGCGAAGCCGCTGTCGCAATACGCGGCCGATCTGGGGCACAAGCCCGCGGTGAGCGTATCCTTCGCTGACTTCCCCTACACGGACCAGGAGCGGGTGCACCTGCAGCAGGCCGCGGCCCAGATCCGCACGGACGGGCACATGATGCTGCTGACCCTCGAACCCAAGCAGGGCCTGGCCGCGATCACGCCCGACACCGTGACCGGCCTCGTGAAGGATCTGGCGGACATCAACGCCGGGGGCGTCCCGGTGATCGTCCGGCTCGCCCACGAAATGAACGGCTCCTGGTATCCCTGGTCCCAGCAGCCTCTCGAATACAAGGACGCCTTCGCCAAGGTGGCCACCGCGGTGCATGCCGGGGCGCCGGGGTCGGCAATGATGTGGGCGCCGAACTACGCCGGCGGGTACCCTTTCGCCGGCGGCCAGTACGAAGCCAAGCCTGGTACCCCGGACTTCGACGCCCTCGATACGAACCACGACGGTGCCCTGACGATGGCCGATGATTCCTACGCCCCCTACTACCCCGGTGATGACGCGGTGGACTGGGTGGGCATGTCCCTGTACCACTGGGGCGCCCGCTACCCATGGGGCGAGAACGAGATCCCCGAAGCCAACAAATTCGCTGACCAGTTGACCGGTACCTATGTCGGAGCCAACGGCGATGACAGCCTGCTCCCGGACTTCTACCAGGTCTACGGGCATGATCACGGCAAACCCGTCGCGATCCCCGAAACCGCGGCGCTCTACAACCCGGCCGCGGGCGGGGCGGCCGAAATCGACATCAAACGTCTGTGGTGGGAACAGGTCTTCAACCCCGACACGACCGCGAAATTCCCCAACCTGAAAATGATCAACTGGTTCGAATGGGACAAGAACGAAGTCGAAGTCAACGGCCGGATCGACTGGACCATCACCGACACCCCATCGATCCGGGACGCCTTCACCACCGCCCTGCCGGCCTGGCTGCACTACGGCACCGGAACCAACTGCCGCCCCACCGACGACTAAAGGATACGCCCGGCCGGCGCGGCCCTTAACCATCGGCCACATGCTTCCCCGCCGGTGACCCGGAGCCCTTTCCGCGGTGCATCCTGCCAACGGCACCCCCAGAAACGGAAGGCGCACGGCCTTAACCTTGGTATTAGCGCAAGTAAGACCCTTGTTGAGGCTGATTTCGCTGTCAGGACCGGATCCAGGAGGAGCATCGGGTTGACCGGACGATTAACGTCCGGGTTGCGGACTATTACGTCAGTACCGGCCCTTGATCATGAAGCAGGAGCCACGGATGCTGGCGAGTTGGGATTTCTGTCGGGCGAACTTGAAGCGTGTTTCCTGTTCCTCTGGCACTTCTATGCCATCCGAGAGTTTGAAGCCCATGGCACGTTTGTTTCCCTCTTCGAGGTCCGGGATTAGGCTTCGATGGGCAGGGACATATCCTGACCAACACCCACGTCGTGACCCTGGACGGGCAGAGCGTCCCCGAGGAGATCGAGGTCCGCACCAACGGCAGACCGTTTATCCGGCAACAGTGGTGGGAATAGATCCCTTGTCCGACCTGGCTGTGCTGCAGGTTGATGCGGCGGACCTGGTCCCGGCCCTCTTGGGAGACTCATCGAAGGTCAATGTCGGTGTGGAAGCGGGTAACGCTCCTGGCCGTATCCCTTTCAGTTGGTGTTCAGGATCGGTAGGGACAATCACTTGGTGAATGATGCGCGCGAACCCGAAACAACAGGCCGCAGAACGGCACCGGCTCTGGACGGCTCGATCCCTGCCGGTGCCCGGTACGTCCGGCGGGACTGGGTAAAGGTCCCGGAAATCGGCCTGTGGTTTTGGGTGGCAAAGGTCCTCAGTACGGGGATGGGTGAGACTGCTTCGGATTTTTCGGTGCACGTGATGGATCCGGCGGCTGCGCTGGCCTGCAGCGGGGCTGGTCTTGCAGCGTCCCTGGCCCTGCAGTTTGCGGTCAAACGCTACGTTCCCTGGATTTACTGGACGGCGGTGGCCATGGTCAGTGTTTTCGGTACGATGGCCGCCGACGCGGTGCACGTGGTGCTGGGAGTCCCCTATGCGGCGTCCGTGCTATTCTTCCTCGCAGCTCTGGCCGTGATCTTCGTTCTCTGGTACCGGGCTGAGAAGACGTTCTCGGTTCACAGCGTGGACACGGGGCGACGCGAAACCTTCTACTGGGCGACCGTGCTGGGGACCTTTGCCCTGGGGACCGCTGCCGGAGACTGGACTGCCTACAGCCTGGACCTGGGCTACCTCAGTTCCGCTGCCGCGTTCGCGGTCCTGATCGGCGTGGCTGGTCTCGTGTACTGGCGTGGCTGGCTGGCGGCCATCCCGGCTTTCTGGGTCGCTTACATCATTACCCGGCCCCTGGGGGCTTCCTTTGCCGACTGGACCGCGGTTTCCCCGGAGCGAGGCGGCCTCGGCTGGGGCACCGGTGTCGTCACTCTCGTCCTGGCCGCCTTCATTGGCCTGGTGGTCGCCTACCTGACCCGCTTGGGCAGGCCGGAACGACATGCCCCCGGACTAAACCGCCCCTGATCCAAGACGCTCCCGTGTGAGGACGAATTGTGTTGGCGGGGGCCGCTTAGTAAGTGCTGGCGTTGGCGAGCAGGTGTGGGGGCAGGGGCGCCTGCGTGAAGTCGAAGGCCTGGGTCAGGTCGCCCAGCAGTGGGTTGGTTTCCCTGACGTCCGGTCGGGGGTCAGGGCGGCCGTCGGTGGCGGGGTCGATCCGTTGTCCGTGGAGGAAGTCGTCTTCGATAAATTTGATGTAGGCGTCCTGGCTGAGCGTTTGGTGGTCGATGTACCCCTTTTTCGCGTAAGGGCTGATGATCAGGGAGGGGACCCGGAACCCGTAGCCGTTGCCGTCAGCGACCGGCGGTGCGACGTGGTCGTAGAAGCCGCCCCAGTCATCCCAGTTGAGGAAGATGGCGGTGCTGTTCCAGTCGGGGCCGCTCATGATCGCGTTGATGAGTCCGGCAACGTATTGCTGGCCGGTGCTGATTTTCGCGGGGGCATGCTCACTGACTTTGTCCGTGGGCGCGATCCAGGTGACTGCTGGAAGGGCTCCCCGCCGGGCCGCGTCGTAAAAGTTGGTTAGGGGTTGGATGTTGCCCAGTTCCCCGTCCTGTTTGACGGTGTCGAAATAGAGCAGGGGGTTCCACAGACCGGGAGTCTTGGCGTCTTGCTTAACCGGTGTGCAGGTCGCGGCGTCGTTGCGGCAGTCCGGTTCGGTGCCGTTGAAGACGTAGTAGTTCCACGAGACGTGCTGTTGGTGAAGGATGTAGGTCAGGTCGGTCCAGGCGTAATCGGGCAGGTGCAGGTGTTTGGCGGCCTCGGACAGCCGTTGTTTCAGCGCTGTGGGGACGTTGGCGGCGTCGACAGCGGACTGGCAGGCGTTGTAGGAGTCGGTGGGCTTGCAGCTGGCGTTGATGAGCTGGTCCACTGCGGCGGCCATGTCGGGGCTGATGCCGGCCGCGGCGAGGCCGTCCTTGCAGGGGGCAAGGTCAGCCGCGGCCTGGCATTTGCCGATCAGAGTGTTGCCGATGATCTCGGGGTCGGGTCCGGAGTCCGGGTTCTGAAGCGCATTGGTGCATGAGGCCGGGTCCCCGGCGGTGGTGCATTTAGCGGACCATTCCGAGACCAGGTACAGATGGGCGGGCAGGCTCCAGGCCGAGGCGGACGCGAACATGTGGTCCTGGAGGGTGAAGTTGCGTGCATATTCCCAGTAGTTGGGGAGGTCCGTGCCGTCGTGGTAGCCCATCACGTCCGTGGTCGTAGAGTTTCGGTAGGGGCAGTTCGCCTGGGTGGCAGTGCACCCGGCCAGACTCTTTTCCGCCTGGGCCACGAAGCCGTCCATGGCCCCGTTGTCCACGTCGGCCACTTCGTCGTTGTGGCTGTGCGGTGCGCCGACATTGCTGTCTGCCGGGTTATGAAAGGGTCTGGCGCACCCGCCGCGGGCCGGATCCGGCAAACACACCGCCGGTTGGCCGTTCACCATGGGGATTCCGTCGGCGCCGGGGTAAGTCCCAAAGTAACTATCGAAGGACCGGTTTTCCTGCGTGATGATCACCACATGCTTGATCTTGGCGATTCCGGCGCCGGCGCTGACCGGGCCCCCGGCTGCCCCGCTGCCGGCGAAGACCAGCAGCGCCCCCAGAACGAGCGCTACCCATCCCGAAGCCATCCGGGCAAAAGGACGCCGCGGCAGTATCCTGCACCGGGTGGGCCTACTTGGTCTGACAGACATTTTAGGCGTGGGCTTTGTACACGTCGGGCCCGAACACGGTGACACCCGGTTCGGCGGCACCTGCCAACCGGGGCAGGCCGAAGAAGTCCTCGATGCTGGCCAGCAGGCTGTAGTGGTTGTAGGGCTGGGAGGAAGAGCCGCCCTGGGCGCTGAAGGGAGAGAGGATCAAAGCCCCAACCTGGCCCCCCGCCGTGCCGCCGGCGACCCCGTCCGGTGGTCCTGTGCGGCCGTGGTCGGATTCATCGAGGGTGATGATCAGCATCCCGTCCTGTTTGAACGCCGGGGAGGCAAGAATCGCAGGGACCTCCCTCTTCAACCACGCGTCGGCTGCGGCCAGGCCCCCGGCGGTGCCGTCGGCGCAGGGGTTGTCATGGGCGTCATGGCAGAGGTTGGGGGTGATGTAGGACAGGTTCGGGGTCGTGCCCACCGTTTTGAGGTCGTTGGTCAGGGCCGAGTAGTTGACGACGTTCTTCGCGCAGTCCGGGGACTCGGTGATGGACCGGAAGTAGACAAACGGGTTGTGGTGAGTGGAGTACTGGTCCCCGGATGAGGCAGTACGGTGGTCGTCAGGGGCGCCCAGTGCTGGGTGCAGGCAGGGGCTTTGCATGTCTTCCATGTAGCCCTCCCACGTCTTCCCAGCCTGGGTCAGCTGGCCCGCGACGGTGGGCACGTCGGGTGGGTAGACGCATCCGTCACCGGTAGCCCGGCCCAGGCTGTCCGTCGACGCTGTCGTCAACGCGGTGAAAGTGTGGCAGTCCTTCTCGGTGCTGGCATTCGGGGGCTGGCCCGAAATTTGAGCGAGGTAGTTCGGCAGCGAATCGTGGGCGATGCCGTAGTAGTTGGTCAGCAGCACGCCCTTGGAGCGCAACTCCCCACTCAGGTACGGGGCCGGGGAGGAGGACCCAAAGACCCTGTCGTAACCCTGGTTTTCCAGGTTGATCACGAAGACGTGCCGCGGTGTCCCGGCACCGGCAGGCGCACGGACCACCGGTGCGGTCTGGCAGCCACCGGTTAAAACCGCGAAGACGGCCGCAAACGCCAACATGAGGCTCCGGCGGACGCAGGGGCGCCGAAGTCCACCCTGTGGCAGGGTCGCTGTGTCATTGCCCGTGCCCACCGTCGCGCTCCCCTGCCTCCAGCCGATGGAACTACTTTGACCGTTCATCCTTGGCCGCTACCGGCAATTCCCTGTGAACTCACCCCCAGTCTCTCCTCCGGCCACACTCACAGGCCGCGGCGCGTTCGGTGCAATGCAGGAGTCGCGGTTTTGCTCGCATATGGCTCACTTGTCTCCCAACCGCTTTCGTTGTTTCTGGGAACCGCCAGGGCAAGCGCCCGAGCGCTCCTTGGTGCCCTTGGCACCCAGATGCCGTCAGGGTCGCAAATCCGCGCCATTGCCGACTGAGCGTGGACCGAGACCGGCCCGTCTGCTGGGCGGGGCAATAGAAGAGGGGACGGCCCAGTCCGGCACGTTCAGGTCTTTTCCAGCACCAAGATTCAAAATGGTGTTTACGGAGACGGAACACCAGAGGTGCGAGCGGCATCGGAGTCAGGAGCAAAAAATTGGACAGGCGCATGTTGATTCCTGCGATGCGTTCGTGGTGGTGGTCTGCTGCCGGATTTTGGCTGTACGCGGCCACCCTTTGGGTCGGAAGCGCCCTGACCTTGCTGGGGCAGCGGAATCCGGAACAGACGATCGGTGTTGCTCTTGCCGGCAGTCGGGATGCGGGGCTCGTGGTTTTCAGTGAAGGCATCCACGTTGCGTTTGGACCCATTGGAGCGACAGCGCTGGTGGCTGTCATCTGCGCCTACCTTCTCTGGATCAGAAAGAAGCCGGCCCAGGCACTGGGTTTCGCACTCGTCGTCGCAGCGGGTTGGCTGGCGTCAACGCTTGCCAAAACGATCGTGGCCCGTCCGCGTCCGTCAGGGGCGGCACTTCATCCGGCTATCACCGAAACCGGATACAACAGTTATCCCTCCGGCCACACCGCTTTCGCCGCAGCGTTCGTCATGGCAGTCACGCTCGTTCTGGCCCGCAGCCGAAAGGCACAGGCGGCAAGCCTTAGCGTCGGGGCCGTGTTTGTCGCCGTAGTGGCCTTCTCCAGAGTGTACCTCGGGGTGCATTACGTCAGCGATGTCATCGCTTCCGTCTTTGTCGTCATTGCCGCCGTCATGGTTTGTGGCTCGGTATGGAACACATTCCTAGCACCCAGGCTCTCAACAGGCACGCGCACCGAAAGTGCCGTCCCGGTCAGTGAGGAGATGCCGCGTCCGGCTGACGGTCTCAAGTAGCCGCCCCATTCGCCTGTCCAGAGAACCTTGGACAGTTCCCGGCCGAAGGAGTCCCACGGCCCTGACGGGTTTCCGCGGGTCACCAGTCGGGATCTGCGCACCGGCACGTAGATCGGTGCCGTGGGCAAGGGCGAACAGTTGGAAGGGAAAAGCCTTCGTACCTCAGCCTCAGTTGGACGAACTGCAACGGGGTGTATGCTGTCGTGCGGCAGTCCCCCTCCTGCCTAAACGAGCCAATAATTGCTGTTTCGTCAACTGGGGGAGTGGCCCGCGTCCAGGACCTTGGTATGCGATGATTTCGCACCAATCGGGGTGATACTTCGCCCTGCCTTGGTGACGTAGACCTTACCCTCCTGAAGAATCGGGTATCCATCAACCCGCAGCTGGGTGGCTTTGATCAGTTTCAGTTCACCCAGACCGGCGGCTTCCCTGTAGGCCTTCCGGACATACTCAAGGTTTTTGGGCTTCGCCTTCATCCGCCGTTCACCCGCTTCCGGCTGTCAGTTTTACGTCGATCCCGCGGAGCCGGGCACAGTCCAGCTGAGGCGTTGACCGCTTGAGTACCGTTCCACCAGCTCGTCGGCGGACAGGCCTGGCGTCCGCTCTCCATACTCATCCCGGCGCACTTCCCGCGCCGAATGCGTGTGATTCAACTCCCCGTAGCTGCGTACTGTCAGGCGGAAACAGGCCTGTCCAGCATTTGCACTGCACCTGGCGCACGCCTTCAGGTCGACGTGTTGGTTGGTGCGGCCGGCAGGAACCGCCGTGGCAACCTCACCCCTGTTCCGACGGCGAAGAGTAATCCTCGGTCCATTTTTCATGCTGGGCATTCCCACGATTGAACCACGGCCGCACCGGCATTTTGCTCTGATTGCCGTCAAATCCGAGTCGAAGATAAAGAGCGATCATGGACGGTCTGTAAGTTGCCAGGAGTGGGCTGCCTTCGGAGAGTGTGGTGGTCGGCCTTGTTCTGGCTCTCTGCTGGCAGGGAAGGATCAGCTGCTGGCGCCAGAGGCGATGACTCCGGCGCCAAGGGCGGTGATTATTCCGCTGCTTGCCCCTTGGACACCGGCATTCACCCGGGGGCGGCGCAGCCATGCCATGGCCTTGTGCGCGACAACTGCCACGACAGCCAGATATATGAATCCGATGACCGCTTCGATACACCCGAGGATCATCGAGGTTGCCATGACGTCGCCACCGCGTGGGATGAACTGCGGGACGATGGCCAGATAGAAAAGCCCCACTTTGGGGTTGAGCAGGGTGGAGAGCACCCCAGCGCCAAAACCGGCGGCGGTGGTGTATGCCAGCACGTTTTCGTCTCCGCCGTTCAGGCTGTCTTTTGCCGCCTTCCGAGTTTTCAGGAACGAGGAAATGCCCAGGTAGAGCAGGTAAAGGCCGCCCGCAATCTTAAGCCAGCGAAACACTTCCGCTGACTGTTCCAGGACCGCGGCGAGCCCGGCAGTGACCAAAGCCGCCCAGACAAGGGAAGCACCTGCGGAGCCTGCAGCTGCGGCCAGTCCGGCACGTACCCTGCTCAGCCCGATCCGCAGTACCAGGAATGTGTCCGGGCCTGGCGTGAGGGACAGAACAAGGCAAAGTCCGGCAAAGGCTACGAGCGATGCAAAGGTCATCAAACTATTATTCCTTGTCCGCCTAGACCTCTAGTGAGCCCAAGGGCTTCCACCGGGCAACGCCCGCGGGGTTTCTGTCGACTCTGGCACCTGAAAAACTGTGCCGTAGTAGTGGATTCACCGGGAACTACATGATCTCCTGCAAGGAAGGGCGACCATTGTTCGCCCAGATGGAGACGGACATCTGGATGGATCGGACGGCGGACGGTGGGTGGATTACCAGCAAGGTAATGCGATCGGCGGCGCATGGTTTGAAGCTCATTACGGTTCTGAAGAAGGAATACCTCTGGTTTAGAGTGCCTGCCGCCAGGGTACAGGCACCCCCCTTGCCGCTTTTAGAAGGCCGATAATGCAGATTCTGTCAGCCTGGCGAGGCGGGTAACTGTCGCTCTTGGCGCTGCGATAAGAGCGTGGGTGAGCCGTGTCTGCCAGGAGTCCTAGACGGCTCTGGCCTGACGAAGGTACTGGTAGACCGTTTCTCTGCTGATGCCGTAGTCGTGGGCGAGGACGACTTTTGGAACGCCATTTTCAGCACGATGCACGAGCTCGGCTACCCGTTCCGGGGTCAAGGTCTTCTTCCGCCCCTTGTAGGCTCCGCGCTGCTTGGCCAGGGCAATTCCCTCGCGCTGCCGTTCCCTGATCAGTGAACGTTCGAATTCAGCGAAGGCGCCCATGACGGACAGCATGAGGTTGGCCATGGGGGAGTCCTCTCCAGTGAAGACAAGGCTTTCCTTTACGAATTCGACGCGCACGCTTTTGCGGGTGAGGCTTTGGACGAGAGCCCGGAGGTCATCAAGGTTCCGGGCGAGCCGGTCCATGCTGTGTACAACTACGGTGTCGCCATCGCGGGCAAAGCGCAGCAGTTCGGCGAGTTGGGGTCTGGCGGTGTCCTTGCCGGAGGCTTTGTCTGTAAACACCCGGTCGAGAATTTGGCCTTCGAGTTGGCGTTTCTCGTTCTGGTCCAGCGTGCTTACCCGCACGTACCCGATCCGCTGACCAACCATTTAGCCTCCCAACCCTCTACATGTCAGGTTGAGTTTCGGGCTCGCTCACGACGTAGTCAATAGGTCCGCGGGAATGTTGCCCTGGGGGACACGTCAGTGGAACGAGTTCAGGGCCTCGTGGGCGACCAGAAGCAGGTCATCGCGGTTGCTGAGCTGGATTGAATCTTCGCCGTACAACTCGATGGCTACGTCGACGGCGGCCTCTGCGGTCCTGATGTCCAGTGCCCGGCAGAGCACTGCGATATCGGGGATGTCCCGGTCCCTGCCGGCTGCGAGTTTCATGGCGAGTAGGAACCTTGGGGATGCGACGCGCAGCGTGAGGTTGTCAGCGATCGCCATCTCGGCTGCCTCTGAGTCTTCGCCGTCGGGTACGTAGGCGCGGGCGGCGTTGTTCAGCCACCGAGGATCCAAGCCGAGTTCGGCAGCCATGTGGGTGGCGATCTCCTGAACCGTCTGCTCCGGCTTGTACACCGCGTCGATGTCGGTTGTGGAGCGTCGGGAGTCGAACTCCACAGCGATGGCAGCGCCGCCGACAAGGTAGATATCAGCTGCGGCACCCCTTGCTTGGAGCCGATGGGAGAGCTCGATCAGAAGCTCCCGTATGTCATCCGATTCAAGGGACGCCCGTCGGGCCGATCTCATGCTGCGGCCAGGTTGGCCGGATCAAACGCGATGTTTGCTTCGGCGAATTCAACGGGGGTGCGTTCCACCATGCGCAGCTTCCATGCAGGGGAAACGTGCTTGCGGGGGGTGGCATACCATTTTGACTCCAGCGGCGGAGTGGTCGTCCAATCCGGCTCCTGCAGCCCGTACTGGTGGCACTTATACGCGAAGGTCCTGGCCAGCAGGGTATCCCAGCGTTTGCGACCGGTGGAGGTGGGCCGGGCACGAAGGAAGCGCCGGCGTCCGGCCGGATTCAGCTCGTCAAAGTAACTGGCTGCCATGGAAAGTATCCGCATCGCGAAGTCTGGATCGCCGTTGCGCAGCTCCCGCCTCATCTGTCGGGCTGCCGATTCAGCAGTCCAGTAGAGTTCCGGCTCTGCAGGCGTCCCCGTGATGCTGACTCCAGCGCCAAGTTGTGCAAGGACCTTCAGGGCAGTCCTGATGGAGACGTTTCTGCCCTGCTCAAGATCGATGATGGTGGACCGGCCGACTCCGATATTGCGGGCAAGGGTCTCCTGGGACAGCCTCGCATGGAGGCGGTGCCGTTTCACCTGCTCACCAAGTTCCCGGGCGTCCTGAATCGCCTTCATCTGTTACACCTCCTGTCGCTTATATCCATCATAGTGTGAAAGCTCGGGGATGGCGTGGGAGGGTGGCCCGCACCGGAACTGCGAGAAGGGTTCTGTTGCTGCTGTTCTATGAACGGATTCCTTGAATGGACCGTTCGGTAGCGTCTGCGCCGTCTTGAAGTGCCTGCGGCATGAGGTGCCCGTAGACCTGTTCCGTTGTTCGGACAGATGCATGACCCAGCCGACGTGAAATCGCGAAGAGAGACATGCCGCCATCCTGGACAAGCCATGAGGCATGAGTGTGTCGAAGGTCGTGAATTCGCGGCGTCTTGACCAATCCGCGGGCTTGGGCAGTTCGGACGGGCGGCACCCAGTGGTGTTGCCAGAATGGTTTGTGAGAGATCCGTCCGCCGTCGGTCGTCGTGAAGAGAAGATCGTTACCCGACCGGCTTGCCGCGATGGGAATCAACAACTCCACGAGGGCCGGGTTGAGTCCGATGGTTCGTTTGCCGGCCGCGGTCTTGGTTGGCCCGACGTAATAACGGGAATGCCGGTCGCGCTTCCATGCCTTGTTCACCCGGGCGGTGGCCGGTCGGGCACGCAGATCGATGTCGGCGATTCTGAGGGCGGTTGCTTCGCCGAACCTCGTTCCTGTCATGACCAGGAACTGAATGAACGTCCTGTAGTGCTCATCCATGCCCTCAAGGAGGAGACTGAACTCTTCGTGGGTGAGGAACCTGGCATTGGTCGTCTGCCCGCTCAATAGTCGGCAGCGGGACGCCGCGGCAGGGGTTGCGGGACACGTACCCGAGGAGCAAGGCGGTGTTCATCGCCGCCGAGAGCAACCCGTGCATGTTATGGATGCTTTTAGGTGCGGCACCTTTGGCGTTCAAGTGCTTGAGCCACTGCATGGTGTCGCGGTAACCAAACGCGTCGACAGGGATGGTGCCGATCGTCTCCCGAATGTGCAGGTCGAGTATCCGCTGGTAGGTTCCGATGGCGCCGAGCGAGGGGCGGACGAGCAGGTCGATATGTTCCTGAACCAAGTCCGCGACCGTGGGAACGCTAGGGTTCCCCGTCCTGGCGTCCGGCAGGGCATGCGCCGGGATCTGGCCGTTGTCGTTCAGGTAGCGCGCGAGGCTGCTGGTCTCCTTTTCCGAGCGCAGAGTGACCCGATGCTGTCGACGGGTCTTTGGGTCACGCCAACGCACCGAGAACGCTGTAGTTCCATCCCACCGCTGGCGAGGGACAATGCTGGCCACGACGACAGGCTACGCCCAATGTCACCCGGAGTCAGCCAATATGGCCCCGATATGATGGCGTATGCCCATCAAACGTCCCGGCCCTAGTGACGACCGCATCCCTTCAGGGCAAATTTCCGGCCGGGAGCAAGGTGATGCTGCAGACCCAAGCAGCCGATGTTCCAAAGTCCCGCGCCGTCAAGAGATTGAAGAGGGTCTCACTTTCGTCTTGGACCACGACGCTGAACTACTGAACCGCTTGGCGGATGATTGACCCTGCGGCGCCCGTCGAATGAACGCGGATAATAGCGATGTCCACCGAGATCTCCGGCTATCGGCCAGCCGTGGAATCACAAGGAAAAGGTCGTCGGGCTGCTCTCACTTGAGGCAGTAGCTGCCGCACTCGTGCTGGCTGACGTCAACGTATGGATAGGGTGAGAATCCCGCTTCACTTACAGCGACCCAGGATGTTCTCAGATTTCACCCTGACGGCCAGTGAAGGGTAGCCGGGCGGGGAAGTTTAGGAATCGTCGAAAATGTCTTGTGGACCGGCTCTGATGAGATCCACTGCGGTCAGTGGGTAGCCACTTCACATCCGTGACTGATCAAGGCGCCGGAGAACGATTTGAAGCTCGGCGCACTGGCCAAGTCCTCCCTTGTCAGACGGTCTACACGCCAGGTTGGGGTGTGGCTCACCCTGATTTGTCTGGTAGACGGTGGAGGCTCGCGCCCTGTCGCTAGTGTTCTTCTTTTACGACTTTGAGGTGAATCCATGTCTCGACGTGGATAACTTCAGGTATCGCCCGGACTTGGTCAACGGTGCGGAGTGCTGAGCTTGCGTCCGTTCCGTGAACGGTGGCGATGATGTCGTGTTGGCCGATGCTGGAGGCCAAGAAGGTAAAGCCCGGGATGGCCTCGAGTGATTTGACTAGCTCCGCAGCTGTCCCTTGGATGCGCAGTCCAAGCCCCATGCGGGTCACTCGTTCCTGAGAGGCGGGCCGCCAAGTGAGTCCGATTTTTACGATTCCGCTGTCCAAGAGACGCAGGACGCGGGTTCTTGCGGTTCCGGTTGATATTCCAAGGACAGTGGCCATGGTTGTGTAGCTAGTACGGCCGTCCTGGCGCAGAATCTCGATGAGAGCTAGATCAAGTTTGTCGAGGACGAGGTCCTTGATTTGAGCCGGATGCAGGATGTCAATGAGGAGATCGGTATAGATGCTGGTGCGCATGTGGGTCACTCCGGGAATGTTACGGATGTCCTCGATGCATGCCTGAAGTTCCTCATGGTTTTGGGCCCTGACTTCTGCTATCAGAGACATGATCCCGGCAGTGATGGAAACGAAGAGAACCCGGTGATCCTGCGCGATTCTTTCGGCAAGCCCCTGAACCGGGGTCGCAGCGTCAATCGAAACGTGGGCCATGACAGGCAGCCCCACGACGGCGGGGTGTGCCAGTCCGATCACTCTGACACCGGACTCAGTCAAGAGCGTGGTCATTCGACGAGAGGCCGAGATGCGGGTAAGGCCCACTTTGTCGGCAAGCTCTGTCACGGTGATGCGGCCGTTGGCGAGCAGTTCCTGCAGTATCTGCTCGTCGAGCTCATCCATATGTCATCCTTCGCGGATTCGTTACGAGAAATTTTCTGTGCCCTTAGGCCTACAGATCTATAAAAAAAGAGACCTCGTTCTAGCCGATTATCACCATCTTACGTAGTGAGCGTTTACATATCTGCTTTCTCACACCTAGAGGCTGACATTCCGAAATTTTTTGCGTCTTAGCATGTGAGGAGCGCCACACCCGTGGGCTGGTCGACGAGAAGGATTGTCATGAAGAAATTTGTCTTTGGTTCCGTAGCTGCTGCCGCAGTGGTGGCGCTGACCGCATGTTCAGGGGGAGCCGGCGCTTCCTCATCGGAAAGTGCCGGTGGCCCCAATGGTTTGCTGAAATCCGGTGAGCTCAGTGTATGTATGACGCCGCAGTACAAGCCCATGGAGTTCTATAAGGACGGCAACACGGGGACCCAGCCCATCGGTTTTGATGCCGACGCGGCGGTTGCACTAGCGGACTCGTGGGGTGTGAAGGCCCGCTTCTCTGACGTGGCTTTCGACGGGCTGATGCCGGCGCTTCAGGCTGGGCGCTGCGATGTGGTGTGGTCCGGCCTATATGTCAATGAAGCCCGCCAGCAGGTCGCCGACGCCGTGCCGTACCTGAAAACCGGATCGGTGATCATCGCCCCAAAGGACTCGAACATCAAGAGCGCTGAGGACTTGGCGGGAAAGACAGTAGCTGTACTTGCCGGAGGCGCGTATGAGTCCAATTTGAAGGAACTGTCAACGGCGCTGAAGAGCAAAGGCCTTCTTGATTTGATCCAGCAGTCATACCCGCAGAACACCCAGACCTCTGCGGCGGTGACGAACGGCAAGGCTGACGCCTTGATCGATACCGACGTCTCTGTTGGTGAGATCGTTGAGAAGACAGGCGGGAACTTGCAGCCGGTCCCTGGAATCTTCGAGGCCGACGCTGTATTCGGCGTTTACGTCAAGAAAGGTTCACCCCTGACCGCGGAGGTCCGTGACGGACTGAAGAAACTCGCCACCGAGGGAAAACTGGCCGAGATCGCCAAGAACTACGCGTTGGACGCCAGCCGGCTGACTGATTCGGCGAAGTAATGGATTTTGATCAGAGCATCTTCCTGCAGGCCCTGACTTCCAAAGAATTCCTATCGGGGGCGGTGCTTTCCCTTGAATTGGCTGCCGTTTCCCAAGTGGCCGCTACGCTGATAGGCCTCTTTGTTGCCCTGGCAGGCATATCGAAGAGCAAGACTCTTCGTAGCTTGGCCTGGGCTTATGTATGGTTCTTCCGTTCCGTGCCAACACTGCTGCTGCTCCTCATTGTCTGGAACGCAGCACCGCAGATAATTCCCGCGCTCCGGGACAACTGGTACTCACCCTTCCTTGCCGGGTTTGTTGGTCTCTCAGTCGTCGAAGGCGCTTTCATGGCAGAAATTCTCCGTTCAGCCCTGCTGAGCGTAGACAGCGGACAGAAACTCGCCGCCCGGGCCTTGGGGCTGACCCCCGCGCAAACCTTCCTTCGGGTCGAACTGCCACAAGCCATCAAGGTCGCCCTGCCTCCCACGGGCAACGAGTTCATCGGAATGATCAAATACACGTCGCTGGCCTCTGTGATCTCACTGCAAGAGCTGATGACAACAGCCCAGGTCCAGGTAGCGACCACCTTCCGATATGCCGAATTTTATACGGCCGCGCTCGTCTATTACCTGGTCATTGTTAGCGCCGTCATGGTGCTCCAGCACCAGGTCGAAAAGCGATACCGGTGGGTTTCCCTACCCGCCAAAACCCGGCCCCGCGTCGATCGCGTCCCCGCAACCCTGAAGGGACTCTGATGTCCGAGATCACCACAACTCCTCGTCAAACCGTAAAGACCGTGCTCGAAGTGAGGAACCTCCGCAAAACGTACGGGAATCAAGAAGTCCTAAAAGGTGTCGATTTCACCGTGGGCTCGGGTGAAGTCAAAGTAGTCCTTGGCCGGTCCGGATCAGGGAAATCAACGATGCTGCGTCTGATGGCCCTGCTGGAACCCCTCGACGCCGGAGAGGTTATTTTCAAGGGCCAAAGGATCGGCGTCGACGCCAACAACCGGCCCGTACGCGAACGTGCCCTGGCCCGCCAGCGTTCCGAGATTGGCATGGTCTTTCAGCGCTTCAACCTCTTCTCCCACCTCACCGTCCTGCAAAACGTCACCTTGGCCCAACGCCTGACCAGGAAAGCCGGCGCTGCCGAGGCCAAAGCCCGGGCAGCTGAAATGCTCGACCGCGTCGGGCTCGGTTCCCACCTTCACCACTTTCCCAGCGAGCTTTCCGGCGGCCAGCAACAACGGGTCGCCATCGCCCGGGCACTGGTCCTGAACCCCTCCGTGATGCTCTTCGATGAACCGACCTCCGCGTTGGACCCCGAGCTGGTCAACGACGTGCTGGCCGTCATGGAACAACTTGCGGCAGATGGCATGACGATGGTCGTGGTCACCCACGAAATGGGTTTCGCTCGGCGAGTCGGGACGGACGTCGCCCTTTTCGACCAGGGCGTGCTCGTTGAACAGGCACCGCCGGAGGAGTTCTTCACCAACCCCCAGCAGGAACGCACCCGCAACTTCCTGAGGCACATACATTGAGCGCGGCCTCCCCCCAACAAGCCGCACCCCGCACATCCCTGCAGTGGTATGCCATTGAACAAGTCCTGCCAGGACTGACAAAGATTACCGAATCTCATGTCCATCCGATGCTCCGATCGAACATCTGGTGGCTTCAGGGCCAGGACCGGGACGTGGTCATCGACGCGGGCCTCGGCATCGTCCCCTTGCACCGCGAGATTCCCCGAATGTTCGAACGGGATCCACTCCTGATCATCACCCACACCCACCTGGACCACGTCGGAGGAGCACATGAGTTTAAAGACATCGCAGTCCACGATGAGGAAGCCCACATCCTCATAACACCGGGACCTGTCTCGCTGGACACCCACACCTTGTACGGCATCCTCGGTATAGACGTTCCACCGAACGAAGAGCCCTCAATGCTCCGCCGCGTCCCGAACCCTGGATATGACCCAACCCAATACGGGCTGGCGCCGGCCACCCCAACACGACGACTCAAAGACGGAGATGAGATCACTACTTTGGGAACCCCCATGGAGGTCCTCGCAACCCCAGGACATTCCCCCGGAAGCATTTGTCTGTACGATCACCAGCGCCGATGGCTCTTCACCGGAGACACCATTTACCAGGGCCAACTCCTTGACACAATCCACGGAGCTGACCAAGCCGATTACCGGCGCACCATGAACCTTTTATCACGCCTCGAAGTAAGTGCGGTCTTCCCAGGACACGGACCCGGTCTGGGTCCCGGCTCGTTGAAAACCATCGCGGATAACTACCTCTCCCGCTCGTAGCAGTAAGGAAAACATGCTGCTGCTGACACTTCCCAATCCACACCCCTGGCCCTCACGTTACCGGATGGGTGGAGACCGTGTACACGGACGATGCCAGCGCTTTCACTTCGGCACAGTTCAGCCCGCACGACGGACGTTTATACCTCACGGACTTTGTTGGCGGTACCGTTCAAAGCATCACCGCTGAGGGGAAGGACCACCGCACGTTCTTCCAGGGAACATTGGACGGCGTTGCCATGAACCCCGACGATATCGCCTTTGACCACGAGGGAAACCTCTACGTCACGGATGCCGCCGGGTCACAGGATCCTTACTGGAAACCTACCGGCCGCCTGGTCAGGATCGACAGGGACACCGCCGAAGGGATCGTTCTTGCCGGAGACTTGCCGGCGCCGAACGGTATTGCCTTCACCACCGCTTATGACGGGCTATGGGTGAGCCACAATACCGGCAATCAGATTGACTACCTGAGCCTCAGCGCTGACGGCCGAAAGGTGCAGACAGCTCATCCTGCCGTACATGTAAGCGCAGGCGTCGGCCAAGTGGATTCCTTGGCCGTCGACGCAGCAGGGAACACGTACGTCGGGCTGCACAACCGGGCGACTGTCCTCGTCTATCGGCCCGATGGCGAACCGACTGCCACCATCGCCGCACCTGGGAAGGACGGCGTTTCATCAGCAACCAACATCGCCATCAGGCCAGGTACCACGGAAGGTTATATGACCGTCAGTGGCAAGGATGGAGGATTCATATACGGCTTCACGGCCCTCGCCGATGGAGTGCGGCAATCCAACGGTGGATAGAAGGCCCGATGGAGCGTAAGGGCACCAGGATCTCATCTTGTTCCGGCATCGGCTGCGGCAGGCAAGAGCAGCTGAGCCATGTCGTCGCACTCCGCGTCCGTTAAAGGCTTGGGATGCGTTTGCGTCCACATAACGGCGCCAAAGAAAGCGAGCTGGGCTATGAGGTCACGCTGCTCCGGTTCGATCTCGGCCCGCTCGACTGCGCGAGTGAGCACGGCGTGGAAGGGGGCGAGGGCTCTGTGCAGCGCCGCTGACATCAAATCCTGCAGCTCGGCGGACGTGGACCTTGACGCCTCCGTGAAGGCCTGACCCTCGGGCAGCTCTGCATTGTCGCGCACAGTTTGTAACAGCACGGACAAATCATGACAGCTCGAGCCGGTGTCAGGAACAACGTCATAGCGGGCCAGGAGTGGCTCCAGGACGGCAGCCAGCAAGGCCGCCCGCGTCGGCCATCGCCGGTATACCGTCGTGCGGTTTACGCCTGCAGCCTTGGCTACGGCCTCAATCGTGAGGCCGGCATAACCTCCCCGTGACAGTTCCGCGGTGGTGGCACTTAGAACGGCTTTAACTACCTGCGAACTGCGCGCACCTTTCTGGACTCCCAGTGTTCTGCGCATTGAATCGGCCATGGAACAGCATTCTATTGACCTTTCGAAAAGGCAACAGTATGTTGCCTTTAGGCAATGGAGCCCCGTCGTCCGGGAGCCCGGCGCCCTCCATAACAACGAGGAGCATGATGAGCACACATAACGTTGATTTCGCCGAGACGATGGGCTTCGACCGACTGCCGACGCACATTGTCGAAAAGCGGGTCACCGACCTGATGGATCTCACGGGAAAAAAGGCAGTAGTCACCGGAGCAGGGGGAGGCGGTCTGGGCCAGGCCATCGCCAACCGGCTTGCCGGCCTGGGGGCCGATGTCGCTGTCATTGATTTGAATAAGGACGGCGCCGTCGCTAACGCAGAGACCATCGAACGCCGATGGGGCACGCGAGCCATCCCGTTCCAGGCAGACCTGTCCGATTGGGATCAGGTGCATTCTGTGGTCTCAGAAAGCAAGCAGGCTCTCGGGGGCCTGGACATCATGATCAATAACCCCGTTCAGGTGGTCTCCGACAGGTTCGAAAACCACACCAAGGCGGACATCGACTACACCGTCCACGGGAGCCTGACGATGCTGATTTACGGCGCACATGCCGCGGTCGAGCACTTCCTGCCCCAGGGCCACGGCCGCATCATTAACATCGCGTCTGTTGGTGGACGGATACAGCACCGCGGACTTACCGTCTACAACGCAGCAAAGTCAGGTGTTATTGGCTTCACACGCAATCTTGCCCATGAGTTCGCCTCACGGGAGATCAATGTCCTGGGGGTAGCTCCCGGGCTCATGATCAACCCCCTCCTGAGGGACATCCTGGCCAATGCCTCCGACGAGCAGGCTCTGGCCGCGAAAGGTTCGATGCTGGAAGCCGTTGACCGCTATATCCAGCTCGGGCGGGTATCCATCCCGGAAGAGGTTGCGAACATGGTCGCCTACCTCAGCACAGAGGCCGCTGACTATATGTGCGGCCAGACAATCGATGTAGCGGGCGGGCAGTGGATGGGGTAAGGCCCCCAGGCCCACTTCATAGGGGGCGCGAGGTCGGCAGGAGGTCACCATCCTCCTTGCTGACCTCACGGTTCAGGGAGCAGGGCAGGCGCCCGCTTCCTCTAGAAAGCACAACTCAATTCCCGGAACCTTCTCAATGATGCGCCTGTACTGAGCACCGTCCTGCATGAGCCACAGGATCTTTCCGTCGGCAGTTATCGCCTCGACCTGGCCACGGTCAACCTGCACACCGTTTCGATATATTGCGACGTGCCGTCCTGCGGCCGCCGTCCAATCGTCGACTGCGGACGGCACCTTCCGATCAGAAAAGCCTGCGGCGTGAATGCTCATATGAAGGCCTTTACGAAACCGGGGGGTAGGTGGCAGGAGAGTGCGGCGGGTGGAGCATGCGTGCCCCGAGCTGCACGTTTCAACACAGGGCCGATAGCGCCGTGGCGAGGTTAGCGTCTTCGCGCCTACGAGGGCCGCCTTCCGGGGCTGCCCGAAGGCGCAAGTCCTGTTCCAGCACGATCCCGCGCTGGACGTCACTGGAGAATTGGACGGTGAACGTCCTGTGGTCGTGGCGGGTCACCAGGATCCCGTCCCGGGCGTTCGAGTTTTGCCTGGACATGAGTTCGGCGACGGCGGAGTCCAGCGCCTCCTCCAGCTGCCTGCGGCTGTCTATGGTCAGCCGCAGGCGGCCAATTCCATTGCTAGGTACTTCCATGTCAACTTTTCCTTTTAGCGGTTGGGCAAATGCAGGGGCACCGCGTTGATAGCAGGACGGCCACGGCGTCCTTGCGTGGGAACTTGTTATTCCAAGGGCAGGGGAGCTCGGGGCTACGGGCTTCAGAGTGTGGCGGCTTCCCGGCTTGGGCCAGCGGTGCGGAGGCCACGCTTGGCATTCGCCGTGCCTCAACAATTGGTCTCACATTTCGAGAACTTGCAGGCTGGTAAGGCCTCAGGGACTCAGGTAGAGTCTGTGAGACCTCTCTTTTCGGGATTTTTTCCCGGCGTGGTAAAAAAGATATGCGGGGATACCCGTAAGGTCAAGTCACTGCTCCAGGCCGGCCCTTCGCGAGCAGAAGTGGACTAAGGCGAGTGCGGTCGGACGCGAAAAGGAGTGGCTATGACAAGCGTGGAGAGCGTGAAGCCACGCCGGGGCCGGCCGCGGCGGGTTGATCGCGAACGAATCATCGAGGCCGCCAAGGTACTTGACCCAGCAACTTTGACAATGCAGGCCCTCGCTGAGGAGATTGGCGTGGACCGGAAGACTCTGCATTACCACGTTGACAACCGCGACTCGCTGCTGCGGATGGTTGCTGCCGATGCATTCCGTGAGGCAGTTGCGGCCCACGATTTCACTCCCGAGAAGGACTGGAGGAAGGCCATACGCGCATTTGCCCATATCACCAGGGATGCCGTCATGGCTGCCGGCGCATGGGCAAGTTATGTCGGCTACGAAACCGAGGCCGATCTTGAGGCTATCCGACCGGCCGAGGCGGCTGCGGAGGCGCTCGTTGCCGCGGGTCTGGCCGAAGCTGAAGCCGGACGGGTGATCGCAATGCTGGCGGGCCTTGCCTTCACGTCCGCCACGGACCGCTCCATTCCAAAAACCGCTGGCCGACACCCTCAGGAACCCGTCCTTGAACACCTGCTTGAGAAGGCCCCGCAAGAGGAGTTCACACTTCTCCGCAAGCTGGTTGGAGGCCGGTCAACGGAACTCGGCACCGAAGAGCAGTTTGCCTTTAATCTCGACATTGTGACTCTTGGCGTGGAGCGCCTGCTCGAACGGCCGTGAGGCGGGGCTTCGTCACGATTTGCACCATGAGGGTCAACGGCGCACCACTTAGGCGCCTCCCTCGGGTGACAGGCCGGGAGGGACTGCCACAGCTGCATGCCGGTTGACTGCTGGTCCACGCGTGACTTTTGTCGACCTCCGCCTTCTCCTGACTGCGCCAGCGCTGCGGGGTTCTCCAAGGTCAAGTCCGTTTCCTGCCCACGCTCCCTCCGGTCACCCCATCGAGCATCACTGGACAGGTCGGCCCATGCTCTGACCCAAACCGCTGTTTCTCGCTGCCCGGCCTAACTGCCAGGACAAGCTCCCGCCACTCAATGTCGCACGCCCGCTTTGGCGTGCGACTTGACTCACACTGCTGGGCCATCTAGGGTTTTTCCCACCCCGGGAAAAAACGGGCGCCGCGGTGGGAACACCAGCGGCTTGCTTCAACGGTGAAGGACAACCGTGGCGAGGACAGCCTGCAGACCCGCTTTGTTCCGGCGTCGTCGGGCACACCAGTAAAGCGTTGAGGGAATGACCCCCCTCTTGCCACGCCCGCGGTGTCGCGGGCTGGCGGAATAGGAGACCCAGTGAAAAACCAAGTACTGTCAACCCCTGATGTGGCGGTTCCCGTCGCAGACCAGGTCGAAGACCTCATCTCGCGCATGACCCTGGAGCAGAAGGTCGCCCAGCTCCAGTGCACCATCCCCATCACAGGCCACCTCGACGCAGGTCTGGCTAAGTTCCCCCACGGTCTGGGCGCTTCGGGAAGCATCAGCACCGGGGTATCCATCGAGGCCGACGCCGACCACTACGACCAGGTCCAGGACGCCGTGGTGGCCAAAACCGACCTGTCAGTGCCGCCGTTGCTCCATGGCGAGGCTGTCTCAGGCTGGACGGGACTTGGAGGGACAGTATTTCCCTCGGCGATCGGGCTGGGGGCCACGTGGCAACCGGACACGGTCGAAGGCATGACCGACATCGTCCGTGAGCAGATGCTCTCCGTTGGGGTGCGCCAGGCGCTGTCCCCCATCATGGACGTCGCCCGGGATCCCCGCTGGGGCCGCGTGGGCGAGACCTACGGCGAGGACCCCACGTTGTGCGCTGCCATGAGCGTTGCCTTCGTGAAGGGCCTGCAGGGGCAGAACCTTGCCGACGGCGTGGCCGCCACCGGAAAGCACTTCCTCGGCTTCGGCCTCGGGGAGGGCGGTCTGAACATGACATCCAACCCGATTTCCCCGCGCGAGCTCCGCGAGGTCTACGCCAAGCCGTTTCAGGCTGCCATCACCGAGGCCAACCTCGCTGGCATTATGAATTCCTACGGCACCATCGATGGCGAACTCATCATTGCCTCAAAGCACATCCTCGATGATCTGCTGCGCGAAGAAATGGGCTTCGAAGGCCTGGTCGTTTCCGACTACATGTCCATCAACCTCGCCGTCGACCTGAACGTCGGAGCAGACCCCACCGACGGTGGCATTAAGGCACTCAAAGCCGGGCTCGATGTTGAATTGCCCACGCCCTACGGCTTCACTGACGGCTTGGTCGAGGCAGTCAGGCGCGGCGAGCTCGAAGAGCGTTTCATCGACCGCGCGGTACGCCGCATGCTGACCCTTAAAGCTAACCTCGGCCTCCTTGAAGACAACGCAGCACGCAAAGAAATGATCGCAGCCGCCTACGAGCCGGAATCCACCAAGGCACACAGCCTGAAGGCGGCGCGCGAATCGATCGTTCTGCTGAAAAATGAAGGGCTTCTTCCGCTGAACAAGGCTACGAAGAAGATCGCCGTTATCGGCCCTCACGCCAACTCTTTGCGCCTGTTCTTCGGCTGCTACACCTACCCGGCTTCAATCGATCTGGCAATGAGCGGGACCATGTCGGAAATGGCGGGAATGCTCGACCTTCCTGAATTGACTGCCTCATATGAACAGCCCCCGCTGGCGCCGCTCTTTGAGGGCAGCGACGTCCGCTCGGAGCCCGCAGCGGTGGAGCAGGCGCTTCAAGGTGCGCTGGGGCACAAAACACCAACTATTGTCGCTTCTATCCAGGACAAGTGCCCCGAAGCCGAAGTGGTGTACGAAAAGGGCTGCGACATTGCCGGCACCAATCGCACGGGTTTCGATGCTGCTGTTGCCGCCGCCCAGGACGCGGACGTTGTCATTCTGACCCTCGGCGGTAAGTACGGCTGGGGCAGTTCCTGCACCTCCGGGGAAGGCATCGACACGGCCAACGTCGGCCTTCCCGGGATCCAGGAAGAACTTGCCCAGCGCATCTTCGAGACCGGCACACCCGCTGTCATGGTGCACATGGACGCCAAGCCGCTCTCCAGCGTCTACGTCGCCGAACACTTCCCGGCCATCATCGAAAACTGGTTCCCGGGTGAAACCGGAGGCCAGGCACTGGCTGACGTACTTTTCGGCGACTACAACCCTGCGGGACGTCTGCCGATGACGGCGGTCAGGGACGCCGGCCAGATCCCCCTTTACGCAGCCCACCGCCGCAGCAACAGCTTCAGCAGCGCCGGGACCATGATCATGAACCGGTACGTGGACGGTTCCAAGGTCCCCCTGTTCCACTTCGGGGAGGGAAAGAGCTACACCACCTTTGAGTACTCCAACCTCAACCTGACCCCGACGGTTACAGCCGACGGCGCGGTGCAGCTGTCCTGCGATATCACCAACACCGGGCAGCAGGACGGCGAAGAGGTCGTCCAGGTGTACATCCGTGACGAGCTGTCCAGCATGGTCCGTCCGGTGCAGGAACTGGCAGGCTTCAACCGGGTGTTGGTCAAAGCCGGGGAAACAAAAACCGTTCACTTTTCGATGCGGGCTGACCAGTTCGCCTTCCTTGACGTCGACATGCGGTGGGTTGTTGAAGCCGGCCAGATGACCGTCAACGTCGGGGCTTCCTCAGCTGATATCCGCTTGACGGGATCGTTCGACATCGAGAACTCCGCCGTCATTGATGGAAAAAACCGCGGCTTCTACGCCACAACCACCGTCTCCTGACACCACACTGTGCGGGACACGCCGGGCAGGACGCCCGAGTGTCCCGCACTCGTCCGCCCGCCACCACAAGACCGGGGGCAGATAAGAAACCCAAGGACTAAACATGCCAACACCAGCAACCCAAACGGAAACATTCAATGAGGCCGCCGCACGCGTCCGCAACGGCGGCCACCTGTCGGAAGAGGCTGACCAGCTTCTGGGACAACTGACGCAGGACGAGAAACTATGGCTCCTCGACGGCGACGCCGAGTTCTGGTCCGGCATGGCAGAGATGAGCGCGGGATATAACCGCAGGCCCATTGTCATGGGCGAAATCGCCCGGCTCGGAATCCCCGGGCTGCGGTTCAGCGATGGCCCCCGTGGCGTCGTGATGGGCGAGTCCACCGCTTTTCCCGTTTCCATGGCCCGCGGAGCGACCTGGGACCCGGAGCTGGAGGAGGAAATCGGCACCGCCATCGGCCGGGAAATGCGCGCACAGGGCGCCAACTTCTTCGGCGGGGTTTGCATCAACCTTCCCCGCCACCCAGCCTGGGGCCGGGCCCAGGAAACCTATGGTGAAGACCCTTACCTGTTGGGTGAATTCGGCGCCGCCCTCGTCCGGGGTATCCACCCGAACGCGATGGCCATTGCCAAGCACTATGCCCTGAACTCGATGGAGAACGCCCGTTTCAAGGTCGATGTCAAGGCCGATGACGCGACACTGCACGAGGTCTTCCTTCCGCACTTCCGCCGGGTCGTCGAAGAAGGCGTCGACGGCATTATGACCTCCTACAACTCCGTGAACGGCGAATGGGCCGGCCAAAACGAAACCCTCATGGAGGACATCCTCCGGCGCCAGTGGGGCTTCGAAGGCGTGACCCTGTCCGACTTCGTCTTCGGGCTCCGCGACGCCGCACTGTCGCTGCAGGCCGGCCTGGACGTCGAGGCGCCCATGCGTCAACAACGCGCCCACCGGCTGCCCGCAGACCTGGAATCCGGCCGCGTCACCTGGGACCAGGTGGACCGGGCAGCGCGACGCATCCTCCGTACCCAGCTCGCCCATTACGCGGCCAGGAACACCGAGGAACCTGGCCTCGACGTCATACTCAGCGAGGAACACCGCGCCTTGGCCCGAAAAGTTGCCGCCACATCGATGGTGCTACTAAAGAACGAGCCCGTCGACGGAACACCCCTGCTGCCCCTGAAGGCAGACGAGATTGCGTCCGTGGCCCTGATCGGGCGGCTCACCAACCTTCCCAACACCGGGGACCAAGGATCCTCAAACGTCCGCTCGCCCGAGGTTGTGACTGCCCTGGACGGCATCAGAACTGCGCTCCCGGCAGCCAGCATCCTATCCGTTCTGGACGATGATGCCGACGCAGCCGCAGCAGCTGCAGCCCAAGCTGATATCGCCGTCGTTGTCGTCGGCTACACGGCTCAGGACGAAGGCGAGTTCATCGGTTCGGAAGGCATGTCTGACCCCGCCATCCTCGCCGTGTTCCCCCCCTGCCCGAGGGTGTAGATCCGTCAGACCTGTCAGGAGCAGCTGGGGCCATGGGCACCGCCGAGGGCGGCGACCGCGCAAGCCTTCGGCTTCGCCCCATCGACGAGGCCATCATCAAGGCGACGGCACAGGCTAATCCGCGCACCATCGTCGTAGTCGTCACTGCCGGCGCTGTCATCACCGAGGACTGGCGCTCACAGGTACCCACCCTGCTGATCGGCTGGTACAGCGGCGTGGAGGGAGGACACGCCCTGGCCGACGTACTGACCGGCACAGTGGATGCCAGCGGCCGGCTGCCTTACTCGATCCCCACCACAGAGGAGCACCTGCCGTACTTCGACCGTGATGCCAGCAGCATCACGTATGACCGCTGGTTCGGTCAGCGGCTGCTGGACCGCGACGGGCACCCCGCCGCTTTCCCCCTCGGCTACGGACTCTCCTACACAAGCTTCGAGACCACTGAACTGTCCGTGACTGGTGTATCCGGGGAGTCTTTGGCAGCCTCCGTCCGCGTTACCAACACCGGCAGCCGCGACGGCCGTCATGTCGTCCAGCTCTACGCCACGACCACGGCGGAAGATTTCCCCACAAGGGTTCTGATCGGTTTCACGCCGGTCCACCTGGAACCAGGCCAAACCGCCACCGTCACGCTGGAAGGTTCCCTGCGCCCCCTGCAGCGCTGGGCAGACGGGGGTTTCTCCTGGGCCGCTGCCGAAGCGACCCTGGAAGCCGGCGCCTTCTCCGGCGACCCGAACGCTTCGACTGCTGCACTTCACCTGCCCTGACCAACCCGTCAACGACCGACGGAACAACGACACGCAAGGAAAACAACGATGCAGAAAACATCCTTTAATCACGGCTGGGGTGTCCGCCGCCAAACCAGCCCTTTCCTCGAGATCATGGGCCAGGCACAGGCGCCGGTTCCTGTCACGCTGCCCCACGACTGGCTGATTTCCCAGCCCCGCTCCGCCGACAACCAGCCGGGGGGCCTCACCGGATACTACGGCGAAGACGTCATCGAATACGTCAAGACCTTCCACGCGCCGGAGGGCTACCGGGAAGGGCGCGTCGAGATCCAGTTCGAC
The DNA here is from genome assembly GCF_040702325.1 of Pseudarthrobacter sp. 902506025. Taxonomy (NCBI): domain Bacteria; kingdom Bacillati; phylum Actinomycetota; class Actinomycetes; order Micrococcales; family Micrococcaceae; genus Pseudarthrobacter; species Pseudarthrobacter sp. 902506025. Next base: position 212,221 of record NZ_JBFBKW010000001.1, read on the forward strand.
GGCGTCTACCGTGGGGCGATGATTTTCGTAAACGACGCCTTCGTCGGCCAGCGTCCGTACGGATACATCCCCTTCTCGGTCCGGATCGACCCCTACCTGCACGACGGCGACAACGAAATCCGGGTGGAGTGCCGCAACCACTTCGACGCCCGCTGGTACTCCGGCCTGGGAATTTACCGGGACACTCACCTGCTTGTCGGCCCGCCCCTGCACGTGGCACGGAACGGCGTCAAAATCCGCACCATCAGCGCCGACGCAGAAACAGCGGTCGTCGGGGTCATCACCGAGCTCCAAAACGACTCCAAAGAACTGCACACCGTCAAGGTCGTCACCGAACTCGTGGACAAGACCGGCACGGTCGTTGCGGCCGAATCGGCTTCCCTTGCGGTACGCCCGGCTGAGTCCTCGCGGCTGCGCCAGCAGTTCACTGTAGATGCCCCGGAGCGTTGGAGCGTCGACTCCCCGTCGCTGTACACCTGCCGGACCCGTTTGGAACCCAGCAACAGCGCTGGCGAAACCGTTGAAACCAGCTTCGGTATCAGAACGCTGGAGTGGGACGTGCGGCACGGCATGCGAATCAACGGTGAAACAGTGAAATTGCGCGGCGGCTGCATCCACCACGACAATGGCTTGATTGGCGCTGCCACCATCGCCCGCGCGGAAGAACGCCGCGTTGAACTCCTCAAAGAGGCGGGCTACAACGCCATCCGCTCCGCCCACAACCCCATCAGCGCTGCAATGCTCGATGCCTGCGACAGGCTTGGCATGCTGGTCCTCGACGAGTTCACCGACGGCTGGACCTCCTCCGGACTCGGTTTCGGCTACGGCGTAGACATGAATGAATGGTGGCGCCGCGACCTCACAGAAATGCTGGAGCGGGACTACAACCACCCAAGCGTCATCATGTATTCCATCGGCAACGAGGTCTCCGATACCGGCAACACCTGGGGCGCCATCCACGGTCGGGACATGGTCGACTTCATCAAGACCCTCGATGACACCCGCCCCGTCACCAACGCCATCAACCCCATGATGACCGTCCTCCACGACCTCAAAGCCCAGGTTGGCCAGCAGGCCGACGATGCCGGCGGAGTCAACTCCTTCATGCGCGACTTCGGAGAACTGACAAAAGACCTGGTCGCATCCGACCTCGCCACAGCGCGGCTTGAAGAAGCGATGTCCCAGGTGGACATCCCCGGCTACAACTACGCCTACGGCAGGTACGAGCTGGACATGAAACAGCACCCTCAGCGGCTGCTGGTCGGCACGGAAGGCCTGCCCAACAAACTCGATGAAGTATGGGACTACGTCAAACGCCACCCGCAGGTCATCGGAGAATTCAGCTGGACTGCCTGGGAATACATCGGCGAAGCCGGCCTCGGGGCGGACAAGCCCGCCGAAGAAGCCTTCTTCGGGAACTACCCCTGGCGCCTGTCCATGACCGCCGACCACGGCGTCACCGGCCAGCGCCGTACGCTCTCCTACTGGCGTGAAGTGGTCTGGGGGTTGCGGACCACCCCGTACATCGCAGTCCACCGCCCCGACATCACCGACAAGGAAAGCCTCAAAGCCTCCCTCTACACCTGGAGTGACAGCGTCAGCAGCTGGACCTGGGGAGGCTACGAAGGCACCCCGATGACCATCGAGGTGTACTCCGACGCCGAGGAAATCGAACTGCTCCTCAACGGTCACTCCATTGGCCGCGCCCCGGCCGGGGAGACAAACCGGTTCATGGCAGTTTTCGAGGTGGACTATCAGCCCGGTGAGCTCGTCGCTGTCGCCTACCGCAACGGTCAGGAGACAGCCCGCGAAGTTCTGCGGTCCGCTGCGGCCACTACCGGGCTAACAGCAGCCCCGGACCGGACCGAAATCCGCGCCGACGACAACGACCTCGCTTTCGTGACCATCAGTATTGCCGACAATGCCGGCATCATTGATGTTCTGAACAATACGGCAGTGACAGTGACAGTCAGCGGCAACGGCGTCCTCCAGGGTCTTGGCAGTGCCGATCCAAAATCAGAAGACGACTACGCGTCATCGGTCTGCACAACCTTCCTCGGTCAGGCGCTTGCCGTCATCCGCCCGACCGGTCCCGGAGAGATCAAGGTCAGCATCGAGTCTGAAAAATTCGCGACGGTGGAAACAGTTATCAAGGCCATCTAAGCTGCAGCGGGCGGCATTGCCTGGGCCAGGGAAACAGGACTAGGCAGCGCCGCTAGCGTTGACGCACGGGAAGATCCGGGACCTTATGCCCTGGACTCCGCCACCCGCCTGCCAGGACCAGGGGTTTCTGACCCAAAGCCTCAAACAAAAGGGCCTGGGATCCGGTATAGCCGGATCCCAGGCCCCTTGCACAATCAATATCTTCCTATTGGCTGCAGGGTTCTCCTCAGGCGCCGGCGGCTACAAGCTGGTCGTGCGTTTGGGGGTGGTGGCTCAAAAGCCCGCCATCGACAGAAATGATCTGGCCGGTGATGTAGGCAGCGGCGGGGGAGGCAAGGAATGTGACAACCTCGGCCAAGTGCTCCGGTGTGCCCAGATACGGGGTCAGGGTATGCCGGCCCAGAATCTCGAGTGCGTTGTCGGTAATACCACCCTTGGCTGATGCGCTCAGTGTAAAGCCCGGACACACGGCATTGCATCGGATTCCCTGCCGGCCGTACTGGGTTGCGGTGTAAATGGTGAGTGCATTGATTGCCGCTTTGCAGGCGCCGTAGGCCACCCGGGTGATGTCACCGCCAAGGGCGGACACGGAGGAAGTGTTGACAATCGCCCCTCCTCCGTTCTGCAGCATGAGCTTCACGGCGTGCTGGGAGGCAAGGGCATAACCCCGGACATTGATGTCGAACATTGCATCCCACACGTCGATCTCCAGATCGATAAGGGTGGTGTCTTTCGCCAGAACGGCGGCGGCATTGTTGTGCAGGATATCGACCGTACCGTAGGCAGAAACCGCACGCTCAAACAAAGCCTTGATACTGCCCGGATCACTAAGGTCCAGACGCTGTGCGATCGCTTCGCCTCCTGCGGCGCCAATCTCTTCCGCCAACGCCTGCGCAGCATCTTCTTCGAGGTCCGCGACAACCACCTTTGCCCCCCTCCCGGCCATCATGCGCGCGGTGGCTCCACCAATGCCTACCCCAAGCTGCCGCAACGTCGCACCCGTAACGACGGCGACCTTGCCAGCAAGGTCCAAACCGGTGGTTGCTGCTGTATTCATCCAAAGCTCCTTTTAAAGTAGTTATGGACCCGGCCGACCCTTTCAGCGGACCCGCCACCGCCCGTTCGAGCCGTTATCAACCGATCAGTGCCTTGACCCGGTCAGCGACCATGTCAATGGTCCGGGTTGGGGAAAGACGTCCGAGGCGGTCAACACCGCGGGCGTCGGCACCTATGAGCACACGGAACGATTCGGACGCCACTGCGTCGACGATCTGCCGTCCGGCATCCTGGGGTGACGTAGTTTTCGGTGGTTTCCCATTCGGCAGCGTCAGTTTTGAGGTGTCGAGGGTGACTCCTGAGTTCCCCAGAATGTCCGTTCCGACACCGCCGGGAAAGACAACGGTGACGTTGATGTTGGTATCTCGCAGTTCCGCGTAGAGCGTCTCGGTGAACAACTTCACGGCAGCCTTACTTGCCCCATAGGCGCCTTGGCCCGGGGAGGGAACAAGTCCTCCCATGCTGGAGACGTCAACAAGACTCGCAGCCGGGCGTTCGAGCAACGCGGGGAGGAACGCCTTGACCATGTACACGGTGCCCCAGAAGTTGACGGACATGACCCGCTCAATCTCCTCGATCGAGAGTTCCATGAGGGGAACAAACCGGTGGATGATCCCGGCGACGTTGATCAGGCCATCTATCTGGTTGTGCTCCTTGAGAATGTCTTCCGGGAGTGTCTGCACAGCTGCTCGGTCCGTGATGTTCAGGGTGTGCAACGACAGTGCGCCGACGGGTGCGCCGGCACGCGAGGCAGTTTCCGTCAAAGCGGACTGATTGAGATCCACAGCCGCGACGCGCGCTCCCCGCCGCAGCAGCTCGAGAACGACTTCGCGCCCGATGCCGTTGCCGCCACCGGTAACCGCGAAAACCTTGTTCTTTAGTTCCATGGATCAAATCCCCTTTGAAGATTCCCGGGCATGTCTCTTCGACCGGGTGGTCGCTTCTGAGTCGCGTAGCGCCCGGTTTCGAGAACGCTGCCAGGACGATTGTGCTGAGCCTTCCGCAGCCTGGCCGCTGCCGGTTTGGCTGGAAGTTGCCGAGATCGCGCCTACCTTTTTGAAAGCAGTGGGTGCAGCGCCAGGAAGGAACGCGGATATTTCCCGGACTGGGGAAAATTTAGCCGTGCTGACCGTGCAAGTCAACCCCCGACGCAGTGAACCGACGGGGCGCCGCGGAGCCCACGTCACCCGCCGGGGCTGCTGGGCATTGACGAAACCAGGGAGGCGGGTCTACTGTTTTTCCCGCATGGGAAAAACTTGCCGGCGATTCCCAGAATGTAATTACCAACTGGGCGTGAGGATCTCAGAGCGACTGGGATGCGCCTGGAGCCAATGCGCCCCTTGATGGCTCCGCCTCCGTGACCGGGCCGGCGTGGGGAACTGGTTCCCAAGGCGGCGCGACATAGCCGCGGGGTCGGTCGGACACTCTGCGGGTGAACCTCCATCAACGAAGGTCACTCATATAGGGACCACACGACCGAGGCCGACCCGTGTTGCGGATTGTCCGGCATTACTGAAGCGCTAACACCTGCCTCTACTCAAACCCCCAAAGGAGCGGACATGACGACAGAGTCGCGGAATGCATCGCAGGACCCGATCCGCGTCGGTGTGCTGGGAGCGGCCACCATCGTGAAGGAGGCACTCCTCCGCCCAAGTTCACGGGTCGACGGGATCCAGGTAACTGCCATAGCGGCGCGGGTCCCGGAACGGGCGGTCCGTTACGCGGCCAAACACCACATTGCCAGGGTGCATTCGTCATATGCGCAACTGTTGGATGATCCGGACATCGATGCCGTATATATCCCACTTCCCTCCGCTCTGCACGCTCAGTGGATCGTAGAAGCCCTAAATGCGGGAAAACATGTGCTCTGCGAGAAGCCGTTTACAAGCAACGCAACGGCTGCGGAGGAAGTGGCATCAGTTGCTGCCACTTCCTCCTTCGTCCTGATGGAGGCTTACCACTCGCACTACCACCCGCTGCGGAAAAGACTGCACGAGATTCTTGAATCAGGCGAGTTGGGGGAAATTTGGGGTGCAAATGCCTACGCCTGTGCCCCCATTCCGCCTGGGAGGGACATACGGTGGAACTTCGCTTTAGGCGGTGGCGGTTTGCTCGACCTCGGCTACTACCCGTTGAGACTGCTTCGCGACTTGTTTGGCGAGGCCGGCGAGGTACAGGCCACTGCAAGAACGCGGGGAGCCATCGACGCCCGGTTGGAAGCGCAGCTGACCCATGTCGGGGGAGTCACGTCGACGTTGATGTCCTCGCTCTGGTCCAGGACCCTGCTGGCCTCGCGACTCGAGGTTCAAGGCTCTAAGGGCCGTATGCGTGTCGGCACCCCCACCCACCCGCAATTGGGCGGAAAAATTCGTATAGAAGGTATTTGCGGCTCGCGTACGGAACGTCCGGACCGGCGTTCCACATACGACTACCAGTTGGAAGCCTTTAGAGATGCAATACGGGGCGGGGCGGTCCAGACGGGCGCCCGCGAAGCTGTTGCCCAGCTGCGGGCAATCGACGCCCTTTACGAGGCAGCGGGACTTCCAGTAAGACCGTCCAGCCCTGTCAGAGCACTCAAGTAGCCCCCCATGGCTGCCCGAAGCACCCTTAGCCCACAGCAGGAGGCCACCGTGGACACGCCAGCTGATCGCGCAAAGCCTTGCGGCAAGGGACAGTTTGCAGGCAAGACCATCATCGTCACTGGCGCTGCAGCGGGGACCGGTCAGGCAACGGCACTGCATATAGCCAGCCAGGGGGGACGCGTCATAGCCGTGGATATCAACGAGGAACGTCTCGACTACCTGGTGGCGCAGAATCCCGGCCTGGACCTGGTGCCCGTCCCGGGCGATGTTGCCAGCACTGAAACCGTCTCTGCGGCCGTTGCTAGTGCCGGGCAGGTGGACGGGCTGGCGAACATCGCCGGTGCTGTCGATAACTTCGCCCCCATTCACGCCATCGACGATGAGCTGTGGGAACGTGTCTTTCATGTGAACGTCACAGCTCCGATGCATCTCACCCGTGCAGTTCTGCCGATGATGCTCGCTCGTGGCCGGGGGTCTGTCGTAAACCTCGCTTCCGAGGCAGGATCGATCGAATCCGCGGCGGGGGCTGCCTACACCGCCTCGAAATACGCTGTGCTCGGGTTGACCAAGAACTCGGCCTTGGCTTTTGGCGCCCAGGGCTTGCGCTTCAACGCAGTAGTGCCCAGCCCTTCCCTTCCAGGAGATTCAAAGTGGCGGTCACCTGGCCTTCTGGAAGGACTTGGCGCATCAAGGACGGCGACTCCGTCGATGGCTCCGACCGCTGTGCAGGTTGCCGAGTGCATCAGCTTCCTGCTCAGCGACGAAAGCTGTGAGGTGAATGGAGCCCTCGTCCGCACCGATGGCGCCTGGAGAACGATTTAGAGGAGGCGCTGGTGCGCGGAAACCAGCGGCCCCGGACGGGGTAGGCCCGGGGCCGCTGGAATGCCTGGTCGGCACCTAAACGTGGCTTACCGCGCAGCCGGGGGCTGAGGAGCATTACTCGCTCAGTCATAGGGCGAAAATACTGCAGCTGAGCCGATGTTCCTCCCCAGCCAAGAGGCGGATGAGGTCCTTTCCGCTGTTGAAGGCATCCGGGGGGCAGCTCATTGGTTCCACAGCGAGACCCAACCTGGTGGGCAGGGGTGGCGTGCGGTCGGCCGTGTGCAATTGAAGCCAAGGGCAGCTGCGGTCCCAGGACATTCCTACCCCAACACCGGTAGGGTCCCAGAGCGTCAGCCCGGCTCGGCCGGAATCGTCGAAGGCAAGTCCTGTAAACGCGTGGTCCATGGCCGTCGAACCGATGGGCCGCGGATCCCTATAATCAAAGGCATGGCCGTGCACGTCGCACTCCCCGGTCGGAAGTAACCGGTCTGCGGTAACGGCGAGGAACCGCTCGGCACCGAGCTGAAGGATCCACTGGTCCAAGGGAGACGGGCCGGCCACCAGGTATGGGTGGGGGCATGCGCCGTAGGGAGCTGCCGATGTACCCGTGTTCCTGGCGGCCAGGGTGATGCTCAGGCCCTCCGGTGTCAGCCGGTACTCGGCAGTCAACTGCAGGCTGAACGGATATCCCTTAGAGGCTGAGACAGTCGTCTCGAGTATCACCGTCGTGTCCTCGTGGAGCACCGGTTCCCACGCCTTGTCGAACACCAGGCCATGCAGTGCGTTGCCGCGGGCCTGCTCGTTGCGCGGCAGCTCCAGGGCGTTGCCCTCGAAGGTGTAGTGCCCGTCCGCGATGCGGTTTGGCCAGGGCGCTGCGATGATTCCCCTGTAGTCCGGAGTGGGATGTCCCGTGCGGGACGGAAGGACCAAATCCCTTTCACCGAACTGCAAGTTCAGCAGGGTAGCTCCTGTTGCACTGACGGTGGCAGTGTAGCTGCCGGACCTGATCGCGTACTCGCTCACCGGTGCGTCCAACGCATCCATCAGGCGTAAAGGCCTGCATAGCTGCGGTACCTGGAGAGCACCTGCGCAGTGTCTGCAGCCGCGGGACGTTCCACGGCGTTCAGTGGCCAGTCAGGAAAGCTCCCCGTCAGGGCAGCGGCTGCCTGGCGGGCGGCCCCGTCCGCGACGTATTCGCCGGGTTGGGGGACGGTGATGTCGATGCCCAGGAGTTGAACTGCCACGTCCTGAACAGCAGGTGACTGGGCGCCACCGCCTACGAGGATTATTCTTCGAGCCTTGACGCCCTGGGCCTGCAGGGCGGCCAATCCGTCCGCGAGTGAGCACACGACTCCTTCGACGGCGGCGCGGGCCAGGTTCTCGGGGGTGTAATTGGCTCGGGTGATGCCATGCAAGGCGCCTGTTGCGTCCGGCAGGTTTGGGGTGCGTTCGCCGTCGAAATAGGGGACTAGGGTCAAACCGCCTGAACCGGAGGCCGCAGAGAGCGCCAGGGTATTAAATTCCTGCAGGGTGACTCCCAACAGCGCCGCGGTGGCGTCGAAAACACGGGTGGCATTCAAAGTGCATACGAGGGGGAGGTAATGGCCGGTTGCGTCGGCAAATCCGGCCACCAGGCCGGAGGGGTCGGCGGATGGTGTTTCAGAGACTGCGAAGACCGTGCCGGAGGTGCCCAGTGACATGACGACGTCCCCCAGCCGGGCGCCGGCTCCCAGGGCGGCGGCGGCGTTGTCTCCAGCTCCTGCAGCCAGGAGGACCCCGTCCGGGGTTTTTCCCGCCGTTTCAAGGGGACCAAGGACTTTCGGCAAGACGGGCAGGTGGCCGACCGAACCCGAGATGACTGCGGGAAGATACTGACCGGCAGCAGTCGAATAGTAGCCGGTGCCTGACGCGTCGGAACGGTCTGTCACGAGGGCTTGAAGACCTTCGGCGCCGGAATCTGGACCGTAACCAGCCAGCCTCCACGTCAGCCAGTCGTGCGGCAAACACACAGCGGCAACTTTCGCAGCGTTCTCCGGTTCGTTCTGGGTCAGCCAGTGCAGTTTGGTGAGTGTGAGGGATGCGACGGGGACCGTCCCGGTGGCACCGGCCCAGTATCCCGCTCCGGCAATCGGGTCACCTCCACCGGCGGCCTTGATCAGTTCCGTGGCGGCGCCGGCGCTGCGGGTGTCATTCCACAGCAGCGCGGGCCGGACCACGGCACCATCGGCGTCGAGGCAGACCATGCCGTGCTGTTGCCCGGCGACTGAGACGGCGGCGACGTCGTCGAGGCCGCCCGCCTGCGCGATGGCCTCCTGGAGGGCATTCCACCAGTGGTCCGGGTGGACTTCGGTGCCTTCGGGGTGGGTGGCGCGGCCCTGGCGGACGAGTTCTCCGGTGTCCGCGTCGCGGATGACTACTTTGCAGGACTGGGTGGAGCTGTCGACTCCGGCTACGAGCGGCATGGCTGTTCTTTTCTTTGTGCAGGAATGGAAACGCTGCGGGGCCTGGATTATCTCCAAGGCCCCGCAGCGGGTACTAAGTGGCTAGCGGGATCCCAGCAGGTGTTCGATGGCGAGCTGGTTGAGCCGGACGAAGGCAAAGGAGCGTTCGGCGGCCTTGTCGGCGTCGAAGTCCTCGAACGAGGCGGCATCCGCGAGCAGGTCGGCGGTGGTCTCGCCCGCGGTGAGGGTGGGCTCACCGAGTTCGAAGACGCCGGATGCCTTGAGTGCTTCCTGGACCTCGGGGTCTGCGCGGAAGGCCAGTGCGCGTTCCTTGAGGAGCAGGTACATCGCCATGTTGGCCTTGGCGGATTCCCAGACACCGTCGTAGCCGTCGGTGCGGGAGGGCTTGTAGTCGAAGTGGCGCGGGCCGTCGTACTTCGGGCCACCGCCCGGGAAGCCGTTTTCGAGCAGGTCCACAGTGAAGAAGGCGCTGGTCAGATCGCCATGGCCGAAGACCAGGTCCTGGTCGTACTTGATGCCGCGCTGGCCGTTGAGGTCGATGTGGAAGAGCTTGCCCGCCCAGAGGGCCTGGGCGATGCCGTGGGTGAAGTTCAGTCCTGCCATCTGCTCGTGCCCGGTTTCCGGGTTGAGGCCCACGATGTCGCCGTGCTCGAGCTGGGCGATGAAGGCCAGGCCATGGCCCACGGTGGGCAGGAAGATGTCGCCGCGGGGCTCGTTCGGCTTGGGCTCGAGGGCAATGCGCAGGTTGTAGCCCTTGTCCTTGATGTAGCCCGCCGCTGTGTCCACGCCTTCCTTCATCCGGTCCAGGGCAGCGGCGAGGTCCTTTGACCCGTCGTACTCGCTGCCTTCCCGGCCGCCCCACATGACGAACGTTTCGGCGCCGAGCTCGGCGGCAAGGTCGATGTTCCGCAGGACCTTGGACAGGGCGAAACGGCGGATGGAGCGGTCGTTGGACGTGAAGCCGCCGTCCTTGAAGACAGGGTGGCTGAACAGGTTGGTGGTGACCATCGGTACCTTCAGCCCGGTTTCCGCCAGCGCCGAGCGGAAGTTCTTCAGGATCAGCTCCCGCTCGGAGGCGGAGGCGTCGAACGGGACCAGGTCGTTGTCGTGGAAGGTGATGCCGTACGCGCCCAGTTCGCTGAGCTTGTGCACGGCTTCGACAGGGTCAAGGGCCTTGCGGGTGGCCACACCGAACGGGTCGGCGCCGGTCCAGCCGACCGTCCAGAGGCCAAACGTGAACTTGTCGGCGGGGGTGGGGGAGAGAGTCATGATGCGTCCTTGCAGTAAAGGGGCTGCTTCGGCAGCCAAATAGTTTATGCTCTGAACTATAAGGATGACCCCGATGCGGGTCAACATCAGTCCGGGCAAAAGCCCCGTGACGTGAAGGAGTAGACGTCGTGATGATGGCCGCGCCTCCCTACATCCAAGGTGTCCCCGGGGCTGGACATATGGAGGCTGTACGGAGGGGGAACTTGGCGCTGGTGCTGGGCAGAATCGCTGAAACCTCACCTGCCGGTCGTCGCAGCCGGGCTCAGATTTCCGCACTGACCGGGCTGACAAAGGCGTCGGTATCAAGCCTTGTGCTCGAGCTCATCTCGAGCGGCCTGGTCACCGAGGTGGGGCTGAACCAACAGTCGAGGGGCCGACCGGGAGTGGAGCTGGAGTTGAACCCCAACAAAGCGGTCCTCGGCGCGGAAATCAACGTCGACTACCTTGCCGTTGGTGTGGTCAGTCTGGCCGGGACCCTGCTCATGCACGAGGTTCGGGAGCGCGACAACCGCTCCGATGGGGTGGAACGAGTGATAGCCGCCCTGAGTCAGCAGTGTGCTGTGACAGCCGTGGCGGCGGAGAAGGAGGGCATCGACGTTCTTGGGGGTGGCCTTGCGGTGCCGGGACTGATCGATGCTGCCGGCCAGGTTGTGGTGAGCGCCCCTAACTTGGGCTGGAAAAATGCCAGGCCGGACCTACGCGTACTGCTTCCGGGCTCTCCGCTAGGTGTAGTCCTTTGCAACGAGGCCAACGCCGCAGCCTTGGCCGAAATGGACCATCAATCCGACACCGATTTCATGTTTGTTTCAGGTGAGGTGGGTGTCGGCGGTGGGCTCGTTGTCGGCCGTGAACTTTTCACTGGCGCTGATGGTCATGCGGGGGAGGTGGGCCACGTCGTGGTTGATCCTTACGGTTCTGACTGCTTGTGCGGTGGGAGGGGCTGCCTGGAAACGGTGGCCGGCCAGGACGCGATCGCCGACGCCGCCGGGCTCGCAGGACATCCAGCCCGAAGCAGCCGCTCACTAACGTTGTCCGTGCTGCTGGGGTTGTTGAAGGAAGGCGACGCACGGGCCCTGTCGGCGGTTGAGCGCGCAGGTTTCTGTCTTGGCTTGGCCCTGGCGTCCTCGGCGCGGATCGTACCTTTTACGTTGGTGGTCCTTGGCGGGCACCTTGCCGTTCTTGATCCGTGGCTGAGAATTTCGCTTATGGATAGCCTCCAGAGGTATTCCGCGGGAAAATTCCCTTCCGGAAACGTGCTGGTATCGGCTTTGGGGAGTACAGGGGCTTTGTTGGGTGCGGCGGGCCTCGCGCTTAGGTCAGTGCTGGAGGCACCGCATACACTGCGGCGGTGATCCCCAGGCCTCTTTCGTGTAAATGATCAAGACGGTGACGCCTGATTTTCGTGGCGCCACCGTCTTTGGAGTGATTCGGTCAGGAGCTGGCGCCGGGGTGCGTTAGCTGTTCCACCAGGGCTTTCGCTACTGCTGCATGGCCGGCTTCGTTCGGGTGCATCATGACAAAACCGCGGGAAAAGTCATACCCAGTGACCCACGGATCAGCTGAGCAGGCATCGTGGCCCTGGCTGTCCTTGGACGCGGTGACGAGTTCGGCTCCCGTTTGCTGGGCGGCGTGCTTGGTGGCAAGGCTCATCCCGCGGGCAACGTCAAGAAGAAACTTCTGACGCTGCTGCGGGATGGGAACCGATGCACAGGGCTTGCCATTGTCCGGCAGGACTGACAGGTAATCAACCAGGACCACCCGCGCGTGCGGAGCCTTCTCCTGGACAGCGTTCACGGTTGCTGCTAAGGCATCCTGGATGCCGGCGAGGCGGGCCTGCACGACCGAGTCCGGCACAGGAGTGCACAACCCGTACAGCTTCAGCTGGTTGCTGATCACGCTCAGCGGGTTTGCCGCAAGGTCTCCTCGACAGGCTTCGGCCATGAGGTTGCCGACATAGTTGACGTCATTGCCGCCAATGGTGATGGTTACCAGATCCGTGTCCGCGGTGACGGCGTTGATCTGCAGCTCGCCGGTCTGGCTGGAGCCATCCCAGCTCCAGATCTGCTGGGGCGTCGTCGCGATGTTGGGGATCGAGGCGCCGCCGCATGTCGCGTTCGTCAGGTTCAAACGAAGCTGACTGGCCACAAGGTATGGATAGGCAATGGTGGTCCGCCCGCATCGGCCGCCGGAGTCCGCTGGATCCGCGGGTCCGAGACCACCTCCGGCGGCGTAGGAGCTGCCAAGGGCAACGTAGTGGGCACCAGGCCCGGGTGCAGGAAGAGGCGCGGCGCTGGCGGGCAGAGCTGTGCAAAAGGCTGTAAGGGCGGTGACGGCGCAAGCTGCCGCCACCTTGCGGACAGCACCGAGGCATGCGGGCATAGATCAATCTCCTTGGGGGTTTTGCCGGGCTCCAGTCGCTACTTCGCGATCCGGATTATTCCCGGGTGGGGAAAATTTAGCGTTCGCTTGCGGGTTCGTCAAGAGCCGGCCGCTCCGGTGGCCATGGGAGTCGAACCCAACGGCCGCTGGCGCGGGCAGAACTTCGTTTGAGGAAGCATTTGAACATTTATTGGTCGGGCTATTGCTATTTTTCCCGGTGCGGGAATATTGTTTTGCGAATGCTTCCGCGGGTGGATGCCTGCGGCGATCAACGAAGGAGTTGTACATGGGATCTGTTGATGCAGCCCAGGGAGCGGCCGGTGCTCCGCCGGTGGAGCCCCGGCCGGCGAAGGATGATTTGTCCCCCGTCTATGAACCGAAAACGCGGCCCTATCGCCGCTATGTCAGCACGTACGCGCTGGCAAGCGTGGCCTTTTCCCTGCTGTGGGGTGCAGTGCTCACGGTCCTGCTCCCGCTGCAGGTTCAAAACCTGGAGTTTGCCCGGATCTTCGGGCCCGACAGTGGTGTTGACCTGACCGCACTGAATAATTTGAGCGGCCAGGTTGCTTCCGGCGCCGTGACGCCGTCTGCAGAGCAGCAGCAGCAGCTCGATCTTTTGGCGCAGTTCAACTCTTCACGTGCTGCCGGCCTGTCGTTGGTGACGTCGGTAGGCGTGGTCGTGGGCATGGTCCTGTCCCCGATCATCGGGACGCTTTCAGATCTGACCCGGACAAAGTGGGGCCGGCGCACCCCTTATATCGCTGCCGGCGCTGTCGTAGGAGCAGCCGGCATCACGCTGATGCCGCTGGCGCCGAACCTGTTTTTCCTGGTTCTTGCCTGGTCTGTCATCCAGGTCGCCGGAAATGCCCAGGGCCCCCTCGTGGCCACGGTAGCGGACCGGGTGCCCAAAGAGCGCCTGGGGTCGGTATCGGCGGTCACCGGAGTTGTGGTGTACTTCGCGGCCATCCTCGGCGCAGTGGTGGCCGGAGCGCTTTTTGCTGCCATCGGCCTTGCCAGCTACTACCCGTTCGCCGTGACGCTTCTGCTGCTCACCGTACCGTTGCTTTTCCTTGCCCGGGACCGGTCATCCAAGCACCTGCCCCGCGGAAAAATCCGGATTGGCACCATCTTTGCTTCGTTCATCGTCGCCCTGCGCGACCGGGACTACCGGTGGGCCTGGATCTCGAAGGTCTTGCTCTGGACCGGATTCGGCATCGGCACCACCTACAGCATCTACATGCTCCAGAGCTACATCACCCCAGCCCTCAGCGCGGCAGAAGCAGCCCAGATGAGCCCCCTCCTGCAGGTCGTCGCACTACCTGCCACAATGCTCGGAATGGCCGGTTCGGGAAAGCTTTCCGACAAACTGCACCGTCGGAAGCCTTTCGTGATCGCAGCTGCCGTGATCATCGCACTGGGCTTCATCGTTCCCTGGGTTTGGCCGTCTCTTCCTGCCATGTTCATCCAGGCAGCCATGGGCGGACTCGGCCTTGGCGTGTTCCTCGTCGTTGACCAGGCCCTGTTCATCGACCTGCTCCCCGACCCCGAAGCAGCAGGCCGCGACCTCGGAATGTCCTCAGTCGGACAAAACCTCGGCAACGCCATCGCCCCCGTCACCGCCGGCACCGCAGTCGCCCTCGTCGGCGGCTCCTACGGCATCGTCTGGCCAATCGCCTTCATCATCGTCATCATCTCAGGCCTCCTGGTCCTGCCAATCCGCCGCGCCCGCTAAACACTACCCACCGCTCCGGCCGTCACCCCAACCCTGACGGCCGGAGCACAAGCACGATCTCGCATCTCATCTAGTGGGAGGTCGTGCCTCGGCGTGGCTATCGCGCCAGCGTCTCTGGCTAGTTCCCGCTCGAGCCCGGCAGCACACCGTCTCGCGGAACCATCACCGTTACATCCACTTTTTCCTAAACAAAGGAGTTTTGTGAACGCTACATTCCTACAATCCAGGCCGCGACGAGGGCAGAGAGTCGCCATCGCTGTGCTCTCGTTCCTGCTCACGGCGGTGATTCTCATCTATTTCGCCCTTATGGCGGGTCTCGGTGACGGTACTAAGCAACTTGCATCAGGAACGCAGAAGCTGAGCGGAGGGGCAAAGGAATTTGATAACGGCCTCGCTCAATATGCGGACGGCGTGAAGAAATTCAGTGACGGTCAGGGGCAGGCGGCGGACGGATCCGCTAAGTTGGCCCAAGGTATACACCAAACCGCGGATGGCACCGCGCAGTACGTCGACGGCGTACATCAAACCGCGGACGGCACCGCCCAGTACGTCGACGGCGTACACCAAACCGCCGACGGCACCGCCCAGTACGTCGACGGCGTACACCAAACCGCGCACGGTGTTGGGCAATATGTGGACGGGGTGGCGCAAGTGGCAACCGGGGCAAATGCCCTTGCTGACGGTGTGGGAAAGACAGCAGACGGAGCAAAGGCCCTCAGCGCCGGAACCGCGCAGCTTAGCACCGGCATGAATCAACTGGCCTCCGGGGGACAGTCAACGGCCAGCGGCGTCGAGGCGGTTGCTGGCGGTATCGACCACGTAGCGACGGGAGCAACAGAGTTGGCTCAGGGCGCATCCGGCCTTTCGAAAGGGGCAGCCGGCATACGCGACGGGATTAGCGGGGTCGGCACAGGCCTGCGCAGCACTGGCAAGGATCTTGCAACGCTATCCGCAAACGTCGGCGCCACCGCCAAGGAGCAGGCAGGAGCAGCGGCGATGCTGACCACCGCCCAGTCGTCTGCCGCCGGCGCAACGAATACCCTCGACAGCCTGAAGGTTCTCGTAGCACACCTCGCAGCAGGAGACAGCCTGACTTCGGCGCAAGTCGAACAGCTCAGGACCCTCACCACGACAGCAAGCGCCGACGTCAGCGCCGTCAGCGACGGCCTTTCAACAGCGGTGTCTTCCGTCGACTCAGCCAGGTCGCACCTCTCTGACGTGGACAACGGTGCAGGAAGCATCCAGTCAACCGTCAACGCTCTGGCCGAGGGCATCGAGACACAATTGGCGCCGGGAGCCGGAGCCATCGCGGATGGCACTTCTGGCATTGCCGCAGGAGCCGCCGGGCTTGCTGATGGAACGAAACAACTGGCCACCGGGGCCAACGGTCTCGCGACCGGATCACGTGAGCTTGCCAATGGCATGTCGCAGATGGCACAAGGCACGTCCGGCCTCAGTGACGGGACAGCTCAGCTGGCCAACGGACTGGACCAGCTTCATTCGGGTACCTCCCAACTTGCCGGGGGTCTTGGCCAGCTCAGCGAAGGCGGCGCGCAGCTGGGAACCGGGGTCAACCAACTGGCCGCCGGCGGTGACCAGCTCTCGTCCGGGGTCAACCAGCTGGCCGCCGGCGGTGACCAGCTCTCGTCCGGCGTAAACCAGCTCGCCACCGGCGGCGACCAGCTCGCCGGGGGAGACCGTCAGCTGGCTGACGGCAGTCAGGCCCTGGCCGTTGGTGCGAACCAGCTCAGCACGGGAATGAGGCAGCTGAGCGACGGAAGCGCACAGCTGTCCGACGGAACCCTCCAACTCGCGAGCGGAATCAGCAGCCTAGGGCCCGATACGCTCGGACTGCCGGTTGCCGCGGTCTTCGCAGTGCTCATGGTGGTGCTGACAACGACCGCCCTTATCCGGCGCGCTGCCCGCCGCCGGCACGTCCTTCCCTAAGGCCGTCGGGTCCGCGCGACATCTGCGCGGACCCGACGTACTCCCCGAGCAACCGGCCACGCCGCTGACGCTCCTAAAGGAATACCTTGCCTTATATAAGCTATTTCCTTTCCCCGTCTTTCGCTGATGCTTGCCCGGTCAACGAAATCACCACTCGATCGCATTCGACCGTTACATCCGTGTCGGAAACAGCCATTGAAGACCGACGAAGCCGGGACAAGGGATTAAGCGAAGCAGTTAACCAGCTGATTCCGGCAGCATTGGAACGCATGCAAGGCCTACTCATCACCCAAAGGGGCGACGGCAGGTACACGGTCGAGGTTGATCCGGCCGTACCCTGCGGGACCATTCAGTTGTCGCGCTGGTGAGGACAATCCAGAAGTGACCGCCCGCCTGCGCCCGCAGTCAGCCCAATTTAGACCTAGGCTGTTGTACTTTGCGATGTACATGCAGGTCGTCAACGTGGACGCGGCCCCGATCACAACACAAAAATCCGACAAACCCTTCTCACCATCGTGCGGGCGACTCGGCCTGTACGCAAACGGATGAGGGTAAACCTCCTCGTCGTCCGACCGGCCCCCCACCTGGGATGCCTGTCGGACTTGAATGTGACGTCTCCGTTGATGTTGTGCAGCCCACCGACGTCTCTACATTCGGCTCTAAAGGCGCGCTCTATATGAGCCTGAAATGCGATCAGCGACTCCTGACCACCCCCCCCGGGGGGGGGGGGGGAGGGGGAGCGCGCCGCAGATGATGGCGCTGTCCTGGCTTTGAACCGGCCCGACCTTCACCCTGCCAGGTCGAGACAGGCGCCGCTGATCCGGAAATCCGTCAACCGGAAAACGCACGACGCGGAAGGGAGCACCACCAGGACGGCACTCGAAACATCGGGGCGACTGCTGCCACGCGCCAGGCCAATGCAGGCGCAGTGTCGGGGTATCAACGCCCCGGAATATCTCTTTTCCAGCATCGACTATTGCTTTTTTCCCGGTGCGGGAATATTGTTTTGCGAATGCTTCCGCGGGTGGATGCCTGCGGCGATCAACGAAGGAGTTGTACATGGGATCTGTTGATGCAGCCCAGGGAGCGGCCGGTGCTCCGCCGGTGGAGCCCCGGCCGGCGAAGGATGATTTGTCCCCCGTCTATGAACCGAAAACGCGGCCCTATCGCCGCTATGTCAGCACGTACGCGCTGGCAAGCGTGGCCTTTTCCCTGCTGTGGGGTGCAGTGCTCACGGTCCTGCTCCCGCTGCAGGTTCAAAACCTGGAGTTTGCCCGGATCTTCGGGCCCGACAGTGGTGTTGACCTGACCGCACTGAATAATTTGAGCGGCCAGGTTGCTTCCGGCGCCGTGACGCCGTCTGCAGAGCAGCAGCAGCAGCTCGATCTTTTGGCGCAGTTCAACTCTTCACGTGCTGCCGGCCTGTCGTTGGTGTCGTCGGTAGGCGTGGTCGTGGGCATGGTCTTGTCCCCGATCATCGGGACGCTTTCAGATCTGACCCGGACAAAGTGGGGCCGGCGCACCCCTTATATCGCTGCCGGCGCTGTCGTAGGAGCAGCCGGCATCACGCTGATGCCGCTGGCGCCGAACCTGTTTTTCCTGGTTCTTGCCTGGTCTGTCATCCAGGTCGCCGGAAATGCCCAGGGCCCCCTCGTGGCCACGGTAGCGGACCGGGTGCCCAAAGAGCGCCTGGGGTCGGTATCGGCGGTCACCGGAGTTGTGGTGTACTTCGCGGCCATCCTCGGCGCAGTGGTGGCCGGAGCGCTTTTTGCTGCCATCGGCCTTGCCAGCTACTACCCGTTCGCCGTGACGCTTCTGCTGCTCACCGTACCGTTGCTTTTCCTTGCCCGGGACCGGTCATCCAAGCACCTGCCCCGCGGAAAAATCCGGATTGGCACCATCTTTGCTTCGTTCATCGTCGCCCTGCGCGACCGGGACTACCGGTGGGCCTGGATCTCGAAGGTCTTGCTCTGGACCGGATTCGGCATCGGCACCACCTACAGCATCTACATGCTCCAGAGCTACATCACCCCAGCCCTCAGCGCGGCAGAAGCAGCCCAGATGAGCCCCCTCCTGCAGGTCGTCGCACTACCTGCCACAATGCTCGGAATGGCCGGTTCGGGAAAGCTTTCCGACAAACTGCACCGTCGGAAGCCTTTCGTGATCGCAGCTGCCGTGATCATCGCACTGGGCTTCATCGTTCCCTGGGTTTGGCCGTCTCTTCCTGCCATGTTCATCCAGGCAGCCATGGGCGGACTCGGCCTTGGCGTGTTCCTCGTCGTTGACCAGGCCCTGTTCATCGACCTGCTCCCCGACCCCGAAGCAGCAGGCCGCGACCTCGGAATGTCCTCAGTCGGACAAAACCTCGGCAACGCCATCGCCCCCGTCACCGCCGGCACCGCAGTCGCCCTCGTCGGCGGCTCCTACGGCATCGTCTGGCCAATCGCCTTCATCATCGTCATCATCTCAGGCCTCCTGGTCCTGCCAATCCGCCGCGCCCGCTAAACACCACCCACCGCTCCGGCCGTCACCCCCAACCCTGACGGCCGGAGCACAAGCACTTTTGCCCAATTACGTGTCCGCTACGTACCCCTCCCACCCGTAGAACGCCCACCCGGCTCTCCTTCGGACGGAGGCATGTCATCTCCCATCATCACCAGAAAGACCAGCATCATGCCGACCAGCCAGACCGATAGCTTCCACGAAACAACCAGTAGCTTCTACGAAGCGGTCAACATCATTCGGCAAGGAGCTGACCTGGACGCGGCCACAGAGCAGCTTCTTGGCCAGCTCACACAGGATGAAAAGCTGTGGCTGCTCGATGGTGACTCGGATTTTTGGGTCGGGATCGCAGAGATGAGCGCCGGGTACAACCTGAAACCCATCGTGATGGGCGAGATCAAGCGACTTGGGATTCCCGGCCTCCGTTTCAGTGATGGTCCCCGTGGAGTAGTGATGGGCGCGTCCACGGCGTTTCCAGTGTCCATGGCGCGTGGCGCGACGTGGGATGTTGAGATGGAAGAGCGCATCGGCGTCGCCATTGGCCGTGAACTGAGAGCCCAGGGAGGGAACTTCTTCGGTGGCGTATGCATCAATCTTCCAAGGCACCCCGCATGGGGCCGGGCACAGGAAACCTACGGCGAAGACCCCATTCTCCTGGGCGAGTTCGGCGCAGCGCTCGTTCGTGGCGTCCAACGCAACGCCATGGCCGTCGCAAAGCACTACGCCCTTAACTCCATGGAAAATGCACGCTTCAAAGTCGACGTGCTGGCCGACGAACAGACGCTCCACGAGGCCTTCCTCCCGCACTTCCGCCGGGTCGTCGAGGAAGGTGTGGACGGCATCATGACGTCCTATAACTCCGTCAACGGCGAATGGGCCGGCCAGAACGAAACCCTCCTGGAAGGCACCCTCCGCAGTGAATGGGGTTTCGAGGGCGTCACCATCACTGATTTCGTGTCCGGTTTCCGGGACGCCGGCCTGTCGCTGCGCGCAGGTCTCGACGTTGAAGCGCCCATGCGTCAGCAGCGCGCCCAGCAACTACCCGAAGACCTTGAATCCGGCCGGGTCTCTTGGGAGCACGTCGACCGGGCAGCAAAGCGGGTCCTGCGCACCCAGCTTCGACACTATGCCTCCGCACGTGAGGAAGAGCCCGCAAAGGAAGTTATTTTCTGCAGCGAACACCGGAAATTGGCGCGGGAAGCAGCGGCCACGTCCATGGTCCTGCTGAAAAACGATGCAGTTGACGGCACACCGGTACTGCCACTCGGTCCGGAGAAGACGAATTCGGTCGCGCTGATCGGCAGGCTGGCCAATCTACCCAATACGGGTGACCACGGATCGTCATCAGTCCGCTCCCCGGAGGTAGTTACTGCACTCGAAGGACTCCGGAACAACGTTCCAGAAGCACAGCTCTTCACCTCATTCGAAGACGACCCCAAAGCAGCCGCCGCCACAGCGAAAAAGGCGGAGGTAGCCATCGTCGTCGTTGGCTACACCGCAGAAGATGAAGGCGAATACATCGGCGGGGACAGCATGCTGGACCCGGACATTCTTGCCCTGTTCCCTCCTTTCCCCGAAGGCATGGACCCAAGCAACCTCATGGGAGCCGCAGGCGCCATGGGCAGCACCGTTGGCGGCGACCGGGCCAGCCTGCGGTTAAGGCCTGTCGACGAGGAAATCATCCGGGCAACCGCGGCTGCCAACCCCAAAACCGTGGTCGTCGTGGTCACCGCAGGAGCCGTCATTACAGAATCCTGGCGCGACACCGTCCCGGCGATGCTCGTGGGATGGTATTCAGGATCCGAGGGGGGAAATGCCCTCACAGACGTCCTTTATGGGAAAGCCGATGCCAGCGGGCGGCTTCCCTACTCCATCCCAACAACAGAGGAACACTTACCCTACTTCGACCGGGACGCCACCAGCATCACGTACGACCGCTGGTTTGGGCAGCGCCTCTTGGACCGCGACGGCCACAACCCTGCCTTCCCACTCGGATACGGCCTCTCCTACACCACCTTCGACATCAGCGACCTGACTGTCACGCAGATCGCCGCAGATAGGGTGACGGTGACAACACAAGTCACCAACACAGGAGAACGCGCTGGCCGTCACGTCGTACAGCTTTACGGTTCGATCGAGGCAGAGGACTTTCCCCGACGGGTTTTGTTGGGTTTCAAGCCCGTGAACCTGGCGCCAGGGGAGACCAAGACGATGGAGGTGGCCGGTTCTCTTCGCCCACTGCAGCGCCGCGCCAACGGGCGGTTCGAGTGGGCTGCGGCGGACGTGGTCTTGGAAGCGGGCGCCTACTCCGGTGATCCAAAAGCGTCAGAAACAAGCCTTCGCTTGCTTTAGAACCGGAACGGACCACCGCATGCACTCGTGATTCTCGAATGACAAGCATGTGAGAAGCTCCTCTCGCTCCGCTCGAACTCGTACACGCCGAGAACCAATAGAAGCACAGAGCCGGAACAACGACGTGCTCGCCCAAATATAGAAGCCAGCCTTGCCTTTTTCCCCAGACGGGAATAATCTTTGGCGAACGCTTCAGTTCAAGGGCCCAGGTCATCGGGCCCGGGATTAAGTAAGCGGCAAGGTGAGGAATAGTGACCATCCTTGAGGCTGCGCGTCTCAATATTGTTAGCGCTAACCAAGTTCATCTGAAGCCTAGGGCATCCTTTGGTTGTCCCCTCACATGTCGAAAAATTATCTGGCCTGAGCCAGCAAGAGAAGGATTGTTGTGAATCTTCCCGGCACGTCATCTGTAGCCGATGCCATATGTTCCGGACGCGCTCGTCTGGGGATTGAACTAGGCTCAACCCGCATCAAGGCGTGCCTTATCGGGGATGATCCCCGGCACGTGCTCGCATTGGGGA
Source organism: Pseudarthrobacter sp. 902506025 (assembly GCF_040702325.1). Taxonomy (NCBI): domain Bacteria; kingdom Bacillati; phylum Actinomycetota; class Actinomycetes; order Micrococcales; family Micrococcaceae; genus Pseudarthrobacter; species Pseudarthrobacter sp. 902506025. The sequence goes on from NZ_JBFBKW010000001.1 coordinate 234,008, forward strand.
GCTTTAGCTGGGAAAGCAGCTTTCAGAACGCGGTGTGGACCTACTCGCTGACAGACGTCTGGACCGGTATTCAGGCAGCCTATGCAGATCTTGTTGCGAACTGCGATGAGCGCTATGGGGTGCAACCACGCATTCTTCAAGCGATTGGTGTTTCCGCCATGATGCACGGCTATCTGGTCTTCGATTGCGATGACCAACAACTCGTGCCATTCAGGACCTGGCGGAACACCACTACGGGCGCGGCGTCTGCCGAGCTTACAAAGGCATTCGACCTCAACATCCCCCTCCGCTGGTCGATTGCCCACCTACACCAGGCTGTGAGCGACGGCGAAGACCACGTTCCACGCATTGATTTCATGACCACCCTTGCCGGTTATGTTCATTGGCGTCTCACTGGAAGGAAAGTAATTGGAATCGGTGATGCTTCCGGCATGTTCCCGATCGATTCTGCGAGCCACACTTACGACTCGGACCTTTTGGCACGTTACAAAGCACTTGTTGCTCATGCCGCTCCCGCGCTCGACCTCAGCCAGGTGCTCCCCGAGGTGCTGGTGGCGGGTGAGTACGCCGGCACACTCACGGATGCTGGCGCAGCGTTGCTTGACCCGTCAGGTGCCCTGCAGCCCGGGGCAGTTTTCTGCCCGCCTGAAGGTGACGCCGGTACTGGAATGGTCGCCACATGCTCCATAGCCCCCCGGACGGGCAACGTCAGTGTCGGCACGAGCATCTTCGCCATGGTCGTCCTTGAAAGGCCGCTGGCTCAGGTCCGCCACGAGCTCGATCTCGTAACGACTCCGGCGGGCGCTCCGGTAGCAATGGTCCACTGCAATAACGGTGCAAGTGAACTTGCAGCCTGGGTACAGGTCTTTACCCAATTCGCGCGTAAATCAGACTGCACCATCGACCAGGACGCCGTGTTCACCGCCCTCCTTCAGGAAGCGCTCGAAGGCGACCCAGATGCCGGCGGAGTAATCGCGTACAACTACGTCGCCGGTGAACCTCTTGCTGGCGTGCGCGATGGCCGGCCACTCCTTGTACGAGCACCCGACAGCACGTTCACCCTTGCAAACTTTGTGCGCTCCCAGGTGTATGGCGTGTTCGCAACGCTGGTACTTGGCATGCGCGTCCTTGCCGACGAAGGGGTTGCGGTCGACCGGATGTTCGCGCACGGCGGCATGTTTCGGACCGCTGGAATCGCTCAACGCTTTCTTGCCGGCGCTCTAAACGCGCCCGTTTCCGTCGCGGAATCGGCTTCCGAAGGTGGGGCTTGGGGGATCGCCGTGCTTGCGGCCTTCGCCACCCACCCCTCAGGAGACCTCAATGAGTTTCTTCGCAACAGCGTCTTTGGGGGCGCGGCCTTTGAAACGACTAATCCTGACCCTGCCGACGTAACGGGGTTCTCGACGTACTTGGACCGATACGCCGCTGGGCTTGCCGTCCAGCGCGCAGCCGTTGACGCAATCTCTCCGAAAGGAAGCCAACCATGAGCTCTAGCACGACCAGCCAGCCATCAAGCCAAGTGTCTACCGAGATAGCCGAGGCTATTCGAACAGTCCGAAGCGACGTCGCCAAGCTGCATGCGGAACTTGTGCGCTACAACCTTGTTGTGTGGACCGGCGGTAATGTATCGGGCCGCGTTCCTGGAACTGATTACTTCGTGATCAAACCCAGCGGCGTGCTGTACGACGAACTGACCGCGGACAATATGATTCTCTGCACCCTCGACGGCCAGGTCGTCCCCGACTCGCCCGGTTCAGAAAGGGCACCTTCAAGCGACACGGCGGCACACGCATACGTTTACCGCCACATGCCCGAGGTCGGGGGAGTGGTCCACACCCATTCCCCGTACGCCGTAGCCTGGGCCGCGCACGGCGAACCCATACCCTGCGTAACAACGGCGATGGCAGACGAGTTCGGCGGCGAGATTCCTATCGGCCCCTTCGCAATCATCGGCGATGATTCCATTGGGCGTGGAATCGTCGATACCCTCAGTGGCCACCGCTCCCGTGCCGTACTGATGAAGAATCACGGCCCGTTCACCATCGGCAAAGATGCCCGTGACGCTGTCAAGGCAGCCGTCATGGTTGAAGATGTAGCCAGATCAGTGCTGTTCTCGCGACAGTTAGGAGAACCGCACCCAATTGCACCAGCAGCGGTTGATGCCCTGTTCAACCGCTATCAAAACGTTTACGGGCAAGAACCCACAGGGGCCATAAATTGAGGGAGCCCGTCCGCCACGGGCGTGACGGCGAGTCAAACATGCGGCCGGTATCCATACACGACACAGCGGCTCGGTGAACCATGGACAGGACCACTGATGGCAAGGCACCAAGGCTGAAGGACGTCGCTGCCGTCGCCGGTGTTTCACATCAGACGGTGTCAAGGGTCGTCAACGGTCACCCGAACGTCCGCACCGGCACAAGAGAAAAGGTCAAGGCTGCGATCGCCGAGCTCGGGTACCGGCCCAACACTGCAGCCAGGAGCTTGGTCACCCGCCGTTCGCGGAGGATCGGGGTACTGGCGAGCGAGTTGTCCCAGTACGGTCCAGCCAACACGCTGATGGGCATAGAACAGGCAGCCAGGGACGCTGGCTATTCCGTCAGCATCGCTGCGCTGCGTGAAGTGAACAGGGCGAGCATATGCGAGGCCATCAACCATTTTATGGACCAGTCCGTTGACGGCATTGCCGTGGTAGTACCCCACGAGGAAGCTCTTGCAGCTTTGGATGACATGAAGCTGTCCGTTCCTGTTGTAACTGTCGGATCGCCAACCAACAGCAATGTCAGCGGGACAATAGTGGACCAGGGACAGGGCGCACGTGCCGCAGTACAACATCTTCTCCAGCAGGGCCACCGCGCGATAGCTCACCTTTCGGGTCCGCCGGGGTGGCCCGACAGCTCCGAACGTAAAGCGGGCTGGCGGGAAGCTCTGCGCGGAGCCGGCCTCCCCGATGAACACCTGTTTATAGGTGACTGGGGCGCCGGCAGCGGATACACCATCGGCAGGAAAATTGCCCAGGACCCTCGGATAACAGCTGTGTTTGCCGCCAACGACCAAATGGCCTTGGGAGTCCTGAGAGCCCTTGCTGAAGCACAGGTACGGGTACCGGAAGACGTCAGCGTTGTCGGCTTCGACGATCAGCCGGAGAGCGCCTACTTCACCCCGCCACTGACAACAGTGCGACAGGACTTCGAAGAACTGGGGCGCAAATCCGTGGACTTGATGCTGCGCGAACTCGACGTCGGAATGCCCCCACCCACCGCGGTAGTCACCCCAGCACTTCACATTCGTGCAAGCACGGCGCCCCACCAGCCGGTGTCGCCCTTATCGAGGCCGCACTCCCCGAACCCGGGACCGCGGCGTTCCTTCAAAAACACGTAGCGCAACGATCATCCTTTAGTAATTCCTTCGCGGCCCCCCGCTTGGCCAATATCCACTATCGAATCTCAATTGGAGAACCCATGACCGCAGCAAACACCTCCCTCGACGGCTACGAGGTCTGGTTCCTCACCGGCAGCCAGCACCTCTACGGCGAGGAAGTCCTCAAGCAGGTGGCCGCCCAGTCGCAGGAGATCGCCAACCAGCTGAACGCCTCCTCCGCCGTGCCCGTGCGGATCGTGTGGAAGCCGGTCCTGACCGACTCGGACGCCATCCGCCGCACCGCGCTGGAGGCCAACGCGGATGACTCGGTCATCGGCGTCACCGCCTGGATGCACACCTTCAGCCCGGCCAAGATGTGGATCTCCGGCCTGGACCTGCTGCGCAAGCCCCTGCTGCACCTGCATACGCAGGCCAACCGCGACCTGCCGTGGGCGGACATCGACTTCGACTTCATGAACCTGAACCAGGCCGCCCACGGCGACCGCGAGTTCGGCTACATCCAGTCCCGCCTGGGCATCGCCCGGAAAACCGTCGTCGGGCACGTCTCCAACCCCGAGGTGGCCCGCCAGGTGGGCTCCTGGCAGCGCGCCGCCGCCGGCTGGGCCGCCGTCCGGAGCCTGAAGCTCACCCGCTTCGGCGACAACATGCGCAACGTCGCCGTCACCGAAGGCGACAAAACCGAGGCCGAGCTGCGCTTCGGCGTCGCGGTCAACACCTGGTCCGTCAACGAGCTCGCCGACGCCGTCCACGGTGCTGCAGAGTCCGACGTCGACGCCCTGGTGGCCGAGTATGAGGACCTTTACGACGTGGTGCCGGAGCTCCGCGCAGGCGCGGCCCGGCACGAATCGCTGCGCTACGGCGCCCGGATCGAACTGGGCCTGCGCAGCTTCCTCGAAGGCAACGGCTCCGCCGCCTTCACCACGTCCTTCGAGGACCTCGGAGCCCTCCGCCAGCTGCCGGGCCTCGCCGTGCAGCGGCTCATGGCCGCCGGGTACGGGTTCGGCGCCGAAGGCGACTGGAAGACCGCCATCCTGGTCCGGGCCGCCAAGGTGATGGGCGCCGGCCTGCCCGGCGGCGCGTCCCTCATGGAGGACTACACCTACCACCTGGAACCCGGCTCCGAAAAGATCCTGGGCGCCCACATGCTCGAGGTCTGCCCCTCCCTGACCGCCGCCAAGCCCCGGCTGGAAATCCACCCCCTGGGCATCGGCGGCAAGGAAGACCCCGTCCGGTTGGTGTTCGACGCCGACGCCTCCCCGGGCGTCGTCGTCGCCCTGTCCGACATGCGCGACCGTTTCCGCCTGGTGGCCAACGCCGTCGACGTCGTCCCCCTGGACCAGCCCCTGCCCAACCTCCCCGTGGCCCGCGCCCTGTGGGAACCGAAACCGGACTTCGCCACCTCCGCCGCCGCCTGGCTCACCGCCGGCGCCGCCCACCACACCGTGCTCTCCACCCAGGTGGGCATGGACGTCTTCGAGGACTTCGCCGAAATCGCCAAAACCGAACTGCTCACCATCGACGAAGACACCACCATCCGCCAGTTCAAGAAAGACCTGAACTGGAACGCCGCCTACTACAAACTCGCCGGCGGCATCTGACGGTTCCCTTCAGCCGGCCGGACGCAGGGCTGCGCCATGGGCCCGGCCGGCTTCCGCCTACCTTTACCCAGCACTTAGATCACATGCATAAGAACGGAAAATTCAATGTCCACGGACACGCAACTCTGCCCCCGGGTCCATATAGCCACTGACCACGCCGGGCTTGACCTTAGCGCTGATCTCGTAAGGCGCCTGGCAGCAAAAGGGTATGAAGTTGTTGACCACGGGCCAAAGACGTACGACCCGCAAGACGACTACCCCGCTTTTTGCATTCGTGCAGCCCAGGCTGTTATCACCGACCAACAGTCGGGGAGGCATGCGTTGGGCATTGTTCTTGGCGGTTCCGGCAACGGTGAACAAATCACGGCAAACAAAGTGAAGGGCATCCGTGCGGCACTAGTGTGGAACCACTCAACGGCCGTTCTCGCCAGGGAACATAACAACGCCAACGTTGTTGCCTTGGGAGCAAGGCAACACTCAGCTCAGGAAACGTTCGACCTCGTGGAAGCCTTTCTTCAGACTCCTTTCAGCAATGACGAAAGGCACGCCCGACGTATCGGCCAAATTGCCCACTTCGAGAACGCCGGCAGCGCTATGGAGTAGCAGCGGTTGGCAATACCGCCCATGGCGGCGTTGGTTTTAGTCGGTGCCGCTGAAACCGCCACTTAGTTGCAAGACCATCAGCTCGCATCCAAACGGCGCTCACTCAGTTCCGGCTGCTTTCTGTCAGTTCAATCACCATAACGAGGGATTATGAAACGCACACCGTTCAATACAGACTGGCTTGTTTCCGGCATTGCCGGGTCCGCGAAGCCCACGGCTGTGACACTCCCGCACGATGCCATGCTCTACGAAAAACGCGACCCGGCAACGGCAAATGGCTACCACACAGGCTTCTACCCAGGTGGCGTGTACAGATACAGCAAGACCTTCGTTGCGCCCGAAGCGTGGCGCGGGCAACACGTTGTCATTGAGTTTGAAGGTGTCTATATGCGCTCGGAGGTTTACCTCAACGGCGTACTCATCGGGGGACGCCCCTCGGGCTACGCAGAGTTCCGAGTAGTGCTTGATGACCACCTGAAGTACGGGGAAGATAACCTCCTTGAGGTAGTTGCCAATAACCCGTCAGGCCCAAATTCGCGGTGGTACTCAGGAAGCGGAATCTATCGCCCGGTCAGCCTCCTGATCGGTCCTCTTCTGCATATCGATCCGACCGGCCTGCAGTTGCGGACAATTAGCCTGGAGGGCACCAACGCTACGGTTCATGCCCGTGCCACTGTCACTAACGACGACATCAAAGCCCGCACCTCCACGTTGAGAGTCACACTTACGGGGCCGGACGGCAAAGAGATTTCGGCAACCTCCCAAGAGGTAGTGACCCCGCCGGGAACAAACTCCGTCCATGCCGTCGAATTTACTATCGACGGCGCACACCTTTGGTCGCCGGAGCATCCGCACCTGTATAGCGTCTACGCAGAGCTCGCCGACAAGAACGACGGCCTCGACACAGTCGAGGATACGTTTGGGATCCGGCTTGTTACTGTCAACGCGCACCAAGGCCTCCAAATCAACGGCGCCACAACTAAATTGCGCGGGGGCTGCATCCACCACGACAACGGAATCATCGGCGCCCACACACTGGAGGCTGCCGAAGAACGCCGGATCCGCATCCTCCGTGATGCCGGCTACAACGCGATCCGAAGCGCTCACAACGCCCTCTCACGGGCGACTCTTCGAGCATGCGACAAACTCGGGATGCTCGTCATGGATGAACTCGGCGATGAATGGTGGAGGCCCAAGTCCCGCGATGGGTTCTCTCGGCACTTCCTGGAGTGGTGGCAACGTGACCTCGACGCGCTGATCGCCAAGGACTACAGCCACCCTTCAGTGATCATGTATTCGATCGGCAATGAGATTGGCGAGATCTCCACTGACCAAGGCAAGGCGCTCGGCTACGACATAGCCGCTCACGCCCGATCAGCGGACCCCGACCGCTTCATCACCAATGGGGTGAACGTCTTCCTGAGCTTCATTGCCCCTAAGGACGACCCCAAAGTGGAGTCCGAAAAGGTCGAGAACAAAGAGAAGGCGGGCAATCCTGAAAAGACGATCGCGATGCTCAACTTTTTGATGGGCGCCTTCGAGAAGCTCACTCCGCTGCTGCTCAGGCTCCCCCAAGCCGAGAATAGGACGAGGGAAGCACAGTTCGCCCTCGATGTTGCGGGTTACAACTACGGGCATGACCGGTGGGTCAGGGACACCAAGCGGTATCCGGACCGCGTTATCGTTGGTACGGAAACGACCCCCAGCACAACCGCTACACTATGGCGGCTGATCAACGCCATGCCCAACGTCATCGGCGAATTCGTGTGGACAGCCTGGGACTACGTAGGGGAAGCCGGCATCGCCACTCAGCAGTATGACAGTCCCCGCAAACTGTTCCAGCCCTACCCGGCACTCCTGGCAGGGGCACCGATCATCGATATCACCGGTTACCGGCAACCCTGGTCGTACTACAACGAGATTGTGTGGGGCCGAACACGAGGCCCGTTCTTGTCCGTGCGCCCCTTGAACCATGCCGGTCAAAAACGCACCAAGAACAATTGGCGGCCGACCGACACCGTTCACAGTTGGAGCTGGAGCGGATACGAAGGCGTCAAAGCCGAAGTGGAAGTATACGCTGACGCTCACCGTGTTGACCTGCACCTGAACGATAAGCTCATCGCTTCCCGAAAAGTCAGGGAGAAGAAACAATATCGCACTGTTTTCAGCATGCCATATGCGCCGGGGAAACTCACTGCCACGGCATACGACAAATCCGGCAACGTCGTCGGTTCAGAGACCCTAGCCTCGGCCGGCCCCGAGACGGTACTTCGAGCCACTGCTGAACGCAGCGAGGCGACGGCAGACGGCGCTGACCTGGTCTTCATCGATGTCGAGCTCACTGACAACACAGGCGTGCTCAAACCACTCGATGATAGGCCCGTGACAGTCAATGTAGAAGGCGAAGGAACGCTACTAGGCTTCGGAAGCGCCAACCCTGCGACCGCTGAACAACTGAGCTCTCCAACCCACAGCACCTACCAGGGACGGGCCCAAGCAATTATTCGCACTACAACACGTCCCGGCGAGATCACGTTCACGGCCAGCGCAGACGGCTTGACCCAAGCAACCGTCAAGATTACGACCAGCGACAACTCCGGCAAATCAGCAAGGGGACTCCGTGGGATCTTGCAAGCTTGAAAGATGCCTTTTCGAGAACGCCGTTAGCAAATCAGGCATAGGCCCATGGGCCTCACCAGCCATCGATTGCCACCGCCGCTCCCTTCACACAGATACCTACACTGCCGGCGCCGACCCGCGATCGTCGAGGAGAAATAAGTGAACAGCAGTTCCGCAGAGGTTCCCGGCCAGACGAGACCCGGAATCGCCCACCTAACTTCTCTAGGCAGTTCCTTTGCCGCTGGTCCAGGCATCCGGCCTATAGAGAGCCGACGCGCTCAACGATCCGCCCTCAACTACCCGCACCTTCTCGCTGAGAAGCTAGGTTGCCGGCTCACAGACCTATCCATATCGGGCGCAACCACGGAAACAATACTTACCCGTCCACAGCGGGTCGGCCTCCTAAAATTCCAGCCCCAAATCCGGGGCCTGTCCCACGACAGCGATCTGGTCACCCTGACAGCGGGTGGCAATGACGTCGGATACATCGGTTCGATGTACGCAGCCGCATTGAAGGGCTGGTTGTCAACGCAGCCTGTCCTTTCGCGAATCAAACTCCCACAGATAAGCGAGAAGCCGGGAATAGTAATTGACCGTGCCACTGCGGGACTAGTGAGCGTCGCGGAGGAAATTCACCGTCGGGCCCCAAAGGCACGCGTCGTCTTTGTCGACTACCTCACGATAATCGGGCATCGAACAACACCCGGGCCCTCAGCACCCTTTGACAGTGAAACCATGTCCACACTGCGGGTAATTGGCGAGCAGGTTGCACAAATGTTCCAACACGCTGCAGATCGTTCCGGATCTGAGCTAATTAAACTCTCGCAGTTCAGCGAGAACCATGCCCTTGGATGCCCAGAACCTTGGGTCAACGGTTTCCGGCCCAAGCCCGGAAACGGAGTTTCGTTCCACCCTAACCGAGAAGGAATGCGGGCTGCCGCCGGGCTAATCAGCGATCATTTAGCATCCTAATTCGGACCACTTAGGGTGCCGCCCTTGGTTTTTCCCCGGACCGGGAATAAACTATGGATCGTGCCTGCATTTCGTAAAGAATCAATGAATCCCATCACTCGTTTGATCCTTCGTTTCGTTTCGCGGAGCATCACCATGCGCCGTTCCCAGTTTGAAGAGCTTCCCCTCCCGCCTCAAAGAGTCCTGTTCCTAGGAGACAGCATTACCGAAGGCGGGCAGTGGGACGAATGGTTCCCCGAGCTGCCAACCCTCAACCGCGGCATCGGTGGCGACGACGTACAGGGAGTCCTCACCAGACTGGACACTGCGATCCATGACCCCGTGGCTATATCTCTGTTGATCGGGACGAATGACCTGGGCGGGGCAAAACGAAAAGCAGAAGACATCGCAGCGTCTATCCAAGAACTCGTCAAGGAGATCAGGAAACGCGCTCCCAAAGCTCCTTTCCTGATTAACAGTGTTATGCCGCGCCACCGCAAGTACCGCGAAAATATCACGTTCTTGAATTCACTACTCCGCAATATTGCTGCTCGGGAAAACGCGGTTTTCGTAGACTTGTGGCCTGCACTGGCCGATAACAACGGCGCACTGCGGGAGGAATTCACCGCTGACGCCCTACACCTTAACGGTCTGGGCTACGCCGCGTGGGCCAAGGTCCTCCGGAGCGAATTTTCAACACTAGGCCTCGTGCCAGCGACGAACCCACAACTGGAACCCGCAGGCCCGGCAAAGCAAAAGAAATCCTCTCCTGCAATCTGACCAGGATGGACTGCTAAACCATCCCGAACAGCGACCCGCGTACTATTCAGTGGACGGTTCTCCACTAACCACTGAATGAACGCCGATAATGGAGATTCTGTAAGTCCGTACTCTGCACATCTGATTGGATGAGTCGATTTGTCCCGATCGCTTAGGCAAAACCATTCTCAGAAAACCCGGGACTCTGCGGGTCTTCGGGAGTACCCGGATCCACTCCTCACTTTAGAGTGCGCCCGGCCCGCTGAGGACGGTGTTGTGTACGGGTCCCCGGATGACTAGTCTCTTGGGAAGGCTAAGCCGTCGGCCATAGAACTTTTTGGAGCACCTATGGACCGCACATTAGACGCAATCGCTAATTTTGATACATCCGCCGACGTCGTCCGGATCGACATCCGCGGCAGCCTGCACCTTCGTTCCCGCCACGAGCTGACCCACGTAATCCGGCGTGTACGGTGGACGGGCCTTCGCTGCCATATCTGCATTGACCTCTCGCATGCGGCCCTGGTGGAGTCATCTGCCCTGGCAGGACTGCGGAGCGACCTCAACGCTCTGGACGCCGCCCTGCAGGGCGGATGCGGTGCGGGGGTTTCCCTCCAACTAACGTCCGATGCCCACAGCTCCTCGATGAACACTGACCTCATTGAGTTGCCACTGCCCAGGGACGACGACATTCGCGAGCTGTTCCCTGGAGGCCGGTTCGCCGGAGAATCCCCCGATCTTCCCGTCATGTGGATCGAGGCTCTGTACGGCCGCCCGCTCACGGAATTCTCCAATGAAGAACTGCGTACGGCCAGTGACGACCTCTTCGCGTTGCTCGACTGCCCATACCTTCAGAACAGCTCGGATCTGCTGGGTCGGTATAACGACATCGGCCTGGAAATCTCTCGCCGCCCGCACGACTTCCCGGACCCAGGCAATGCCGAGAAGGGCCACGCCCCCAGCTAGAGCTAGCCGTGCGCTATTCGATCAGCAGGGTGTTGTAATGCACTGTGAGAAATCCCAATAGGACACACTCATAGCCCGGCATGAGGGGACGAGTAACAGTTTCCCGGGCATGCCCACTCAGCTGCCTGCATTCGTGTGGGCGATTGGGCGCCACTAGCACCCCCGGGCCCGGCACGGGGCCTTGACCCAACGATCGGGCGATGTCCTCTGGGTTGGCCTCTCGCAACTCGATGCGGAGCGGGGCATACTCGGAGGATGACCTCGTTATAGCGCCAGGGTGTTTCAGAGTTCCCGGTGTTCAACTTCTTTAGAGATGGGCAAAGGATGGCAGCGGAATCGGTCCGTCAATCGACGGAAATTCTCGTTGATCATCTGCAGGACCTCGTCCTCAGAACCGAGGATGTGAAGGAGATGCTGGATGAACTTGCCGAGCTCTCCGCGACGACGTTATCCGACCCGGGTGACGCCATCTGCAGCATCATGCTGATCCGACAGAAGAAGCAGGTGACGATAGCCCGTAGCGATGAAGGCGCGGCGCGCTTGGACGACAGCCAATTCAGTGCCGGTGACGGGCCGTGTCTTACTGCCATCCGCCAAGGGGTGATCGTGCACCTTCCGGACATCGCTGAGGATCGCCGCTGGCCGGAATTCCGGGGGGCCGCCCGCCAAGCCTCGGTGAGGTCTTGCCTGTCAGTGCCACTAATCCTTGAAGGCCAAGCGACGGCCGGACTGAACCTATACTCCACGCAATCCCGGGCGTTTACTGCCAACGACATCGCCATGGTGGAAACCTACTCCTACCACGCCTCCAAAGCCCTTCGACTGGCTGTCCGGATCAGTCAATTGACCGAGGCTAAGGCCAACCTGATGGCCGCATTGGAATCCCGGACGATCATTGACCTGGCGGCCGGCGCCATCATGGCGCAGAATCGCTGTAACCAGGACACGGCAATGAAGATCCTCAGCATCGCCTCCAACACCCGCAACGTAAAACTCCGGGACATCGCCGCGTCCGTCGTCGCATCAGTTGCACACGACCCCAGCGTTCGCACGCACTTCGACGCCTAGGCCAACCCCCTAAGAGACCCAACCGCCGCGGGCGTCCCCAGCCCCTGGCGACGGGCGCGCTGGCCACCACGAACCCACTGGGGAAAAGCTGCAGGGTCCGATAGAACTCGCGGCTGGTCAGAGACTTTGATGTCGCGGACGTAAGTGCCACTGCTGTTATGGGCAACTGGGGGCGGCTTTCGACAGGTTCCCATGGCAACACCTGTGAGCACCCAGCACCATCCTGGGCACTAACAGGGGAGCGGACGGCACGAGGCCAATCACGTGCCCCAGGAGTCGCCTGCACAGGTCCCGCCAAAGATCACCCCGGCCGTACCGGCCGCGCAGAATGGAGCGGTTATCAGACCAGCAGGCGCTCGGACTGCAACTGCTCCGCGGCTAATAGGAGTGCGGTGCTTCGAGAGGGCACGCTCGCAGCCACGCTTCCGCGTCCGAGGTATTGGTGAAGTACCGGATGGGCGAGGGCCCTGAGTCCAATGCGATGAAGTAGTTGGCGATGATTTCATCAACCGGAGTTGCACCGATCACGGCTACTTTCCGGGTCAGCTTCTCTTGGGCGAAGACTGTGCGGGCGCCACGGTCCAGTCCAGCGACGCCCGTGAGATCGACCAGCATCAAAACTCTGTTGCATTCACCCATGCTCGTCACGGCAGCCAGGCAGTCCATCGCGGCTTGCCGGCTAACGCGGACACCTGGAAACCACCGCACCCGAACGATGTCACCCGCCAGCGACACCGTGCACTCCGGAGAATTCACGACTTGGATCATCCCGCCTGCCTTTCAGTGTCACGAGCACCCAGGAAGAGACAGCGGGAAGCGGTCGGGACCAGCCTGCTGTTCACAGGCAAAAGCCGACCACGGAAGCACCCGACGTGGAAGCCCGGATATCCCCGCCTGTGGTTATTGCCAACAGGCGGGGAAGTTCCGGCAATGCCATGGTCCCTTCGCGGCCGGAGCAGCGCCGCCGGCCGCGCGCAAACCGTCGCGCTCTGCTGCACGACCCCAAGAGTATTCCCTGTCATCCATCACTTTTGACTCAAGATTTCCGCAGCATCACCACAATTCCGTTGTTGCCACTCTGGGTGGGCAACGTAGATTTGTGATGACCTGCTGGGCCGCAGGACGGAAAACCTTATGGTTGCCGCCCGATGGTGCGTCGCATCGAGCCGCAGGGCGGGTGAAAGCACACATCCAGGGACTGCTACTGTTGTGCCGTCCACCGGTGTCGGTCGTTTCCCAAAGGGGTCCGGGACCGGTGGGCATATATCCGTCCTGCTGCCGTGAGCTTGTCCCTTGCCGACCAGTCTGGATGGATAGCGCCTAGAGCCGTTCCTTTTTGGGGGCGGCTCTAGGCGTTCTAAAGATGCGGTCAGAGGTCCTGCTTGGTTGGGCAGCCGGGGCGCTGACCTTGGTTCCTAGTCCGGTTCTCATACGATCCTCTCTTGCTCCCGTGCACGTCACCATGCCGCTAGGAGTCAGCACGCCGTGTGGCTAGTCTGTTCATGCTCCGCGCCTTCGCCATCCGTGCGCTGGTGTGTAAATTGCCCAGAATCGAACCCGTATCGGCGATTGGAATCGGGTCACGGGAGCAGAGCAACATCGCACTTGTCGGTGACGGTCGAAAAGTGAGCCATTGTGACGGTTGAAAACTGAGCTACCCGTTCCAAACGATTGGGTGGGTGATCACAGTGGAGGATTGGGCGCTTATTCGGCGGTTGCATCTGGCCGAGGGTGAGTCGATGAGGTCGATAGCGGCGCGGTTGGGGATCTCCAGGAACACGGTGGCGAAGGCGGTCAGCTCTGACAGTCCGCCTACGTACGTTCGGGCGCCTCAGGACTCCGGGATCAAGGCTGTGGAACCGGCGATTCGTGCGCTGCTGGTGGAGAACCCGCGGATGCCGGCGACGGTGTTGGCTGAACGGGTGGGCTGGTCCGGGTCTCCGGCGTGGTTTCGGGAAAACGTGGCCAGGATCCGGCTGGAGTATGCCCCGGCTGATCCTGCAGACCGGATCTCTTACGATCCCGGGGATCAGGCGCAGTGCGATCTGTGGTTCCCGGAGGTGCGGATACCCGTCAGTGCCGGCAAGGCGAGGGTGTTGCCGGTGCTGGTGATGGTGTCCTCGCATTCTCGGTTCATCATGGCCCGGATGATCCCGTCACGGATGACCGGGGACCTGCTCGCCGGCATGTGGGAGCTGCTCGGATCCCTGGGTGCGGTTCCACGCAGGCTGATCTGGGACAACGAAACCGGCATCGGCCGGCGGAACAGCTACGCCGCAGGGGTGGCCGCGTTCGCCGGGGTCTTGGCCACCAGGATCGTGCAGGTCAAACCCTACGACCCGGAGAGCAAGGGCGTGGTAGAGCGGGCCAACCAATTCCTGGAGACGTCCTTCCTGCCGGGCCGGGTCTTCGCCTCTCCGGAGGACTTCAACACCCAGCTCGGGCAGTGGCTGCCGAAGGCCAACGCCCGGCTGGTCAGGCGGACCGGGGCCCGCCCGTCGGACCTGCTCGCTGCGGACAAAGCGGCCATGATGGCGTTGCCACCGGTTCCACCGGTCACGGGATTCACCTTTAGGGTCCGGCTGCCGAGGGACTACTACGTCCGGATGGGATCCAACGACTACTCCGTCCACCCGCAGGCCATTGGCCGGTTCGTTGACGTCACCGCCGACCTCGAATCCGTCACGATCAGCCTGGACGGCAGATCCGTCGGGACCCACCGTCGGTCGTGGGGCGCCGGCCTGACCATCACCGACCCGGGCCACGTCGAGGCGGCAAGGGCACTGCGGAAGGCCTTCCAAACCCCTCATCCGGTCGGCGAAACAACGGGGGTGCGGGACTTGGCGGACTACGACCGGGCATTCGGTGTGGTCCTCGATGACGGGCAGGTCGCCTGATGCCCGAAGCCAAAGAAACGACTGGCCAGATCGAGTACTACTCCCGGGCGATGAAAGCACCCCGGATCCGTGAAGCAGCAACCCGGCTCGCGGACCAGGCCCGTGAAGGTGGCTGGACGCACGAGGAGTACCTCGCCGCTGTCCTGTCCCGGGAAGTCGCAGCCAGGGAAGCCTCCGGCGCCGAGATCAGGGCCCGGGCCGCCGGGTTCCCGGCCCGGAAATCACTCGAAGACTTCAACTTCGATCACCAGCCCGGCCTCAAACGCGACACCATCGCGCACCTTGCCACCGGCGCGTTTCTCACCGAAGCGTCCAACATCGTCCTCCTCGGACCGCCCGGCACCGGCAAAACACACCTCGCCACCGGTCTGGGTTTACGGGCCACCCTGCTCGGACACCGGGTCCTGTTCGCCACCGCAATCGACTGGGTCGCCCGGCTCCAGGCAGCCCACCAGAACGGCCGGCTGCCCCAGGAACTGGTCAGGCTGCGCCGCTACGGACTGATCATCGTGGACGAAGTCGGCTACATCCCGTTCGAGCAGGACGCCGCGAACCTGTTCTTCCAACTGGTCTCATCGCGCTACGAACACGCCTCCCTGATCCTGACCTCGAACCTGCCCTTCGCCCGCTGGGGCGACGTCTTCGGCGATCAGGTCGTCGCGTCGGCCATGATCGACCGCATCGTCCACCACGCCGAAGTCATCACCCTCAAAGGCTCCAGCTACCGCCTCAAACACACTCAGGTCGACTCGCTGCCCTCGACAAGACCGGAAAATACGGCAGAATAGCCAGCGTCAAAGTGGCTCACTTTTCAACCCACGAAATGGCTCACTTTTCGACCATCGCTGACAGCACTGATACGGGGCAGGCCGCTCAAAGCTTCCGCGGCCTTTGCTACCGCCTGGCACACATCAGCGCCTTCGACCCTAAACTGTCCCGCGCTCGAGGCCGTCCGGTATTCGATCACGTAAGGCATGCCCCAGCATGTCAGCAGCAGACCAGGGATACGGCCGGAAGACCCGATCAGAAGTCCCGGCCTCTGCCACCATGGAGTGGTACACGACCTCCTGTCCCCACACGAGGTGCGAGGTCCCGACCCGCCCGCATTTTGCGGGGCGCTGAATAGGCGGCATGGAGGAGGCCAGTGTGCCCGGGACCTGCGCGCCGGCGACCTAGCTGATCATGATGGGGATCTGCCAGGAGTTGCTCGGCTTCTGCCTCGGCGCAGTGGAAGGGACAGTCGGACAGCGGGCAGGTGGTAGCCGCTGCTGCTTGTGTTTAGTCGTCCTCAGGTTCCGGCGCCTTCGCATTCTTTCTGCCCCACCCCTCGATATTTACCATCCACGACACCCCGAATTTATCCATGCACATGCCGAATGCATCGCCCCACGGAGCAACGTCCAGCGCCATCGTCACAGTCCCGCCCTCGGACAGCTGCAGCCAGCAGCGCTGTAGTTCATCCATGTCATCACCACTAAGAGAAATGCTGAAGGTGTTGCCTGGGCGGTAATCAGTCCGCTCCGGGGAGTCCGCTCCCATCAGGGTTAAGCCCGACGGTGTCACTAGGAGTGCATGCATGACCAGGTGGTCCTCGTCCGGGTTCTGGCTCGCCTCCAGGTCCCCGAAGGTGGTGATGGCCAAGTCGCCACCAAAAACCTCGTGGTAAAAGTTCATCGCCTCGCGGGCATTGGTGCGGAAGCTCAGATAAGGGTTGAGACGGATTGGCATGATAGTTCCTCCTTCTTATCCAAATACATCGACTGGTGGGTTCACTTGTGGACTGCTGAAGCAGGCTCAGTTCCCAAATGAACCAGTCTGGGTAACTTGCACGGCTCAGAGTTTCGGGGGATGAGGTTCGCAGACGCACTGCTGCATGCATAGATTGATCGGGAGGTATGGGAAGAGGCCAGTGCCTGTGGAAGGCCTGGCCTCTAGGAAGGGCGCTGGCGGGGGAGGGAGGGTGTCATGCGCTGGTGGAGTCCCCGTAGCCATCGTTCCACTGTCCCTTGCGCGGCAGTGGTGGCGTTAACGCCTTGTTGCCAAGTATCCGATGTCACGGAAGGCTTGTATAGACCTTGTTGGATATTAGCTGGACCTCGAGCGGGACGGGCAGCAGACCGCTGGTCCAACGAATCATCAGCTATCTGAGTAATTCCCTCATGGGGCCACGCCATAAGCACCGGTTGAGGTGGAAGACGGAACCCTAGGGCGAAGCTCAGGCAGAAATAACGTCCGCTGCAGCGGCTTCGGTGAGTCAATTGAACTCTGGTCCTCTACGGGTGGAAGCAGGGGAGCAGAAGCATGGATTACTTACTGATGACCTGCGGCTTACAGCGAGGGCTTGCTTTCGCCGCAAATAAGGGCTGATCGTATGCGTGATGCGCCCTGAAGACGACGGATGCTTAGCCTGTGGCTCCCAGCACTACAGAAACAGGTCAACGGGTCCTTTGTTCATCATCTGGACAAGGTAGTGAACCGCTTAGCAACTCCGGGTAGAGCAGGTTTCCATGAATCGCGCACCTTCCCTCTTTGGGAAGAGGCAACCATCAGTGAGTCCCGGACTCCGATAACTTGCAGCACGATTCTCACCATCTACGACATGGCGAAACAGAGCGCGCATGGCTTTGTTGCCCATGGCGTGGCAGGGCGCATAGGCAGCCCTGCCACTGCCCGGTGGCAGGTTTATTCGGGCATTTCCATCTGGAAACCGCACGAGCAGCGCAGGACCCGAGTGGCTAGATAGACGTCCAAAACGTCCTCTGATGACTGATCGGTGAATCTGGGTGCACTGAGCCGATGCAGCTCGGAACCGGACTTCTGCATGGGCTGGCCGCAGTGGATGTAGTGGGGTCCGAACACCAAAACACCCGTTAAGCTGCTGGTCCTGTTCACGATGGTGGCAACGGCCCCGACGTCAGCGGAATGGAGGAAGTGCCGACGGCAGCTGATGCAGGAGTACCCCACCTCGACCTCCCCCGACGAGCGCGGATTCAGCGCTTCAATCGAATACACAGTGATCCCGCGATCGGTACCGCAACCGGCACACATCAGCGGACGTTCACCAGAGGGTATCCCTGGCACGTGCTGGCCATGGCCATAAGAATTTACGGTCATGTCACGCAGCCGCCGGGTACGTGGCGAGGATATAGTCGGCGGCCGCCGGACCTGTCATCCGAAGCCGACTGTCGTGGACATCAATGTCGCGTCGGTGCATCGCCGCCCGGAACGTAAAGTCCGCCTCCGCCCGGAGGCCTTTGAGGCTGCACCAGCTGACATACAGGCCGTAAAGGCAATCCGCCGACAGGGGACAATCAGTATCAAACTCACGAACAGTGGCTTCTTCAAGGAACGCGGTGAAATGTGATGCATCCATGGCGGGGCTTCTCTTCCGCTGCGTGCATTCATCCGCCGTCAGGCTACAGCGGGACTCCTCAAGGCCTGCACGGAGCCCGAAGAGAGCACCTCCACAAATGTGACCTGTGCCATATCGAATGTACGCATTCCCACTCCCTCTGTCCAGCAGCCCAGCAGTCCCAGGATGAGAGCGTTGTGTCCCCGGAATCGGTACTCTCCGATAAGGGATGCGTTGGGCCGCCTATCGTTTTGCAGGTCCAGGTCTTGCGGGCGGCAAAGGACCTTCCGTCCCCCACCTGCGGTCAATAGACTTAATCCGGGCGTAGTGTCCAGCAGTGCGGCGCTGCGTTCACCGTAGATCCCCTGCCTGCTTCAGACGGCCGATATTGAAGATTCTGTAAAGCTAAACCAAGAAGCGTGCGTGCCCCATGCGGCAGGACTGCGCCGAGCTACTCGTGACCGGGTTCGTGTGGTTCCACGTGCAAAAGGAAACAGATTGGCGGATCAACAGCAGCACCAGTTCCGCTACAGCCTTCAAAAACGCCCTGCAGGCCCGGCGTACCTCCTTACAGCCGGTTGCGGCCGCCAACGCCCTGCCCGGGCCGGGTTCCAGCCTGGGCCGGCGCGGCCGGCTTCAGGGCTTGACCTTGCTTCCCTTGCGCAGCAGCGACAGCAGGGCCACGCCGATGAGCATGACGCCCAGGGCGGTGAGGAGGGAGGAACCGACGTTCAGGCCGGTGTAGGCCAGGGCTGCGGCTCCGGTGGCGGGGGCGCCGGTAGTCATTCCATACATGGTTCTAGATGTCCTCTGCGGTGTATTGGGCTTCCCAGCGGTCGATGCGCCGCCGGGTGATCTTAGTGGTCAGGACCGCGCACCAGGAGGCAAGGAACCACCCCGAGCGCAGCCACATGAACAGTTCCTGGGGGAAGAACGTGGCGGCCAAAAGGACGTCTTTCCAGTCCCGGTGGGGGATCCGCAGCGCGCGTTTGATGTCCAGCGCGACGAACAGGACGGGAACCAGCCACCAGAACAGGATGATCTTGAAAACGTGCAAGGCCAGGGCCAGGACAATGACGGCGATCCACAGGACCTTCAGGAATACTCCCAGCAGTCCCATGGCCTGCTGTCCCCAGTCACGCAGGGTCAGGCGGTTGATCCCCAGGTTTAGGAGGTCCTCGACCGTGCCGACCTGCCATTTCATCCGCTGGCCCCACAACGCCTTGATGGTCTTCATCGAGTCGGTGTAGGCACGGACGTCGGGGGAGACCTGGCAGATATACCCCAGTTCCCGGATCCGGTACGTCAGCTCGAAGTCTTCAACCTGCGAGGTGTACACCCAGGGGCCTTCCCGGTCGTCCCGGGATGCGATCTGCCGCAGGACAGCGTTGTTGATCGCACACCCGGTTCCGGCAAGGACGCTGGTCTGCCGGCGCCGGAGCGCGGTGTCGGTCCACGTCGCGAACTCTGCCTTCTGCAGCCTGGACAGGAACCCAGGGTCCTGCATGGTGAACTTCGACGATGAGCCGCCCAACCGGGCGGCCCGCCGGCCGATGAACTCGCACTCCCAGGCGGCCAGGGCGTTGGGCGGAAGGACGGTGTCCGCATCGAGGCAAACCACTACGTCGGCGTCGTACGCGTACTGTTGCCAGGCCCGGTTGAGGGCCTCGGACTTGCGGTGCTCCAGCCGTGGCAGCTCCATCACGGTGACCGGGTACTTCCGGGCTTCCCACGCGGTGGTGTCCGTGCAGCCGTTGGGAATCACCACCACCAGGTCCGCTGGCCGTGACTGGAGCATCAGGCCCTCGAGGGTCGCCCCGATAGAGCCCGCCTCGTTGTAGGCCGGAACCAGGACCACCACCCGTAAAGGATGCCCGGCACGTGGGCTGGAGGGGTGTGCGGTGTCGGCACCACGGGGAGAGGGCGTCGTGGTCGACAGGTCCCGGTGCGTACAGGAGGGTGCGGACAACGTGGCCAGGGCGGTAGGCATGGAGGGCTCCTAAGTTTTTGTGTTTTGGCTCTCCATCGGGCCGCCTCCATTCTTGGAGCACCAACTCAAATTTCGCCCCTTCGTACCCTCAAGGTTTCAGAAAGTTCACCTGCTAAAGGCGGCCTTTGATCGTTCTGACCTGCGTAAACACTTAGTTTCGGGTGCTCCGAGGCGTCGCTTAGGGCCATCGGTCCGTGCCCGGGACAGCTGCGGACCGGAGGTACCAGCCTGGCAATGGGCCCGAAGGGCCTCGACCGCCTGCTGTCACAGGTTGGATCAAGGAAGGTGCCAGGAGGACAACGCAGAAGGCTGGCAGGGGGCGTGCAGTAAGTTCAAGAGGGCTGGTAGTCAGGGAGATTTGGCGTAGGGATCGACCATTGCGGAGCGATCCAATCCGCAAATTTTTTCTTATTGTTGCTCCTGCGTTCGGCTGCGGCGATCCGTGTGAACTCAACTTTCTTGATTTATGCCCGGATGTGGGTAGGGATCTACAAACGGTACTGGGGTGCAGGTGGATTGCTGGCCGGGCTTTGAGCCCGGGAGATGATTTGGACTTGCCGCAGGGGAGCGAGTAGAGGAGCGACAAGGATGGCTAGTTTCACCACAGAGGCCACTGATGAAAGCCAGGAGCAGGAGCGGGTGGCGGCGCTTCACTCCCTGAACTTGATGGGAACGGATCCGGAAGAACGCTTTGACCGGATTACGCGCATTGCCCGGGAACTGTTCCACGTGCCCGTGGCGGCCGTAAACCTTCTCGACGACAAAGAGCTGTTCATCAAGTCCCCCACAGTTCCCGGGGCACGGACGATGGACCGGGCTGATACGTTCTGCGACGTCACCATTTCCGGGCCTGACCTGCTGGTGGTTGAAGACGCCGCCGCTGACCCCCGCTTCGCGTCGAAGCCCGATGTCGCAGGGGGGCGCGGCGTACGTTTCTATGCAGGGCGACCGTTGACCATTAGCGGTGAACACCGCGTGGGAACGTTGTGTTTATTCGACAGCAAGAGCCGGGTATTGAGTGAGGCGGACCGGCGGGTGCTCGATGAGCTCGGCTCCTGGGCGGAAAGGGAGCTGTATGACTCCATGGACCTGGACCGCGCCCACGACGTACAGCAGGCACTCCTGCCCTCTTCCAGCCCCGGCGCTCCCTCCTACGAACTGGCAGGGATGAGCTTGCCCGCCCACAGGGTCGGAGGTGACTTCTACACCTGGAACGAAGCAGACGGCTGTCTCGACGTGACACTTGCAGACGTCATGGGTAAAGGAACAGCAGCGGCGTTGATGGCAGCCACCGTCCGGGCAGCCACCAACGCCGCCGGAACCGCGGAACCCTCCGCCGCATTCAACCACGCCTCCCAGAGCCTGGCCGAGGACCTGGACGCTACCGGCGTTTTCGCTACCGGATTCCGGTGCCGGCTGAATCTCAAAACCGGTGAACTTCGGTACGCAGACGCCGGGCACGGGCTTTCCCTCATCGTGAGCCCCGACGGCGAGTACCGGCAACTGCGCAGCCCCGGCCTGCCATTGGGTCTGGGCGGCCCCGGCAGTTGGCAAGCCAACGAGACGAAACTGCAGCCGGGCCAGGTGTTGGTGTCGTTCACCGACGGGGTCCTCGACCTCTACGACGGCACCCTCGCGGCCCTGGATGAAGTTGCCGAACTCGTCAGGCAACACCCCCATCCGTCCACTCTGATCGAAGCTCTTCGGAGACTGGCCCCAGTAAAAAACGCGATGACGACATCACCGTGATCGCCCTCCGGAGAGTGAACTGACCGGCTGCTCCACCTACGGCAGCTTCAGTGATGAATGAGTGCCGGCGAGCTCCACGTGGGCAAGGCGAGGGTTGGACGCAGCGAAGGACACCCTGTGCCACTGGGAGGCACCGGTGACAAGCCATTGCCCGGAGAATGGGCTCAAATCCGAATGAGAATCGCTCGCCACGCCTGATCAGATACAAAGTCCGTTCCCTGCGGGTACGCAGGCCGGCCGGCAAGCGAGGAGCTGTAAGAATCAGCACTCACGGGAAACCCATCAGGCTCGGGACCGGCCCGCTCCCAGTGCAGAGGCGGGCATTCCTGTTCAATGGCGCTGGACATAGCCGCTCAGGCTCTGGGCCGACTAAGGTGCTAAGGCGGTAGGCGGTGGCCTTGCCGCAGTGCTTGATCGGTGTCGGGAAGTTACTGCCAACTCGGGCAGGATTGCCATCTCGTCAGAGCGGGTAAATGCGTGCGCAGACTGGCTTCAAGTTCCGCAGCGAGGCCGTCGGCGCCGACCTTTGGCTCGAGGTCTTCAGGCTCCGTGCCGCGTCCAGCGCCCCCTACGAATCCCTGCCGTGATCGAGGAACGTCGTGTCCTCTGTGAAGCAGTAGCCAGTACTCAATGATGCAGCTCTAGCCGGTTTTAGTTATGGCAGGTGTGAAACGGCGAAGCTCCTGTGAGAGGTAGAGCGGGATTGCGGCCTGGGAAGAGAAGAAACACGACTTGCCTAGTGGCATTTCTGGCCCAGAGCCGTTCGACCTATATCTGGTTCCCAGATCGTCGTCCCTCTGCTCGAACGAATTCCTGGTCATCACAGGTAAGGATCATCTGCCCATGCCCGTCAACGTCGATCGACCTCGCTAAATCCTTCTGAATCGCGGCCGTAATCGCTTGTGGAACGAGCACCCGGCCAGGATTACCGAGAAGCCAGGCCCGTGCCTCCGAACTAAGGCTGTCCCACTCGTCTCTTAGTGCCATCGTTCATGCTCCTGCTGTTCTAACGGCGCGCAAAATCGGTTACGTCCGGATTCCCTAGGTATGGAAAGTTTAGGCTTGCAGCGCTACCGGTCCTACCTAAACGACGCGGATATTTGGCACCGAGGCACAAGAAGCCCGAGGCAATGGCAGTACGACTTGCCCGTTGTTTGTCGCCAAGGTGAAATTTGCTGATGCGACCCTTAACAGATCAATCGAGCCAACAACTCCAGTCCTGGGGTTTAGAACGGGTACATAAACGGCTGTGAACAAGGTGGTGAGCAGGGCCACTATTCGCCAGCCCGAGCCTCAATGTCAGGATCAGGGCTCCGTGCGGGCCCAGCTTCTGGCTGGTGCGACGTAAGACTGAGCCAACCCTCGTCCGGCCCTGGTGGGCGAGGTCCGCCACCGACAAACCCGTCATCGCTCAGCTCGCCTGACGGTCCCTTTCCGCTGGCTCGATTAGTTTGATCGGTCATGAGCCGAAGGCAACGTCGAAGTGCCCGGCGACCCCTACCAGGTAGAGGATGAGGACGACGAGGGAGTCGGTGCCGATGCCGAGGCGTTTCTTGTTGGGTCTGAAAAGGATGCCGAGGAGGTAGGCCAGGGTCAGCAGGATGGCCAGTGCAGTGAGGTAGATGTAGGTGGCCTTGGTCGGCCTGGGGCAGGACGGGCTTGCCGGAGATCAGCACGGCGACCATGAACAGGACGGGCAGGAAGGCGTTGCCTATGCACGTTGCCGAAGGGGGATACTCAGCGGTAACCTGAATGTGGCGAGTACGGCACCGGTTACCGGTGTCTGGAGAAGCCAGCAAGACCCCGAGCCACCCCCCCAAGGACTCGGGGTCTTCTGCTTCTCCGATCCATTCGCTAGCATGAGCGCCAGGAACTGCCCTTGCACTGGGTGTTTCTGCGCGGCAGAGGGACCTATTGGGGGGCCTCTGCCGCTTTAGTGCCTCCGTTCCACGGCGGCCCAGCTCCCGTCGCTTTGCCGAACCCACAAGGTAGTCGCGCTGCTGCCGTGGCGCTTGTCGAAGTCATCAGCGAGGGACACGGCCTCCACGGTCTCGGCTGAATCAAAGATCGTGATGTCAGCGCCGTTCGTGTATGCGAGCCGATAGGTCTCCATGCGTCAAGAATAGAGCGGCTGGCTACTCCTTGTGGTCCCGCAACCTGAAGGCGCCGTATGGGAACGGCCCGTGGTGATAAGGGCAGGTGGGGTTGCTGCAGCGGTGCGGGACCTCCACGAGTTCGAGCCCGTCATCCAAAGTGTGCTTCTCCAGAGTCCTGGTGATGACCGGCGCGCCGCACTCAGGGCAGTGAACCTCTGTCACGACAAGTGCCCCCCACACGCGGCGGGAAGGTCGACCAATATGGGATGCACAATTCCAAAGTCCACTCGGCACGGCGCTTCCCGTTAGGGCCGAAGGACCCGAATGTTACTCCTCAGTACGAACAGACCGCACGTTGCTATCGGGCAGGCCACGATCACCAGCCCGGGGCAGTCACATTCAACCGAGGAGCCCGCTCCTTGCAGGTCGCGGACCTCCGGCTTGACGGCGGATGAAGGCTGGAGAATCCGCGAGTGCCCGGGAGGCCGATAAGCGGCCGAAAGTCGCTCGCGGCGGAGACTCACGGGCAGCACGGAACGCCGCGAAGTGGCACCGCCCCGGCCGCTTCCAAGAGCCGATAGTGGTGATTCCGTCAACCTGGGGGAGCGGCGCGTTTGCCCAGATTTCCCCGGGAATGGAGCGCTTGGGAATCCGTGCGGTCCTGTGCGCGGTCAGTCGTCCAGGACGGCGCGCGCGGCCGCCGTGTCGTGAAGGTCCGGCAGGTACTTTTCCTGCTCTTCGATCTTGCGGCGGTAGAAGTCATGGGCAGCTTGTTTCGTGATTCCCAGCGCTTCGCCGATCTGGGCCCAAGTAGCGCCAGCTTCGCGGGCGGATTTCACGACATGCCAGCGCCTGGCCGTGAGCAGTTCGACGGCCTTGGCGTTGGCACGCAGCGCCTCCAGCGCTGCGACTTCTGATACCTCCGAGAGGAAATGAGCTGCCGCCTCCCGCGCCTGATCGCTGCCGGTTACGGACACTTCACGCCAGGTCTCGCCACGGTTGAAGTCTTCCCAGACTCTGAGCAGCTCGTGGACGTCACCGCCGTTGAGAGCTTGCTCGACAGACCCAGCCTCGTTGTCCATGGGGTCAAGCTAGCTTGACCCCGAGGCGCCGTCAAGAGAAGCCGGGGCCACGAAGAGAACGATCGTGGGCAGGTGAAATTGGGCTCCTTTTCGGCCTCTCCCCCTGCACAATTCGAAAGCCGATAATGGATCTTTCGTAAAGCTGCCGGAAAGGTTCGGATGCCAGCAGACAGTGACCTAGCCGGTTCGGGATTGTTGCCCATCGCAGGTTGGTCCACTGAATAAGGATTAGTCGAAGCGGAGTGACTTATAGGCGGTGTCTTTGTTCATGTTCCATCCGGCGACGAGGCCTGAACCAACCATCTGATCACTGAGGCGTGCGAGGCGGTAAGCGGGGTCGGTGTCCAGGGCGAGTTGGAGGAACTGGTGTGCTTTGCTTCCTCTGCCTTCCCACCAATTGATGTAGCCGATGGTGGTGAGGACGGGGGCTGCGTGCTCTGGGCTGGTGCGGGTGTAGGCGTGGAGGAGCAGTTGTTGTGCCCATTCAATGCGTGACCATTTCGGGGCGGCCTCGGTTTGGGCGAACAGGATGTCTTGCATGGGTTCATCCAGGCCGGGGATGTCTGCGATGAGGCGGTCGCGAATGCCGGGAAATTGCAGGTGCGCGACCAGGGCGTGGCAGTCGTCATCGCTTGGAAATGAGGTGGAGTCGAGCATGTCGGCCCAGAGTTTCCGCCCGTTCCGGACTGCTTCGCGGTCTTGCTGGTTCCTGATACTTTCCATGTGCTGTTCGACGGCCATGGCTTTGGCTGTCTCGTGCCTTGTGGTGGGGAGGGTGATTTCGTCGGTGGGTTGGATGGCGCTGCCACGGTAGCTGAATTCGGCGTTGAGGGCGCTGGTTTGGGTGTCGCTGACAGGCAGGGCGAGTTCGTGGCCCGGTTCGGCGTCGTAGGGGGAGAAGGTGTCGTCTCCGACGAAGAGGCCGTCGCGGATGGTGATGCCCTGTTCGGCGAGGACGCCGGTGAGGGCGGCGATGGTGCCGGCATGGGGTCTGGGTTGACCGGGCTGGGTGGGTTCGCTGGTGTAGACGGCAAAGAGGAGTGACGTGGCGGTCGTGTCGGACGTAAGGTAGTGGGCGACGGTTCGGGCGTAAGGGAGTTCCTGGCCGGGCTGGCGGGGCAAGTCGATGCGCAGTGTCGCGCCGACGCTGTTCTCGTTCAGGGTGATGCAGACCAGGCTTTCCTTCGGCCAGAAGCCGAGTGTGTGCCCGATGAAGCTGAGCACATCCGGTGGTGTCTTGATGGTGAGCTTTTCCATGATCCCGTTTCTTTCACCCTTGTGTTGCATGGTTGTTCTGCGGTTGTTGGTGGTGGGCGTCGTTCTGGTAGGGGACCACCCGCTGGGGTTAGGGGTCGGAGTGCAACTTGGGGTACCGGGACCGGGTTCGAAAACTTCATCCCCAGGAACTGTTTCTACTGTGAGTGTGGAGAAGTTTTCGGTTTCGGGGCCGGCGCGGTAGCGCCCTGGTTGCGCGGAGGACCCGCCCAGCGATCATGGGACCTATCAGAATGACAAGCAGCGATGGAACTTCCACTTGTCTATCGAAGCGAAGGAACGAAGCGGCATGACTTCGGCATCAGCAATGATCCGTTTGCAAGGCGCCTCGTTCGTGTTTCCGCTCGGTCAGTCCCGTCCGGCCACAGAGTTCGCACGTGTCTCGGCCGAGGGCTGTTAGCTCCCTGTCGGCTCGGGGCGCTGCCCGACGGTGGCCGTTTCCAGGAGAAGGGTGGAAGGGTGGATGCCTCCGTGAATTTCACGCCTGCCCTTTAGCACGGCAGGTATTTCTACTGCGACAGCGACAGGATTCGAATCCGAAGCCGCCACTACCAATGGTGTTGGCGTCATAGGAGCCGACCTACCGCAGCGGCAGTGCAACGGGGTAGGGTGCGCCCTAGACGACGAAGGAGTCACGAATGAGCTACAAATATCGAACTGTTCGGGTTCGCGGTACCGAGCTGGTTGGAACAATTGCCAGGAAGCATGGGGGTGCGCCTGAAATCTATGAAACGTCTAAAGACCTGAGCACATCAGTAGTTCCGGTGTTCTTCGAGGCAACGGGTGAAATCCGTTTCTTCGACAGGTCAGTGCTGGAGGATGTTGTAGCACCAGCACCCTAACCCTACCTAGGCGTACCGGGCCGGCCACGCCGGCTGAGCGCCTGGGACCCATTTCAGCGGCCAATGATGGTGTGGACAATGTCCACACCCTCGCCGTCGAAGTGGGTCGGACATCGGTTGGACTGCCCCGGATCCCGCATGTTTTCGGGGTTTCCCAAGGATTGCAAGGCCGGGCATGCAGTTCGAGTCCCACATCGGGCACAGTGTTTCCGCAGGTCAAAGGCGATTTAGCTTTGACGTGTGTACAAAGCTTGCGCTTGGGCGCCTCTGACGCTGGGGGTGCTGGCTTTAGCCTAGCTGTCGGGGAGCCTATGCAGGTGTGTGGGGTGGCGGGTTCAGTGTCCTGGCTGGTGGGCGCTCCGCCTGCTGAAATGGGCGTTAGGCTATTCCGCCTTCCGGTTCTGTCGGGTAGACCCGAGCTGGCCTACACCTATTCATGTGCCGGGAGATCGAAGACGACATGACCGCGACGATTTTCTGTGCAGGCAATTCTTCGATGCGATCGCGCCGGCCCCTGCTAGTCCCATTCCAGCCGTAGTCCTGTCAAAGATGGTGTTGACAGTGTCAACATTTACGTCTGCAGTTTTCGGCGCTTTTTGCGCTGTCCGTCGCAGCAATAAACGGCCGTCTTTTCGCGCAGCGCTAATGCCACCCTCGATCGCTAGGCCGATCCTTCAGATGCTAAAGCACGCACCACTCGAGGCACACACTCACGGCATGCGCCGGTCGACTGTCTCGAAACGCTAGGGATTCGAGCCGTATAGGTTATGAGACAAGTCAAGCCCGAATGGGAGAAGGGCATCGGCGGCCTGCCAGGGTGCGCCTGCTTCCTGCCCGGCGCTGGCTCCCTCTCGTGCGGTGATACTCACTGGCATGATTATCAACCCGGACAGGATGGCTGCCGGGAAAGCTGTTTAGCCCCCTACCGGCGGGAGGGGGTTCGGGATTAGCGCTGCCGTGCCGCTGACCATGATTCCGCCGGTGGGGGGAATGGTGACGGTCAGGAGTCCGGGCCTGCCGACGTGGCGGCCTTGCTGGATGAAAATTTTGGCCGGTGGTTCTACGAGGCCCAGGATGCGAAGGTAGCCGCCGACCGCCGCGGCGGCCGATCCTGTGGCGGGGTCCTCGGCCATCACACCGACAGGGAAGAGGTTTCTCGCTTCGAATTCCTGCTCGGCGAGCCTTTGCAGGACCGACACCGTCGTCCAGTTGTTGACGTTCATGAGCTGGCGGACGGCGTCCGGGTCGAAGTCCAAGGAATCGAAGACTTGGCGATGGGCGATGAACAACACCGGATGCCAGTTGCCTGAGTATGCGATGCGTGGTGGGAAGGCGGGATCGAGATCTTCCTCAGCGATTCTCAGCAGTCCCAGGAGCTCTGCAAGGACTCCAGCGCTGAATGTATTGATTCGGGGTTCAATGGCAGTGAACGAGGCTTTGGTCTGCACGCCCTCGCCTTCGGTCTCGATGACGACAGGACCGACGGGGGTGTCGAATGCGACGGTTCCGGCACCGATGCGTGTGCTGAGCGCAACGGCCAGTGCGATGGTGGCATGGCCGCAGAACGGTACCTCCGCGATGGGTGAGAAGTACCGGACGCGGCTGCGCCGGGGGTCGCCCCCGACAGCTGGATCAGTCACGAACGCTGTCTCCGCATATCCGACAGCGCCAGCAATGGCCTGCATAGCCGCATCGTCTAAATGCCGGGCATCCAGGACCAAACCTGCGGGATTGCCCCCCTCCGGGGTATCTGCAAAGGCGGCATATCGCAGTACTTCAGTGCTGTTCTCCATGTTGTAATCCTTCCCTGCCTCTGGGATATAGTCGACCGCCGCCAGGTCCATTGAACCCAGTCACACCCTCGTCATCTGCAAACTAGCGACACTTACCGATCAAAAAATGCCGCTACATGACGGCAAACTTAACAGCGGTGCCCTAAACGCTTCACATCAATCGGTCTCGAAACCCTAGGGATTCGAGGCATCTGGGTTATGAGACAGTGGCCGGAGTTCAGGGATTGGCAGTGTTTCGCGGGGCGGCGTCCGGCGCGGGTCGACGGCGGCCGTTATCCGGCCATGGACACCGGTGTTCGGGTTTCCTGGGGCTTCGTGGATTTGGATTGTTCGTGGGCTGGTGGCGTCTGCGGGTCGGTGGAGAGCAAGCGGGTGAGCCGGTGTGCTGTTTGAACGACGGCGGCGACGAGCTCTTCGGCTGGGATGCCGGCGATACGGTGGTTGGGAACGGTAGCCGTAACTGATCCCCTGACCATCCCGTTTATGAAAAAGGGGGCTGCTATACCGTGCGCGTCGGGGACTCTTTCGCTGTCGGTGGCGGCCCATCCTTGTGCACTTATGTGCTCCAGCTCTTCTGCTTGTATACCGGCTTTGGTCAAGGCGCTGACGGTCTGGGGCAGGTAGGCGAGGATTGCCTTGCCTGCTGCCCCAGCTGTGAGTGGTATTTCGGATCCTTCATCCAGGACGTAGCGGACGTTGCGGGCGCCGACGTGGGACCTTGCGATGTGGGCGCTTTCTTCGTCGGCGTCATAGAGGGCGAGAGTGATGGTTTCGCCGGTCTGTTCGCTGAGGGACTGGAGGTCCTCGTCAATGATTTCGGACAGCTCGTGATTGATGCCAAGTGCTGCGGACCACCGCAGCAGTGTGGGCCCAATGGTCCAGGTGCGTTCATTGGACTTTGTCATCAGCCCTACGTCGGAAGCCGATTCGGCGAGACGCCGTGTGGCCACTGACCGCGTCCCCCACAGAGTGGAAAGGTCAGGCAGTGTCAGTTCGGCCAACGGCTGGCCGCAAAACGTCGTGATAATCGCGACGATCCGGTCAATGAGGGCGGAGGATTCTGCCGGGCGCAGTGCTGGGGTTTGTACCGACGCGTGGCTGGAGCGGAGTATGCTCTCCAGTTCTTTCGCGGCTTCGCGCAGCGTTTTAGCGCCAGGAGCGATCGAAGATTCCTCGAACTCGTTGCGGGGCCTGGACAGGGAGAGTGAGCCGATGAGGTGGTCGCTGACGGTGAAGGGGACCGCGATGCCCGCGGCGTCGGGGATGTGCTGTCCGATGCTGACCACCGCGCCCACGGAAGCGTAGCTCTCCAGCGCTTTTTCGATCCGTCCGCGGCTGTCCATGGAGGCTTCGGTGTATTTCTTCAGTTCAGGGGGCAGCCCGGTCGTTCCCCGGCGGGACAGGACAGCCAAGCCTAGAGCACCGGCATGGGTTGGGACGATTGAGCCGGGGGTGAGTGTATACCGGACGGGGACGTCGGGTTCCAGCGTCGCCAGCACGAAGCACTCTTCCGGTTTCCCGGTTTCGACCGCCATCAGTGCTGTTGCCCCCGATGACTGGCTCAAGCGGGAGAGGATGCGGGAGCCCTCCGTGAACAGGGGGTGGCCCTTCTGAAGTGCTCGGGAGAGGACTTTCAGGCGTGGTCCAAGAATGTAAGCGCCAGAGGCGTCACGAGAGACAAAGCGTTCGTCCACGAGTCGGCTCAGGATGCGGTTGATTGTACTCCTGCTGGCGCTGAGTTCCTCGGCGAGCTCCCGGACGCCCCAGCCGTAGCCGGTTCGGCCGATGACGGCCTCAAGGACGGCGACGACTTCTTTTGAGCCGTCCCGCTGCGCTGCTTGCGGGTCCCGTTCCTCCATTAGGCAAGTATTTCACGACAGACGGCGCGCACCCGGAACGCGCGAGGACGGAACAGGGCCCGCTTGACAGTGGCTTGGAGCACATGCATTCTTTAATCAACCCCGAAATGAGACAGCGTCCCATTTTTCTCAATCTCGTAGACAGAGAGGTCTTCGAATGACTACCCCCACATTGGCCGCGCCGGACCTGGCACGGCGGAAAAAAGCCAAGAAGGCGACCGGCGTTGCCGCCTTCGGCACCTTCATCGAGTACTACGACTTCAGCGTCTACGGCTATGTTGCCGCGACCCTGGCGACCGTGTTCTTCCCCAGCAAGGACCCGCTCATGTCGCTGCTAGACACGTTGCTGGTCTTCGGCTCAGCGTTCGTCGTCCGCCCGCTGGGCGCCGTATTCTTCGGCCGCCTTGGCGACAAAAAAGGACGCCGCTACAGCCTGATCGCCAGCATCACCTGCATGGGCGCTGCAGCCACGCTGACCGGGCTCCTTCCGGGCTTCACGCAGATCGGCGCTTTGGCCCCCATCCTGCTGGTGATCCTGCGCATGCTGCAGGGCTTCTCCACGGGCGGTGAAATCGGCGGCGCCGCAGCGTACATCCGCGAGTGGGCCGAACCAAACAAGCGATCGCTGTACGTCTCGATGATCCCGGGCATCGCCCAGTTCGGTAAGGGCCTTGCCGCTGGTCTTGCAGCCTTGGCGGCCGCGACCATGCCGGCAGCAGCCATGAGCGACTGGGGATGGCGAATCCCATTCTTGCTCGCCCTGCCGCTGGGCATCCTTTGCCTCATCCTGCGGCTGAAGATTGAAGACAGCCCCGAATTCACAGCCATCAAGGACAAGGACACCACGGCCGAGAAGCCGTTCCGGGAAGTCCTGACCAAGTACCCGAAGGCCCTGGCCAAGGTCACCACCATCTCACTCGTCCAGAACCTCGGTACCTACATCGGCACGGTCTTCGTTGCCGTCTACTTCAGCGAAGTCCTTGGCTTCAAGAAGAGCGAAGCAGCCACCATTGTGCTGCTCGCCGTGATCTTCGCTGCGGTCCTGATCCCCTTCGCCGGACAGTTGGGCGACCACATCGGAGGCCGAAAGGTCCTGCTGTGGTCCTACATCGCCTACGCCGTCATCTCGATTCCGTCCTTTGCGCTGATGAACCAGCATTCCTTCGCGCTGGCGCTGCTCGGCCTCGGGCTTGGAATCATTCCCTACGCTCTCTGCCAGGCCGGCACCTACGGTTCCATGCTCGAGTTCTACCCGACCCGCATCCGGCACACCGGCGTTGCCTTCGGCCACAGCGTCGGGGCTGTCATCGGCGGCGGAGCGGGCCCCTACTTCGCCACCTGGCTCATCGACCAAACCGGGAACACCTTCGTCCCTGCCTTCGTCCTCGTTGCGGCCGGCCTGCTCGGACTCCTCGTCGTCGGACTCCTGGTCAAGAAGAACGACGCCACCTCAGAACACCTCTACCGATAGGCCACCCCGTTGACCAACATCTACGTCTCGGACCCCATCCACCCGGACGTCCTCACCGACATCCAAGCCACCGCCAACGTCCATCTCGGCTACGGACCGGGCAAAGTCGACTACCTCAGCGTCAGTGAAAGGATCGACGGCGTCATCCTCCGGGCCGAAAACTTCACCCGCGAGATCATCGAGGCCTCGCCCCGGCTCAAGATCATCGCCCGCCATGGTGTCGGCACGAACAACGTTGACATTCAGGCAGCAACCGAACTCGGCGTCTGGGTGACCACCACACCCGGGGCCAACAGCAACGCCGTCGCCGAGCACGTCTTCGCGCTCCTGCTCACCGAAGCCAGGAAGGTATGGGCCGCCGCGGACCGTGTCCAGGCCGGTAACTGGTCCGAAAACAAGGCCGACCTGATCGGGTTTGAACTTTCAGGACGCACGGTCGGCATCATCGGTTTCGGTGCCATCGGCAAGCGCGTCGCCGCGATCGCCAAGGGCTTCGGCATGCGGATCCTTGTTTCCGACCCGGTCACGACCACTGAGGATGCCGCAGCCGCAGGAGCGGACCTTGTCGAACTGGACACCCTTTACGACGGTTCGGACGTCATCACCCTGCACGCGCCGCTGCTACCGGGCACCCGGCATATGATCGGCGCCCGCGAGCTGAGCCTGATGAAAAACACGGCAGTGCTGATCAACACTTCACGAGGTGGTCTGATCGATGAGGACGCTCTCGTGGATGCCCTCACAGAGGGACAGATTGCTGGCGCAGCGCTGGATGTCCTCGAAGCCGAAAGCAAAGACATGAAGGACCCGCTGGCCCACACCCGCGTTCCCCTAGGAGAAGTACCAAACCTCGTCGTTACCCCGCACATAGCCGGCCAAACCCAGGAGGCGTTCCTCGAAGCCGGAACCAAATCCTGGGCCGAGGTCAAGGCGGTGCTGGCCGGCAACACACCAACCTTTCCAGTCAACGCCGACGACCTGCAAAAGCTCGCCGTCTAACCCGATCAAGGAACCACGTGTACATCAACGCCCCGGCAGACAACATCGCCGTCTACCCCGAATGGCCCCGACCCTCCCGAGACATCGTTCAGTCCCTCGCCGCTTACCCGCCGGCATTGATCGGGGACGTGCGCAAACGCATGGACATGATGTCCGCCGACATCCGCTGCCTCACACCCGGCACCCGCCTTGCCGGCACGGTCCTGCCCATCCAGACGTGGGAAGGCGACAACCTCGCCATCCACCGCGGCCTGGACGAAGCAAAACCCGGCGACGTGCTGGTCATCTCCGGTAACGGCGTCACCAACCGGTCCGTCTTCGGCGGAATCCTCGCAGAGATCTGCCTGCACAAAGGCGTCCGCGGTGTGATCATTGACGGCGCGGTCAGGGACGTCGAAGAAATGAACGACATGGGAATCGCCGTGTTCGCCCGTGCCGTTGTCCCCGCCGGTCCCTCCAAGAACGGACCGGGCTACGTCGGCAAACCAATCGCCTGCGGAAACGTTGTCTGCAACCCCGGAGACGTCGTCATCGGCGATCAGGACGGCATCGTCGTCATTCCGCAATCCGAACTCACCGAAACTCTTCAGGCCCTCCCGGGCCAGGAGAACCTCGAACGACAGATCCGCTCCCGCATAACAGAATCTGCCCCCTAGAAACACCCGTCCGACTCAAGCAGTGGCGGCGGCCCGGGCCGAACCGGACTGCCGCCATTGCTGCCTTCTGCCTCTGGAAAGCAATGACACTGAAGCCGACAACCGCCCGTAAGCACACCGAATGGTCACTCTTGGTCAACGCCCTGGTAGAAATCCGCTACAACGGCCAAGTGCTCAGAACCGGCTTCGTTGAAGACGCCATGCCGGACTCTTCCGCACTCTGGATCGCCGCCGATAGCAAGAACTCACGCTGAATGTTCGAGGCGGCTGAAGGCCACGAAGTATGGGTTACGCCCCAGGAGCTCAGCGGTGACCTCAACTACCGCATGACCGTTAGCCAAATCTTCAAAGCGGCACCACCCGATCGCACCTGTTAAACCAAGCACACGGCACCCTGCTGACCTCTACATAAATAGGACTCGTCTGCATTCTTGTGATCGCTCCGCGCCGCAGACTCAACTGTGAGGCTGTCTTGTATCCCTTGCGTTTTGAGGCAATGGGGGTTTCGAGACACCCTAGGTGCACGTAGCTACGGGCTTTGGTTTTGGAAGCACTTTCCTTCCCGCTTTGTAGTTGTGCCGTAGCCAATCGGCCGTGGCTTACGAAAGGGCCACTGTCGTCGTTGGAGCGAGACGAATAGCCCATGTCAGCGATGGACGCTTTCTGTCCGCGGTCGGATGTCTATTCCAGGCCGACAATGGATGGGGGCGGCATAGGCTCAAGCTGTTTTGCGAAGCAGATTGAAGTCGGGATGGCGTGCTCGTAGGGAGGGTAGGTTGGTATCCGCTGGTATCCAAGTTTCCGGTAAAGGGCTTCAGCTTCGGGCTGCTTGCCTCCGGTTTGGAGGATAACGCGGCGGGCGCCGGCGCGGGCGGCAATCCTCTCAAGTTCAGCCATGAGTACGGTGGCTGCGCCAGTACCTCTGGCTGCAGGGTCTGTAATGACCCTCTTGACCTCCCACTGGCCGTTCAACTGGCGAAGAGCACCGTGCGCTATGGGTTCACCGACGGCGTTGAGTACCAGCACGTTGGCAATGAAATCCTGTGGTGGCATGGACAAGGCTTCCCTGGCAGCTTCGGAAAGCTGTGGCTCTTTTTCGGTAGCGTAGCGGGCGAGAAGCTCGTTGGTTAGCAGATCCCGCAGGCGGACTGCTCTTGGGTCTTCATAGTCAACTATTTCGAGTGTCACTGCCGCTGGATTACCGGACATCTAACTCCTCTTGATGTGCGTCATGTCAACATTCGATGGTTCGTGCGGATGCAGGGGACGACCTAGGCGTGTTCAGTTTTTCGAATTTTCCTCTACTAATCCACGGGGGTCACGTCGGCCGCTGACACGAGCGGCCCCAGCATTAGGCTGCCCACTTTAAATTCCTCGCCGCATTCCGCGCAGGTCAGCACCGGTTTCAAGTTGGCCCCGCAACTGTGCCGGTAGGAGGCGCGTGGTGTCTCGTCGCGCATCCAGGTGCTGCTCCACGCTGCGAGTGATACGAGGATGGGAGCCACCTCGGCCCCTGACTTTGTGAGGTGGTACTCATGGCGCGGGGGGCGCTCAGAATATTGGATGCGCTCGATAATGCCGTGGTCTTCCAAGGTCCGTAGCCGGCTTGTCAGGATGTCACGCGAAGCACCGGTATTGAGGGCTATCTGGTCGAAACGATGGACCCCCAAGGACATTTCCCGAAGGGCCAGTAGTGCCCACCGCTCACCCAGAACCTCAAGTCCTGCTGCGATGAAGCACGCCCTAGGCCGCGACTTCGCTATATCGGTCGGATTCATGAATTCCCTGCTTTCAGTGCTTTATCCAAGCATACAAGTAAGTTGGAATTTCCAACCTACTCCACTAATCTGACTTTCGAGGGCCGCAGCATCCGCGTCGCCGCCCTGATTGAGACCAGGAGAATTCATGCCACTGCTGTCTGGCGCCGTTGCCCGCGCGCTCCTTGCATTTCCCCATCAACCGAATGCGTTGGCACGATGACGCAAAGTGCCAGCACTATTGCCGTGGCGCCGGCCACTCAGGACCCTCTCCAGTCGCCAGCGGCTAAGCCAGGAGTGCATGCTCTGAGCCGTTTTGGCATTCCATTGGGGCTGGCAGGACTGGGCGGCGGCTGGTCCGCCGCGAGGAGCTACCTCGGAGCCCCCTCTGGCCGGAGGAAATTCTCTACGCAACAGCCACAGCCATGTGGTTGGTCCTGACCGCTACGTACGTGTTCCGGGGCCTGCGGCGGA
This sequence comes from Pseudarthrobacter sp. 902506025, assembly GCF_040702325.1. Lineage (NCBI taxonomy): Bacteria > Bacillati > Actinomycetota > Actinomycetes > Micrococcales > Micrococcaceae > Pseudarthrobacter > Pseudarthrobacter sp. 902506025. The sequence continues at coordinate 270,245 of NZ_JBFBKW010000001.1, forward strand.
AAGGAACATTCCGTTCTGATCTCAAGCACGAGGTGGCAGGGCCTTTCGCCTCCTTCGTTCCATTGGTCGGGATCCTGCTTTCCTCCCACTACAGCCAATACCTGCCGCCTTGGGGTTCATGGGTGTGTGGCGCGTTCATCGCCGCGCTGGCCATCGTCGCAGCCCAACTCCTCGCCCACTGGGTCACTGCCGGAGTATCCATGCAGTCCATCCATCCCGGCTACCTGCTACCCGCCGTAGCCGGATCCTTTGTCGCCAGCATCGGATTCTCCATCATCCACGCCCATGATGCCGCCATAGCCACGTTTGGTGTTGGCATGTTCTTTTGGCTTCTCGTTGGAACGGTCGTCACCGTCCGGCTCATGACCGGTGGCGAACTGACACCCGCAGCCAAGCCCGGACTCACCGCATACCTGGCTGCCCCTGCAGCAGCGAATATCGCGTGGATGGTCTCACACCCCGGCCCCATGGGCGCCGTGCAGCTCGGCCTCACCGGCGTTCTGGCAATCATGACGCTCCTGCAGGTCATGCTCCTCGCCGAGTACCGCAAGCTCCGGTTCACGCCAGCTTTCTGGGTGTTTACCTTCCCCGTGGGTGCAACCACCAACTATGCCATCCGCTGGCTCGCGGCGACCAGCCTCCCGGGCCGGGAAGTTTATGCTTGGACCATTCTGGGTCTCGCAACAGCCTTCACCCTCGCCATTGCCGCCCGCACCGCAGCATCTAGAGGTAGCCGCACACAGCGAGACAAGTCCCACACTGTAAACGAAGGCGGCTGACCCTGTTTTAGGGTCGCATGGCGCGAATCGACCAGGCCCGAAGCGAGTGTAATGAACTCACCCTCCCGTCTCGTATCTCTTGGGAAACGAGACGTCGCAACGGGCGAACAGCCTCATGACCTGCACCGAACCGAAACTTGGCGCGGATCTCGGACACGCTATGGCAAGCGCGATTCTCATAACTACGTTTCATAACCTTCTGGCGAAAATCGGGTACTCATCCTTAGTTATGAGACAGGTGGGCGGGTCGCCCGGAGCCGGGAACGGGTCTCGAGTTTGAAAGAGCGTAGCCACCCAAGCGCTCGTACCGACTTGGTACCATAAAGGCATGGCTATGAATCTCCGCGTTCCTGAAGACCTCGATCGGCGGCTGGAGAAGTTGGCTGCCGAAGAACACACGTCTAAGTCCGCGCTTCTGTTGCAGGGGGCGGAGTTGGTTTTGCAGCGCCACGCGCGCCGGCGTGAAATCAGCGAGGGCCTTGATTTTGTTATGAGTCATGATGCTGAGTTGCTGAAGCGCCTTGAGGACGCGTGACCGCGTACCTGGACATTGAGGATGCGCTTCAAGTAGTCGATCGGTACGGGTTTCATATCCGTGATGTCGGCTTGTTGGCCTCGGCATTGGCCAGGCCGGCGACAACTGTCATGGGCGCGGAGGCTTATCCGGAACTAGCAGTGAAAGCGGCCGCGTTGTTGGAGTCGGTTGCCCGGTTCCATCCACTCATTGATGGAAACAAGCGGACGGCGTGGACGCTCATGGTGCTGTTGCTCTGGATCAATGGTTACCGGCACAGCTTCACCACGGGTGAGGGCTTCGACCTCGTCGTCGGAGTCGCCGCGGGCACCATCGACTTGCTGGACTCCGCCGCCCAGATTTCTGGGCATCTGGTGGCCCGGTAGTACTTCAGTGCCCCCGAAAGGGGTGTGGACAATGATGCTCCTATTGTTGTCAATGGTCGCTTGGCCACGTGCCGTGGAGGTTACCGTGGGCCGCCATTCCGGCCTCAAGGGTCGCTGCTGCGATCGCTGCGCGACGGCCTGCGGCCGGCCCTTGACCCCGGATCCTTGGCGTCCACGGTCAGGCGGGCAGCACGCGGGCCAGCAGACGGTTTGGTGTCTGGACGATTGGCCGGGGATTGGTAGTTGAGCCAGGTTTCGTAGCGTTTGTGGAGGTCGTTGTCGTGGCGGAGTCCGCGTTCCAGTCGCGACAAGGTGGTGGGCCAGGCGTGTAGGGCGTCGGCGGCTTGCTGAAGGGTCAGGTGCTTGGTAATCCGAACCGTCCGCAGTGATCCGCGGTTCGGGGCGGGTTGTGGGTGGAGGAGTTGTTCATAGATTTCCCGGGCTACGTAGCGTTTGAGGCAGCGCATGATTTCCTTGGTGCTTTTTCCTTCCTGACGTCTCCTGGCAACGTAGCTGCGGGTCCGGCTGTCGTAGCGCATCCTTACGAGGACCACGCGGTGGATGGCTTTGTTGGCCTGCCGGTCGCCTCCGCGGCTGAGCCGGTGGCGGGTCGTCTTTCCCGATGAGGCGGGGATCGGCGCGACGCCGACGAGGGCGGCGAACTTCGCTTCGGTGGTGACGCGTTCGGGGTTATCGCCCACGGTGACCAGAAGCTGGCTGGCGACGTCGGTGCCTACGCCTGGAAGGTCGCGCAGCATCGGTGCGTGGAGGGTAAGGATGGCGTCGAGTTCGGCGTCGATCAGTGCCAGTTCCTGGTGCAGGTGCCGGTAGCGGTTGGCCAGTCGTTTGAGCACCGTCGCGGTGCTGGTCAGGGGCCCGGACGGTGCCCCAGCGGGCCGTGTTTTCTCGAGTGCGGCCATCAGGGCCGGGCTCGTCATTTCCCGGTACTTGGCGCGAATGGTTTCGGGTGCGGTTATTAGGAGGGTCTTGACCTGGGCCATTACGGCCACCCGGGCACGCATGGCGGTGGCACGCTCTGCGCGCAGTACGCGCAGGGATTCCACGGCACCGTCGCGGGATTTGGGGATGGTGGCGGCGCGGCCGGCGTGCCGATTCGGCGGCCTGGAAGGCATCGAGCGGGTCGGATTTTCCCTGCAGCCGGCGTGCCTGCCGGTTGGGGCGCATGACTTCGACAACGTGAATGCCCTTACGGGTAAGCACGCGGGAAAGTTCGGCGCCATAGCTGCCCGTTCCCTCCACGCCTGCGGCGAGGACGGGACCGAAACCGGTGATGAAGTCGATGATCCCTTGGTAGCCGGCTCCCGCGGCGGGGAATTCCTTTGCGGCCAGATGCTGCCCGGTGTCGGTGATGACACCGACGTGGTGGGTATCGGCGTGAGTGTCGATCCCGGCGATGACTTTCAGATGTTCCTTTGCCATGATGAAACTGCCCTGACCTTTGCGTGTGATGAGAAAAGGGCACGCCGGCCGGGTGGGCAGACAAGACAGTAATGGGACTCTTCGGAACAGGCTCCTATTAGGTCATGTCCACCTGACCGCCGCGTTGACTGCAGCTGTGTTTCGGTGGACAGATCATTGTCAAGACAAACCCTCACAAGGGGCGCCAGCCACACTTCGAGCCACACCGCAACACAGCCAATTTCATCATTACTGTCCACACTTTTTGTCTCGGACTGGGCAGTAGACCTCCCGGACTGCTCCGGATGCCCCATGTTTTCGCCAGCTCCCAGTGTTTGCAAGGGCTGGAATGCAGTTCGAGTCCCACCTCGGGCACAGTGTTTCCGCAGGTCAAGCGGCACTTACCACTTTGTGTGTTGACAAAAACCCCCAAAGTGTTGACAGCGGCGTACCGTTTTTGATGTGGCAAGCATCCGTAAACGCACCAAAAAGGACGGAACATCGTCCTACATGGTGTTGTGGCGGGACCCGAAGAGCCGCGAGCAGCAGGGCCTGACAGTGTCCACGATCGTCGAAGCCGAGACCCTGAAGAGGCTTCTTGACGCCAACGGCCAGTCCTTCGAGATCGCGCAGCATGCGATTCTGTCGAATGAGAAACGCACGCCTACTGTGGCCGAAGTCATCCAGGAGCACATTGATCTGTTGATCCGCCCCTCAAGCGGAACCACCAAGACGTACCAGACCATGGTGGACCTTCATATCCGGAACGTTATCGGCCATGTGCCGGTGGACAAGCTGGATTACCGTCTGATCGCGCATTGGGTGAAGTCGATGATGGCCAAGGGGAAGGCGCCGAAGACCATCCATAACGTGCACGGCCTGATTTCGGCCGCCATGAATACGGCGGAGATGCTCGGTTACATCACGCGGAACCCATGCCGCGGCGTGCAGCTTCCCGGAATCGAGAAAGCCGAGGATGAGGCCATGTTCCTCACCCACGCCGAGTTCAGCCTCATCATGGAGGGCATGGGGGAGCGGTACAAGGCTTTCACCAACTTCTTGGTCATGACTGGCACCCGCTTTGGCGACGCCACCGCGTTAACCGTGGCAGACGTGGACCTTCTCTCCCAACCGCCTACCGCCCGAATCAACAAGGCGTGGAAGCGGTACGGCCAAAACCAGTTCTACATCGGGGCGACGAAGACAGGCGCCGGTAAGCGCACCATAGGACTCAACCCGGCCTTGGTGTAGCTGCTGATACCGCTGGTCGCGCGCCGGCCTGGAAAGGAACTTGTGTTCACTACGCCCAAGGGTGAGCGCATCATCCACAAGCTGTACTGGCATCACTACTGGGTCCCAGCCGTTCGAACGGCCCGAGGTAACGGCCTGACTAAGGACCTTCGGATCCACGACCTCCGCCACACTCACGCATCATGGCTAATTCAGGACGGCGTGCCCTTGTTTACCACCTCGCGCCGCATTATCCGCGTGCCCGCCTGCCTCGGTATCCCATCCCAGTAGCCGACACGCGTTGTCGCCCATGATTGCCTGGGCAAGTTCTTCTCCCGCAAGGCTTTCAGCCCAGGTGAGGATGTCTGAATACGTGTTGTCTTCGAAGCGGGTGAAAGGCCAATCGCTGCCGAAAACAAGCCGTTCGGTCGACCCTTGGTTCCGCAGACGGTTGAAGATCCGCTCCGCGTCCTCAGCTGACGACCGGTAGGGGGCGGAGAACTTCACCCACACGTGCTCCTTCGCCGCCAGCTCAACAACACTGTCCACGCCTTCCATTTGGGTTGGATCCGGGAGCCCGAAATGGTCGATGACGAGCTTTGAAGGCCATTCATCAACTACGGGATTGAGGTCCCGCCACTGCCGGGGCGTTGCCTGGATCTCAACATGCCATCCATGCCGGGCCAATGTTGTTGCTGCTTGCTGCCATGTCTTGGTGCCGAGGTCAGGGATCTGCTGACCGATGAGATTCAGGCGTATGCCGCGGACGCCGCCCCGGGTGAGTGCATCAACCTTGACCTCCGCGAGCTCGACTTCCGGCCGCTTGCCCGGAACGACTATCACGCCGCGCAGTCTATCGGGGGCCGCTGCGAGGGCAGCCAGCAGATAACTGTTATCTGTTCCAAGAAAGCTTGGTTGTACCAGGACGCCGCGATCCATGCCGTTGGCGGTAAGAGTCTTTAGGTACTCATCCAAACGGGCTGGGTAGGACGGAACATATCTCGCCGACCTGATCGTGGGCAGTCCTGGCTCGAAGATGTGCGCGTGCGTATCGATACGCGGGAAACCTCTCATGATCCAACTCTAACCCAGACCTGTAAACCTTTAAAGGAGTAGACATATATAGGAATTTTGGATAACGTGTGAGGCATGGCACATCCTTCTGACTTCACCACCCGGGGCGACCAGCGCCTGCCGCTGCATGTTCGTGTAAAAGACGACCTCGTGCGGCGGGTACGTGCCAACGAGTGGTCCTCGGACGCGCCTCTACCGCCTGAATCGGCATTGGCGGAACAATATGGCATCTCCGTCGGAACTCTTCGCCGCGTCCTGTCGGAATTGTCAGCTGAAGGGCTCCTGGAACGCCATCAAGGCCGGGGAACGTTCGTCCGCCGCGCTACCTTTCAGCATTCCCTGTTCCGCTTCTTCCGCATGCAGGGAAGCAGCGGACAAACCCCGGGCAGCCGCATCCTCGCCAGCGACACCATCGAGGCTCCCGCTGACATCGCCCAGGTCCTCCATGTCGGGAGCCGGTCCAAAGCCCTTCACATGGAACGACTCCGCCTTTGGGACGACACACCATTCCTCCTCGAAGACATCTGGCTCCCACTCCCGTGGTTCCAGGCCGTGGCAGATGCCGACCCACAAACTCTCGGCAACCTGCTCTACCCCGAATACGAAACCAGGGTTGGCGTCATCATCGGCGCAGCCACCGAAGAATTGTCCGTCACGCAAGCAACCTCCCACCAAGCCAACCTTTTGAACTGCGCCATTGCTGAACCGCTGGTCAAAATCATCCGGATTGCCCGCACCCATACAGGCGACGTCGCCGAGTACCGCGAGTCCTACGGCTTGGCCTCCTCATTTCGCTATCAAGTGGAGATCAACTGATCATGCAAGAAATCGTGGCCGTTTCAGGCCTTATTCTCATCTTTGCCCTCGCCATGTGGCGCAACATCAACATGGGCGCCGTCGCCCTGGTTGCCGCCTTCCTGCTCGGCTCTCTCTACTTCGGTCAAAGCGCCGCAGACATCGCCAGCGGCTTTCCCGGAAGCCTGCTGATCACCCTCCTTGGCGTGACCTACCTCTTCGGAATGGCCCGGGCCAACGGAACTATCGACCAAATCGTCGGAGCAGCCGTAGGGGCCGTGCGGGGCCGGGTCGCTCTGGTTCCCTGGGTCTTCTTCGTCCTTGCCGCAATCATCACCGGCTCCGGCGCGCTCACAGCCGCGACCAACGCGATCCTTATTCCCGTGGCCCTGGCATTCGCCCAGCGATACAGAATCAATCCCCTGCTCGTCGGTTTGTCCATCATCAATGGCACCAACGCCGGCGGCTTCTCGCCGATCGCCGTCTACTTCAACATCGTCAACGGTGTGCTTGCTAAGTCTGGCATCACGATTGACGCCGGCCAGCTCTTCCTGTGGACCTTCGTCGCCAACGTCCTGATCAACATCGTGGCATTTCTTCTGCTCGGAGGCCCCGAGCTGGTGCGCCGCGGAAACCGGGAAGAAACCGCCGACACCACCACGTCGTTCCTCAGCGGGGGGACGGCCACCATCGTCAAAACCCATACCTGGACAACCCAAAAAGTCGTCACCGTTGTCCTGATGGTCGGCATCCTCGTCGGTGCACTCGGGTTCCAGCTGGACGTAGGGTTCCTCGCGTTGGCTGCCGCTGTTGTTCTGTCTTCCCTTTACCCGAAGAACTCCAAAGAGGCGCTCAGCCACATCGGGTGGAACGTGATCCTGCTCATCGGCGGAATCGTCACCTACATCACCATGCTGGAGAAGGCCGGAGTCATCAAGCAACTGGCGAACTCCGTTTCCGGTGTGGGTACCCCGCTGATCGCAGCCCTGATGATCCTGCTCGTCGCCGGAGTGGTATCCGCCTTCGCCTCCACCAACGCAATGTTCGTTGTTCTCGTTCCGCTGGCCGCGCCCCTCATGACAACCGGAGCCATTGGGGTCATGGGCTTTGTCATCGCACTGTGCATAGCGGCCTCCGCAGTCGATTCAAGCCCCTTCTCCACCGGCGGAGCCCTCGTCGTGGCCAACACAGAAGAAGAAAAGAGGGACCGGACCTTCAAAGGCATGATGGTTTGGGGAATGAGCATGATCCTCGTCGCCCCGCTGCTTGCCTGGGCCACTTTCGTCCTCATCTAGCTACAGATGCAGATGGCCTCCACGGATAATCCTGGAGGCCATCTGCACGTTAACGGCCGAGCCGCGATCCGCGGACCACCAGACGGTACGGCCGGGCACGGAACAACCTGCTGACATCAGCCGGCTACGACGTCGCCAGGACGTTGGCGTAGGACTGACGTTTCGTTCCCAATACAAAGGGATGCGGCAAGAGATATCCGGGCTAATGTCTGCGAGATCACCACACCAGCGAGGAAGGGGCCGGTCGAGGTCAATACCGCAGCGTAATCGGCATCGCGTAACTCGAGATCGGACCTCATCCTCAGAGATCCAACACGTCAGGTTGGGGTGTAGCCCAGGCGGGCCGTTCTCGATCAAGGGACCCCTCGCCTTTGTCCTCCAGCTGCGGTGCCTGGCCGCTTAGTTCGGCGGCGCTACGTAGCGGTCGGTGAAGCGGCCCTCGTCGTTGAGCAGATGCCCCTGTCTTTTGGACGTGCGCAGTATGATTTGCCGTCTGATTTTGGCGCCGGTCTGCGACAGCGAGTCGATCTTCGCCTCCAGCACGTGCAGCACGCCCAAATTTCGCAGCCACACGTCGAAGGTGAGGTTGGCTAGTCCCGCGGCTGTTCCGACATACCGGACCTCCGGGTGGGTGGTCAGCGCGGACGCCACTGCGCTGAGCTGGCGAGGTGGGACGTCCATGAAGTACCAGATGTGCACCGGCCAGCCGGACCAGACGTTGACCACATCGGTACGCAACGTGAACTGCTGGCTGTGCAGCAGCACTGCAACGGCGTCGTGGATCTTCTGCTCGCTGACCCCTAGGTCGCGCGCCAGCACGGCGGCAGGTGTGCGGGCGTTCTGTCCAAGCGCGGCCATGAGGGCGACGCGAAACTGGGGGTCCAGCGCCCGTGCGGCTCTGGCGCGGGGCGGTTGCGGGCCGCCGATCCGCGCGGCCTCCTCCGGATCCAGTGCCCGGAGGTTCCATCGTTCTCCGGACTTCAGCGCCGATGTAGCCATGTGCGCCCGTACGTCCCGGACGCCGGGCAGCGATGGCAGGGTTTCGAGCAGCAGTGTCGCTAGTGCGGATTCGCTGGGTGCGAGGAGTGTTGCGATAAGGCAGGTGCCCGAGGCTGTGGCATCCAGGGTCAGCGCCATGGGGAGTTCGGATAGGACGGCCGTGGCCATGGCGAGTGAGCCCGGCTCGAGATCGATCTCGGCGAAGGCCAGGTTGCGGCTGGTGCTGATCCACGAGGGGTGGCCGATGGTTCTGACCAGCCCGGCGTCGTGCAGCCGTGCGTAACGCCGGGCGAGGGCTGCTGGGCTGACAGACAATGCCCGTGACAATTCGCTCCACGGCGCCCGGGGAGAAATCTGAAGTGCGTGAATCAGTCGCGCGTCCATATCAGAGATCGAGTTGTCCTTCATTAGGAAACCAATTTTCACAGATTCTGCCTCATTTACCTACCGGAAACGGCTTGTTGCGAAAGTCACTTCACGAATCCATCCGCTAAGGAACGGGTTCCATCCAGTCCACTTTTAGACATCTCACTTCGTTGGGTGTTCCTCACACTTTGCAAGGGAGCAAACATGGCTGTTGCAGCTGTCGATCCCAATTCCACAGATATAACCCCCCTCATCCACCACCCGGTCCTTTGGGCCGCAGCCGCGGGTGTCTTCGCGGTAGTTATCCTCCAGTCGGTCATCTACTTCAAGGCCATCCGGAAAGCGGCACCGGCGGTGGGGCTGACCCCCGCCCAGGTCAGCAGTTCGGTTCGCTCCGGGGCGGTGGCGGCCATCGGACCCTCACTCGCCGTCGCGCTGATAGCCGTTTCCTTATTGCCGCTGTTCGGTACCCCGGCGGTGCTCGCCCGAATCGGACTGGTTGGCTCGGCCGCCTTCGACGTTGCCGCTGCGGGGATCTCTGCCGGTACGCAGGGCGCCCAGTTGGGCGGACCCACCTACACCCAGAAGATTTTCGCTCTCGCCTTCGCCGCCATGACCATCGGCGGCCTCGCCTGGATGCTGTCTGCATTGATCCTTACACCCATTCTGAGCAAGGGGGACGCGAAACTTCGCAAAGTTAACCCAGCGGTCATGGCCATTGTCCCCACGGCGGCGCTACTGGGCGCTTTCTTCACGCTCGCCTTCACGGAAGTGATCAAGTCTCCTGCCCACCTTGTGACCATGCTCGCCTCGGCGGCGGCCATGGGTGCTTGCCTCTTGCTGGCACACAGGCTTGGGCTCCCATGGCTGCGCGAATGGGGCCTGGGGCTCTCGATCGTCGTGGCACTCGCAACCGCCTACTTCATGACTACAGCCTGAAACCCACGAAAGGAGCCACACCAATGTCCACAAAGACTTCAGCCGACACACCGCCAGGACTTGCCGCATTTGATCGCACCACTTCCATCTGGGGGCCCATCACTCTGGCGCTCGGGCTGGTCATTTCCCTGGCTGCATCCCTGTATGCTGCTTTCGGCTCGGGAATAGGCATCACGGGGGCGGAGTTAGTGACCGCCGTCGTGGCCGTACTAGCGACCTTTGGCATCATCGCCGTTATCGAGCCGGTCTCCTATTTCCCGATCCTGGGGCGCTCTGCCATGTACCAGGCATTCCTGATCGGCAACATCGCCAACAAGCTACTCCCGGCAGCCGTCATGGCCCAAGCCAACCTTGGCGAACGGCCGGGCACCCGCCGGGCCGAACTCATTGCCGGGAGTGCCATCATCGGCGCCGTGTTAGTCCACATCACCACCCTGATCCTCTTTGTAGGCGTCTTGGGAACCTGGCTTGTGGGGATGCTTCCCGCACCCCTTGTTGCCACGGCCCGCGGCTATATCCTGCCCGCAGTCTTCGGTGCCGTGGTTCTGCAAAGCGTGATGGCCTTGAAGAGCCGCCGCACCACTATCGTGGCCGTGATCACCGCCGCCCTCATCGTCTTTGTGGTGGTTCCGCTTGTTCCGGCGCTGACTTACTACGCCACTGCACTTGCCGTGATTATCACCATCGCCGTCTCTTGGTTTGCCCGGGCAAAAATGCCGCCGGCTCCCGCTGCAAGCCCCGGTGAAGCGGTCCCGCCCATGCAGATCTCTGAACCCACCCGCTGAAAGGAAAGTAATGACCATCCACAGCACCATGCCTCACGGCGTCCTGGACACCGATCACCTGCGCGCCCTCACCGAACGGACGGTGGCCTCCGCCCCTGAATTCACGGCGATGGCCGACGCGATCTGGGACGACCCGGAAATGCGCTGGGAGGAATTCCGCGCCCAGGAAAAGCACCAGGCTGCCGCCCGTGCGCACGGATTCGCGGTCACCGAGAAGGTGGCTGGCATTCCGACGGCGTTCAGCGCAGAACGCGGAACAGGCGGGCCCGTCATCGCGTTCCTTGGTGAATACGACGCTCTGGCTGACATCAGCCAGGAGTCTGGGAACCCCGAGCGCACCCCGGATCCGGCGAACACTTCCGGCAATGGGCACGGCTGCCACCACCACCTGCTCGGGTCAGGTGCACTGCTTGCCGCGGTTGTCACAGCCGAGTACTTCGAGGCTGCAGGCATCCAGGCCCGGGTCCGCTACTACGGCTGCCCGGCCGAGGAAGCGGCCGCCGGCAAGACGTTCATGGTCAAGTCGGGGGCGTTCAATGACGTCGATGCGGCCGTAACCTGGCATCCGATGACCCTTACAAGAAGCCGCCAGTCCCTGACTCTGTCGTACTCGCAGGTCTACTTCCACTTCACGGGCCTCGCGGCTCACGCGGGGGCGATGCCCCATCTCGGGCGGTCTGCGCTCGACGCCGTTGAACTGATGAATGTCGGCGTGAACTTCCTGCGGGAGCATATGCCCGACTCCGCACGCGTGCACTATGCGATCACCGATGCCGGCGGCCGTTCCCCCAACGTTGTCCAGCCTCACGCCAGCGTCTATTACGTGATCCGGGCTGAGGACACCCGCCAGATGCGGGACCTCCAGGAACGGGTGGTGAAGATCGCCCGCGGCGCCGCGCTGATGACGGAGACGGAGTTGGAGATCGAGTTCGACGGCGCCTGCGCCGAGGTGCTGCCGAACGAGGTGCTCGAGCGCACCCTCGAGGGAGTGCTGCAGCAGCTCGGCCCGGTGCCGTTCGACACAGCCGACCAGCTTGCCGCCTCGGAATTCGCTGCTGGGCTTGATGCCCGGGAGATCGCCGCGTCGAAGCGGCTCGCAGGCTGGGACGTGCGCGATGAGCGCGCCCTGCACGACGAGATAGCCCCGTACCTTCCGGAACAGCCGCGCCCCCAGATGACCGGCTCCACGGACGTGGGCGACGTGAGTTGGGTGGTGCCCACGGTACAGATCTCGTCCGCTACCGCTGCGCTGGGCACTCCGTTCCACGCATGGCAAACCGTGGCGCAGGGCAAAATGCCGGCCGCGCACAAGGGCATGATTCACGCAGCCACCTCGATGGCTGCCATGGCTACTGCCATCGTCACCGACCCCGGAGTCTTGACAGCGGCACAGCGGGAGCACTCGGATATCCTGGCGCTAACGCCGTACCTCGAGCCGATTCCCGACGGCGTCGTGGCCCCGCCCCTGCGCACCGACGGCCGCTCGACAAAGCACTAGCCCTTTCCTCAGCAGAGCTAACCACCGGGCCGTGTCGGGGTGAATGGTCAGAGGCCTCGCGCTTTCCGATGACCACCTCGACACGGTTGCTTTGACTACCGGCCTGCCGGCGCCGTTCGGTCCTTGAGGGAGGCAGAAGACGCTCCCAGTAGTCGATGATCTGGAGCAAATACAGGATGAATGGCTACTGAAGAACGTCCTTGCCAGCGACGAGACCATGCGGTGCGCTGCAAGCTATTGGAACTCCAATCAGCCCGAAGTCCAAGATGCCAGCACAGTAACCCTGGAGCCATGGCTTTGAAAGCAGTGAGCGCAGACCTGTGGAAGCCAGGCGGCCCTGTCTGGCTTTATTATTGGCCGGCCCCGGGGGCCTTAATAGGGTCCCTTCCGAAACCCGCCTTTAATTTGGCGCCGAGAACCATGTGGTCGTCGACCGGATATGAATGGCCCGGGGGATTTCCCGCCTAGTGAAGCGGGCGGCCACCGGGGTCGAAAATCGGATGTATCCGTCCGTTGAGGTCCGGAACCATGAGATCGACTTCGGTGCCACCCTGAGCCCGATCGCGCTGCGGAACCTCTACGACCACTCTGCCGTGCACCTGAACGCGGAATGGCCCGACCTGCCCGCCGACTCCTGGCACTACAAGGTCCAGACCGTCCAGGGCCGCGTGGTTCCGGCCGAGGAAACTGTGTGGATGCGGACCCGCGAAGTCCGGGTCCACGCCGTCGACCTCGACAAGGGTGCCTCCTTTGACGACATTCCCGCCCCCGGTCCTCGAGCGCCTACTCATGGACATCACTGGAGCGTGGTCCTCCCGCGGAAGCGACAAAACCTTGACCGGCAGAGTAGATGGCCATCCCGAGCTCACTTTCGGGGACTTTGAGGCCGCCTGCCCTTGGATCACTGGCTCTTTATCGAATGTGACCCGGTGGGCTGCGGGCAGGAGAGCGTCTGGAGTCGTCGCGTACCGTGAGGGCGAAAGAGATTCGGCGGTGCCTCATGCTCCCGTTTGGATGTGACCCTAACCCGCCAGTGACACAAATGCTCCCAGGGAAAACTGCCTGAACTCAGGCTTTCCCTTGGGAGCATTGCTGTCTGAAGGGGGCGGCCTCGACTTATGAGGTTTTCTCAAAGGCAAACTGTGCAACTGTGTAACTATGTGACAGAATGAAGGAAATCCTCTGCCGAAAGGAACTCAGGGTGAGTACAGCGTTAAGCTTGGAAACTGTGTCGGCCGTAGACGCTGCCGAGTCGTACCTCAGCCGGGAAATCTTTCGCGGGACCTTCAAAGTGGGGGAGAGGATCAGGGAATCTCCCCTCGCCAGTGAGCTCGGTATTTCGCGGCATACTCTCCGCGCGGCGTTTTCTCGCCTGGAGTCGGTGGGACTCGTCAGTTACCGAGAGAACCGCGGATGGTCTGTCCCGGTTCTTGACCGCACCCAGTACGAGGACATCCTCCTGTTGCGCCAAAGCCTGGAGTCAACTGCCTACGGCATAGTCTTTGAACGCTCAATCAAACCCGATAAACATGTGAAGGAGGCCCTGCAGCGCATCCTCGATGTCACAGACGCTGTTAGCTGGCCCGAGCGGCTGGAAGCCGACTGCGCGCTGCACCAGGCCCTCGTGGATCTGGCCGGCAGTCAGAGGCTCAGCCAGGCATTCGCCTGCATGATGACGGAATTCCGCCTGTGCCGCCTCCAATCACTCGACTGGCTGGACCAGTTGGGGTTGGACCAGTGGAAACAGCGCCACGTCGACCTCGTTGAAGACATGACGAGAGGTGACGCTGCCGCATTGCAAGATGCCATGTCACACTATGTATCCAATCCCTGGATCACACGACGCAGAATTTCGGCACATACTAAGGCAGTTGCAGATGACTGAACAGCAGCGGGACTGGTCCAGCCGCGATCTGGTGTGGGGAGTCAAGGACACCTTCATTGAGTACGTTTCGTCCCTATCTGACGGCGTTATCGCCCCGTTCGGGGGTGCGGAGGAGTTCCCTCAAGCCGGCCACAATGAATGGGTGTTTCCCTTCACCCGGCAGGAGGCGGATGACAGCACCCTTCGGGTCGAATTCGGGGGAGAACTGCGCTTCCGTGGCCATCACGGAATGTTGCTTGTCATTTTGATGACACCCTGGCTGACATTTTCCGGGGATGAGGCAACGTTGAGTGTGGTGGATGTTGCGGCATGGCCTGATATGACCCGGCGCCAGGTGATTGCCCGCGGCCACGTGAGCTGGGGATCCGACACGACGGGAAATACCGATGTTTCGGTCACCCTTTCTTTGACGGAGGATGCTGTGGAACTTTTCAATGGGGTCTACGCTCCCGGCACTGCCCTAGCCCCGGCCCGCCTCGTAGCGCGCTAGGTTAGCCGCAATCAACCCTAAGCCCCCTAAACGTGTCCCGCGGCCCCCGGCTGGACCCATCGGAAGTTGCCGGCAGGTGGTGCTGTCATCGCCGAAGTATGGAGTCAGGGAAGCGGTGTGCAGTGTCCGGCAGCCGCCTCTTGATGGGATGCTACGGACTACACCGCGTGGCGAAGACTGGTCCGGTCAGCTCGAAACAGTGACCTTATTTCTTCAACAAGTAGTTCAGGTTCCTCCATGGCGTTGAAGTGGCCACCCCGGGGCATGTCTTGGTAATGCTCGACCTGGAACGACCGTTCAGCCCATTCACGGGGTGGCAGGCTGATGTCTGCGGGAAACACTGACAGGCCTGTTCGCACTTCGATACGTTCGTCCTTGCCGAGGGCCAGCGGGTTCGTACGGTTCTCGTAGTAGAAGCGATTTGCTGATCCAATGCTGCGGGTGAACCAGTAGAGGCTGATGTTGGTGAGCAGTTCGTCTTTGGTGAATCGTGACTCGATATCTCCATGGCAGTCGCTCCATGCCCGGAACTTTTCGACGATCCAGGCTGCCAGGCCTACCGGCGAGTCGGTCAGCCCAAAGGACAGTGTTTGCGGCTTGGTGCTCTGAAGCATGTAGTAGGCGCCTTCTGAAGACATCCAGTTTCGACGGCCCTCGAGGTAGGCGGACTCCGCCGGACTTAGCGGCGGTGCGCTCTCATCCAGCCACGGGGTGACCAGTGCCGCGGAAGTTACATGCACTCCGATGACGTGGTCGGCGTGCCGCAGTCCGAGAGCTGCTGTCACACCGGAGCCGATATCTCCGCCCTGCGCTGCATACCGCTGGTAGCCCAAGGCAGTCATGAGTTCATCACTGATGTCTGCCATCCGGGCCAGATGCATTCCGCCCTCCGGAGAAGTCTCGGAGAAAATGAATCCAGGGAGAGAGGGCACGACCACGTCAAAAGCATCGTCTGCATGACCGCCGTGCCCCGCAGGGTCGGTCAGCAACGGAATGATTTTCTGCATTTCGGCGAACGAGCTGGGCCAACCATGCGAGATGATGAGGGGAACGGGATTCGGTCCGTGTCCCTTCTGGTGGATGAAATGTATTCCCAGTCCCTGGACGTCGGCAATGAAATGGCTGAAGGAATTGAGCCGGGATTCTACGGCTCTCCAGTCGAATTCGTGCCGCCAGTAATGGGCCAGTTCCTTCAGGTACGGTCTGCTTGTGCCGTGGGTCCATCCCGCCCCTGTGCCCTCATCCGGCCAAATGGTGGCATCCAACCGGCGGTAAAGGTCCCGAAGGGCGTCGTCAGGGACTTTGATTTGAAATGGTCGCGGAGCCATTTTTTCCTTAGCTTTCGGACTGGGCGGATGGAGCAAGGGGCTGCACTTCCCGGGACGTGCTGTAGGAAGCGCAGCCTCTTCTTACGGTCAGGCCAGGCGGACGCGAACGGGTACTGATTCCCAGCCCCGGAGGGTGTTGTTCAGCCGTCGTTCGACCGGGCCGGCGATCTCAATGGTTTCGACGCGCTTGGCCAGGGCGGTCAGCACCGCGGACGCTTCAAGGCGGGCAATGTGCTGGCCTACGCATTGGTGGATGCCCATTCCAAAGCCCACGTGCCCGGACGGGTCCCGCTTCAGATCGAACGAGTCGGGTTCGTCCCATCGGCGAGGATCCCTGTTGGCTGATGCAAGCACGAGCAGTACCTTGCTCCCCTCCGGGATGAACGTGCCTTCTACTTCGATGTCCTGCGTGGTGGTTCGGAAGATCATTTGCACCGGGGAATCGAGCCGCACTGCTTCGTCAAACGCTGTTCGCATCAGGGCAGGGTCCTGACGCATGTGAGCCCACTGCTCCGGGTTCTGCGCGAAAAGGGTCAACAGTGCCCCGAGGCCAATGACTGTTGTATCTACACCTGCGGTAATCAGAGACCTGATCAGCAGGGGAGCATGGTCCTGGGTGATGTCGCCGCGGTCCGCCGCTGCATACAGTTGCGCCCCGAATCCATCCTCGGTAACGACTTCCCGCCGGCACTGCGCGGCAACCCAGGCGGCAATTTCGGGCATCCGCGGGGCCGCCTGGGTTACCAGATCGTTTGGAGGACCGAAACTGTTGAACGCGTGTTCACTATAGGGCAGCAGGTTTTCACGCCCTTCCTGCGGCAGCCCGATAGCGTCCGGGAAGATCCGCAGGGGAAAGACCCGGGCAAGGTCTTTCATCAGATCGAAGTCTGTCGTGCGGCCTAGGAGGTCCTCGACCAGTTCATCTGCGTCGGCCACCCAGTCCTTGGCCAGCTTACCCAGTGCCCGTGGGGCCAGGATCTTCATGATTGCGTCCCGGGTTGAGTCATGGTGGGGCGGGTCGGCTTCTGCTACGACGCTGGGAGGACGCCACGGCTTTTCGGTCCGCCAATTGCTCAGTCCGACACCGGCACCTGACTCGAAGGCCTGCCAATTGGTGAGGGCAGCATGGACCTGTTCATAACGTCCCATGGCAAAAATCCCGTATTTATCGAGCTGCACCACAGGGCCCGCTTCACGCAGTCCATGCTGGAACTCAAGGGGATCGCGAAGAACCGCGGGATCCCAGGGATCCGCTTGGGAAATTGATTGGTTCTGGGCAAGGCCTGTAGAAGACAAAAGTATTCCTTTCTGAGCTTCAGAGGGGCGACCTCCAAAGGGGTTTAGAGGTCGAGAACCAGCCGGTCCGTGCAGGAGCGCGAAACGCAGGGGAACATGCAGTCCCCGGCAGCTTGCTCCGCTTCAGTGAGGATCGAGTCTCGGTGATCCGGCGTACCCGCTATGACCGTCGCTTCGCAGGTGCCGCAGGTACCCGTCCGGCACGAACTGAGGACGTTCACGCCGACGCTTTGGATGGCATCAAGCACGCTGATGCCGGGTTCAACTACAAGCGTCTTGCCGCTGCGGCACAGCTCGAGCTCGAATGCTTCCTTGCGTACGGGTGCCCCTTGCTGCTTGGCGGCAAAATGTTCGGTGCGCAAAGAGCCTTCTGGCCACTCGGCGCAGTGTTTCGTGATGGTGTCAAGCATCCTCTGGGGTCCGCATACGTACACCTTGGTGCCAGGGAGATAATCCCCAAGCAGGGATGGAAGGTCGACCGGGCCGTGTTCATCCTTGGGCAGGACCTTGACATTGTCGCCGTAGGAGGCAAGTTCGCCGAGGAAGGGCATGGTCTTTCGGCTGCGGCCAAGGTACAGCAGCTCCGCTTCCGCCCCCAGGAGAGCTGCGCTCTTAAGCATCGGCAACATGGGAGTGATGCCAATGCCGCCAGCAACAAAAACGTACCGTTGAGCCGGAACGAGCCGGAAATTGTTGCGGGGACCGCCGACTCCAATAGGGGTGCCCTCGGACAACTGGCGGTGAACAAAATCCGATCCGCCGCGGCCATCGCGTTCGCGGAGGACTCCCACCCGGTACGTGTAGGGATTCCACCGGTCCCCGCAAAGGGAGTACTGGCGGGTCCCCCCTTCAGGCAGAACAAGGTCAATGTGCGCCCCCGGCGTCCAGTCCGGTAGCCGCTCGCCGCCCGGGTCTGCCAAGGTAAGGGCCACGACTTCGTCAGCCACCGACTCTCGTGCCACCACTGCAAGCGTGAGCTGGGACGAGGGGACCGCGGGGGAGGGGGCCGTGTTCACTGCAGGCTGGGGCATCTTTGCTCCTGTGCGGATAGGGACCTTGAAGTACACCTCATGCCTCCCGCACGAAACACGGTGCTGAATTTACAGGGAGACGTGGGCGGGGCAGCAGATCGCTTCGGGACTTCTTCGTCGTTGGCTTTTAGATGGTGCGGCCTCACGCAGACCGCGGCATGTGAACTGTGTAACAGTGCAACGATAAGTACCCTATTGAAGCGGATCCTCTTTGGCAAGAGCCTGGAGCAGCAGTTTTCCCCAGCACCCGCACCGCCGGGTGCTGGTCAAGGCTTTTCTTATCCTTGTGTCAGGCCAGCGCAGCGCCGCTACGCTGTCTGGTCCGCCGGCGCAGCATCCATTTCCCGCCGGAGGTAGTCGTCCAGCCCGAGCACCCGCATCATCTGGAGGTCTGCGGGGAGTTTTTTCGGATGCTCTGCGAAGTACCGGCCCGCATCTCCACGGCTGTGTACGGCGTCGTAGTAGTCGATCAGGGCAGTTGTGCCCGCTTCCAGCGACGCCAGGGGCATGACAACCATAGCGACGCCCACGTCCAATACGTCCTGTGGAGTGAATCCGGGCGGCGGATCGAGGGCGACCATGGGGTGGTCGATGCGCCGAGCAAGGTCGGCGTAGATTTCCATCCGTTCCGCAGGAGTGCGGTCGGTGATGGGTCGCCCGTCAAGGTTTCGCACCATGGGCATCACCAGATCGGCTCCGGCCTCAGCATAGAGACGGGAGCGCTCCACAACCTCCTGCGTCGAGATTCCGTCAGCGTCCGTTCGGGCGATGATCAACAGGTCATCGGCGCGCCGGGCCTCGACTGCTGTGCGGACCCGCCCCACCGCAGCAGACCGTTCGAGGACCTTGCGTCCCCCCAGGAACGGGCACCGCTTAGGCTCCGCTTGATCTTCTATCTGCACGGCAGCCACACCGGCCCGTTCGAACGATCGGATGGTCCGGCGGACGCTGTTCGGTCCCCCGAATCCGGTGTCGATGTCGCAAATCACCGCAGCGTTGGTTGCTTCAACCATGCGCGCGGCATGCGCGGCAAGTTCCGGCATGGTCGAAAGTGCCATATCCGGCGCGCCGAGCTGGGTCGCCTCGAAGGCGAACCCCGAAAGGTATACAGCCTCGAACCCGGCACGCTCGGCAAGAACCGCGGACAGGGCGTCATGGGCGCCTGGCACCACGATTCCTCCGGCCTTCAACTGTTGGCGAAGTGTACTCAACGGGTCTTCCTTCCTGGCGGAGCTGCTGTCTCGGCAGCTTTTTGGGGGAGTTGAAATGTGTTCCAAGTCATGCAAAACTGTGTAACAGTTCAACTGTACCGCAACGAAGGGATGAGCAGATGAGCACCGCCCCCCAAACCACGAAGACGACGTCGTACCCTGTCCCGTACCCCATGCAGTCGCGCCAGGACATCATTGTCGCCGCCCAGCTTGAGCATGAATTGAAGACCCTGCGCGAGGAGTACGGCCCTGTCGTCCCGGCGATCATGCCCTTCGGTGAAGGGCGCGCCTGGATTGCCATTGGCTACGACGAAGTCCAGCAGGTGATGAGCGACGAGCGATTTTCCGTCGCCAAGCACCGTGGCAACAACTACCCCCGGATGCGGCACAGCGAAGGCCACAAGCGGCCCTTCCGTCTTGCATTTGACAAGATGGACGGGCCGGAACAGGTCGCGCGGCGCCGGGTTCTCGCCCGCCATCTGTCCGTCAAGCGTGTCATGGCGCTGAAACCGCACACCCGGCAGGTTGTCGAAGACTTTCTGGACAACTTCCAGCAGCAGGGCCCCGGTGCAGACCTGATGACGGATTTCGTCGAGCAGGTGCCGATCGCGGTGATCTCCCGCCTGCTTGGCATTCCCGACGAGGAAAAGAACCTCTTCCGTGATGCTGCCCTTGATTTGATGAACGGCCGCGTGACGACGGAGGCAGAAGCGAACAAGCACATTACGACCGTCAATGACTACTTTGACTCCCTGGTCGCCCGTCGGCGCGTTCAGCCCGGTGACGACCTGATCAGCGCCCTCATCACCGACGTCGACTCCGGAACCTGGGATGACGAGGAATTGGGCGGTGTGGGATTCGTCCTGCTTACGGCCGGCCATGACGCCACCGCATCCACCATCGGCGGAATCCTGTACTGGCTCGCCCACGACCCTGAAAGGTATGCCTTCCTCCGGGAGAACCGCGAGCTGATCCCCAGGGCCATCGAAGAGTTCCTTCGCATCGTCCCGGCGGGCACCGGTACGCGAGTCCGCATTGCCACGGAAGACGTGGAGATCGGCGGGGTCCTGGTGAAGAAGGATGACGGTATCCACCCGGTAGTCCATCCCGCCAACTTCGATCCCCGGATCTACTCTGACCCTTACGCCCTGGACCTCGAGCGGGATGAGGCACCCCACCTGCGGTTCGGTTACGGACCCCATGCCTGCCCGGGAAGCCAACTGGCGCGCATGGAAATCCGGGAACTCCTCAACGGCGTCTTCGACCGCTTCCCTCGCCTTTGGGCCGTTGACAACGCCGATGACTGGCGCGATCAAATGCTCCTGCGGGGACCCAAGAGCCTGCGCGTGGCGTGGGATCAGAACGAAACAGGGGAAAACCAATGAATCACCTCAAGAACCGCGTTGTCATCGTGGGTGCGTCTGCTGCCGGCATCGCCACCGCCGAGGCCTTGCGCTCCCGTGGATATGAGGGCCGCATTACCCTCATCGGCGACGAGCCGTACTTGCCGTACGACCGCCCGCCACTGTCCAAGCAGCTCCTTGCGGGAGGCGAAGACTTCGACTTTGTCCGGCTCACGACCGCCCGAGCTTGCGCCGACGCCAGCCTTGACCTCCACCTTGGCCACCGCGCAACACGGCTTGATCCCGCCAAGCGGACGGTGCACCTCGAAGGCGGTCAGGCCGTGGGCTACGACTCCCTGGTCATCGCGACCGGTGTCCGTCCCCGGCTGCTTCCTGCGGCAGAAGGGCTGAGTAACGCGTTCACATTGCGTGGCTATGAAGATGCAGTTCTTCTGCGCGGCAAGCTGACTGAAGGGGCACGGGTGGTCATCGTCGGGGCCGGCTTCATTGGACTTGAAGTCGCCGCGACTGCTGCCAAGAAGGGCTGCGACGTTGATGTCATCGAGCCAGCCCCCTCCGCGCTCCTTGGCCGTTTCCCGAACGAGCTGGCCCGACGTATCGAGGAGAAGCACCGCGCCGCCGGGGTACGCTTCCACTTCGGCTGCATCGTGGATGCTTGGAACGCCTCGGAGACCGGGGAGCTGGAATCGGTCACTCTCGCCGACGGAAGGCAGCTTCCTGCCGACGTAGCCCTCATCGGCATCGGCACTATTCCCGCCGTCGACTGGCTTGAAGGAAGCGGGCTGACACTGGATAACGGCGTCGTCTGTGACGACCGCGGGCTCGCGGCCGACAACATTTACGCCGTCGGAGACGTCGCCAACTGGTACCATCCGCGCGTCCGGCGCAACCTTCGCATCGAGCACCGACTCAGCGCGGGAGAACAGGCACAGGTCGTCGCCGCAGAACTCACCGGATCGGAAGCCCCCGAGCTCGACCTTCCGTTCTTCTGGACTGACCAGTACGACGACAAGTGGCAGATGTACGGCTACGCACACCCCGAGGCTCAGATCGAGATCGTAGTTGACGAACCCGAATCCAACCGGTTGATCGCCGTAATGCGGCTGGGGGACCGCATCGAATCCGTCATTGGCAAGAACGCCGCCCGCCAGCTGATCCCCTATCGGCGGGACCTTAAAAACGCCAGCCGGCTGGCATCCTAAGCAGCACCGCCCCAGAAAGGTAACCACATCATGCGAATCACCATAGAAACCAAAAAGTGCATTGGCGCAGGCGCCTGCGTCATGGAGGCCGTCGAGGTATTCGACCAGCGGGAGGAAGATGGCGTGGTCATCCTCCTGAATGAAACGCCGGGTCAGGACCAGGAAGCCAACGTCCGCCGGGCCATCGCCGCCTGTCCGGCGCGGGCCATCGCACTTTCGGAATAACAGCCCACCATCCCGAGCAAAAGGATTTCCATGTCTGCATCAGATTCCGGAAGAGTCGCCGTCGTTACAGGCGGCGCGAGCGGCATCGGGCTGGCCACAGCCCGCCGACTTAACGAAGACGGGCACACTGTCGTCATTATCGACCGGTCCGAGCAAGCTCACGAGGTTGCCGCCGAGCTTAGCCTGACCAGGCCAACCAAGGCATTTGTGGGAGACCTCGGGTCCGCCGCTGACATTGAGCGGCTTACCGGCGAGGTTTCGGCAACATTTGGCGGTGCGGACATTCTCGTGAACAACGCCGGCATCCACCCCAAACGGCCCGACGGGAGCCACTACCCGATACCCGAAATATCACTGGAGCAATGGAACCTGGTGATGGCGATCAACGTCACCGCCCCGTTCCTGCTTTCACAATGGGCCATGGAATACATGAAAGAACGCAAGTGGGGGCGCATCGTAAACCTTTCCTCCCGCGCCGGACGCATGTACTCCGATGTCAGCGGCGCACAGTACGCTGCCAGCAAGGCCGCCATCATCGGGTTTACCCGTAACCTCGCAGGCGAATGCGGACCTTACAACGTCACTGCCAACACAGTGGCTCCCGGCCGTATCAAAACGCCCCTCTCGGATGTCAGCGGTCTAGGGTCCTCACAAAACCTTCACGAGGTGTTCGCCAGCAAGGTGCCGCTGCGCCGCGTCGGTAACGCCTCGGAGCTCGGCTCTGTCATCTCATTCCTTACCTCAGAGGAGGCAAGTTTCGTGACAGGGGCCGTCATCGATGTCAACGGCGGAATCTTCGGCTGAGGAGACACCGCGCAATGACTGACGAAGTGACGGCGGAACCGGCGCGGGAGGTGAGCTCCCTGCGGCAAGAACCAACGGCAAAACGCGGACATCGAAACAACGGATCTCAGGCGTCCCTGGCTGCCATGCTGTTGCTGGCTGTAGCCGCAGCACCGCTGCTCACTTCAGGTGTCAGCGTGGTGGGGCCTACCCTCCGGTCAGAACTGAACCTTTCCCGCGCTCAATTTGGCCTGTTCGCCGTGGTCATTTTCTCAGTTGCGGCCGCAGTATCGGTGCCCCTGGGGAAGCTCTCGGACCGGATAAGCCACAAGACAGGACTCGTCCTCAACTTCACGTTGGCATTTGCCGCCCTGATGGTCCTGGCAACGGCCACCTCTGCAGCAGGATTCATTGCCAGTGCAGTGGTCGGTGGAGCTGCGCTGGGCATATCGAATCCGCTCACCAACCGGATGGTTAACGTGCTCGCCCACCCGGCGCACAGAGGCAGGATCGTAGCAACGAAGCAGGTCGGGGTACAGGTTGCACAAGTCATCAGCGCACTCATCTACCCTATGGTGGCCGGGTTGCTGAACTGGAGGGCAGGCCCAGGGATTGGGGCATTTCTCGTAGTCGTCGCTCTGGGCGTCATCCTTGCTTGGTTGCTGCCGCGTTCCTTGTTTCCTGCCAAGGACGGCAGCAGCCTGCATGCGGTCGGCGACGAAATACGGGCCTCACCCAGATTCGGAATGATTGTCCTCACGCTTTACGCGGTACTTTCAGGAATCATCTTCCAGGCTGCATTCCTGACCCTCCCTCTCTTCGCCCACGAAGTCTTTGCACTGACGCCAGGTGCGGCGGCTTTGACCGGCGCGGTGCTGGGCGCAGCCGGACTCGTGTCCCGCCTCGCCTGGGGCACAATGTCCGACAAAAGGCAGAATGCGGCGTCAGCACTTTTACTCGTTGCAGGGCTAACGTCCATTTCGCTGTTGCTCCTGGTACTCGCCGCAATGTACACAGCGGAATGGGCCCTGTGGGCCGGTACCGTGCTCTACGGGGTCTCCGGCACAGCAGTGACCGTCGTTTTGACCAGCACCATCCTTCTGCACTTCCCGCCAGCCCGAATTGGGCGGGTATCCGGGGTGGTTGCTTTAGGTACCTTCGCAGGATTCGCCCTCGGCCCCATGCTTTTCGGATTCATGGTCGACAGTGCAGGATACCCGGTGGCCTGGACAGCACTCGCGGTCTGCGCTGCACTTGCCGGCTGCCTCATCGTCGTCACCCGGGCACGAGCCTCAGGGGGAACAGGTACTCCCGGCACATAGCTTCCCTATAAATATCACCCCATCATCTAAGACCAACCGGCGTTCACAGTTCGTTTGCAAACAAAGGAGTTTGAAAATGTCAGTCCAAAACACCGCAGCAACCGGCAGGAGCCAACCCGCCTCCCGCCCCACCCAGCCACGACGGGCTGCAATTGCAGCATTCATGGGTGGGTCCCTGGAGTACTACGACTTTGCCCTCTTCGCCGCCGCTTCGGCGCTCATCTTTCCCAAACTCTTTTTTGGGGGCAGCGGGGCAGCGGTTATCGCTTCCTTCGCCACCTTTGGCGTGGCCTACATCGCACGACCTGTCGGGGCTGTGGCACTGAGCCACATCGGGGACCGTTTCGGACGCAAGCGTGCACTTATCCTGACGCTCGCCCTGATGGGAGCGGCTACTTTCCTCATCGGCTGCCTGCCCACCTATGACCAGATCGGGGTCTTTGCCCCCATAATGCTTGTCGTGCTCCGTCTGCTGCAGGGCTTCTCCGCTGGCGGCGAGCTGGCAGGAGCCAGTTCGCTCACTATGGAACACGCTCCAGAAGGCAAGCGCGGCTTCTTGAGCAGCTTTTCCCTGGTTGGTGTCGGCATCGGAATGCTCCTCGCCAACCTGGTCATGATTCCGGTCACTGCCCTTCCCAACGAGGCACTCTACTCCTGGGGATGGCGCGTTCCTTTCCTGCTCAGCGTCATTGTCTTCGCGGTCGGCCTCTACATCCGGCGCGGCCTTGAGGAGCCCGAGATTTTCAAGGAAGCGGTCACCACGCACGGTGCCAGGCAGGTCAAGAAGGTCCCGCTGTTCGAGGCATTCCGGCTGAACTGGCAGGGCATCCTCAAAGTCGCAACCGCAAACCTGTTCGCCGTTGTTCAGACCGTTGTCACGGTGTTCGGCCTTGCGTACGGTGTTACTCAAGGAATCGACCGCACCACCCTGATCCTGGTCGCCACCGTCGGCCAGGCTGTGTGCATTCCAGCGCGACCGGTATTCGGCCTGTTGTCAGACCGGATCGGCCGGAAACCCGTTTTCATCATCGGTGCGCTCGGCAGCGGCGTACTGGTATTCCCCTACTTTGCGGCTCTCGACGCAGGCAATGTCCCGATGGTCTTTCTGGTCAACGTTGCCCTGACAGGGTTTGCCATCGCCTGCGCCGATGGGGCCTACCCCGCGTTCTTCTCAGAGATGTTCTCGGCCAACGTCCGGTTCACCGGTATGGCCGTCGGACTTCAGCTCGGCATCGTGGTTTCCGGCTTCTCCCCAACGCTGGGCTCCGCACTTCAAAACGGGGACGCCAAAAACTGGCTGCCCGTCGCCCTCATGACCGTGGCCTGTTCCCTCCTTGCCACCGTGGCGGCGCTCCTGTCCAGGGAAACATTCCGAACCCCTCTACCGGAACTGGGGATCACGCGGCAGATGCAGCGCCGGATCTCCAAAGATTCGGCGGCCGAAGCAGCGCCCGCCGACACCACACGCTAAGACATATCCAATTACACAGGCGAAAGAGAGAAACTGATGACCATAACAGCAGCCGGCACAAGCGTGCGGAACCATGGACTGTACATCGACGGCGAATGGACGACGCCCGACCCGACGACCCTGATCCCAGTGGAGAACCCCGCCACCGAGGAGATCATTGCCTACGTTTCCGCAGCCACCGCTGCAGATGCAGAGCGGGCAGTGCTCGCGGCCCGTCAGGCATTCGACGATGGAGAATGGGGGCGCACCACGCCTGCGGATCGGCGCGTGATCCTGCAGCGCTTCGCTGACATTATGGAGCGCCGCAAGGATGAACTCGTCGACATCAACATCGCCGAATGTGGTTCCGCCCGTTCCTTCGCCGACGGCGCGCAGGTCGCCGGCGCCATCAAACACCTCAAAGCGACGATAGCTGCGATGGGCTCATTCGAGTGGGAGCAGCCCCTGCCCATGCACGTCGGCCAGGGCATCGGCCAAGGTGTCTCTGTCCGCGAGGCATTCGGGGTTGCCGTCCTGATCAGCGCCTACAACTTCCCGCTCTGGTTGAACATGACAAAGCTGGCGCCCGCACTCGCCGCAGGATGCACAGTGGTCCTGAAGCCGGCCTCAACCACCCCGATCGAAGGACTCATTCTCGCGGAGATAGGTGAGGAGGCAGGGCTGCCCACCGGCGTGCTGAACGTGATCACCGGTGGCAGGGAAGCAAACAAGGTCCTGACCACCCACCCTGCCGTCGACATTGTCAGCTTCACCGGCTCGGATGCTGTAGGCCGCCAAATCTACGCCCAGGCCGCGGATTCGCTGAAGAAGGTCATTCTGGAACTCGGTGGAAAGAGCGCCAACATCGTGCTGGAAGACGCCGATCTTGATGCCGTCGCCGCAGAAGTGGTCGCCCATACGACCAAGCAGGCAGGCCAGGGTTGTTCGCTGCTCACCCGGACGCTGGTACACAACTCCCGCCGCGAAGAACTGGTCGCAAAAGTCGTCGAGCTGCTGGCCAAGGTCCGCGTAGGTGACCCTGCTGATGCCGCGACCGACATGGGACCGCTCATCTCCGAGGCCCAGCGGGCCAAGGTGGAGCAGCTTATCGCGACAGGCCGAGCCGAAGGTGCCACCCTGGTTTACGGCGGCGGACGCCCCGCCGGCCTGGACCGCGGTTACTACGTCGAGCCGACTCTTTTCACCGACGTCAGCAACGACATGTCTATCGCCCGCGAAGAGTTCTTCGGGCCGGTCAACGTGGTCATCGGTTTCGACTCGGACGAAGAAGCCGTCGCTCTTGCCAACGACAACCCCTATGGGCTGTCCGGTGCCGTCCATGCCAAAGATCCGGTCCGGGCGTACGAAATCGCTCGCAGGCTGCGGACAGGAGGCGTGGTAGTGAACGGAGGCGGCGGAGCTTTCCCTAACACCAGTGCACCCTTCGGCGGTTACAAAGCCAGCGGCCTCGGACGTGAGTACGGGGCGTGGGGCATCGATGAGTACCTGCAGACCAAGGCCATCACCTGGGGTGTCGCACGGGGATAAATCCACCCCTCGGTCGACACCCACACCTTATAGAGAGAGACAAAAGAGAATGAATGACATCGCTTCCAGTTACGCCGGCAAGAAGGTAGTCGTGACCGGGGGAGGAGGGGCCGGGATGGGCGCAGCCGCCGTCAACCTCCTCGTCGGTGCGGGCGCCGAGGTCCATGTCCTTGACATCAAGGAACCTGCAGCCGCCGTGACAAGCCATCAAACTGTCGACCTGAAAAACCCGGACGCCATCAGCGCTGCCATCCATTCGATCGGCGACGGGATCGATGCGCTCTTCAATTGTGTCGGGGTGCCGGGCAACCGCACCAGTGACTTGGATACGTTCCTCATTAACTTCGCAGGGGTCCGGCATCTGACCGACGAGGCCCTGAAGCACTTCAATGATGGGGGAGCTATCGCCACGATCGCATCCAACGCCGGAGAAAACTGGCACGCCCACGCTGACGCCTATCAGGAGCTCATGGAGGCCGGAAGTTTCCAGCAGGCCATTGATTGGTTCGAGGCGAACCAGGAGCTGCTTGAACCACGCCGTCCGACGTCGGCTTACCGTGTGTCCAAGCAGGCTGTGAACGCATGGAACACACTCACGGCGGCGTCCCGGGGGGAGCGTGGTATCCGACAGAATGCCGTGATGCCCGGATTCACCGAGACACCCATGGGGGCCGAGTTCCGTGACGTGCTCGGAGCAGGGTACTTCGAGGAGTACCCGACACCGCTCGGTCACTATCTCCGGCCGGATGAGCCCGCAAAGGTTCTTCTCTTCCTGAACAGCGACATGGCCTCGGGTGTTAATGGCGTCAGCCTGATGGTGGACGGGGGAGCAGCGGCTGCCCTGAAATCCAAGGAACTCGCCAAAAGCTAAAGGCTGCCCTCAAGAGGACCAGGTGTATCGGCGGTAACCGATACACCTGGTCCATGCCGGGCGATGGCCCGCCCGGATTCAAATCCCCGAACGCCGCCGCCCTCCCGCCGGGCCAAATAATCACCGAAGAGAAAGACCAAGAAATGACGCACGCCTTTGACCTCGTCGTTGTCGGATCCGGTATCGCTGGACAAACGGCCGCAACCTCCGCCGCCGAAGCCGGGCTCTCGGTGGTCCTGCTTGAGAAAACCGAAAACCTCGGTGGATCCTCAGCCATGAGCGGCGGCTGGTTCGCTTTCTCCGGCACAGAAGAACAAGCGGCGGAGGATATCGCAGACTCGTCGGAACTGTTCCTGCAGGACCTCCTGGACGTGGGCAACCACCTCAATGACCGGCAACTCCTCGACACCTACCTGAAGAACCAGCAAGATACCTACCGTTGGCTGAAGTCGCACGGCGTGGTCTTCCGGGAGGTAGAAATCAGTTCGGGCCAGTCCGCCCGGCGCAGCCACAACTCGGCCATCAAAGAGGTCCTCGCGACACTTCACCGCGACTTCACCGACCTTGGAGGCCAGACCCGCCTTAATCACCGGGCCACCCGGCTTATTCAAGACGGTTCGGGGCGGGTAACTGGAGTCGTAACCCAAACACCCGGAGGCGAGGCACATTTCACCGCCGCCGCGGGCGTCATCCTGGCGACCGGAGGATTTAGCCGGGGCCAGGAGATGCTGAAGATTTTCGCCCCGGAACAACTGGCAGCCCTCCCGTACGGCGGGAAGGGAAATACCGGCGACGGCCTAAAAATGGCGTGGCGACTCGGCGCGGGCATGGCAGACATGTCCTTCGTGTCCGGTACCTACGGATCGCATCCCGAGACCGGCGAAGAGTTCCACGAATTACTGACCGCGTACTACATGGGTGCAATCATCGTCAACAAGAACGGCCGGCGATTCGTTGACGAGTCCCAGGACTATAAGACCCTCGGCCGCGTGGTCCTTGGACAGCCCGAAGGCCTCGGTTTTGAAATATTCGACGCCAAAGTGCGCGCGAAGTCGCACAGGGGCATCCCGCTCAAGGACATCGACACTCTTGAGGACATTGGCCACGTCCATAAGGCGGACAGCCTGGAAGAACTTGCCATCAAAGCCGGCATCAACCCACAGACCCTGGCCTCTACAATCGAGCGTTACAACGCCTCTGTGGCTGGTCATCAAACCGACGAGTTTGGCCGAGCCAAGCTGTGCAACGGGGTCGGGGATCTCCTGCCCATCGACACCGCCCCGTTTTACGCCTACCCCGCCAAGTCACTCATGACCACCACCTACTGTGGAATCACCATCAACCCGAGCGGCCAGGTCCTTGACGTCGACGGGGACGTGATCCAGGGACTGTACGCAATCGGGGAAGTGACCGGCGGCTTCCACGGCGCGGCCTACATGACCGGAACGTCCCTGGGCAAAGGTGCCGTCTTCGGTCGCATTACAGCCCGGCATGCAGCTTCCAGCGCCTCCTGACAGGTCCTTCGCAGTCTGGCTGGCTTGCCTGAAACGGACGGCGGAGCCGAGCCGAAACGCCGGTCATGCCAGTGGACGCTGCCGCTGTGGCACCGTGGCAGTTAACGGATTGATTCTCTGGCACCGCTGGAGCGCACATCCGTACTGCTTTCGAACGGTCGGTCAGGGAGCGTCGAGTCTGGTCTCCATGCTGAAAAGCCGCTAAAAGCACAGCTGAGTCAGCAGCCGTTTTCGCCAGGGTGGTCCGCGTGCTTTCGAAACCTGGATAGAGCCTAACGAGGGCGACCCTGGTTGCATCCAAGGGGAAACTTTAGGCCTCCACGGCTCAGGACCTTCAACCTCAAGCTTCGGCCGGCCCTCCGCGAGGGCTCGGCCGAAGCTTGAGGTGTTCCTCCGGTTGGGTGCGGAGGCGGTAAGCGGATTTCACCGTGGAGGTGTTAAGGGTTGGCCACAACAATCCGAGCAACGGAGCCGTCTTTCAGCCGCTGATAGCCTTCGTTGATCTCATCGAGGCCTATCGTCTCGGTCACGAGTTCGTCGAGTCGTAGAAGGCCGCGGGTTGCCAGTCCTGCGAAGTAGGGGATATCCACTTTGAGATTCGCGGATCCCATGTACACGCTTTCCAGGCGGTTTCGGTTGCGCATGAAGGTCATCGCGTCGACCTGAATTGAGACGTCTTTCCCGCCGATGCCAACAAGGTAAAGGCCCCCGCCATAGGAAAGCATCTCGAGTCCCTGCCGGGCTACAGATTCTGATCCCACAAAATCGAAGACGTAGTCGGCTCCCTGGGGCATCACCCGGCGGAGTTCCTCCACTGGGTCATGGTTTGAGGAGTTGATCGTGTGCGTGGCGCCGAAGTTGCGGGCTCGTTCGAGCTTTGCATCCGAGACGTCAATGGCGACGATGGGGTACGCGCCGGCAATGACCGCGCTGCTGATTGCATTCAGCCCCACGCCACCTGCCCCTACGACGGCCACAGTCTCGCCCCGGCCGACGCCGGCGGTATTCAGCACCGCGCCGGCACCGGTAATCACGCCACATCCCAGAAGGGCCGCCTGTTCAAACGGGATGTCCTTGGGCACCACGGCCAATTGGTTCTCGTGAATGAGAGCCCTCTCGGCGAAGCCGCCCAGACCGAAGGCCTGGTTGATTGGGCCCACGGGGCTATTGATTCGAGCAGGGTCCTCCGGTGATCGCTCCGTTCGATGCGAGTATCTGCAGTAGTACGACCGGCCCGACAGGCAGCGTTCACATTCGCCGCAGAAGCGAATCAGGGTTCCCACCACATGATCACCAAGGGCAACAGAGCGAACGTCATCGCCGGTGTCGGTGACGATGCCTGCTACTTCGTGCCCGAACACTGCCGGCATGGCGAAACCCAGGTCCGAACTCGCCAGAGTCAGATCTGAGTGACAAAGGCCCACGGCCTTAACGTCGATGAGCACCTCGTTGCGACGCGGCGTGTCCAGGGTGACCTGCTCGATTACGAAGCCGGCGCCGGGGGAATGCACTACTGCGGCCTTCATTGATTTCCTCGAAAGTGTGTTGTGTACAGCACGTGTGCTGGATATATGAATGGGTTGGGGGAGATTGCCCGCTATTTCCGGGGGCAGCAGCATTAAGAGTTAGGCCGGTTGAGGAAGATGGATTTGAGTACTTGATAGTTGCCAAGTCCCTCTGGTCCGAGTTCCCGTCCGAGGCCGCTGGACTTCACACCTCCAAAAGGTGCCACAGGGTCAGTCGCGTAGCCGTTAAGCCCAATCGTTCCGGTCCTGACCTGACGCGCGACCCTCAGACCCCGCTCTTCGTCCCTTGTCCACACGCTGCCGGCCAGCCCGTATTCCGAGTCATTGGCAATCTCGATGGCATCCTGTTCACCGCTGTAGGGGATGACCGTCAGAACGGGGCCAAAAATTTCCTTTTGGGCAATGGCATCTTTGCGGCCAACGTTCGCGAAGACTGTGGGCTCAAGGTACCAGCCCCGGTCAAAGCCTTTCGGACGCCGGCCCCCAACGGTGACACGGCCACCCTGAGCCAGGCCCTGCCGTACCAGGCCTTCGACACGTTCTCTGTGCTTAGCCGACACCAGCGGCCCAACCCGGGTCTCCCGGGCCAGCGGATCTCCCACTTCCAGGGATGACACCATGTCGCTGACGACTTGAACGGTTTTGTCGTAGCGGGATTGAGGCGCAAGGATCCTGGTCGAGAGCCAGCACACCTGCCCGTTGTTCATCAGCGTTGATGACAGGAGGGCTTCGACGTTGTTTTCCAGATCCGCGTCATCCAGGACGATGGCGGCAGACTTGCCACCCAGTTCCAAGGTGACTGGACGAAGGAGCCTCCCGCAGATCTCGCCGATGCCTCTGCCGACTTCGGGCGATCCGGTGAAGGAGACCTTATCAATTCCTGGATGGCGGACGAGGTATCCACTGGTTTCGCCGGCGGCCGGGACGATATTCAAGACTCCCGCGGGCAGTCCTGCGGCCATCGCCGCTTCCGCGAGCAAGAACGCGTCGAGGACCGTTTCAGGAGCGGGCTTCAGGACTACAGTGCATCCTGCCGCCAATGCGGGGGCAAGCTTCAGGAAGGTGATGCTTTGGGGCACGTTCCAGGGAACAATGGCCGCAACGACCCCAACTGGCTCCCGGGTGACAAGGGTTTGTTTGCCCTTGATGCCCTGCCGCAGCTCGTCCGCCTGGCCGGTGACCAGGTCACTGTAATAGTTCAGCAGGGTGGCGGGGTTGCGGGTCTCCCACTTTTCCGAGAGCTCGATCGGCATCCCGTTCTGGATGCTCACCCGGCGGGCCGTTTCCGCCCCGCGTGATTCGAGTTCTCGGGCCAACTGCCGCAGCACGTTGGCGCGCTCGTGGGGTTCCCATCGCGACCAGCCTCTAGGATCATCGAACGCGTCCCGGGCGGCTCGTACTGCCCGGTCGATGTCCTTGTTCCTTCCATTCGGGACACGTCCGACATAGTCTTCCGTTGCTGGAGAGTGGACCTTAATCCACGACGCCTCGGCCGGGGCGGCCCATTCTCCCCCGATGTAGAGCCCGTCATATTCGATGGTCGTCATTGGGAACTTCCTTTTCTTTAGCGCCGGCACCCTATTTCCTGTCCCCTGGGGGACATCCAGGGGGCGGCTGATCAATACCCTCGTTGTAGCGGTGAGCGGAGCGTGCTCTTACGCAAGCACTGGTGCCATTCCTGGACTGCCCTGTCAGGATCGGGCGACTTCTATCGGCTAGTAGCGAATCAAATGTCGAACTGTTCGACAGTTAGTCAAACGTACCCCGCCGTCGTGGTGATTTCAAGCACATGGGATCGGGCCGGCAAGAACGGCTGTGGGGGTTCGTTGCCGGGGCCGCGGTCGCCGCGATCGCGGTAGTACTTGTTACTGGTGTTCCTCGGCCACCCTTT
This sequence comes from Pseudarthrobacter sp. 902506025, assembly GCF_040702325.1. Classification (NCBI taxonomy): domain Bacteria; kingdom Bacillati; phylum Actinomycetota; class Actinomycetes; order Micrococcales; family Micrococcaceae; genus Pseudarthrobacter; species Pseudarthrobacter sp. 902506025. The sequence goes on from NZ_JBFBKW010000001.1 coordinate 303,261, forward strand.
CCGGAAGTGGTTTCGATTTCAGGCTCACTGGGTCCAGGGGGTCGCCGGCGTAGTAGTTTCCCATAAACAGGTATTGGCCCTCGCGGGCCAATGACGCAGAGAAGTTTGCTTCAGGGGATATCTGCTCGGCACCCATACCTTGGAATGCCAGGTCTGCAATTACCATGCAAGCGGGCCGGCCCTCCACCTCGTCTATGGTGGCGGACAAGCTCACTCGCCCCTGAGGAGAAACCTGGACCTCCGGATCGGCAATCAACACGGACAGTGCCCCGAAGTGTGCAGTCAAAACGAGCCGGCCAGAGAAGGGAATGACCCACACGCCGTTCTCAGCCATTGTCGGTGCTCCGCGCCCCGGGAACCGGAAGCCTCCGCCTTCGGTCCGATTGGCCCCGCCCGAGAGGTCATATGCATGGTCGGGCAGTCGTTCAAAATAGGTGCGGAACGACGCCTTTATGCCCCAGGTGAGGTCACGGGCCCCCCGCTGGAGCAATGGGTCCATAAAGTCGGGCACGGCTGTGGGTTGGGCTTCTGCTGTCATCGGATTCTCTTTTTCTCATTTCTTCAATACTTGACGTGAGAGGGCATGCCCCTGACGTGTCCGCAACTGGAGCGGGACGCGCGCCCAACGAAGGCTCAAGGAGTTCGAACGTCACTGCGTTCCCGGTTGGACAAGTGTGTAACAGTAGAACTGTGTTATTGTGATGCGACCCACAGTACACCTAGGCACCGGGCCGCTCAACCGCGCGATGTTGCGCCCAAAGGGCCATTGCCTTCGGGCATATCATGTTCGCCCCCGTGCCGCCCGCTGAGAGCCAACACCATGAAGGAGGAGTTGTGACTGCAGCCCAAGCCGAGACCTGTGCACAGGTACCAGACGACATTGCACGCCAGATCGTGCTGCCTGAAGGTCATCTGGATGAGGAGGCATTGTTCAGTGCCTACGAATGGCTTCGAAAGAATGCCCCTTTGGCCAAGGCCGAAGTAGAGGGATACGACCCATTGTGGCTGGTGAGCAAGCATGCCGACATTCTTGAAATCGAGCGGCAGCCACAGGTATTCCACAATGCCGGCGGCAGCGATAACCCGGGATCTCACAATCCCATCCTCAACACCACCGCGGGCGATGCCTGGACCAGAAAGACCCACGGCACTCTCCGCACCCTCGAATCCCTCCAGATGATGGATCCACCCGAACACACCCTCATCCGCGACATTGCGCAGGGGTGGTTCAAGCCGATGGAGTTGAAGAAATGGGATGATCGCATCCGGCAATTAGCCAACCATGTGATCTCCCAGAGGCTTGCCCCTGGTATCAATGAGGTCGACTTTTCCCGGCAATTTGCATGGTTCTACCCGCTACACGTGATCATGACGCTCTTCGGGGTTCCCGCGGAAGACGAGCCGCTCATCATGAAGCTTGCCCATGAGCGCTTCGGCGCTAACGACCCGGAGTCCCGTCGCCAGGACCTCGGCGGCGACGCAGCAACCGCGGCGGCCCAGCAGAACTCGGCGAACATCCAGGATTTCGAGGCCTACTACATTAACCTCGTCGAAAGCCTCCGCAGCAGCCCCCAGGACAATTTGGCCAGCCTTATCGCAAACGCGCGCCAGGGCAATGGCGACTATTACCCCATGAAGACCTGCATCGGGTATTATATCGCCATCTCCGGGGCCGGGCATGACACGACTTCCACGACTGCGGCGACGATCTTTGAGCAGCTGGCAAAACACCCCGACCAGCTCAAGGCAGTCCAAAATGATCTGTCGCTCATCCCGGCCCTCATCAACGAAGGCCTCCGCTGGGCTTCGCCGGTGAAACACTTCGTCCACCAGGCGGCAACAGACTATGAACTGCGGGGATCCAAAATCCGTGCCGGGGACCGGATGATGCTCCTCTTCCAGTCCGCCAACCGCGACGAGGATATCTTTGCCGAGCCCGCAAAGTTCCGCCACGATCGAAAGCCCAACCCCCATATTGCCTTCGGCAGTGGACCCCACTCCTGTCTTGGCCAGCCACTTGCCCGGCTCGAACTGCGCGTCCTGCTCGAAGAACTGTTGCCCCGTGTCAGAAACATCGAACTGACCGGCCCCCGAAAAGTCCTTCAGACCAACTTCGTGGGAGGCCTGAAGTCCCTTCCTGTCCGATTCGAGCTCGTGGACTGATCCCGTCATCTTCACCCTGGCGCTCCCACCCTGCTTTCAGGCAGAGACGTGACCAGGACTCTTCAAGCCCTGCCGTTCAGCAGGGTGACATCGAAATATGAAAGGTAGGCATATAGCCCATGAGCCATCTGCCACGTCAGTTCGACTACATCGTCGTAGGAGCTGGTTCTGCAGGATCGGTGGTCGCCTCGCGCCTGTCGGAAAATCCCGTCAACCAGGTTCTACTTATCGAGGCGGGCCCGGAAGACAAGAGCCTGTGGTCCCGCATCCCCTTGGGCTTCGCGAAGATCATCTTCAACCACAAGTACACCTCGTGGGACTACCAGACCGAGCCCGAGCGGCAACTAAAGGAACGCCGCTACGCCCTGCCCTACGGCAGACTCGTCGGCGGCTCCAGTGCCATCAACGGCTTGGTCCACGTACGCGGAACCAAAAGCGACTACCAGGCATGGGTCGACGCTGGAGCTCAGGGGTGGGGATGGGACGACGTTCTGCCCTTCCACAAACGGTACGAGGCCGACCATCGAGGAGACACCGCGGTTCATGGCGGCCACGGACCAATCGGAATCGAACGCGCCCGTTGGGCGAACCCGCTGGCCGATGCCTACATCGACGCCGCATCAAAGGTCCTGGGCACCGGAAAGCACGTGGACTTCAACTCCGGGGAACCTGAAGGCTCAGGGTACTGGGACCTTGCCACACGGAACGGCGTCCGGTCCTCCACCTCCCAAACGATCCTTAAGGAGGCCCGCAGGCGCGACAACCTCACCGTCCTCACCGAGGCAACAGTTACTAAAATCAACTTCGACGGCAAGCGGGCAGTCGGAGTCACCTATCGCAAGGGCCGCGAGCAGTTGAGCGTCACAGCAGCGCGGGAAATCGTTCTCAGCGCCGGTGCCCTGCGGACCCCCCAGCTGCTCCAGCTCTCCGGCATCGGCCCGGCTGCACTGCTGAAAGGGTTCGGCATCCAGGTAGTGCACGAACTCAAGGGCGTGGGCGAAAACCTCATGGACCACGTCCAAGTGGGCCGCAAATACGTCACTACGAGCAAGCACACGTTCAACCGGCTCATGCGGACGCCCATCCAGCAGGCACTCAACGGCAGCCGCTACTTTCTGGGCAATCGCACCGGCCCCCTGACCATCGGGGCGTCCCTTGCCGGCTCCTACCTCAGCACCAACGGCTCCACGGGCGATCCGGACCTGCAGCTGCACTTCCTGCCGTTCATGCCAGGGGACAAGGGCTGGGACCTGGCCGATTTCTCCGGTTTCCGGCTGGGCATGTACCAGGGGCGCCCGAAGAGCCGCGGCTACGCCCGCATCACCTCCGCAGACCCGGACGCCAGCCCCGCGTTCGTCTTCAATCACCTTGCCGAGGAAGAGGACCGTCGAGCACTCATGGCCGGAATGCGCATTGCCCAGAAAATCGCCGCTGCCATGCCACAGGAACTGGGAGTACAGGAGATTGCCCCAGGACCCCAAGGAGACTCCGACGAAGGCCTCCTGGACTACATCAGAGACAACGCCGACACTGCCTTCCACTACGCCGGCTCAACACGCATGGGAACTGATGCCATGTCGGTCGTGGACCCCCAGCTGCGAGTCCACGGAGTGGACGGGCTCCGGGTTGTCGACGCCTCCGTCATGCCCGGCGAGCTAACGGCGAACATACATGCCGCCGTCCTGATGATCGGTGAACGTGGGGCGGAGTTCATTAGCCAATCCTGAAAACCAACACGATAAGAGAGCATGTGTCGGCGCGGGCGCTCCCGTAGGGAACCCATCTCGTCGGGTTCATGCGGGAGCACCCGCGCCTGCCGTACACCTCTGGCCACGCGGTCGCCACGATCCTCTCGAATTTGCGCCATAACGGGCACTAAGACCACAGCTCTTGACCGGTTATCCATGCTCCGCCCTCACCACCTCGCTTCGGGGCCTTGCCCTCGCCGCCCGGGAACGAACAACCAGTGGAGGGGCCGTGCAACAGTTCAACTGTGTGAAATGATTGATCAGGAGAATGTCCCGTCACTCCGCACCGGTAGGGGAAAACGACATGACTGTAATCAGCAATACCGCGCCCGCTCCATTCCAGACAGTCTCCGCAGTGGACGCGGCCGAGGCGTATCTGCGACGCGAGGTCCTGAGCGGACGGTTTGAGGCAGGCCAAAGGATTAAGGAAGCGCCGCTGGCGGCGTCCTTGAGAATTTCCCGCCACACGCTTCGCTCGGCCTTTGCCCGCTTGGAGTCGGTGGGTCTGCTTGCCTACCGCGAAAACCGGGGATGGTCCGTGCCCGTTCTCGATCGTGCCGAGTACGAGGACATCCTTGTTCTTCGGGGGAGCCTTGAATCAACCGCTTACCGTTTGATCAAGGAAAGGGCAGTCACGCCTGGTGACAGAATTCAGGAAGCGCTCCAACGAGTACTTGACGTGACGGACGATGTTCCCTGGCCTGACCGGCTTGAGCTCGACTGTGCGCTTCATCAAGCTCTCGTGGATCTCGCCGGAAGTAGGCGATTGAGTCAGGCCTTCGAAGCGCTGATGATCGAGTTCCGCCTTTGCCGACTCCAGTCCCTTGAATGGTTGGAGACGGTCAGCCTTGACCACTGGAAGAAACTGCACTCTGACTTGGTGGAGGGTGTGAAGCACCCGGATGCTTCGGTCGATGTGGAGGGGCACTTTCTTGCCAACCCCTGGAGGGATGCGCCGGGAGAGCAGGAAACTGAAACTGCCGACGGGTAGAGCCGCGGCCCCCATGGAAAGGCGGCAACAGTGCGTCGGAAATGCCTGCGACGTGCTGGTGATCCTCTAATTTTTGTTGCTATTCGGCTTCAGAGGGGCGAAGCCTGTCACGCCAAATAGTCCCAACCCACTAAGTGCAGAGGCCCAAGCACCCGCCGCGGATGAGTCTGCCCCTGTCCGCTGCCGTGGGCCACGCTTTTGACTATCGCGCCTTGCTGTACCACGTGCACCCACAGGAGTTTTCCGCCTGGATGTGGGCGGAGGAGTGTCGGGCGTGGGTTCCGGGCTAGCCTCAGACGGTTCTTCACCTGGACTTTCCATTAGGCGTTCTTGCACCCTCGGTGTGATCCATGATACATCTATGCAACGAAGTGTCGAACAGTTCTACGCAAGAGGAATTGATTCGTAAGGTCGGGCTTCGCGACGATCCAAAGAACAGCCAACTCGAACACTTCAGCTCGAAAAGACATTGAACGAACGTCACACCCTCCATCTGCTATATCAGATCCGCGAGTAAGAGGCCCCCAGGGGGAGGGCGGATGCTGTGCCACAGCCATCGCGCCGGCTCGTCTCCCACTCGCGGCGCCACCGCTCCCACATGTTTTCAACGGAGAAAATTCATGAGCTCAGTTACAGAAGCCCGCGCCACGCGCGCTGTGGTAAACAAAGTCCTCTGGCGGATCATGCCGTTCATCGGACTCCTATACTTCATTTCCTTCATCGACCGGATCGCCATCAGCTTCGCCGGCCCACACGGAATGACGGCCGACCTGAACCTAACGGCTACCGTATTCGGACTGGCATCAGGCATCTTCTTTGCCGGTTACATCCTGCTCGAAGTCCCCAGCAACATTGCGCTGCAGAGGTTCGGCGCACGGGTTTGGCTGACACGCATCATCATCACGTGGGGCATCGTCCAGGCACTCATGGCCTTCGTTCCGTCCGCGGAATGGCTCATCGGCGCCCGCTTCCTCCTGGGTGTAGCTGAGGCCGGCTTCGCCCCTGGAGTACTGGTCTACCTCATGTACTGGATCCCCAAGAGCCGTCGCGTGTGGGCGTTCTCCCTGTTCCTCCTCGTCCCCTACGTCACCAACGCCATCGGCGGACCCCTCATGACCTGGCTCGCCCTTACCTCAAAAGACCTGATTCCCGGACTAGCGGGGTGGCGGACCATGATCCTGATTACCGGTATCGCAGCCATAGCCGCCGGCGTTGCGGCCTGGTTCCTCCTGGTTGACTCACCCCGGAAAGCCCGCTGGCTCAGCACCGAGGAAAGGGAGACACTACTTTCCGCTATCGCGCAGGAACAGGAAGTGGCCAGCGACTCAAACCACCGCGTAATGGCAGGCCTGAAAAACCCTAAAGTGCTCCTGCTCTCGCTCGCGTTCTTTTCCCTCCCGTTCGGGTTCTTTGGCCTAACGTTCTTTTTGCCCACCATCGTCGCCGGCTTCAAGGCCCAACTGGGTGCCGACTTCACTCCCACCATGCAAGCCGGGCTGACCTCGCTCCCATGGATCTGTGGAATTATCGGTGCGCTCGTCCTGTCCACGTTGGCAGACCGGACCGGGCGACCTGGCGCAGTCACCATGCTTTCCGGCTCAATCGGTGCTCTGGGAGCCTTAGGGGCGGCCTTCGTGGACAGCCCCTTCACCCTGATCGTCATGCTGTCCATCGCCGCCTTCGGGCTCTCCGCCATAGCCCCCACGGTTTTCGCGATTGTTCCGAAGGTTGTAGCCGGTACTGCAGCAGTAGCAGCAACCGCTCTGGTGAACAGTCTGGGCAGCATCGGTGGTTTCGTGGGACCCTACCTAACAGGCTTCGTGACGGATCTGACCGGAACTCAGGACGTGACCTACTTCCTCATGGCCGGCTTCCTTGTCCTGGGTGGATTCATCGCCCTAACCATTGACAACCGACACCGGCGTACCGTTGGTATCAGATCAACCGGGGCTCCTGGACTGGAACCTGTCCTCACCAACGGCAACGACAAGTAGAGGCCCTGCCCGACGGGAAGCACCTCAACCTTCGGCTAGTCTCCAGGCCTACGGCAACGCCACTGGTGTTTCTGAGTACCCGCGCAATATCACCAAAACCACGCATGCGCAATCCCAGGGTCCTTGGTGGCTGAGCTGTCCCTTGACGAGATTTTAAGGAGCACCAAGCAGAGGGCCGTCCTGTGACGGCTCTCTGCTTGGTTCTGCACAGAAAACGCTTGGCGTCCTGCCGACCCCGTATCCAGTTTCCGTACCGAGCCTTATTTTCCGGGCGCGTTACACCTCTGACGGGTACCTGCCCGGCAATTTCAAGCGCCGATATTGAAGATTCCGGCAACTTGCCCCGGCAGGGCATAAACCGTGTTTGCCGATCGCGGGCCAGAAATGCTGGTGACTTTGACCCTCCATGACTGCGGTCAATTTAGGTTTTCCGTGGCTTGGATTGGGAGCCGTTGGGGAGCGCCCTGGCAGCAGTAGCTGTGGATCGCCTAAGGGAGTTATCCCTGGCTGGGGCGGTACCTTTCATCACCTCATGGTAGGACGAAGATTACTCCCGACCGTCAGGTTTGGGGTGTAATCCAACTGGACGGCAGCTGCCGGCAGGCTCAACCCGCCGGTCTGTTGGCAGCTGTGACTGTTGAGGCGCGGAAAGCCGGTGTAACCAGTTGACTTAGCGCCTTGAAGGCAGCAACCCGCTGATTTGTGCTGCAGTTGTAGCGCGGACGTCCTTTGAGGGCCGCGTGCAATCCATTGGGTTCATTGCTGCAGCGTCTGGGCGATCCTTTTTGCTGCGTGAATGACGTGGTCGCCATGGTCCTTGCCCGGTGATGAGATGACGCGGGCCAACGGCATGGCAAGGCAGACCGCAGCGACGATTCCTCCGGCTGTTTGCACCGGGGCGCTTACCGATCCGAGTCCCGGCGTCCGGGTACCGATGGACTCGATCCAGCCGACGGAGGCCAACTCGGCCAGCGCGTCGTCGTCGGCTGCCAGCAGCCTGCCGCTGGATCCTTGGGGGAGGGGCAGTCTTGAGCCGGGAGGCAGGATCGCGCGGAGTTCATGCTGGCTGTCCACGCTGAGCAGGCAGACACGTTCGTCTCCCCGTCGCACCCACAATTGCGCGGTTTCACCTGTCCGGTCCCGCAGTTCCTGGAGAACCGGCATACCGGCGTTTTCCAGCGCGGACCGGACGAACCGGTCGCCCAGCCGGAACGTGCCGGCATCAGTGCGCCGGAGGAACCCATAAGAAGCCAGTTGCAGCGCCAGCCGGTGCGCCGTGGACACCGAGAGGCCGGTCTGCCGTGACAGCTCGCTGGCTGACACGGCCGACCGGCCCACGGCATCGAGGATCGCTGCAGCGCGCTCGAGGGTGCGGTTGTTTCCGTTGGTTTCAGGAGACGGCATACGAGAAGCCTATGCTGCCGGGCTAGCCCTTGGCGGCCACGGATTCTGTCATGAATTCGGCCACCACCTTCTGCGAGATGGCTACGTCCAGGACGAAGACTCCTTCGTCGTGGGTGTCCAGCCAGTCCTGGAGGTGCTGCAGGTCTGCCATGCTCCGGACTTTCACGCCGGACGTGCCAAGGGCGCGGCCGATGGCGGCGAAATCCACTTCGTCGATCAGCATTGCCTGATCGTGCAGCCCTTTTGCCGCGTATTGGTGCAGCTCCGCGCCGTACGCCGAGTCGTTGAGCACCACAACGACGCCTCTGCGGGTGGCGCGGATGAAGGTTTCGAAGTCGGACAGGCCCATGAGGCCTCCGCCGTCGCCGCTGACCAGGACGGTCGTCCGGTCGGGGCGGGCAACGGAGACGCCGGCGGCAGATCCGAAGCCCATTCCGATGGACTGGAATGCTGTACCGACGAAGACCATGGCGTGTGGGTCCGGGACTGAGAGGTACATGGGTGCCCAGCCGATGAAGTGTCCACCGTCCATCACCACGGAACGTTCGGCCGGCAGGATTCCGTCCAGGGCCGCGACCACCGCCCGCGGATTCAGCCGTCCGTCCGGGCCGAACTCGTCAGGGTTTTCACTGGGGTGCGACGAGCGGAACTCCGGAGTTGATACTTCCGGAGCATTGGCCCGCCAGGTTGTTACCGAGGCAGCCTTCACCCGGCCCAGGAGGCCCTCGATGAATGGGCGGATATCCGCCCGGATGTACTCCGCGGAGGGTATGTTCGCCGGGGCGGGTTCGTTGTCGATCCGGATGATCTTCGTGTCCGCGGGGAACAGGGTGCCGTAGCGGGTTTGGAAAAGGTTCTGGCTGGCCCCTACGACCAGGACCACGTCAGCCTGCCGGGCGACGTCGAGGCGGTGGAGCCGGGTGAACCCGCCGGCGATGCCTAGGTCCCAGGGGCTGTTGAAGGCGTTGGCCGCCATGAGCGATGTCATGAAGAGGGCGCCAAGGCGGTCGCCGAGTTGGCGGAGGGGAGCCACGGCGTCGGCGAGGAGCATGCCGCGTCCGCCCAGGATCAGCGGCCGTTCTGCGGCAGCAAGTAGCCCGGCCACCCGGTCGAGGTCGCCGGGGGCGGCCGGCCACGCCCGTTTTGTGGGCATGGGTTCGAGGGGGTGGGGTTTCGACGGCGGGGCCGTCGCCAGGTCGTAAGGGATGGCCAGCACTACGGGCTGGACGGTCTGAAGGGCGAGGTCGAAGGCGCGGTGGGTGATGGCTTCGGCGTTGCCAGGTCCAGCCACAAGGGTGACCACTCCGGCGGCTTCCGCCGCTTTGGTCTGGTCGATGTCGAAGCCCCGGCGTCCGGTGGACGGCGCGTCCCCCACGATAAGGACCAGTGGGATCCGGGCTATCCGGGCTTCTGCGAGTGTGGTGTAGGCGTTGGTGAAACCCGCGCCGTAGGTGGTGGTCGCTGCTGCGATGTTCCCGGTTGCCCGGTAGTAGGCATCGGCCATGGCCACCGTGGCGGATTCGTGGCGTGCGGAAGTGAAGGGGCAGCCGAGGCGCGTCAGTCGGCTGATCAGATGGACATTGCCATTGCCCATGAGGCCGAACAAATGCCCGGCGCGGTCCCCAACCACGCCGGCGACGGCGGCTGCGACATTGCCCTCGTCCGGAAGCGTTTGCGGTTGGCCGGGCAGGGCTTCGGTGCTGGTGCTGGTCATAGTTGTCCTTGTCATGGAGGGTGGCACAGGGCGGTGCCCGGCTTCTCGAGCCGGGCACCGCCCTTGCGATTGCTGGTTTAGGTCAGGAACGGAACGATCAGCGACGTCACGAAGAGGACCAGCGCGCCACCAAGGCGGTTGGTGAGGGCGGCGAAGGGCATGAGGTGCATCCGGTTGGCGGCGCTCAGGACGGAGACGTCACCGCTTCCGCCGGTGTCTGCCATGACAAGGCCGGGTGTGATCGATGCTTCGACGAAGTTGAACTTCACCAGCCAGCCGAGGATGCCGGAGGTCACGGTCGCAATGACCACCGTGCAAATCGTGAGGATGATGAACATGGGGTTGCTCAGTGAGGCGATCACGTCCGTGATCTTGATGTACGTCAGGCTGACGCCGACCAGCAGTGCCGGGACCAGAACAGCACCGATCAGGTCGCCCCAGTCAGCCGTGGCCTCTTCAACGTCCTTGGGAAGCAGACCGAAGATCTTCACCACAGCGGCGGCGATGATGGCCCAGGCGTAGGGGTGCAGTCCGGGCAGGAGGCCGCCGACGAGGTTGCCGAAGACGAAGAGGCTGCCGGCAATGAGCAGGCCCTTGCCCAGGGCGATGAAGGAGGAAGTGTCGCGCTTGGGCGGCAGGGTGAGCTCGTCGGAGCGGCCCTTGATCCGCATCAGCTGGCCGTGGCCGTTGAAACCGACGAAGAGCTGCTTCTTTCGCTTGCCGAGACCGTTGTAGATGCCGGCGATGAGGATGCAGACCACGTTGGCCATGACGACGGCGGACATCAGGTCACCCATGAAGGCGGCGGAATCGCCGCCGGTCGCCGAAGCATACATTTTGGACATCGGCAGGGCGCCGACGCCGAGCCCTCCGGCCATGATGGGAGCAGCAATGAAGAGGATGCCCTCAACGAACCCGAAACCCGTGAGCAGACCGAGGAAGCCGACCAGGACGAAGGTTGCGATGAGGCACCCCACCACGGGTACCGCGAAGCGCGGGCCGGCCTTTAGCAGCAATGCCCGGGGCATGCCGAGAATTGAACCGGCGATGATGCCAACGACGAAGAAATCCAGAAAGCCGTGGCCGTCGATGAAGTTCTGCACCACCTTGACGAGATTCCCGGGCATGAGTCCGAGGAACGCCAACGTGGCGGGTGCGAAGGTGCACAGGATCGTGGGAAGGCCGAAGTCGCGGACCACTGGGAACAGGTTGCCGATCCAGATGAACAAGCCGCCAAGGAGGATCGTGGTGGCAAAACCGACAACCATGGTATCCGGCAGGTTGCCTGTGATGGCAGCGGCAAGAACGAGGCCCGCGAGGACGAGATAGAGGGGAGCGGGGACGCTTGCAATGCGGAATCCGGACCGGCCGGGGTAGTGGGTGCCCGGACGGGCGCCCGCAGTCTTGGTGACGGGGTGTTCAATGCCGCCCGCAGGGCCGGGGCCCGTCTCGCTCATGGCGTCATCCGTTGGTTCGGTGGTGGTTTCCGTGGTGCGTGGGTTTGTTGACATCATCGTCTCCGGAATGGGGGGAAGGAACTGTTTGTGTAGAGGGCTTACGGGTGTGTTGTGAGATGGATCGGGGGCAGTGGGGTGGGAGTGCCTTAGCGCGCCCGGTCCAGCAGCGCGGCGGGGGAGTGCGCGACGATGTCACGGGCCGAGCGAACGGCCTCGGCCAGGCGGTCCTCGTCGATGCCGGTCTCGTGGCCGGCGTCATGCAGGAACCGGACGAGTTCCTCGGTGGCGATGTTTCCGTGGGCTCCTGGTGCGAACGGGCAGCCGCCAAAGCCGCCCAGCGCGGCGTCAAAATGGACGACGCCGGCATTCACCGCAGCGCCCGCCGTCGCCAACGCCTGGCCGTGCGCGTTGTGAAGGTGAAGGGAGTACGCAAGGTCCGGCTCGGCGTCGCGCATGTGTGCCAGGCTGGCAAGGATCTGTTGGGTGGGTGTGGTGCCCAGGGTGTCGGCCAGGCCGACGTCTCTGATGCCCATGTCCTTGAAGGCCCGAACAACGCGCAGCAGGTGCGCGGGATCGATGCTGCCCGCGAAGGGGCAGGTGAAGGCAGTGGAAATGCCCGCGAAGAACCTTACCTCCGGGAACCTGGCAACAGTGTCGCCGATGCTGGCGAGGGCGTCTTCGATGGCCTGCCCGGCGTTGGCGTTGCTGTGCTCCTGGCTGGCGGACGTGACTACCTGGATATCGGTGGCGCCGGCCTCGACGGCCCGTTCGATGCCCTTTCCGTTGAGCGCAAGGCTGGTGTAGGTTACGCCCTGGACGGCGGGCAGGGCTGGAATGACCTCTGCGGCGTCGGCCATCTGCGGCACACGGTTAGGGTTAACGAAAGAGGCAGCTTCGATCCGCTTGACGCCGGCTGCTATGAGGGCTTCGGCGATTTCGAGCTTGTGGGCCGTTGAGACGATGACTGCTTCGTCCTGCAGCCCGTCGCGCAGGAAGACATCGGTGATCTGCACCTTCATTTAGCGGACTCTTGCAGTCCCAGCTCGGCGATCTGGTAGGCGTCTAGGCCTGCCAGGTCGTGGAGCACTTCCTGCGTGTGCTGGCCTAGTTCCGGGCCAACCCAGCGGACGCTGCCGTCGTGGCCGGGGATTTTCGGCACGATTCCGGGGAAGCGGATCAGTTCGGGCTCGTCCTCAACGACGACCTCGTGGGCCTGGATCATGCCGCGGGCCAGGTAGTGCTTGTCCACGGCAATGCTGGGCGCGTCATAGACTGGTCCGGCCGGCACGCCGGCCTCGTCCAGCCTCTCCAGCACCTCAGACAGGGGCATGCTGCCGGTCCAGGCGGAAATGGCGCCGTTAAGTTCCTGCTCCCGCGCTCCGCGGCCCTCCGTGGTCAGCAGTGTTTCGTCCTTGGCGAGGTCGTCACGGCCGATGGCCCGCATCAGGCGGACGAAGACGGAGTTGGAGTTCCCGCCGATGACCACCTCGAGGTTGTCCTGGCAAAGGTACGACCCGGTGGGCACGACGCCGGGAAGGGCACCTCCGGTGCGCTTCCGAACCATGCCGTACGCGTCGTAGTCAGGGACGAGTGATTCGAGGAGGCTGAAGACACCTTCGTAGAGGGCGACGTCCACCACCTGCGGGCCACTCGTCTTTCCGCCGCGTGCCTTCTGCAGCATCAGCATCAGGGCACCAATCGCGCCGTACAGGCCCGCCACGGTGTCACCCATGCTGGCGGCAGCCCTGCCGGCCGGGCGGTCAGGCTCACCCGTGACATAGCGCAGGCCTCCGAAGGACTCGGCGGAACTGCCGAAACCGGCGCGGTTCCTGTACGGCCCGGTCTGGCCATAGCCGGAGATGCGCACCATCACCAGGTCCGGGTTGAGATCCTGGAGGACCTCAGGTCCAAGACCCCAGTTTTCCAAGGTTCCGGGACGGAAATTCTCGATCACCACATCGCACTTGGCGGCGATGGTCTTGACCGCCTCCCGTCCCGCCTCTGATCGGAGATCCAGGGCTACCGACTTCTTGTTCCGCCCGATCGTGCGGAACAGCATGGAGGTGGTGCCCCGGGTCTTGCGCCAGTCGCGCAACTCGTCGCCGCCCAGGGGCTTCTCGACCTTGATGACCTCTGCTCCGAAATCGCCGAACAGGCGGGCTGCGAATGGTCCGGCGATGAAGCTGCCGAGCTCCAGCACCCGGATGCCCTGGAGCGGGAGGGAGTTCCGCTCCAGGTGAAGTTGCTGTGTCATGTCTTTCCTGCCTACGTGATTGGGAGCACAAATACTGAAAGCTCTTTTCCCATTCAGTGGGAAGCGGTTGCCATCGGGCGGATAGACGATAGCAGCGCATTGTGATGCGCGCAACAGGCCGCGGTTGAAAGTACGCAACCGACGAAAAGCCGGCAGGCAAGGCCGCGATTCCGCATGAAGCGCGCGGGTTGTTGCCTTGTGGGCCAATTCATCTTCTGCTACCTTCTTCCCACTTAGCAAACAAAGTTTCCCATCAGATGGGATGGTGCTTAAGGAAGAGGCTGAAATGGGCTTCTTTTCCGAGAGCGATAACTCTGCGCGGAAGCGCGCACCTAGCAAGGCAGGAAACCATGGCTCACTATGACATCGCTGTCATTCCCGGGGACGGAATCGGAACTGAAGTCGTCGACGCGGCTCTGTCGGTACTGAAGGAATGCGAAACACGCTACGGGCTGAAGCTGAACTACACGTTTTACGACTTCAGCGCAGACATGTACCGACGCACCGGACGAAAGATCACTGCTGCCGACATGGATGAGATCGGCAAGGCAGACGCCGTATTGTTCGGCGCGATGGGTCTGCCGGACGTGCGCGGACCAGAAGGCCTTGAACTGGGTGCCCAGGTTGAGATGCGGGCCCACTACGGCCTCTTCTCCAGCCTTCGGCCGGTTCGGCTTTTTGCGGGAGTTGAGAGCCCTGTCAAGGCGAAGAACATCGACATGCTCGTCATCCGTGAAACCTCCGAAGGGATGTTCGCAGGACTGGCCGATCACCACGAGCCCAGCGACGAGAGCGCCAGTGATCGCATGACAATCACCCGGGCCACCTGCCAGAAGCTCTTTGACGTCGCCTTTTCACAGGCACGCGCGCGCCGCAAACGGGGCACCCCAGGACACGTAACGCTGCTGCACAAATCAAACGCCCTGCGCAGCAATGTTCTGATGGAAAAGGTTTTCGACGAAGTCGCCGCCAAAAACTCTGATATTGGAAGCGCAAAGTACTACATCGATGCTGGATCCATGTACATGGTGACCGACCCGGAACGCTACGACGTAGTCGTCTCAGAGAACATCTTCGGAGACATCGTTTCAGAGATCGCCGCAGGACTCGTTGGCGGCCTTGGCGTCGCGCCCTCTGCCGACGTCAGCCTTACACATGGCGTCTTCCAGCCCTCCCACGGCAGTGCGCCCGACATCGCGGGCAAAGGCATCGCAAACCCGACCGCCATGATCCTGTCGGCCGCGATGATGCTGGAATGGCTGGGCGAACGCCACGGGGATCAGCTCTGCACCCAAGCAGCACAAAATGTTCACATTGCCGTCGAGAAAGCACTCGCCAGAGGACCTCGCGCCCGCGATCTGGGTGGGACAGCAGGAACCCAGGAAGTCCTGGAAACAGTCGTCAGCGCCCTGCCCGCATAGCCAACAGGTGGCCTGCCCGACGGCGCTCCACAGAATGGCCGACTCAAAATCCTTCGTGGATGCCCCGAGCTCTGCCCAGTCTGATTGTCCCGCCGCCGTCAACAGACATCGACCCAAGAAAGTTGCACACCCATGACATACAAGGTTTTGTTCGTAAATCCGCTGAAGGATTACATCGACCCCCTTCTGGATTCAACACCAGAGGGCTTCGAGGTAAAAGTTATGCCGCTAACGGCTGAGGTGTCGGAGATCTGCCGTGAAGCCGCGGACGCTGATTTCCTGATATCCGGCGTCGATGTTCCCGAAGAAATCTTCCGGGCCGCCAGGAACGTGCAGTTCATTCAATACATGAGTTCCGGATACGGCCAGCTGCCTATCGACGTCCTGAACGAACTGGGTGTCCCGGTGGCACAGATGAAGACCCACTCCATTTCCGTCGCTGAGCATGCCCTGACCTTGATGCTGACAGTACTGAGGCGGATTCCCGTCACCACGCAGTTGCTGCGCGAGGGCAAATGGCGTGAAGACCTGGACGAGATGTCTTACTCCGAGTTGTACAACAAAACAGTCGGCATCGTCGGGCTGGGGAACATCGGCCGGTGGGTCGGCAAGATTGTCCATCACGGATTCGGCGCGAATGTCGTCTTCTACGACAATGCCGAGATCCCGCTGACCGTTTCGGAACTGGTCCCGGCCCGCGCCGTCCCGCTGGAGGAGCTGATGGCGGTATCCGACGTCGTCTGCCTGAGTCTTCCTTTGAACGCCCAATCGGAGAAGCTGATCGGGCAGAACGAACTCGCCTTAATGAAGCGAAGCGGTGTTCTCGTCAACGTCGGCCGCGGCGAAGTCGTGGATCAAGACGCGCTCATTCAAAGCTTGCGCGAGGGACGCATCGCAGGAGCCGGACTCGATGTCTACGAAAAGGAGCCACTGGACACCGCCAGTGAGCTGCTGAATATGGCACAAGTGGTGTGCACACCCCACATGGCAGGCGTCGGTTGGGAAAACGTCCAGCGCCGGATCGCGACGGTTTGGCAGAACTTCGACGCAGTCCTGCGCGGCGATCTTCCTAGGGGCGTTGTCACGACGGCGAAGCGAGCGAACCTCCGGGTCGCCTAAGCGCGCGAGTAGGGCCAACAAGCACACGGGACTTCGACCAAGAGCGGTAGGCCGGAGTTCCGTGTCCAAAAGGTAGACCCCCACCTCCGTGGTTTGCTCGGCATGTGGCCGGCAATTCAAGCCGGGCAATGAAGCAAGCGGCAGCAAAGGGTCTCGTCGGCCCCTTTCAGCAGGCCAGGGAGCAAAGGTGTTTTCTTCACTAATCCGTTTGGTGTGTCGCGGGAGCAAAAACGATGGCCGCCTTCATGTCCTGACGTTACGTCAACGACACGTCAGAATAGTGGGCGATGCAGTTCACTGACAGTGGCTCAGATGTTCTCAGATCCCACCCTGACAGCCGGAGCGGAAGGAAACGGGGCTGGGAAAGCTTTTACAAGGGCGATGCCTTCCCGCTGGCGTTCAATGATGAGGAACGCTCGAATTCGGCAGAGGCACCCATCACGGAGAGCATGAGATTGGCCATGGCGGAATCCTCCCGAGTGAACACCAGGGCTTTCCTGCACGAAACCCAACCCGCACGCCCTTCAGTGCAACGGGGTAGGGTGTGCCCTAGCCGACGAAGGAGTCACGATGAGCTACAAATATCGAACTGTTCGGGTTCGCGGTACCGAGCTGGTTGGAACAATTGCGAGGAAGCATGGGGGTGCGCCTGAAATCTACGAAACGTCTAAAGACCTGAGCACATCAGTAGTTCCGGTGTTCTTCGAGGCAACGGGTGAAATCCGTTTCTTCGACAGATCTGTGCTGGAGGATGTTGTGGCACCAGCCAATTAAACCGCCTAGGACATACCGGGCCGGCCACGCCGGCCTGGCGCAGTGGGACCCATTTCAGCGGCAAATGGGGGTGTGGACAGAGTCCACACCTTCGCCGTCGAAGTGGGTCGGACGTCGGTTGGACTGCCCCGGATTCCACATGTTTTCGCGGTTTCCCGGTGTTTTCAGGGCAAAGAATCGCGTTCGAGTCCCACCTCGGGCACAACAGATAGCCTCGTCAGGAGCGATTTTGCTTTGACGTGTTGACAAAGCTTGTGGTCGCGTCGTCTGACGGGTTGGGTCGGGGGCTGTGGCCTGGCCGCCGCGCTGGCCTATTCAGGAGTGGGGTGGCGGGGTCAAGTCCCTGGCTGTGGGGCTTCCGCTGCTCTAGTGGGTTATGCAGTCCCTCGTTTCGGTTCCGTTGGGTTGGCCGGGGTGGCCTACACCTATGCATGGGCCGAGGGAACGCGAACGACATGACTTCGGCGATCTCGCTACAGAACGCGCCCGGGAGGCGGTCTTAGGGCGTTCGTGCGAGAGCCGTGCCCCGAGGTTTGTCCTGCCAAAGAGGGTGTGGACAGTGTCCACACTTACGTATGCTTTATTGGCGTGGGCATAGGGCCGTGTCCACGGTCTGGGCACATGCGTTCCGAGAGCTAGGGTCAGAACAGGGAGCTACCGAGCTCCGTCGGACAGACTTCACGCCACGGTCTGACGTCAAGTTGGGCTGTGACGTATGGGGTTAACCTCTTTTCCTAGGGTGGTGCGTACAAAAAGCTGCCCTTGCTGAGGTGAGCCACATGGACCGCAACACCGAGATCGCGGATGTTCTCCTGCGTTTCCCTGTGTAGTTGTTCGTCAGTGACGGCCGCGTCCAGTTTCTCGATTGCGGTGACCCGGAATTTGGAGACCATTCCAAACTTTGTGCTGTCTGCCAGAAGGAAACAGGAGGTGGAGGCTTCGAGGGCGGCCAGTTTGACTTCCACTTTGTCCATTGATGGAGTTGTGACCCCTCGGGACATGTTCCAGGTTCCGGTGCTGAGGAAGGACAAGTCGATACTGACGCCTTTGATTGCGTCGGCCGCGATGCGTCCCTCGCTGGAACCCTTGGATGAATCTACGGCGCCCCCGGTGCGGATGACCTCGATGTGTGGGTGGGCGAAGAGGCTGGTCACCACGTAGAAGTTGTTGGTGACGACCGTGAGATTCTTGCGAGCGCCGAGGTGGGGCACTACCGATTGGCAGGTGGTGCCGGCGTCCAGAAAGACCACCATGTCGTCCTCGATGAGCTGGGCAGCCCGTTGGGCGACGGCCTGCTTGCGGGCAGTTCGAGTTGGGCGCTGAACTACTGCTTCTTGGGAAGGGCCGGGACTGTCCATTCGGCGAGACGGACTCCGCCCTGTACCGAGCCGACTTGCGCCGAATTCTCTAAGACTGTTAGGTCGCGCGCACCGTCATGTGGGAGACATTTCATGCACACCTTCGGGACCCAGAAGCCGCAGAATTTCCTGCCGACGCTGGTCCGGAATGAGTGGTCTAGCTGTTGATTCACGTGGGGTCCTTTGTGGCACGCCCTCCTACCTGGGGCTGCTGCGGCCTTTCAGACCCGTCGGCCACGGCAACAGCTCCTCAACCAACGAGCACTCCGAAGGCCACTCAAAATGCGACACGCACCAAGAGTCTCACCCGGAACATCCTCGCCTTATAAGACGCGCTCTAGGTTCGTCGCCGGGCTGGGCCACCGGCGCGCCTTAGTGAGATGGGGGCGGCAGCCGGGGCGAATCGGGCAAGGCCCCCGCCCCCTCGGCCCGGCGGTGTGGCGACGGGGGCCGCCAATGTCGATCCCCGAGGACGGGACGGCCGAGCAGGACCCCCGAGCGCAACGGTGCTCTGCCCGCCCCGGCCGGCCATGCCAATGCCTGTGTATGGTGCCGCCGGTGACAGGGTTGCCGCATCGGGGCTAGTACATCTTCGGGGGCGCCGGCACAGCTCGGGCTTCAGGATTTGGAACTGGGTCGTCCAGGAATATGGCTAAGAATAGATTTAGAGAAGCCACCGTCGACACAAATGTCTTGGCCGGTGACATAACCCGATAGCGGACTCACGAGAAATTCGATCACGTTGGCAATGTCCATGGGGTCGCCGATTCGTGCCAGAGGAATGATATTTTCCCTTGCCTTTTTGATTTGGGGATCTTCGTACATTTTTTCGGTCATCCGCGTGTGGGTCATGCCCGGGGAGACGACGTTTGCGCGGATTCCGTCGGGCGCCCATTCCAGTGCAAGTGTTTGGGCCAGCATCGTCAAGGCAGCTTTGCTGGGGCTGTAAGCGCCGGATCCGGCGTGGGGTAGCTGACCGGACATGGAAGAGGTAAAGCAGGCGGCGCCTTGGCTCTGTTTCAAGTGGGGGTAGCTTGCTTTGGCCAGAAGCCACGCGCTGCGGAGGTTAACGGAGAACATGTTGTCCCAGTCTTCAAGCGACACGTCACAGATCGCACCGGGGTTGGCGATTCCCGCGTTCGCTACCAAGGCGTCCAGCCCGCCGAACTCAGCCACCGCGGCCTTTACCAACTGACTTGGCACATCGGGGTCAGCGAGATCGCCTGTGAGTGCGATGGCCGTACCGCCGAGGGACTGGATTGAGCGAACGACTTGCTCCTGGCTGGTGTTCGGTTCGTGTCCACCAACGGCGATCATCGGGTGCACACCCCGGGCCAGGGCAGCCTCTGCGATTCTCACGCACGTGGCCGCTCCTATGCCGCTGCTTCCGCCGGTAACCAAAGCTCTCATCGCACACAGTTCCTTTTTACTAGTGGTTCACATTAAAAATTGTTTTGACTACCAAAGCGGTAGAAATCGCGGGCCAGCAACGGCTTGTTTTGCAGGATTCGGGCTGTAGACCGAGATTCTGTACTGGATTCCGGCTGGCTCGCGAGCTCCAACCCTGGCTAATGACCCAGGTCCCAGCCTTGGTTCTTGAGATCCTGCATCGCCTTATTGAATTCCTGAACGGGGTTTTCTTCGCGAATGATCTCAAGAACTACGTTATTGACGCCGCACGTTTCTTTTACGGCCTTACCCAACCCGTTCCAGTCGATCACTCCGGTGCCGATTGGATCGTGGCCCCAGGTTTCCGTGCCCGTATCAGAAATATGGACGAGTCCAATCGATTGGTGGTGGGAGCGCAGACTTTCTACGGGATCTTCTCCTATGTAGGCGGCGTTGGCGACGTCGTACACGATCTTCACTGCGTCATCATTGATGATGCTCACGACGCCTGCCAGGTCCTGGATGGTAGGGGTGAAGCAGTAGGGGGTGTTTTCGAAGAGCAGTCGCGTGCCGGCCTGTTTGGCCAGTGGGATGAGATTCTCCATGCTCTCGTACATCCACCCATGAACGCTTTCGAGTGACGGTGAGATCATCGGGCGTCGCGTGCCGGGGGATATCACGACATCGGTGACATCCCACGCTGCGGCCAGGTCGATCACCGATTTGATGTGCTCGATGCTCTTGCGACGCATGCTGGCGCCGGGGCTTGCCAGGTTGATGTCATAGCCACCGGCGTTCAGTGACCTGATTGTCGCACCGTATTCATGCAGCCTTGCGTGAGTTGCCGAACGCTCTTGGGCCGACATTTCATCCGGCCAGCAATGTGGCGAGCTGATCGGAACCTCGAAAGTCTTGTACCCACTGTCCACCAATTCAGCTATGGCATCGATTGCTGTAGCTGACCATAGATAGGAAAATGTATTGATAATCATGCCGTTCATTGCAGGCATCCTCTCTGTCTTCGCCTAGTCATAACGCGCTGTGAATTTTCAACCCGTCAACGGGGATTGCCAGCGTGAGCCGGGCGGCTCGACGAAATCCGGGGCACAGGCCCCTTCGTACCTGGTCGAGCCGCGACGGCTGTGTGGTACAGCATGCCTAGTGGGAACGCTTAGCCCCGTCGCTAGTCGACGAGGTGCTCGAGACCAGGTGCTCGCCTTCAAGTACTTCAGGGTCAGCAAGCGCCACAGTGGCACGGTCACCGCGGTTGCCGGTCTCGGGCAGCGTGAAGTAAACGACGAGGCAGAGGGCGACGATAACGATCATGTAGACCGCGACAAGCATCGGCTGGCCGGCGCCGACGAAGGCAGCGGCGATCAGCGGGGCGGTGCCACCGAAGACGGCAATCACGATCTGGTGTGCGAACCCGATTCCGGATACGCGGACCGATGCGGGGAACAGTTCGGCCTGGATAGTCGGGTAGATCGACTGCCAGATACCGAGGACCACCCATCCGGATGCCGATACCAGAACGTATACGCCAAAGCCTGGCTGGTTCAGCAGCAGCAGCAGGGGGTAGAAGAGGACGATCATGCCGATGGCGCCGATGATGGGGAAGATTTTGCGTCGGCCGAGTCGATCAGAGAGCGCGCCGCAGACCGGCACGATGACAACGAGCAAGGCGAGTCCGATAACGCTGCCGGCCAAGGTGGAGGACAGGTCGCGGCCGGAGGTCAGCTTGGCGTAGGTGGGAAGGAAAGTAGCCCAGGTGTAGTAGGCAACGGCCGGGGCAGAGAGGGCAGCTGCCTGCAGCAGAGCCTTGGGGTGTTCGCGAAGGAGGTCCCACAGGCGTGCCGCCGCGGTCTTTTGATCGACAAGGGCACCTGCCTCAAATTCAGGGGTTTCCTCCGCGCGGGCCCTCAAGATAAGGCCGACGACGCCGAGGATGCCGCCTGCGACGAAGGGGATGCGCCAGCCCCACGCGGCGAGGTCCGCAGGAGTGAAGGATGATGTCACAATTGCGGCGGCGCCGGTAGCGGCCAGGGTTGCGAGTCCGCTGGCCATGTTGGAGAACGAACCGAACAGGCCCCTGCGGTTCGGGGGAGCGTGTTCAACCATGAACGCGATGGCGCTCTGCGCCTCACTGCCGGCCGAGATCCCCTGAAGGATCCGGGCAACAAGGAAGAGAACCGGTGCTGCATAGCCGACGGTGGCGAACGACGGTGTGACACCGATGATGAGAGCACCGAGCGCCATGCCCGAGATCGACAGGGTCAGGATGAGCCGCCGGCCAAACCGGTCGGCGAGTGGGGAAATAATGACTCCGCTGAGCGGGCGCACAACAAAGCCGACCGCGTAGGTGAGCAGTGCTGCGATAAGAGAGGCGAATGGGGAATCGCTTGGGAAGATCTGTCCCGAGAATACGGCTGCCAGCAGCCCGTAGATGTACCAGTCGTACCACTCAACGAAATGGCCGATCGTGCCCGCCACCATATTAATGGTGCGGCGAGGGTGCTGGGACCCTTCGGGAACCGCCGAAGGGTCTGCGCTGCCGAGCGCTGCCTTTGAGGTCTTCATTGAACTCTCCATACTTTTACGTTTGCTGAGACGAGGGGTAGTGGGATCTGCCGGGGCATTTGTGCTCGCCCGGCGGATGCGCTGCCCCACCCGCCTCTTATCCTTTCAACCGGATGAGATCGGTTGCTGAGATCGGTTGCAATCACTTTACGGACGACTTAAGAAGCTGTCAACGCCTTGCCGGTCGACTTTACCTATGCCCCGGCCAGCCGACCGGCAGCGCAGGTGAATGTGGTCCACAAGCTGGAGCCCGGGCCCCTGCCCCGTCGACAGGGAAGAAGGGCTTAGGCTCGTGGTGGCTGGCTCGTGAGGCCGCAAACCAGGTGAACAAAAGGGTCGGGTCCGGCAGTTACGCCTCGGCCGGGAGTGGTGTTTCGTTGTTGAAGTCCACGTACTCCACCCCGGACCACGTGCATTCCAGACTTCCGTAAATTGGCCAGTACTCGTCCCAGTGGGAGAGTTTCCATTGGTCTCGTTCCAGGCCCCGCCGGGTAAGCCGTTCCCGCAGGAGATCCTGGGGGACCCTGACCCGCACGACCGTGGTCTGGGAAGGTGGCCATTGAAATTTCTCTGCCGCGCTGGTAAGGAAATCGGGTACCTGGAAGTATGCGCCGAAAGGGGCATCGATCACTACTGACCGGCCGAGACGCAGGTTCGCTCCAGCCACGTCCATAAGGGTGTCGTATTCGAGGGGCAGCAGGTTGTCGCGATAGTAGTCGTTGGATTCCCGGTCTGTGGGGTCGTGTCCTGTCGCCTTCAGTGCAAATTCAACAAATCGTCCGCATACCCGGTCCTTGTCGAGGTAGGCGGCATTGTTTTCTCTTGCGGTTTTCTGGGCAACCGTTGTTTTTCCGGAGCCAGCCGGGCCAATCACGACGAAGACGCTGGGGGTGGTCATCGGCGGCCCTCTGCAACTGCCGCCAGGAACTCCTTCGCGGCTTTGGTGACTCGGCTGAAGTCGCCGTCGGGCTGCCACGCTTTAGTCACGTAGCTGCCGACGCCGACACCTGCGACACCGGCGGCAAACCATTCGCCAACATTCTCTACGGTCACGCCGCCCGCAGGCATGATCGGCAGATGGGCGAGCGGGGCGAGCATGGATTTGGCGTAGGGAATGCCGCCGGCCTCGGTGGGGAAGAGCTTGAGGATGTCGGCACCGGCCTCGGCTGAATTGACCATTTCAGTTGGAGTGTAGGCGCCGCTTACTGTGGGTATCTGGTACCGGTTCGCTGTCCGGATCATTGCCGGGTTCAGCTGAGGACTGACCAGAAAGTCGGCGCCGGCGCGGATGCACTCATAGGCCGAGTGCTCGTCAAGAACTGTTCCGGCTCCCACCGCTACTCCGTTGGATCCGTGCTTGGCGGAGAGCCTGCGGATCACGTCGACGGCACCGGGAATGGAGAGAGTGATTTCGAGGGCGCGGAAACCGCCGGAGATGGCCGCTTCCGCCACTCGTTCTGCCACCTCGGCGTTGTCGAGGCGGACGATGAGAACGGCGCCGGACTCGTCAATGGTCTGCAGGGTGCGAAGTTTCTTGTACATGTTTACCTTTCTTGCGCCCCGGCATTTTGCTGCTTTGTTTTGCCCGGGGACAGTTGGAGTGTCGTTGACAAACTTTCCCACCATCCATACTGTTATTGCAACCGATCTCAGCAACCGATCTCATACAAGGGGGTATCGCGGTTGACCCACGTACGCACAATCATTCTGGGTGCTTCGCACTGGCACGTTCCGCTGTGCGCGCCGGCCATGGCCGAAGAGCACGACATGATCGGAGTCGGTGACGACGACGTATCCCGCGCGCAGGTGCAGAACCTGGCAAACGGATGGGGGGCCCCGGTTGAAGCCGACTGGCGGAAGCTGGTGGATCTCCCCGACGTCGGACTCGCATATGTCTTCGGCCCCCATGACGGCATGGCCGAAAAGTGTCTTGCCCTGATCGAGCGCGGTATTCCGTTCGTCGTGGAAAAGCCGTTGGGCACTTCCCTTGACGAGCTTTCCACCGTGCGTCGAGCCGCCGAGGCAGCGGGTGTACCCGCCACTGTTCCGCTCGTCCAGCGCGGCGGCCCCACTGAGCAGTGGCTTGCCAAGGCAGGCCGGCCCACCTACCAGCGCACCTCATTCATTGCAGGTCCACCATCCCGGTACCTTGAGAACGCCAATCCTTGGATGCTTGATCCGCTCAGGGCGGGTGGGGGTTGCCTTGCGAATCTGGGGCCACACTTTGTCGACATGTTCCTGAGGGGCGCCGGTGAGACCGCCGTGGATGTGGACGCCCGGCTCTCATCGTCTCTTCACCATCAGGGCGTTGAGGATCATGCCAGTCTCCTCCTCACGACACCGGAAGGGCGCGAAGCCATCGTGGAAGTCGGGTACGCATTCCCTGGCTCTCCGCTGAAGCGATACTGCAGCTTCACCTCAGCCGGGGAAGCAGGATTCGCCACCGTGGACTCTGACGGTTCAGCCACCTTCACGGCGGCGGACGGGACCACGGAGGTCGACAAGATCAATGTGGACAGTGACCCTCTATACGATCCGTTTGTGCGGAGCGTCGCCCGGACGCTGGAAGATGGATTCCGAGGCCTCACTACGCTGGCCCAGCTCGAGAATGTCATGCGCCCCATTTGGCGGGCGTACGACGACCATCATGGAGGAAGAGAACATGCCTGATCTGAGTATCGACGTCGTTGCCAAGGCAGCCGGTGTCCATCGATCAACGGTGTCCCGGGCGTTCTCACGCCCCGAAGCGGTGAAGAGTGAAACGCGCGAGCACATCCTGCGGGTCGCCGAGGGACTCGGCTACACAATGAGCCCACTGGCCCAGGCGCTTCGTCGAAAAACCAGTACCTTCATCCCGCTGATCGTCCCTGACATCACCAACCCGTTCTTCGCCGAGCTTGCCAAGACGATGACGCAGGCAGCCGACGAGCGGGGCTACCAGCTGCTGCTCTGCGTCACCAACGGAGACCCGGCCAAAACCGACGGATACTTCACCGCCATGCAGGCCATGTACGCCCCCTTCGGGATAGTTGCCCCCTCGACAAAGGTCGATACCGAGGCGCTGAAGCGTTTCGACTTCGGACACAAGGTCGTTGTGATCGACCGCGTGGAGGGAGACGATTCGGTTCCCACGGTTACCGTCGACAGCCGCCGCGGAATCATGCTGGCCCTGGATCATCTGCACTCTTTGGGTCACTCCTCGATCGGCTACGTTTCCGGTATCGCCGGAACGCACACAGCCCAGGACCGGATGGACGCTTATTTGGAACTGACTGCCGAGAGCGGGAGCGCACCTATCGTTCTGGACAGCGGGTCGGATCTGGACGCGGGCACCCGTGGAGCGGAGCACTTCCTGGAAATGGAGAACCCCCCGACGGCCATTATCGCGGCCAATGACATGGTCGCCTTTGCTGTGATATCGGCCCTCGGCCGAAGCGGTGTACGGGTACCCGAGGATGTATCGGTTATTGGGTTCGATGGTCTCGCTCTTGGAGCCAGGTTCAACCCCGCCCTGACGACCATCCGGCAGCCGATCGCCGACATGGGACATATCGCCATCGAACTGGCCGAGAAACAGAACGCGGACGGCTCCGTGGACCACATCGTTCTCGAGCCCGAGCTTCTGGTCCGCGGCTCCACCTCGGGCCCACGCACCTCAGGGCGACGCAAATGACCGGGGGACAGGGACAGCCGCTCCGGCGTCTCCCGGGGCTGCGCCACACTGACCACGTCGGCCTTACCGTTCCAAACCTTGAGGAAGGCATCCGGTTCTTCGTCGATGTGCTGGGCGCTGAGGAGCTGTACCGCTCCGAACGAGGACCCGACGAAAAATTCATGCCCATTAACTTCGACGTCCCGGCAGATGCCAAACTCACGCTGGCCATGCTGCGCCTGCCCCCGAACCTTAACATCGAGCTCTTCGAATGGAGCGGCACGGGACGGCGCGATGCGCCACCGCGGCACTGCGACGCCGGAGGGCACCATTTGTGCTTCGTCGTGGACGACGTCGATGAAGCGATCACGGTGCTGCAGCAGGCCCCCGGGGTGCGGGTGCTCGGTGAACGCAAGGAAGTCGCCGGTGACAGCCCCCGCGTCGCCGGGAACCGCTGGACCTACTTCGTCACCCCCTGGGGGTTGCTCATGGAGATCGTGGACCGATCCCGCGTCGCAGACCCGCCCCGGCTGGTCGGTCCTGCGGACTGGACAGCAGACCAAACACTTCAGAAAGGATCTTGAGCAATGCGGCTAGCGGGTCACACACTAGGCACCCCGAACCACACGGTTCCCCAGGCACTCAAACTCTTCCGGGCCGCAGGGCTCGATGCCGCCGAAGTCATCTACCAGGACGACTACACGTCCGGATTGCCTCTTGGTGACCGACGCGCGGCGATGGAAGCACTGCAAGCCGCCGAAGGCGAGGGCGTACCCATCGTCGGCTTGACGCCCTACACCACAGCCATCAACTCACTGGACGATGTGGAATGGCGTCAAGGGGTCGATGAATTCCGTGGCGCCATCGAAACCGCGCACCTGCTCGGCGCTGACCGGGTCCGTGTCTATGCCGGCGCCTGGCACCCCGGCGACAACGAACACGCGGCACGATGGGGGCAACTGCGTCAAGCATTGGAAACCCTCGCGCCCGAAGCCGACCAGGCCGGTGTTCGCCTCTGCGTGGAAAACCACTTCGGCACCATGACCCAGACCGCGGCAGACACCGCCGCCCTCGTCCGGGAAATAGCCCACCCTGCCGTCCGTGTTCTCTACGATCAGGCGAACCTGACCTTCACGCACGACGAAACGTTCGAACAGGCCTTTGCTGTTCAAGGTGATCTCATTGGTCACGTGCATGTAAAGGACCTGGTCTTCACGGATCCCAACGCAGCCTTCCGCGCCACGGAAACGGCCCGGGTCAACGCCTCTGAGCGGGCCGTCAGGTCCCGTGTCGTGGGAAGCGGCGTCGTTCCGTGGTCGCAAATCCTCGCCGCGTTGCTGCAGCACGGCTACGACGACGTCCTGAGCATCGAACTCGAGTACCGCTGGCACCCCCAGGACCTCCCTGTGCCCGAGGACGGCTTCCGCGAATCCGCCGCCGTCCTGCGCTCAATGCTCTCCAATCTGGCTGAAATAAGGAACGCTCGATGAACACCAACCGTCTCCGCGTCGGAGTTATCGGCGCAGGCAATATCGCCACCATTGCCCAATTGCCCACCCTCGTACAACGCAATGACGTGGAACTGGCTGCCCTGGTGTCCCGGCGCGATGACCCCAGCAGCCTGGTCAGGCGCTGGGGATTCGGCGCCGCCTACAAGAGCGTGGAGGACATGCTGGCCTCGCAGGAATTGGATGCAGTCTTCGTACTCACGCCACGATCCGAGCACGCCCACGCCGTGCAGCTGTGCCTCAGCCGTGATGTCGACGTGTTCTGCGAAAAACCATTGGCGCCGGCAACCGATGAGGCCGAACGCCTTGCAGATCTTGCCGACCAGCGGGGCCGAGTGCTGATGGTCGACTTCAACCGCCGCTACGCCCCCGTCTACACCGCCGGCAGGGACATTTTTGGTGAGAAAGGAGCCACCTTCTGCGTCGCCCAGAAGAACCGCCCGGGATCCGAATACCGTGCGACCTTCGAAAATGCCATCCACATGGTTGATCTCCTCCGCTGGTACTGTGGCGGCGAACCCGTGGACGTCGCCGCCCATGCCGCCGGGGAGGACCCCTGGGAAGAAGACGGCGTCGCAGCGACCATCCGCTTCAGCACCGGAAATACGGGCCTTCTGATGGCAGCCCGGACGGCAGGAGCGTGGAACGAGAAGCTCGACGCCTACGGTGACGGGAAGACAGTGGAGGTCAGGGCGCCTGAAACAGTCTCGACCACGGTCAAGGGAGTCACCACATCCCGGGAACTCAGCGCCGAGGCGTACGGCTGGGCCACAGCCACGGACACCCTCGGATTCTCCGCCGCCGTTCACCATTTCCTTGACCGCGTCGCAGACAGGGCACAGCCACTGACCTCCGGCCGTGAGGCTGTTCACACCCAACGCCTGCTCGACCGGATCCTCGCCGCATCCGGTCTGCCGACAGAAGAACAAGCCGGCCGGGAATGGGCCAGCCACGCAGTGAACGCAAGCTGAACAGCCTGGCTCGCCCATCCCCTCGGGTTAGGTCTCACATCGAGAGCTGTTGAACCGCGCCCTGCAGACATCCCAATGCATAAGGAGGCACAAAATAGGTCCGAACTGCCTCCACCAGAGCCACCGGAAGATCGGGGGAGTGGGACGGCAACCACCGCGAGGGCGGCTCGCCCCGCTCGTTGGCATCCTGCTGGTCGCGTTCAGCGCAAGACAGGCGGTTTCCGCCGTGTCCCCGCTCCTTGGTCCCATAAGCGAGGACCTGCCCCTTGACGCGGTGACGACGGGGATCCTTGGAATGCTGCCGACCGCCGGCTTCGCAGCAATGGGATTCCTGGCCCTCCCTCTTATCCGCCGAATGCAGCCCGAACACCTGCTGCTGGCTTCAATCCTGATGACAACCCTCGGCCAGGTTGGACGCGCACTGGGGTGGACTACCTCCGTCTTTCTGGCGTTCACCTGGATCGCCATGCTGGGGATGGGTGTAGTAAATGTCGTGATACCGCCCCTGCTGATGAAGTATTTCCCCGATAAAACCGGGCTCCTCCCTGCCCTACACGTGACACTCCTCGCCGTCAGCACCGCCGTGGCCGCCCAAGCGGCCATACCCTTGGCCGGGCTGTATGGCTGGCGGTTTTCCATCGGCATTTGGGCGGCAATCAGCGCGGCCGCCGCAGTACCCTGGCTGATGGTCCTCGCAGCCAGGGGTACGGCTGCCCAGGCCAGGAAACCTCCATGCAGCGAAGTACCGGCGCCCCGCACCAGTGTGATCAAGCCCTGGCGATCACCGATTGGCTGGGGTACAGCGCTAATCTTCGCGGGTTGCTCGAGCAACACGTTTGCGGCAATCACATGGCTTCCGGTCGTTCTTGTGGACCGAGGGATGAGTCCGGAAACCGCCGGATTCATGTTGGCGCTCTATTCCATCCTCGGCCTGCCGGTCGGCCTCGTTGTGCCTCTTGCCGTGGTGAGGATGCCTCGCCCGCTACCTATTGCAGTCCTGTTCGTCGTCACATTCGCCGTCGGCTATGGAGGCATCCTCTTTGCTCCAATAACTTCCGCGTCAGTGTGGGTGGCTATCGCCGGGCTGGGCCAAGGCGCCTACTCCTTCGCGTTCACCATGATCAACAGGCGGGCACGAACACAAACCGGGTCGGGAGCACTCTCCGGATTCGCGCAGGGAGTCGGCTACACCCTCGCAAGCCTCGGCCCATTCCTTTTTGGTCTCCTGCATCAGCCGGGGGACCACTGGCTACCATCATTCAGCATGCTCGGAGGCTGGCTCATGGTATTTGCCGTGGGAGCCCTCATGATCAACAGGCCCCGCGTGCTTGAAGATGCACTCCCGGCCGGCGCGGTCCGGCGTTGAAGAAGTATGGACTTCGGCGATCCCCGACACCGGCAACCGACATGAGTTAGCCGTCTCGGTGACCGGAGCCAGGAGCTCCGAGCACGGAACTGAGTAAGTCTTGACAGAGCCTGTTCCCGACCCTATCTTTATTGCAACCGATCTCAGCAACCGATCTCAATGTCTGATCGGATAAATGCAACCGATCTCAAAGGAGAGATGAAATGATTAGAGCTGCAAGTACTTTGACCGCCGTGGCGGTTGCCGCGGCGCTGCTCACCGGCTGCTCAGGCAGTTCCGGCGAGTCCGGCAGCAACGAGGACGGTCCCGTCACGTTGACGTACTGGGACTTCATGGACCCCAGCCAGAACAACCCGCGGGCTGCCGCGCTGAAGCAGAATCTCGAGAACTTTCACAAGGAAAATCCCAACATCACGGTTCAGCTGTCGACTGTTTCTTTCGGGGACATGATCAGCAGGCTTCCGCAGGCAGCGGCAGCCGGGCAGACACCGGACGTCGTGAAGATGTTCGCTCCGGTCGTTCCCCAAATTGCTGCTGCGCAGGTTTACCAGCCCCTTCCTGATGAGGCTAAGCAGATCACTGACTGGTTGCGCCCGGTGGACAAGCTGGCGGACAAGGACGGGAAGCAAGTGGCCGTCCCCTACGACTACCGCACCTGCACGCTCTATTACAACGACAAGATCCTCAAGCAGATCGGAGCTGCCGTACCCACCACCTGGGACCAGGTCGTCGAGGTTGCTGGAAAAGCAGCGAAGGCCGGGTTCACAGGGTTTGGGACCGGGTTCTCCGGGGTCGACAACTCGGCAATCATCTCGACCTTCTTCGATTGCTTCATGAGCGAGGTGGGGCAGGACATCTCCAATCAGGACGGCAAAGCCAGCTTCAACACTGAAAAGGGCAAAGAATTCGCCGATTTCCTCGTGAAGCTCAAAAAAGCAGGAGGCATGCCGCCGAGCGTTGTGGGGGACCAGTACTCGACGGTGGCTGACGGCCTCCAAAACGGCACGGTTGCCATGTCTGCCCTCGGAACGGAACGCCTCTTGACCCTGCAGAAGGCCAACCCTGACATCAAGTCCGCCCCCCTGCCCAAAACCTCAAACGGCTCGGATAAGGGATCGACGTTTGGTTGGACCCTTGGCATCGGTGCCGGAAGCAAGCATGCCAAGGCTGCCTGGAAGTTCATCGAATACATGACCAGCCCGAAAGCCGGGGCGCTCATGGCAACCGGGGGCGACGTCCCCACGCGCTCATCGACGTTCCAGGAGCCTTACTTCACCACTCCAGAGGCCAAGACCGTGCTGGACGTCAGTAACTTCGTCAAAGATCACAGCGAGCCGCACACCTACCCGGATAACTGGATTGCCATTGCCAGTGGCCTTGCCAACGCCGGACAGCAGCTGTATCTGAACAACTCCTCGGCGGATGAGTTCATGAAGGCGGCGCAGGACGCGGCCAACAAGTGAACCCCTTCCCCGACAGGAGTAACCACGTAACCCTGGTCCCAGGAAAGCGAACCCCATGTCAGTGACACAAGAACAACGCGCAGTTCGGAGCACCAAACCCCGCATCCGGCCTGCACGGAAGGACCGGGCCGTCTGGCTCTACGTCGTCCCGGTCGTTGCCGTCTTCCTTTTCGTCTTCGTCGGCCCCCTGCTCTTCACAGCTTGGACGGCGCTCCACGACACCACGTATTACCAGATCAAGGACTTCTCCGGACTGAAGTCGTTCACCAGACTTTTCTCCGACCAAGACCTTCCCAGGCAGATCGGCACCACTCTTGCGTTCTCGCTTGGCGCTTTGGCTATCGCCTTACCGCTCGGCTTCGTCTCCGCGGTCGTCCTGAATAAGATCATCCGCTTCAAGCGGACCGTGCGGAGCCTGTTCCTGCTTCCGTGGCTGATGTCCCAGGCAACCGTAGGCACTCTTTGGCTGTGGTTCCTCAATCCCACCTATGGGCCGGGGACTGCCATCACCAAAGCCCTTGGTTTCGGGCCTGCCGATGCCTTCTCCACACCGGGTTCGGCGCTGGTGGCGTTAACACTCATCACCGCGTGGTGGTCCTATCCCCAGGCGATGGTCCTCTTCCTCGGGGCGCTTCAGACTGTGCCAACCGAACTTTACGAAAGCCTACGGGTGGACGGCGGAAACGCTTGGCAGGGATTCGTGAACATCACCCTTCCCTTCCTTCGGAACACCATCGTTTCGGTCGTTGTCGTCCTCCTAATGCTGTATGTGCAGATGGTGACCATCATCCTGGTCACCACGCGCGGTGGCCCGCTGGGCGGAACGGAAACCCTCTCGATGAGGGTGTTCAACAAGACCTTCCAGGACTTTGACCTCTCCGGCGCTTCGGCCGCAGCAATTTTGCTCTTCGCGATCAACATCGCCTTGACCCTGGTAGCGATCCGCTTCCGACGGAAGGAATCCCTGTGACTGCCATCATCCCGGCCCGCCGCCGGCCCGGGCACATTCTGCGGCGGCTACCCATCTGGGCAGTCGTCGCCATAACAGCGGCCCTGGTCCTGCCTCCGGTCCTATGGATTTTGTCGACGTCCCTGAAAACCGACGCGAACACGGTGGCTTTCCCACCTGTATGGATCCCGGACCCGTTCTCGTTCGACAGCTACGGCGGACTGTTCACCTCCACCAACATCCGCTTCTTCCTCAACTCGCTCATCTACGCCATCGGTTCGATCATCCTCGCCCTCGCGGTCTGCGTCCCCGCAGCCTACGTCGCGACCCGCTACCGGGGGCGCCGCATGGAAAGCCTCATGACCGGCATCCTCGTACTGTCCATGGTTCCAGGAGTCGTGGTCTTCATTGCCCTCTACTCGATGTTCGTCAAGACCGCACTCATCAATACCTACCCTCTGCTGATCGTGGTCTACACCGGTATCATCTGCGGACAGACAATTCTGTTCCTCCGCAACTTCATCGAAAACATCCCCGTAGAAATCGAGGAAGCAGCAGCAATTGACGGGTGCAACCGACGCCAAATCCTTCTGCGCATCGTGCTGCCCCTGATCCGCCCAGGCATCGCCGCCGTCGCGATCTTCATCTTCGTCTTCGTCTGGAACGACTTCCTCGTCGGAACCGTCCTGGCAACAACCGAAGACATGAAAACCGTGCAAAACGGCATCGTTCGATACATTTCCACCGGCTACGGCAACTTCTGGGCCGCCTTCGGAGCCTTCGTCATCGTCGCATTCATACCTGTCCTGGCCATCTTCGCCGCCTTCCAGCGCTGGTTCATCGCCGGCCTGACATCAGGGGGCGTCAAATCATGACCTCAGCAGCACCAGCACCACGCGTCGCGGTAGTCGGAGCAGCCGGCTGGGCCGGATCACGACACGCACGGGCATTCGCCGCAGCAGGTGCCCACGTCACGGCTCTTGTAGAACAGGACGACCGCGCCTACCCGCTCGCCCAGGAACTGGGCGCAGTGCTGGTACCCAGCACCAAAGCGCTCCGCCCGGAGCACGCGGAGCTGGTGGCCGTCGCCCTCCCCATCACCATCCAACCTGCCATCTGCGCCGACCTGCTGAACCGCGGCTTCCGCGTGCTGACCGAAAAACCGGTCGCCGCAGACGCAGAAGGCGCCGCTGTCCTTGCTGCTGCCTCCGGCGTCACCGAACGCCTGATGATCGGGTACACCCTCCACCAGCACCCCGCAGCTTCCCTTGTCTCCCAGTGGGTGGGCAACAACGAGATAATCGCTGTGTCCGTCCGCTCCGTAGCCCACAAACAGAACGTCAATTCCTGGCGAGCTGACCCGAAGGAAGGCGGTGTCGCCGTCGTCAACGGCATCCACGCCATCGAATTAGTATCATCTTGGTTCGACGGCGACCCAAAAGTCCTCGCCACAAGCTCCAGCAGCAGCCTGTATGGCTCGACCGTACCAGAGCACGTAGTCACCGACCTCGAATTTCCCGCAGGTGCCTTGTTCCATCTGCAGACCTACTGGTCTCCCTGGCAGGAACCACAAGGGCTCAACCAGGGGGACTGGAGCCTCACCATCGATGTGCTCGCCCGTGACGGACGGATCTTGTGGTCCAACGACACCGTCCACGTCTGGAACCGGGACGGAAACCACGACACAACATCGTTCGCCCCCTCCGACCTCTTCCTACGCCAGGCAGAGTCCGCCCTTAAGTTCTGCACCGGCGAGCCCCCAGCCGTTACGTTCACCCAAGCGCTCCGGGCCACCGCAATCGCCGATGAAGTTGTGGCTGCGGCAGCTTCTCGCGCCAAGGACGCGGTCGCCCACTAGCATCGTCAAACCTGGACAACACGCGACCGGCCAAACACCACAGCTAAGGAATATTGCACATGAAGAAAGCACCTCACGCTCCCAACGCCGGAAACCCGCGGCGGACCCACCACCACGGCGGAGAGAACAAATGAGCCTCAAGGACCAGGTAGTCCTGGTAACCGGGTCGAGCGGGGGAATCGGCGACGCCGCCGTCAGCGCCCTCACAGCAGAAGGCGCCATCGTCATAGGCGCCGACCGTTCCCCGAAAGAGGACCAGAACCTGAAAGCGTTTTACCCCCTCGACATCACCTCGGAACAGCAATGCGCAGCTACGATCCAGGACATCACAGCCAAACATGGGCGCATTGATGTCCTGATCCACGCAGCCGGAGTACTCGGCCCCACCCCCGGCATCATGGAGACCACCACCGAGGAATTCGACTCCATCTTAAGGATCAACGCCTCCGCGACCTTCACGATGGTGAGGGAGACCGCAAAGTCAATGCTCGAAACCGGCACCGCCGGCGCCATCGTGGTCCTATCGTCAGTTGCAGCAAAGGAATCACGGCTCAATTACCTGCCGTACAACGCAAGCAAACTCGCCGTCCTTCACATAATGTGGTCCTTCGCCGAACTGCTCGGGCCCAACGGCATCTCCGTAAACGCCATCGCCCCGGGCCCGGTGAACACACCCATGTGGGCACAATTCGCCAAAGACTCCGGTCCGGACGCAGCCGCCAACCGTGCCAAGCGTGCAGCACAACTTCCAATGCGCCGGTTCGCTGAACCCGACGAAGTCGCCCGCGCCATCCTCTTCCTCGCCGACCCCGACAACCGCTACATCACAGGGGTTTCCCTCGACGTGGCAGGCGGAGCACACCTGGGAATTGGAACCTAAAACGACCCGACAAAGGTCTTCCAACAGGCCATCGCCCAGAGCTGATATACCCGGCCTGACACCTCCCATCCAACATTGACGCTTCAAGACTGCTTTCATCGGAGACGAGCGGGAAGTCCATTACCACCAAGGAGACACTGAATGCGACACCATCACACCGCCCTGCACGTTACGGACATGGAGCGCAGCGCGCGATTCTACGTGGATGGCCTCGGCCTAACCCGCTTGGACGCCTGGACGTCGGGGCCATACATCGGTGAGCTGTACGGCCGTCCCAACGTACAGGTCAGAGCCATGCTTCTCGCTACCAATGACGGAGCTTTCCGGTTGGAACTTGCCCATGCCGAGCCTCTACTGCCCGCAGTTGACCCATCAAAGGCGCAACCGGGCA
Source organism: Pseudarthrobacter sp. 902506025 (assembly GCF_040702325.1). Taxonomy (NCBI): domain Bacteria; kingdom Bacillati; phylum Actinomycetota; class Actinomycetes; order Micrococcales; family Micrococcaceae; genus Pseudarthrobacter; species Pseudarthrobacter sp. 902506025. Next base: position 338,662 of record NZ_JBFBKW010000001.1, read on the forward strand.
CGGCACACCTTGCCTTCACAGATATTGACGTACGGCAGGTTTACGCCAAGATGACAGCGCTTGGTTACGACGCCGTATCCGAACCTGTTGCCCCTACCTCTGGTCCAATTGCAGGCGGGTGGCTTGTCTACCTGCTCGATCCAGACGGAAATCGGGTGGAACTCATTCAAGCGCCCGACTGGCAAAATGCTGACCAGACGTGAAATGCTCCTGCTGAAATCGGCTTTTTGGGGCCGGCCCAATATCGTCGCGTCAGGCTCCCACGCTGCAGACGGTAGCAGAGATCCCGTCAACATATTGCCGCTATGTCCACGGACGGGCGCTCCTCGGCCTGCTTCATTGAACGGCTTATTGCCGAATCCGGGAGGGCAAAAAGTAGGTGTGGACAATGTCCACACCTTTTGTCGCTGACTGCTTCTTGAAGCCCTCGAATTGGCTCGGATTCCTTATGTTTTCGGCACTTTCCAGTGTTTTCAAGGCCTAGAAGACAGTTCGAGTCCCACCTCGGGCACAGTGTTTCCGCAGGTCAGAGGGTTTTTTGACTTTCCAGTGTTGACAAAGCTTGACTTTTCCAGGTTCATCTAAGTAGCCGGGCGCTGAGATGCCTAGACGGAACGCGGCGCCCACTGCTGGACACCACGCCCTTAAATAAGGCTACTTACTATTCCTGTTTCAGGTCAAAGGGTGTCGCCTCGGTCCTCATGCGCTCGTTGTCGCTTCTCCGGTTCAGCAGTTATCGACGATCTTGCCGAACGCCTCCAATACGGCACCCACAGCAGCTCCCCCCGCACCTCCAAAGTAGCCTCCGATGACTGCACCGGCGCCGGCAAGTGTGCCTTGTCAGTTACCGCCTGACTTTTTATAAACCACCTTTGAACTGCCGGGCTCGCCGCCGTCGTCGGACACGTAGGATCCGACGGCGCCCGAAGCGTAGGCGGGAGCAACCGGGCTTGCACTGCCCTTGACCAGCAGTTCCTCATACGCCTTCTTGACTTCCTGATATGCCTTCGCGGCATCCTGCTCGGCTTTGAGGCGGTCGCCACCAGCCTCAGTCATGATGCGCCTGACTTCCCTGGCCGCATCGCTTTGCATCTCGTAGACGCCGATTCCGCTAAAGGACTCTAAGCTGCTCATTGGAACGCCCTCCTGTTCGTGATCGGTACGCAGGGGACCCGCGCACTCGCAGTTTGCTCCCCTAGGGGACGTAGGGGAATGATTCGGGCTGCCGCTTGCGGCGTGTAGCTCTGAAGTTTCGTTGTCGCCGCCGTTGGTTTCCGGGAGGGGGAGACCTTCTTAGCAGCCCTGGCACGTGCTGGGCTCGGGGCAAAGAGGGCAAGCTCCCCGGAGCATGGTGGTGCAATCCGGGGAGAAGTAGGGCCTGGATGGGGTACGAGGAACCCTTACGTCGGGGTCTGTGGCGGTGTATGTTGGCTGCTGCCGAAGGCTATCGCCGCATCTCCGAAACTTTAACCGGGTTCAGGTTGGAGCCGGTGCAGGTATCCGATGCGAAGCCGTCGATTGGGTGCTCATGGGGGGGCATTGGCCGGAGCCGTCCTGTAGGAAGTTAGTTTCCTGGGCAGTTCTTCGATTTTCGACCCGGCCAACGGTCAGTGTCGTGGATCGGATCTGAGGGAGAGCGGGATGAGGATCGCCAGGGGATGTATTGGCCTCGTGGCTGGGCTCCTGAACCTTCTACTGTTTGCCGGCGTGGGGTTGGCCGCCGGTACTGAGCCGTGGCCGACCACTACGCCCCCTGTTGGCGTGGATGCAGTACCAGCGGCCGCCGTGTCATCCTCCGTCAGCATTTTCACGACGCCGGTCGGGGCGCCCGGGAGTTGGTCGTTGCAGTTTGAGGACAACTTCGACAGGTTGAACAGGACGGCCTGGACACCATACTGGTTCAAGGACTGCGGGGGCTCCATGATGAACAAGGTGCTGACATGCTCCAGCAATGTGAGCGTCATGGGCGGTGAGCTGAGATTGCAGATGTCCGGCCCCGGAAAGGGCGCGCTTGTCTCGACTAATCCCGGTGACGGGGTCGCCGGGCATAGTGGCGCCTCATTTGGACTCGGTTTTTACGAGGCCAGGATTCTCTTTCCCGGAAGTTGCGGCACTACGATTCACAACTGGCCTGCCTGGTGGACAACCGGACAGTCCTGGCCCGGCAACGGCGAGAACGACATAGCCGAGCCCCTGTCCGGTACGATGCACTCCAACTACCACTCGCTCTTCTCAAATACCACCGTCAGCATCCCCGGCTGCTGGGCGGGGCAGTTCCACACCTATGGATTGCACCGGAAAGCTGGCCGAAACGATGTTTATTTCGACGGCAGGCTGGTGCAGTCCTACGCAACCGGCGACGGCGCGGCGCGGCACTTCCTGGTCATCAACGTGGGTTACTGGTCGGGGTCACCAGTGTTCGGGCCCGCCGCTGCCGTCCGGGTCGACTACGTCAGGGTATGGACATAGACACTGTTTGCATGGGTGATGATTCAGACGCCAGGGTTGGTGTACGTCGAGGCCCAGCTCCCGCCGCTACGGCAGGCCTGCCAAGCTTTCTGTACTGACTCAACCGGTTCCGTCGATCCTCTTACCAGGGGTTAAGGCTACATCGGTGCAGCCGCATACAGTCCGGGCAGGAGTGCGGGGTTTGCAGGCACGAGGACCGCAAAAACGATGAGCGCAGCTCCGACGATCTTGCTGACTGTGCGGCCTTGGCTCCAGGTCTTTTCCAAAAGAACGGTTACGGCGATGATAACCATCCAGGCTAGGTTTGATAGGCCGACGGCAGTCAGTACAACCATCAGGCCCCAACAACACCCGATGCAGTAGACGCCGTGGTAGATACCCACACGTACGTCCCGAAACGGCCCGCGGTAGTTGGACGTGTGGAGCAGGAAGGAGATCGGTGAGCGGCACTGCCGCAGGCAGTAGTCCTTTAGCGGTGTGAGTTGGTAAGCGCCTGCGGCGGCCACTACCCCTGCGCCCACCCATGGCGCGACCATGGGCGCCGCCGTCGCCAGCTGGGAGGCCAGCAGCGCAGCGACGAAAGCGGCAGTTCCGAAAAGAGCCCAGGCCACCAGGTACCCGATAACGAGTGCGGCGGTTCTTCCCGCTCTGACTATGGCACTTGGGGTCGACCGGATCGACCGAAGGTAGATGGTGGTCAGTGGTGCCAGCGCCGGTAGCATCATTGCGGCCATCATGAGGGTCCATGTCGCGAGGAAGCCTCCGAACTCAAGGCCCATTGTCCCCGGCCCTGCGGGCATGTCTCTGAGCCCCAGGACGGTGAAGTACCAGGCGGCGGAGGCGCAGCCAAGCAGCGCCAACAGGGCAGCTTGGCTGCGGACGGCTGGGTACGCGCGGCCGGGCACCTCAGGCGGACCAAGCGAAAGGAGCCGAGAAAGAGTTCTTGCCCGTGTTATCCCAGGACAGGCCGAATATGTTCACGGTGGAGGCGGTTGCATGCCCTGCCGCCAAGGTGTCGGCGGGGAAGCCTACCCCGCTGACTTTGACGCCCGCACCAGTAGCATCTAACGGGGAAACAAAGTCCTCGACTTTGACGTTGATGGCATCGTCTATTTGGACGCTGTGCTCGCGGCCGTCATTGGCGTAAGTGATAGCGCGTGACTCCATGCCCAGCATTTCTCCGACCAGGGGACCAAGGCCCTCCATTGGTCCACCGAGTTTGCCGCCGAAGACTGCGCCCAGGGCGTCAGCCTGTTCCTGTGAAGCCGCTGAATCCATCAGCAGCCCCATCCGCCAGCCGCCGTCGCTCATCAGGGCCGGAGTATCGGCGACGACGGCAACGTTCAGGCCGCTGACATCGACACCATTCACATCGCCCCTGTCGACGTGAAACGCCAGCATGACGTTGCAACGGTCTCTAGTGGCGGGCTCGGTAAGACCAGAGGTCGAGCACGGGCAGATCATGTTGCAGTTGCAGTTTTCGAAGTATGTGCCTTCAAGTTGCCATGCCATCAGAGTGCCTTCCAAAGGTGGGCCCCCGAATCTCCACAGCGGCAAAGTACTCCCGCCGATGCCGCTCGTCAATACCCGTTTGAAGTGATGAACTACCCTTTTTTGAGGTGGCCCAGTTACCGCCCGGAGACCCAGGGATCAGGATGCAAAAATCATGGCTAAGGTTTCAGCGGCTTGGGATGCGGTGCGCGAAATGGGGCCCGCTGTTGAAGAAGTCGGGAGAAGTGGACCCAGCGGGACCGACGCCTCCTCGTAGCTGCGTTCCGACCACGTGTGGTTGACGCCGGTCGGCTCCAGGCCAGCAAGCCCCCACCCATCGTTGCCCTTACCCATGAGGGGTGCTGGCGTGTTTTCTGGTTGCGGCAGGAGTCCGGGACCACCTTCCGACGTACTTGGTCCCGATAACTGCATCTTAGGGCCAGCCGTCCGGCCGCGCACACGCGGCCGCTGCATATGCCACCCACTGACCGCTTTCACCCATTCCGCCGGCACCCGGCCTGAGCCATCATGGATGTGTCGGTACGCGGATTGGAGAAGGCTATGTGGCAGATTCTGATGTGCAAACTGATCATTCGGCACGACTGGCACAACCATCACGCAGACGACGGTGGTGTCTCCAAGCGGTGCCGAGGATGCGGCAAAGACAATGACGAACGCACTCGAGGAGGCGGCAACTTCAGTCACTGGGCAGGCGCATGAACCCAACGCGGTGCCTATTGTGGTCTGGACAGCAGCGGCGTGCTTATAGTGCTCTCTTGCCCATTTTCAGGAAAGGACTTCCATGGCTGCCGAGGACTATGTCGTTCAACCCCACCACGACACAGTGATTCCCGAGGACCACCTCGACGTGTGGCGGCCTATCCACACCTCGGACGCGTCCATCCAGATCGTCGAGGCGAACGGCGTCAGCGCATCGGTGGAGTACCGGGCCGAGCACGCTCCGGCCCTGGCATGGGCAATCCTTGAGGCGGTCGACTTGGACCCACGGACCGCTTTTCAAGGCGACCTGTCGAGGGTATCTACGCAGGGCACCGGAGCCGAACAGCCGAGCTAGGTCCGCTGGCGGCTGTTCGGTCCGCGCCGCGGCCTGCCCTGCCGCCAGCCGGGGAGGGTCTCGTTCAGCTGCCTCTCATTAGCGTCTGTCAGCGTCCCGGCACGGGCCGTGATCCGCTGGCTGTGCAGGCAGACGCCCAGGGTGCGCTCCTGCTCGTCGTCGGTCTTGTTGTGCCGGGGAAGCTCGTGGCCGGCCGCCAGGTAGTCGGCGACCTCGGCGAGACGCTGCGTCCATCAGGCCGCGTCCGCGTCGTGTTTGGTCGGGTAGTCCTGCCAGCCCGGGATGGTGTCCAGCCCTGCGGCGTACACGGGGGAGAGGGGCCCTTGACTGCGTCCCTGCGCCGGCGGGCCAGCCGGTCGGCCAAAGCGGTTTCCCGAGGTGTGGGGCCATGGACGGGCAGCCGCCCCTCGGCCTGGTGGAACGCCAGGACTCCGCCCATGTTTCGGCGGCCCGGGACGGTGACCCGCGTTGGCACGGGTCCCGCGGCCGAGCGGTGTGCGTCGCGAAGGCCCGGGTCCTGCGTGGCAGCGATGGCAAGGTGGTGACGGATCACCGACTGGGCCACCCCGGTCTCCGTCGAGATGGTCTTGGCCGGGAGGCCGCCATCGTACATCTGCGCCCACTCCGGATGCGGCGTTGCGTGCTTGGGTTGCATCATCAGCCGGCTACGCCTGGAACTGGATTCACGGTCACCCCGTAGTCGTTGCCTCTAGGCTAGGCGAGCAGCCAAAAGGACCTCCGCGCGGTCCGACCGGGAGTTTCCCGCTGCGGTGGGTGGTGCCGTTCGGCTAGGGTCGAGGCTGGATTCGGTTACAAACTGGGGATCGCATGGGCACGGTGGACATCAAGGGCAAGGGCACGATGGAGTTGTCCGGCGGGATCCTTCGCTTGAGCTGGAAGCAGGGGACCTACATCGGTATCGACGTCGCCACCGCGGCCCTGGGCGTCATCGAGACGCTTTGCCAGGGTGCCCAGCTGCCGATGCTGGTCGAGATCGGCGGAGTGACTCACTCTGCCGCAGCCCGCAAGGTCTTTCCCTCCCGCTCCAACATCTCGCGCATGGCGCTGGTGGGGACCTCGCCCAAGGACCGGATAATTGCCGTGTTCCGCCTGCCTATGGCGCCGGCAGGATTCCCGATCCGGTACTTCACCACCAAAGACAAAGCCTTGGAGTGGCTGCGTGATGGCTCCCGGGGGCCGGCGTAGAAGGATCAGGACACGGGAAAGGGTGCGCACACTGGGTGCACCCTTCTTTCCCACTGCCCAAAGCCGATCCCCTTCGGCTGCACCCATGCTAACCAGGGCTGATAGTCAGCTGGTCAACACCGTTGCGTTGCGAATGTCTGCTTTCACGAAAGGAATGCAGGGGTCGCGGCTTCCATGTCGGCTGCCGGCAGCGTGAGCGCCGCGGTCGTTCCACGGCCGGGACTGCTGGACAGCACGACGTGGCCGCGGTGGTTCTCCATGATCGACTTGGTGATCGCCAGGCCCAGGCCCGCGCCGGGGATGGTGGAGGAATGTGCATGGGCGGCCCGGAAGAAACGGGTGAACGCCTGGTCAAGCTCTTCGTCGCTCATGCCGACGCCCGTGTCGGTGACTTCACATCTAAGTTCGTGGCCGGTGGTGAAGACTTTGACGGTGACGGTCCCGCTGTGGTTTGTGTATTTGATCGCGTTGGAGATGAGATTGTCGACGGCCTGGCCGAGGCGGTCAGGGTCGAAATGGCCTGTGGCGGGGCCGTCGGTGATGAGGTCCAGCCGGATGCCTCCGGCCTTTGCCCGCGGTTGGGCCGCCTGGACGCTGTCGCGGACGATGTCGGTGAGGTCGGCGTGCTGCGGATTGATGGTCATGGCGTCGGAGGCGATGGTCAGGAGGTCACCGACCAGGTGGAGGAGCCGCTCGGCGTTCCGTTTTGCGATGGTCACGTACATCTCAATGTCGGGATCAAGGTCTGCCTCGTCCAGGGCCAGGTCCATGTAGCCCAGAATGGAGGTCAGCGGGGTCCGCAGCTCGTGGGAGACGCTGGAAACGAATTGGTCCTTCGCGGCCAGCGCCTCGACCAGTGCGGTGACGTCAGTGAAGGCCAGGACGGAACCGGCGTACCCGCCGTCGGTGTCCATGATCAGCCGGCAGGTGGCGGAGTAGACGCGCTGATCGGTCCAGATCAGCTCGTCCGTGAACGGTTCGCCCCGGGCGGCCCGGGACCGGGGGTGGCGCTCGGGCGGCAGGGGTTGGCTCCGGTCAGGTCCGTACATCAGAGGGCAGTCGTCGTCCTCGGCGGCGGACGCCTCCGGGGCCGTGCCTGCGAGGCTGCTGAGGTGGTGGTTCATCAGGACGACGCTGCCCTGCGCGTCGAGGGCGCAGACTCCGACCCCGACGGTGTCCAGGACGGTGCTGATCAGCCGTTCGCGGTCCTCGCTGGCCGCCAGCAAGCCGGTGACCTTTGCGCTTTGGACCTCCAGCTGGCGGCGCTGAATAGACAGGGCGTTGGCGATCGTGTTGGCAGTGAGCGCGATCGCTCCCAGAATGACGGGCAGGAGCACGATCCGGATGAAGTCCGGACCGTCAAAGCCTTCGCCGAGCAGGAGTGGTGGGACCACCGCGCTGAGGATGGTGGCGAGGACGGCGAGCAGGACGCTGCTGCGGCGCCGGTCGCTGGCCAGCCAGACGACGGGAAAGACCAGAAGAAAACCCAGGACCGCCAGATACTGGTCGGCTGCCTCGCGGGTGACCCCGACGGCAATACAGTCCAGGGCCGGGATGATGAGCACAGCCCGTCCCGGAAGTTGCTCCCACGGCACTGCTGCGCAGGAGGCGAGGAGCAGCACGTGCGCTCCAAGACTCCAAAGGAAAACCCAGGAGGTAGCAATCTGAGGATGCAGGACCAGTGTAAGGACCGTGACCAGCAGCATCGTCGTAGCCAGCGGAAGCTGGAACAACACCGCCCGGCCGCGCGGCCCCAGCGTGCGGTAGTGCGCATATAGCGGCTCAAAAAGCATGGTCTCCCCTTACCTGCTCTGCTTGCCCTTCAGTTGCAACGTACCCCAGCCAATTCAAAACCAACACGGGGGCGACTAAATGTCGGTAAAACCAGGCTTCCCGGTATGGATTGCTCGTCCCCATGAACCAGCGCCTTGCCTTTATGCAAAGCCGTCGGGCGAGTGTCGTTCCGCCAAAGCTCTTCCGGTCTGTTGGCAGCTCTTCCGGGACAGCAGGGCGCTCAAGGTAGGCCCGCAGTTCCGGCACGATGACGGCGGGCCTTGTCCGCTGCCTTTTTCCCCGTGGTGGGGCGAACCTGCTTCGCATCGCGCGACTTCGCCATGCCCCGATGCCACCGGGGCATCACTACCCCCTTGGCTTCTTAGGATTGTTTCAGCGCCGTACGGGCGTCCGCCGAATGCTCCGAAGCATCGGCCCGCGCTCCGTCCCGAATCTCTACCGGCACATGAAGACCTACGACGGGGCGCCGGCGCCGAAGCAAGCCATGCGGCCCAAGCGCTGGACGAACAGGTCGCGGTACGTTGAGAGGAGCACACTCCCCGGCTGGGACCAACGGGGACGGTCGCTGCGGCTGCGAAACGTGAGGAGCACATCGAGGGTTGGGGTAGCATCCGCATAGCCAGTGACCCTTGGGGATATCACCCGCAGCGCGACAACGGCGACAGACTCACAGAGTCATGGACTGCAGATGGTACCGGCTCCGCATCAAGGAGCAGCGTGCGGCAGTGGTCCGCGGGCTTGTTGGTTTCGCGCGGGGCCCGCGGCGCGGTGCTGCTGGTGCCGTCGCCTTGCGGGCGCGCCGGGCCAGCGAACTCACCAAGCCCCACAGCTGTTTCGTTGCCGGAGCCCATCATTTGGCCGCACTGCAGAGCCGATCGAGGGTCTCGTTGAGGGCTGACTCGATCCGGCCGTTCAGGTAATCTCGCTTTTCCTGGGTGGAGGGGTCCTCGAGCTCCGAGGGCATCGGCGGGGTCGTGACTGTCATCGCAGCTTGGTACCGTCCGTCTCCGCTGCTGACCGCTACCGTCTGATAGTCATCGAAAGAGCCCTTGCCCTCGTGCCGGGATTCCTTCGAGCACCCATCCCCGTGCTCCCACACGCCCAGCCCGTAGGGGCGGAAGCTCGGGCTGGTTTTCATCTCGCGCAGGGAGGCTGCTGAGATCGCCCGTCCTTGGAAGATTGCTGCCATGAGGAGGTTCAGGTCCTCCATCGTCGATATGGCGCCGCCGGCCGGGTTGCCCACGGAGAAGGTGTTGTTTGTGGTGTCGATACGCTCGCCGCGCAGGGTCACGTAGCCGTGCAAAAGCCCGGCTTCGTGCAGGTCAACCTGGTTCAGACTGGTGTTCTTTAGTCCAAGAGGGTCAAAGACCTCCTCCTGCATTACCTGGACGAAGGGCTTGTGCCGCAGGGTCTGGATGAGGAGGCCGAGTGCGAGGTAGTTCGTGTTTGAGTACTTAAATGATCCGACATCGTCATTAGTCCATGGCAGGGTTCCCGCCAGTTGAAGGCCACGCTCCATGGTGAGTGTCTGGGAAAGGACGGGGCGGAAGTCGATGTCTTTCGGCAGGGCATCATTGACCTCGGGTATCCCGGAAGTGTGGCTGAGCAGTTGCCTCACAGTGATCGGGCCTGGTGGTTTGAGTGATGACCTGAATCCAGGTATGACGTCATTGACGGGATCGTCGAGGCCAATGAGGTGGTCGTCCACGAGCTTCAGCACGGCTACGGCGGTCATTGTCTTGGTGACGCTGGCGACCTCTGCGCGGTCCGTGGGCTGCGCCGCCGTCCTGGTTTCGAGGTCTCGGACGCCGTAAGCCCGGGACCACTCGCCCTCGGGCCAGTGGATCCGTACGACGGCGGAGGGAGCTCCCTCATCCATGAACAACTGAATTTGATGCTCCAGCGACACGAAGGGACTCGGTGAGCTCGAAGATGGGGTGGGTCCATCATTGGACTGGGTGCAGCCAGTTGCCGCGAGGACGAGGACTAGGACCGCCCGCCTCCAACCGTGGTTCTTCGTGGTCATTGTGTGCCGCCGTTCGCCTAAGAGACAAGCTTGGCCGTCTGCGGCACCACGTCCGGCCAGACCACGACGGCACCGTCGGCCCCAGCACAACAATTTTAGTTCCGGCCGTCGCAGCGGGGAAGCAATCTTACCTGTAGTCTTTAGCACCGCCGGTTCGACCATCACTTCTCCGGAGGGAGGTTACCCAACCCCGGAAAACCGGGTGGTAAGGATATGAATTGCAAAGCTAATTGGTCCGGGTAATGCAGGGCTTAGTGGCCAAGGAGCGTTTCCCTGATCGCGTCGACTGATTGTCGTTCCCGGCGCCTGGTAAGCGATCATTCAACGGGACCGAGCGATTCTTGTTGAGGAAGCAGTCATGCAGACGCAATCGTGGCTCACGTTTCTCAGTGATCCAATCAGAAGTTTCGGGGACATAATGGAAGTGGCTGAGCGACAACTTCTCGGAGAGGAGCGGTCATGATCCGGGCCCTGCTGTGCAGGCTCAATATTGGGCACCACTGGCTGGTGGAACGAAACCCGACGGCGGGTTCCGACGACGCTGTACTAAGTGCGGAAGGTACGACCGTCGGAGTTAAAGCTGGTTTCCGGCCGGACATTCAGCACCCCTGACGAAACAACTACCACTCAGCCCGTAGAGCTTGCCGCAGCATGAAGGCTTTTACCGCCCGCGCGCCCGTCCATGGAGGACGCGGCCTTGGGCGGCAGCTCCACTCCGGCTGCAGTCCATAACCGTTCCCCGAAGGTCGGTGGACGCACCTCGTCGCGGCTCTGGAATGGGCAGAACCGGACAACGACGAAATGTAGCCGGAAGCCGTTCCCCGAACTCCTACCTCCGGCCCTCCACAAACAGCCGATAATAAAGATTCTGCAAAGCTGGTGAAGTGGGACGTTTAGCGCGTTGTCGGGAACCCTTGCTGCCAGGCATGCTTCTCCGCAAGAGAACCTCGGCAGGTCGTCCGTACGCACATCGATTTGGTGAGCCTGTGTAGGCTCAGAAGTAGGGGACATTTCTTGTGCGTGACCTTGCCAATGTCACGGCACTGGTTCACATTCAGGCCATCCCAAGGGACGCGACCGTAAGGGAACGGTAGCCGAACTGGCCTCAGCAGCCAGCAAAAGCGTGCGCAAAAACTTGACACAGTCAAGTATTGTCAGTGTTATAAGAAGGATCTTCTCCCAAGCGCAGAATCTAATCTGGCAGCAATCGATAAACAGGGTTACTGACCGACATTTGATGCCGAATTCAGCCCCGCAAGGTCGTGTGCACCCTCGATTTGCAAGTGACACGGAAGCTGCGCGAATCTGGACTTAGTCCAACAACGACCTCTGCTTGCCCGCAGGGGTCTTTTCTCTTTTCTGCCGGGTCAAAGACTGCCGGGAGCATGAGTCGTTGGTCTATTTGGAGGGACTGCTAACGTGAAACTAAAAGCGCAACGCCGCTGCGCGTAACCAAAGACCTCTTGACACGACCCGCGATCATGGTCAGTACAAGGCATTGCGCAGGCCAGACACAGGCCGCGTCATCGCGGCCGATAAGTAATGGCAAAACGGCACAACCGCCTGAGCAACCTTCCGAACCTCTGCAACCGCAGGGGTTCTTCTCTTCTAAGTACAGAAAGGAGCCAGCCTCTTTATCCCCTGAATCAGCCCTGAAAATTTGTCATCTCTCGAAGGACCGCCCCCTGGGCGGTCCTTTTCTTTTGCGCTTTTCCGTCATTCCGGGCGTCACAGACGCCTTCAACCACAGGAGGTAACCATGAATTCATACTCATATGCACTCTTCATCAAGTGGACCGCGGCGACTTACCTTGAGGAGCGTCGGCCGGGGACCGGGCGGTCTCAGACGATTCACACTTGGCTGAGGGCTTATGGCGTTACAGCTGCAAGGGTCGAGGCTTTCCTTCGGCTTAGCCCTAAACACTCCGCCACGATGCCCAACGGGCTGGTTATGGACATTCTGGAGCTCGGCAACTCAAAAGTGCGCCAAACACTGAAGGACGAATATCTTCTCGACGCGCTGCTCCACACATGGGGAGCCCTAGCAGATGTCTACGGCAGGGCAGCCAGCCCTGCCGACCGCGAAGTGGCAAGACTACTGTTTCTGGATGAGTCCGGGCACGCGCTAATCATGGCCCAGGGCATGGGATACCCCGGGGCAGAGACATTGCTCAGGAAATACTGGCTGGAAACCGAGCTGCTTGACCTTTCCCAGATCCGCAAGAGCACGCCAGGCTTCAAAGATGTCGGCAAGCATCTTGAGTACATCAAGCGGCAACGAAAGGACCTTCCGAAGAGGCCGGCGCCGGTGCAGGCGGGGCAGCAGCCACAACCGAAAAACCCAGTTTCAGCGCGGGGGGAGACCCCAACCCCTCCGGTAAACAAGCGCGCAATCACCTCTAGGCTTATTCAGGACAGAGATCGGCTCCCGGTGCTGCCGACCAGCGGTTGGCATCGGCGTAACCCCTCCGAGAACCTGATCGATGGTCTGTACGGAAATTGGCGTGACCACTGGGACAACACATTGCCTGAACGGTAAAAACCTGACTCAATACCCGCCGGTCAGCTTGCTGCTGCGAGTAATTGATAGAAGGAACGGGTCATCTACGGCAAGACCACAGGGTCGTGCCGTAGATGACCCACCCGCCCCTAAGGGCTGGTAAAGGTGACCTCTTCCAAGGCTTCTGCTCCACCAACCCCGAACGCCGATAACGGATCTTTCGTACAGCTGCCGGAAGGGTTCCGATGTCAGCCGCCAGTGACCTAACCGGTCCGGCATTGTTGCCCATCGCAGGTTGGTCCGCTGAATGAGGATTAGTCGAAGCGGAGTGACTTATAGGCGGTGTCTTTGTTCATGTTCCATCCGGCGACGAGGCCTGTGCCTACCATTTGGTCGCTGAGGCGTGCGAGGCGGTAGGCGGGGTCGGTGTCGAGTGCGAGTTGGAGGAATTGGTGTGCTTTGCTTCCTCTGCCTTCCCACCAGTTGATGTAGCCGATGGTGGTGAGGGCCGGGGCTGCGTGCTCTGGGCTGGTGCGGGTGTAGGCGTGGAGGAGCAGTTGTTGTGCCCATTCAATGCGTGACCATTTTGGTGCGGCGTCGGTTTTGGGCGAACAGGATGTCTTGCATGGATTCGTCCAGGCCGGGGATGTCTGCGATTAGGCGGTCGCGGATGCCGGGAAATTGCAGGTGGGCGACCAGGGCGTGGCAGTCGCCGTCGCTGGGGTATGAGGTGGAGTCGAGCATGTCGGCCCAGAGTTTCCGTCCGTTTCGGACGGCTTCGTGGTCTTCCTGGTTCCTGATGTTTTCCATGTGCTGTTCAACGGCCTTGGATTTGGCTGTCTCGTTATTTGTGGTGGGGAGGGTGATTTGGTCGGTGGGTTGGATGGCGCTGCCGCGGTAGATGAATTCGGCGTTGATGGCGCTGGTTTGGGTGTCGCTGACGGGCAGGGCGAGTTCGTGGCCCGGTTCGGCGTCGTAGGGGATAAGGTGTCGTCTCCGACGATGAGGCCGTCGCGGATGGTGATGCCTTGTTCGGCGAGGACGCCGGTGAGGGCGGAGATGGTGCCGGCGTGCGGTCTGGGTTGACCGGGCTGGGTGGGTTCGCTGGTGTAGACGGCGATGAGCAGTGATGTGGCGGTGGTGTCGGAGCTGAGGTAGTGGGCGACGGTCCGGGCGTAAGGGAGTTCCTGGCCGGGTTGGCGGGGCAAGTCGATGCGCAGGGTCGCGCCGACGCTGTTGTCGTTTAGTCTGATGCAGACCAGGCTTTCCTTCGGCCAGAAGCCGAGAGTGTGCCCGATGAAGCTGAGGACATCTGGTGGCGTCTTGATGGTGAGCTTTTCCATGTCCCTGTTTCCTTCTTCGTTGTGATTGCCGTAGCTTTCTGCGGTTGTTGGTGGTGGGCGTCGTTCTGGTAGGGGACCACCCGCTGGGGTCAGGGGCCGGAGTGCAACTTGGGGGGACCGGGACCGGGGCCGAAAACTTCATCTGGGAAACTGCTTCTACTGTCAGTGTGGGGAAGTTTTCGGTTCCGGGGCCGGCGCGGTAGCGCCCTGGTTGCGCGGAGGACCCGCCCAGCGATCATGGGACATATCAGAATGACAAGCAGTGATTAAGCTTTCAGTCGTTCATTGGAAGGAGCAGGTCAAACAGCATGACTTCTGAATCAGAGCCAAGCTGCAATTAGTGGCCCTGCGCCTTTATCTGCAGAAAATGGGGTTACCCTGTACGCCCTTTATTCCCGAACACCTCGTGGGTGCATCCGCTCGGAATTGGGGTGATAGCATCGGGCTCTTGTCGCGATGAAGGATGCTCATGGAAGCCCTGTTTGGTTTTTTGTTAGTCGTCGTCTTTTTCTAGTGGTTGGCCCGCAGAAAGAAACAGCGAGCACTGAAGGTATTGGCCTCCTTGCAGAAGAAGGCTCCAAGACCGGAAGTACGTGAACCGCTGACCTATACGAGGCCCCGCTCCGTCCCAGAGCCTGCCCCGGCAGAGCGCGCGTCCATGCGGTTTGCTGAGCCTGGGCGTGTTGGCGAGCTGTTCAGCTATGGCGGGCCCGCATCGGGAACGGGCTACGTCCATGACGGTTCCTTTGCCGTGATCGATGTCGAAACAACCGGGTTTTCGCCAGGGAAAGGCGATCGTGTTATCGAGTTGGCCATTGCCCGCGTCGACAAGTACGGCCGGATCGAAGACGAATATGCGACACTCCTGAACCCAGAAGGGCGCGACACGGGGGCGGTATTTGTCCACGGCATTAGCAACGATGCAGTGCGGAATGCCCCATTATTTTCCGACGTCGTCGCGGACGTCCTTGCGCGTTTGGATGGAGCCGTCGTGGTCGCGCACAACGCAAGGTTCGAAGAACGATTCATCGCGGCCGAGTTTGCTCGGGCTGGCGTGAAAACACCGCCCATGCCAGCTCTCTGTTCTCTCTGGCTGGGGCAGCAAACGTTTGACACACCAAATCACAAGCTCGGCACGCTCGCGCAGCACGCCGGAATACCCCTGATTGACGCTCACGCTGCCCTGGGTGACGTTAGGGCAACAGCGGCCTTACTTCCCTTGATGCTCGATCGATACCGGCCAGGACTTGAGTTCGGTCACGACCCGGCGCGCGGACTTTTTGATCCTTACCGCCTGGGCTCCGTGGGTCCGCTGACACGGGCCAGTTCATTGCGGAAAGGCACGGACGGTTGGATGCACTCCCTCCTGTCCCGCCTTCCCATCAGTACAGGAGACGTCAGCGACGCCGCGACCGCAGAGTATCTTGAAGCCCTTGCAGTCGCCTTGGAAGACGGCAAAATCATCGGTGACGAAGCTAAGGCTCTGGCTAAAGTCGCCGGTCGAGGAGGCATGGGGGCAGAACAAGTGCGCGGCCTCAATGAACGGTTCCTGGAATTGATGCGCGAAGCCGCGTTCGCAGACGACGTCTTGACGGCGGGGGAGCTCACCGAGCTGAAACGTGCCGCAGACGCCTTGGCAGCTCCCGGTTATTTCGACGATCTGCAGGCGACCGCCACGGCCGTCATCGGGCAGGCAAGAGAAGCACTGAACTCCTCGCCAACAGCACCCACGCCCCGAAAATGCGGTCACTGCCGAACACCCGGCCATTACCGTTCAAAGTGCCCTGAACTGAACTAAAAGGGGTGTGGACAATGTCCACACTTTTCGTCGCAAACTGCCTCGTAGTTCCGTCGGACCAATCCGGATTCCGCATCTTTTCGCGAGTTCCCACTGTTTCCAAGGGCTGGAATGTAGTTCGAGTCCCACCTCGGGCACAACAGATCGCCTCGTCAGGGGCGATTTTGCTTTAACGTGTTGACAAAGCTTGCGGTCGCGTCGCCTGACGGGTTGGGTCGCGGGCTGTAGCCTGGCCGCCGCGGGGGGTATGCAGGTGTGTGGGTGGCGGGTCCAGGACCCTGGCTGGTGGGCCCTCCGCGTGCTGTTTGATGGGGTCGTACGGTTCCTCGCTTCCGGTCTTGTCGGGTAGGCCCCGGGGTGGCCTACACCTATTCATGGGCCGGGGGAGAGACGACGACATGACCGCAGCGCGTTTGATTCGCGGCCTCCGATGCGGGGTTTCGACGACCCAAAAAGCACCTTGCGTTCATCGCTTTGTCCAGCCAAAGTAAGTGTGGACACTGTCCACACTTACGTCTGATTTGATGCTCTGCCCGGCGCCGGCCGGGAGTTCGAGTTCTCGCAGTCCCGCTTGCCGTGACTTAGCGCAGGGCCGTCAGATGAAAGACTGTTGGACTCGGCGGTGTGCCGCTCTTCCCCGAGGCAGGTGGGAGGGTCAGCTTGAGATATATCGCTGCTGGGAGTCGGTGTCCAAGGGGCCGTAATCCGACTCCAACCTGACGCCGTCGGACGGTCAGACTGATGTCCGATTAGGGTGTAGTGCACTCGGATTCGCGCCCTTATCGGATTTGCTTCTGGTTGAGCCAAGGTTGGCCTCCCGGAGGCTTGTCGGCGGCGCAGGCACGGCCGGTGGGATGTACCGCATCAATGCCAGCGGCGACTCCCCAGGACCGTCACAGCGGCGGTGATGGCGATGCCGAGGCCGATCGGGACGCTGAGATGGATCTGCAGGAGGAGTACTCCGATGGCGGCCCCGGCGAACATAGCGAGGACAGCGCCCAGCCGTCGGTTGAGTAACCGGGGCCTTTGCTTGCCCACAAGTGACTCTCCGGCGAGGGAGGTGATGGTGGAAGTAATGACCACTGTGGTCATGTCTCGTACGCCCAAATGCCGCGCAATCAGGGCCTGGGAGCCCATGTGCATGGCGATAAGGGCGGCAACGATGACACGAATGGACTGGTGGCCGACGTCTTCCACGCTGAGAGAGATGGCGGCGGTTCCCGTCAACGCGATACAACCCGCTGTGAGAAGGAGCGTGACCCTGCGGTTCCAGCCTTTCGGGCTTGACTGGAGCGTAAATCCGGCGGCTGCAGCGCCGAGGAGAAAGGCGCCAAGTGCTACCAGTGGGCCCAAAGTTGGCAGGTTCGCGGCCCCGGCCAACGCCATCGCAAGAATTACCACGTTGCCGGTCATGTTTCCGGTGAAGACGCGATCAAGTCCAAGGTAGCCGACGGCGTCAACCACACCTGTAACGAGCGTGAGGGCCATCATGAGCATCAGTCGGAACTTTTCCGGAGACGCATTTTCTTGCGGAGTAGAGGTGGTTTTGGTGCCTGAGCTGGCTACGGCTGATGTCACGGTTTATGGAATCCTTCATCGTGAGGGGTGGTCTCTATGACCACCCCTCGGACATGTTTGTTGGTCATCGTCAATCAGGCCCTCGTCAAGGACGTGGTCGTTGGCCGTCTGTACGTCCATGCCGCCAACCACGAAGCGCGAATGGCGGCAGTCCGCCGTCGTGAGCCGTTCTGCTTCCTGCCTGGCATTGTTGGCGCGGCGCTCAGCCTCCAAGCTTGGAATGCTCGCCCAGGCGGTGCCATGAACGGTTGTGGTAGACCAGGGCGTCGCCGGGTTCGCCCGCTTGGACGTCACGCATCACGCGGGACTCCAGGGCGTGCACGGCGATGATGGTGGAAGTCCCCACCTCCATTCGATCGATGACGGCGCAGCGCACCCACGCGCGGACATCGTCATACACCGCTTCACCGGTCGTAAGGGCCGACCAGCGGTGCGTCTGGTCAAAGCGGTCGGCACCGGGGGTCGCTCCCAACTTGGCCAAGTCGACGTCGTGCGCGTCCAGCAGGTGCACGACGACGGTTTCGGCGCGCGACAGCACCTCGGACGAAGAAGACAGTGCCGAGACAGAGAAAATCAGCAACGGAGGGTCCGCACTCACCGACACGACCGACGATACCGTCAACGCCACAGGCCCTTCGCCGGCATCGGCCGTGACGACGGCGACACCTCCCGGGTGCCCACGGAACAGTGCTTTGAATTCATCGGCCGAGAGGGAAGACGGGAAGCTTTGCTGCGGAGCCTCGAGCCAAGTGTCTGCGGGGTAGGCGTGAAACACCGTTATGACACCTTGGGGGTGGAGCGGGCGAGTTCATCGCGAACGATGGTCGTCCCGGCGCTGAGGGCACTCAGCTTGGCCAGCGAGACGTCCCGGGGGAACGGTGCCATGCCGCAGTTCGAGCTGGGGATGAGCTTGTCCGCATCGACGAACTGCAGGGCCTTGCGGAGGGTGTCTGCGACTTCTTCCGGGGTCTCAATGGTTTCGCTTGCGACGTCGATAGCCCCCAGCATGACTTTCTTGCCGCGGAGGATCTCGATGAGGTCCATGGGCACGTGGGAGTTCTGGGATTCCAGCGAGATGATGTCGATGCTGGAGCTCTGGAGCAGCGGGAATGTTTCCTCGTACTGCCGCCACTGTGAACCGAGCGTCGCCTTCCAATCATTATTCGCCTTGATCCCGTAGCCGTAGCAGATGTGCACGGCGGTCTCCGCACGCAGTCCTTCTGCCGCTCTCTCAAGCGCAGCCACGCCCCAGTCCTTGACCTCATCGAGGAAGACATTGAACGCGGGCTCGTCGAACTGGATGATGTCCACGCCGGCCGCCTCGAGTTCTTTCGCTTCCTGGTTAAGGATCGCGGCGAACTCCCAGGCCAGCTTCTCGCGGCTCTTGTAGTGGTCATCGTAAAGCGTATCCACCATCGTCATCGGACCGGGAAGAGTCCATTTGATCGGCTTGTCGGTAGTTGAGCGGAGGAATTTTGCGTCTTCGACGAATACCGGCCGTTCGCGGCGCACCGGCCCGACGACGGTTGGCACGCTCGCGTCGTAACGGTCACGGATGCGCACGGTCTTGCGCTGTTCAAAGTCCACCCCGACGAGATGCTCGATGAACGTCGTGACGAAGTGCTGGCGGGTTTGCTCGCCGTCGCTGACGATGTCAATGCCGCGCCGGGTCTGCTCGTGGATGGCGATGCGCAGCGCGTCCTGCTTGCCCTCGAGCAGCGCATCCCCCTCCAGCTTCCACGGGGACCAAAGAGTCTCCGGCTGTGCGAGCCACGATGGTTTCGGCAGGCTTCCGACAAGGGTGGTGGGCAAAAGTGTGTTCATGATTGGCGATTCTCCGAGGGTCAGTTGACGAGAGCGGGGTAGTTGGCGGTCCACTGGTCCAACAGATCCTTGTGGGGCGTGATGAAGTGTTCCTCCGTGTACTTCGCCTGCGTGACCGCGAGCTGACCGCGCTCGACGCGGTCGTAAGCGATCTGGGTCCGCGAGAAATCCTGCTCGCCCAGGCTCGGCTGGTAGACGACGGCGGCGGCGGAGTTCGCGTTGTAGACCTCCGGGCGGTAGATCTTCTGGAACGTCTCCATGGTGCTGATCGTGCCGATGAGCTGCAGGTTGGAGTAGTCGTTGAGCAGGTCGCCCCGGAAATAGAAGGCGAGGGGAGCCACGCTGCCGCGGGGCATGAAGTAGCGGACCCGCAGCCCCATCTTTGCGAAGTACGCGTCCGTCAGCGAGAACTCGTCCTGCTGGTACTCGACGCCCAGGACCGGGTGATGGTTTCCGGTTCGCCGGTACGTCTTGCTCGTGGAGACGCTGATGCAGACCACTGGCGGTTGCGGGAAGCGTTCCCGGCATACCGGGGAATCGAGGAAGTGCTGGAACAGCTTGCCGTGAAGGTCTCCGAAGTCCTCGGGTACGGTGGGCTTGCCCGAGTCAGCTGCTGCCGCTGGCAGTACGACGCTGAAGTCGAAGTCCCGGACGTAGGAGGAGAAGTTGTTGCCGACGATCCCTTGGTGGCGGACCCCGTTCAGCAGGTCGACGATCTGGATATCGAGAACCTCGAACAGCGGGAACTGCTGATCCGTACCGTCCGCGGTGAACTGTATCTGCACGGAAACGATCTCAAGCTCGAGCGTGTAGCGGTCCCGGTCCGGGTTGTCCCAGTCTGCGAGATCGTTGAAACGACGCCGAATCATGGTCAAGGCGTTGCGGAGGTTCTCCTGGCGGTGCTCGCCACGTGCCAGGTTGGCGAAGTTCGTCGTGATCCGGGAGCCTTCCGACGGGGAGTAGTCCTCGTCGAAGCGGGTGGTGGTAATGCTGAAGGTGAAATCGTCGGCCATGCGCTGCCAATCGTTGATGGGCCGGAGACGGCCTTTCCGAAGGGGATGTATCCATGGTGCAGCCTTTCAAGGGGTATCAAGTAACTAGGCGTTACTATGCATTCATATAGAATTTTCCTATGGCCCAGATTTCGACCGGACTGACCCTGCAGCAGCTCCGCTACTTCATAGAAGTTGCCGCTGAGGGGTCGATCTCCGCCGCGGCCGATCTTCTCTACGTCGCGCAGCCGACCATGTCCGCTGCCATGAAGGACCTTGAGGCACGGGTGGGCCGTGCACTCCTGGTTCGCTCCGCCCGCGGGGTCACCCTCACCGCCGACGGGGTAGAGTTCCTCGGCTACGCGAGGCAGGTGGTCGAGCAGTTCGCCCTCCTCGAGCAGCGCTATCTTGGCAGGCCACCGACACGACGTCTGCTTGGGGTGTCCACGCAGCACTACTCGTTCGCGGTGGACGCCTTCGTCCGGATGGTCAAGGCCACTGAGGTGGCCGAATACGAGTTCTCGCTCCGCGAGTCCCGCACCTGGGACATCATCGAGGATGTCCGGACACTCCGCAGCGAGATAGGCATCCTCTACCGGAACGATTTCAACCGGAAGGTCATCGACAAGCTGCTCCGCGAATCCGGGCTCGCGTTCTCTCCGCTGTTCCTCGCCGATCCACACATTTTCATATCACGGAAGAACCCGCTCGCGTCAAAAGAGCGGGCGACTCTGCACGATCTTGCCGCCTTGCCGCGGCTGACCTTCGATCAAGGTGCGAACAACTCTTTTTACTTTGCCGAGGAGATTCTCTCCACCTTGTCCAGTAAGCAGGAGATCCGGGTCTCCGACCGCGCAACGATCTTCAACCTCATGATCGGGCTCCACGGTTACACGATCTCGACGGGCATCATCAGCGGGCAGCTCGACCCGGAGATCGTCGCCATCCCGCTCGAGGTTGACGAACGCATCGAGATCGGCTGGATCGGCCACGCCGCGATTCCGCTTACCGACCAAGCGCAGCGCTACCTCAGGGAACTGCGCGCCGTCGTCGCTGAGTTCGGCGTAGCATTGCTCGACTGACTGCAGTTGAGCGGGCGGGTCTTTTACCCTTTCGGTGATTAGACGTGTTTCTGACAGCCGGTTAGGAGCTATGCCGCCCACGTGCCCTTGTGACGAGGAAATAGGAACGAGCGGGAGACCGTCCGACCTATGCGTGTTTCGCCTTGTCAGCCGCTTTTCATATCAGGTTGTGGTGTACTTCAGTGAGGCGATGACCACGCCCCTGGCAAGACAGCGGGCTTCCACGATCGTCACTGCCGAATACTGCAGGAAGCCGCGGCGACTGCTGTTCAGCCACGCCCTGGCTCGAATAGATGAGACGCGGCAGTCCGCGCCTGTGCACTCTGCAGGGGCGAAGCAAGACGCGTTTTTTTCAACTGCAGGGCCGATTGTTGCAAACTTGCACGACTCCTATCATGGTTTTACCGTTTCCTCTCTGCACCGAACAGAGACGCTTTTAAGGTCGCGAGTGCCGTGGTGAAGAATCCTTTCGAGCATCGGACACATGAATCGAAAAAGCCGGAGAAGACCGGTGGGCATCACGGGCTGCATCTGACCGAGTGGCTCAGGCGCGAGGACGAGGGCATCGAGCGTGCCTACAGCAGCATCTTCCTCAGCGGGCATGACCGTCCGCTTGCCCCGGACCGTACTTGCATTCAGGGGCACGAGATCCAGCCGGGGCAGGACCACTGCTCGCACGGGCATCCAGTCGGATAACGGCTTAGGTACTTTCTCATTTGGCCAGCGCGCACAGCCGGTCCAGGGTCTCGTTGAGGGTGGGTTGGATCTGGCCGCTCAGGAGTTCACGCTTGTTCCCGGCGGACTCATCCTCCAGCGGGGAGGGCAGGGGTGGTGTCGTGACGGTCATCGCGGCCTGATAGCGCCCATCGGCGCTACTGGCCGCCACAGTCACGTAGCCCCAGAAGAGCCCCTGGCCCATGTACCGGGACTGCTTTGAGCATCCGTCCGCGTGCTCCCACACGCCCAGGCCGTGGGGTGCGAAGCCGGGACTTGTCTTTATCTCCTTCAAGGACGCTGCAGAGATCGCTCGCCCCTGGAAGATGCCGGCCATGAGCAGGTTGACGTCTTCCATCGTTGAGACAGCACCTCCGGCTGGGTTTCCGACGAAAAAGTTGTTGTCGGTGGTATCGACCAGCTCCCCGTGGAGGGTCACGTAGCCGTGCAGAAGCCCCGCGTCGTGCGTGTCGGTTCGTTCCAGGGTGGTGTGCTTCAAACCGAGAGGATCGAAAACCTCTTCCTGCATGACCTGGACGAAGGGCTGTGCCGTAGTGTCTGGATCAGGAGACCGAGCGCGAAGTAGTTCGTGTTCGAGTACTTGAAAAACCCCACGCTTGACGCCTCCCAGGGGAGGGTCCCTGTCAGCTCCGAGCCACGCTCCATCGTCATCGTCCGAGAGAACAGGGGGCGAAAGTCAGCATCGACAGGCAGCGCATCGTCGGCCTCGGGTATCCCCGATGGGTGGCTGAGCAGTTGCCGTACGGTGATCGGGCCGGGAGGCTTAAGCACTGTTGTGAACCCGGGGATGACATCGTTGACGGGGTCATCGAGTCCGATGAGGTGGTCGTCGACGAGCTTGAGCACGGCTACGGCTGTCATGGTTTTGGTGACGCTTGCGACTTGTGCCCGGTCCGTAGGTTGCGCCTGCGTCCTGGTTGCAAGGTCACGCAGGCCGTAGGCCCTGGAGCTTCCCCCCTCGGGCCACCGGACTTGCACGACAGCGGATACGGCGCCTTGGTCCAAAAACAGCTGAACCTGGCTTTCCAGGGAAGCAAAGGGGTTCGGCGAGCTTGATGACGGTGCGGGCTCATCAGTGGAATAGGTACAGCCGGTCAAAGTGAGGACGAAGGCGAACGCCAGCCGCCTCCACCCGTGATCTTTCATGCTCATCGCAGGCACCTGCTCGGGACGAGGTGACAGGTTCATGGCCGCCTGCGACACCACGTCCGGCCTAACCTACGACAGGGCCGTCCGCCCAGCACCCCAATATTAAGACTGGTCCTCGGGTTAGGGAAACAGTGCCGCTAACCCGTCAAGTCTTCGACCTGGTATTGGAATCCGTCGACATCGAGGGCAGGCGGAACGGTTTGGCCTCACCGAATCCGGGAATCAATAATCGTGGACAACACCGACACCCCTAGATACCCATCTGCCCACACTGGCCGACAAGTTGGAACTATGGACCCGACCCCGGTTGCTTACCCTCGCTGCCACTTATCGGGGGAGAGTGGTGGAGAAAGAATCCGAGTGCGGTGCGGTTGCTGTCATCGTTGCGCTGATGATGGTTGTCCTGAACGGCTGTGGAGCTCTGGCCGTGGACTTCGGAATGCTGTACGCCCAGAAGGCGCAGCTGCAAGGCGGCGCGGACGCGGCTGCCCTGGCCATCGCCCACGACTGCGCTTTGTGCAAGTCCGCCGCACCCGACACGGCCGTGCAGTACGCGAAATTCAATACGAACAGCGGGATGGCCGACGCACCCGCCCCGACCTTCTCGTCCGCAGGCACCGTCGTGGTGACAACGGCGGCCAGGGACGTCAAGGGCCCCGGTGTGACATTGTGGCCGGGGAACATTTTTGGGATTTCCCGCGCAGATGTCGGTGCGACATCCAAAGCCGTGTGGGGCGGCCCCTCAGGGCTGACCACTGCTCTGCCGGTCGCGTTCTCTGAATGCCAGTTCGACCTCAGCGGAAGATCCAGTTGCTGATTCTGCACGGCAGCACCACCTGGGTCAGCGACAGTCCGTCCGGGCAGGTCATTCCCGGCGGCTTCGGTTGGCTCACCCCCGAAAGCAGCGGCGTCTGTGGCACGACGGTGACGATTGCAGCCTCACCGTGTCGTCTAGGAACGGCGACAGCATGCCCAACGGGACCGTCTGCAAGCCTGCTTCACCACCCTCCAGGCGCAGACTGTCCTACTGCCGGTGTTCGACACCGTCACTGCCGGAGCTTTCCTTATCAAGGGCTTCGCGGCGTTCCAGATCCTTGGCTATAACTTCCTGTCCCTTTCCTGGAACAACACTGGAACGATCAAATGCACCGGCACCTGTACCGGGATCATCGGGAAATTCGTCAAGTACGTCTCCCTGGCTAACGTTAAGCTCGGGGGCCGACTTGGGCGCCGAAACAGTGAAGCTGGGACTTTAGCTTGGGGAGCGTATGCCGCAGGAACTCCCGCTACCCCAGCCTGGGGTGGGTTCTGCCGAGAAAGCGGCAGGGCCCCAAAGAACTCTTGCCGCTGCCCCAGATGCGGACGGCTAAGCCGACTCTTGGGGACAACAGAAGACCCCGAGGCCTTGGGGGGTGGCTCGGGGTCTTCCTGGCTTCTACGTTCACCGGGGGAAGGTAGCTGTAGTCGCCTCGATCAGGTTACTGGTGGGTATTCTCGTCAGCAACTTGCGTTATTGCACGTCGGGCCTGCGTACATACAGATTCGTATCTTTCCGCCGATGGTTACTTCTCGGGGGTGATGGATCCGGATTTATCCGGCTCTTCGTCAGATCCTGCGGAAGCAGACGGGGATCTGCTGGGGGCTCCGCTGTAGAGGTTTAGGTCTGGGAATATCAGTGGCGGTACATGGTCAGTTCAGTTTTGATTAACACCAATGGACTATCCTCTGTCATCCGGTGGGTGGAGAAGTATTTGCATTCGAAGTGGACTGGGCTCGGCCACCATTGGTGTGGGGGAGAGCTTGGCATAGCGCTTAGTGGTGCCGGCGCGGTCGAGCTCGTTTTCCTCGAAGGGCAGCGCCATGGCGCTGATGTTGACGGCTTCGCCGAGGTCGTGGGTAGCCACACGAACCAGCCGGTTTGTTCGGCGTTAAGAGGTAAGGACGGTGTCTTTCCTGCGGCCCCGTCAGGGTATTGGTTCGCCGAGAACATCACCCTTGGGGGCGAAGGCCAGGTTCTGCCGTTGGCTGTAGGGGGCGACGTTTTTGACGCCCTCGAGGCTGGTGCTGGAGACCCAGCCGATGGCCGCGGGACGTTACAGCTCTTGAAGGGCGAGTATGGCCGTGATGCCCGACACTGATCGGGACAACACCACCGATCACCTCGAGGCCGCCGCATTCGGTTCATTGGGCCTCATTCTGCTATGGCCGAAGTCTGTGCGCGGGATACGAGGGCAGAACGAGGCTGGCCACGAATGGCGGGACAAGGTGCGTCCCAGTTTTCCCATTCGCCGGCCGCGGCGATTTTCTGGGGCAGGTCCCAGGGGTTCGCCGTTTGAAGGGGCTGTGGAAGCAGTTCTTCAGGGGTGTTCTGGAATCTGCTGTCAGGCTTTCATGGCCCGTGGCGCTGCCGGCCCCTTCGTTGCCCTGCCGACAGCCGCGGCTATTGCGGTGCTACTCGTCGCGACGGTGCTGGCTATACACAACCGCGGGGATTGCCCCTTTCGGGCAGCGAAAGCAGTCAGCACCGCGGAAGCAAACGCCCACCGACGCACCAACGGTCTAGGAATCGCGCCCCGGTTCCGACCTGACGGGGTCGCGTCGAGGACGTAACAGGGCCCCGGCCCCGAGCGGGAGCCGGGACTCTGTCATTGCGTATCCTGGATGTGGAAGCGGCCGGCGGGCGTTCTGCCGGTCAGGGGTGGATCAGTCGTCCTCGTGGTTCGTCGAGCCGGCGGGGATGCCGGGGACCTCGTCGGGTCCGTAGATCTTTTCGTCACCGGGGTAGGGGGTCGCCCATTTGTGGGTCTGGTACCAGGTCCAGCGGTTGAAAAGGTTGGGGTCGGCGTAGTCTTCCTTCGCACCGTTGCCGGTCAGGTGCTGCTTCTCTGACCAGTCATCCCACTTTGCGGCCGTCTCCTTCATGGGGACCGGGACAGCGGTGGCTTGGGTTGCCGTGTCGTTGACGGCCGCCGCGGCCGCACCGGTCTGGCCGAGGGTGTCGGTGCCGCAGGCGGGTGCGGACTTGACGCCCTCGGTGAGCGGTACCTGGTTCGGCACGGCAGAATACGGGGTCAGATCGGCCTTGTTGGTGAAGGCGTCGAACATCGGGGTGGCCGCGGCCACCTTCTGGTTCAGGGGTTCAGCGCCCAGGATCTGTTCGATGGTGCGGACCATGTTGATCTGCGAGTAGAAGGTGCTGACCGTCTTGCCGTGCACCGCGTAGGGGCTGATGACCTGAACGGGGGCGCGGTGTCCGTCGACGTGGTCGGTGCCGTTCTGGCTGTCGTCCTCGGCTATGAAGATCGCGGAGTCCTTCCAGTACTCCGAGTGGGAGATTTCATCGACGATTTTCCCGACGGCTAGGTCGTTGTCGGCGACCTGGGCTTCGGGGTCAGCCGTCCCGCCGGTGTGGTCGCTGGAGAGCCACGTCATCTGGAAGTTCTTCGGTCCGTTCTTCTCGAAGTCCTGCTTCCACGTCGAGTAGCGGTAGATGTCCGGCACCGAGGTGTCGAAGGGCGCCGCGTTCGGATCCGTGATGTCGTTCAGGGACGGGATGGCGGAGCTGGCGTGCATCTGCAGCGCCGGGGTGAACAGCTGGGCCGGGTCACCGCCAGCCATCGTGCTCGTCGCGGCGCAGTAGTACTGCTGCCAGGTCGCTCCGGACGGCTTGCCTTCCTCCGAGTCGAATTCGCCGTAGTTCCGTGCGGTCTTGCCGGCCGCCTGGATCGCCGTCCAGAGGAAACCGGAGCGCTGGTGGCCCAGGACGTCATCCTCGGTGTCGTAGGAGCGCTTGTATTCGCCGGCGCTGGTTTCGGTGTAGGCGGGGTTGTCGCCCTGCATCATCCAGTTGTGGCCTTCGGCGGAGTTGGTGCCGATGTCGTAGGTGTTGTCGTAGAGGCCGAACTGGCCGGCGAGGGCGTGCTGGTTGGGGGTCACCTTGGCCCCGAACTGGGTCAGGGAGGCGTCTCCGTTGCCCTGCTTCATGTCGCCGTACACCTGGTCGTAGGTGCGGTTTTCTTTAACGATCAGGAACACGTGCTTGATTGTGGACGGTTCCCCTATCCGCTTGGGCACGGCGACGGCCGGAATGTTGGCGGCGGCCGCAGCCGTCGATTCCTTGACCGAGCTGCCGTCCCAACCGTTCTGTTCGAACACGGTCTCGGTCGACTTCTGGATCTCTTCATCGCTGGGCAGCGTGAATTTTGTCAGCGACGCCGTTGTGGAGTGCGTGCCATGACCGGTCGCAGGCGTCGTATTCGGGCCCTCGTTAAGGGTGACCTCCGGCCCGCGCGCGTCGATGCCGCGGACGTTGGTGACCACGATCCGGCCATTCACCGCGGTGACGTTGCCCGGGTAGTAGTCGGTCGGCAGGAGGCCGACGTAGCTGGCCGGGTCTTTCGGGTCCTGCTTGTTGATCTTGTAGACCGCGACGGCGTTGGCACGGCCGAGCGAGATCAGGAGGTGGTCGCCCTGCGCAGTGATGGCTGTTGGTTCGTAGCCGACCTGGGAGGAGGCCCAGGGCTGGGTGGCGATAGTCTGCAGGACCTTGTTGCTCGCGGTGTCCACGACCGAGACGGTGTCGCTGTTGGTGTTGGCAACGTACAGCGTGGCACCGTCCAGGAACATCGCGGTGGGGTGCAGCTGAACGTCGATGGAGGCCACGGCCGCCGCGGCGTTGGCCGTGTCAATGACGCTGAGCGTGCCCGTTGTGGAGATGCCAAGGTTGGGGTCGGCCGGGACGTCGGTGCCGTAGGAGTTCATCGTCGGCTCGCCGGGTGCGGCGGGGCGACCTCCTTCGTTGGACACGTACAGCTTGGCGCCGACAAACTGCAGTTGGCGCGGAGCGATGCCCGTATTGAACGCCTGCTTTATCGTGCCGGCGGTGGGGTCGATCGCGACGACCGTGTTCTGACCGTTCACGGCAGCGTAAAGGGTTGCCCCGTCGGGGGAGAACGCCATTCCGGCGGTCAGTGCCTGCTTGTCGCCAGCAGTGGGGATGCTGATTTTCGTCCCGGTGCCGAGCGAGCCGTCCGCGTTGAAAGGGTACCGGACGAGGCCGGTCGCGATCGGTGCGAACAGGAATTTGCCGTCGGGGGAGAATACCGGGCCTTCTTGGCCGACGGAGCCGTCAGTGATCTTCTGGTATGCCATGTTCGCGTAGCCGGCGTTCCCCGCCGCGGTCGCGAAGGACGCTGCCTCGAGGGTTCCTGCTGCGGCGACGGGCTTGTAGGTGTTGAGGTCGAAGACCTGCAGGTCGACCGAACGGTCGGTGCTGGTCCCGACAAGGTAGCGGCCGTCCGGGCTGACGGTGGAGCCCATGATCTTGCCGAACGGCGTCATCAGACGGTCGCCGAGGGGCTTAATCTCCTGGTTCGAGGAAATCTGCTCCCCATTGTCGGTCTGGGAGCCAACCTGCTGCTGGCCGAAAGGGATGGTTGAGGCGGCAGCAACCCCTCCACCCAGGACGGCGAGAGTGCAGCCAGCAGCGACAATCGCGAGCGGCTTATGACTTCGGACGGACGTCGACAGCCTGCTGAAGACGGAAAATTTGCGTTGGTTGTCGGCGGTGCTGGGACCGGGAACGGCTGTTGAGACTCTTGTCATGCCAACGAATGTAGGGGGCCTAACTTAAATCCAGGTGACCGTCATGGCTATTTCAGGCAACCATCAGAAGCCTTATCTAGTCTGTTGGACCGACACCGCCGTACCCTTACGCGCAGTCCCGGATCTGTCAGCCATGAGCATCCGTTTCTGCACATGAGGTTTTCCCATCTATCAGATAGCGTCGCGCGGAGATGGGGTCCTGACCAGCCACTCCAGCCACTTCATGTTGTTTCCGGAGGACCAACATGGCAAGCATCGAAACTCTTCTCGGCGCCTTGGGCGCCACCGGCAAAGGCGTTGTCATCTCAACCTTCGTCGTCGGCGGAGGCGCTGACGCTGCAATACGCGCCACGGCAGCCGACACCCCAACCAATGACCCGAGCGAAACGGTGACCGCTCCGGCAGCGACCGACCCGTCGGCACCGGCCCCAGTGATCCTTCTGTGCCGACGACCACGAACCCGAGGGCTCCGGCAACAACCGATCCACGACAATCATCGCCGGCCACCTGCAGGCCGGGGACTCATTCCGTTGCCAAAAGACGCTCGACTATTCGTCTGGGGACGGCAGCGCAGAGATCACCGACCGGTCCGTGCACTGCGCCGGCGCCATGATCGTCCTGGAGCACGAGGAGCGGCCCAATCAGATCATGCGGATCGCCCAGCGCCGGGGCTTCGGTGACCACACGGCGTTGAAGATGGACTCACCTGTTCCGGAATCCATGACGGAATAGGTTCGCCTGCATCGGGTCCCTTTCGGTTGAACCCGGAGGTGATGAAGGGCTGGCGAGTTGTTAGTCCGCTTCGTTGGTGCCTGGTGCAACGTCACCCTGGCGGCGGGCCTTGCCTCGGCGACGCAGGGCCTCAATGCCCAGTGGTGCGACGGAGACAAGGACTAACAGCGTCGCCAAGACGTCGATGTTTTTTGCGATG
This sequence comes from Pseudarthrobacter sp. 902506025, assembly GCF_040702325.1. Classification (NCBI taxonomy): domain Bacteria; kingdom Bacillati; phylum Actinomycetota; class Actinomycetes; order Micrococcales; family Micrococcaceae; genus Pseudarthrobacter; species Pseudarthrobacter sp. 902506025. The sequence goes on from NZ_JBFBKW010000001.1 coordinate 368,259, forward strand.
AAGTCAACGTGCCCGAGCCAGATGCCCACCAGGGTGAACGAAACTGTCCATAGGGCGGCACCGAGCACGTTCCACGCCAGGAACCAGCGCCGGCTGTATCGGGCCGCACCTGCCACCAGCGGGGTATACGTCCGGGCCACTGGAACGAAGCGGGCCAATGCCAGCGCCCTGCCACCGTAGCGTTCAAAGAACACTTCTGCCCGCTCCAGGTGCTTGAGCTTGAGGACCCTGGCATCCTCCCGGAACCAGCGCCGCCCCACGACTCTGCCGAGTAGGTAACCGACTTGGTTTCCGGCGATCGCCCCGGCAGCCGCCACCAAAACCAAAAACGGCAGTGGCACAGGGAGGTCTGCGCCCAGGACACCAAGCGAGAACAGTAACGTGTCCCCAGGCAGGAAGGGGAACAAAACGCCGGATTCGATAAACATGATGGCCGCGACGATGATGATCAGCCACGGCCCTGAGTTGGCCAGCAGCGAGGTGAGATCAGGCATGGCTTGTTTCTCTCGATCTGTGTGAATGTGTTCCGCTGTCCATCATCGCGGAAATCAAGCGGAACGCCTTCTAGGCCACGGTGCTGTTTTGGCCGGCGACGTCAGCCGCTCCTACCCCCTTCCAGGTCAGCGCCTTCAGGATCAGTGCTGCCTCCACGCCCGGGACGGGAACGGTGAAGGACACGTAGAGGTCTTCCTTGTGCCGCAGAGGATGACCTTGACACCCAGGAGGAGGGGCGACGCGGTTAGTGGTAAGCGGGGACTTGGGATAATGTCAAACCCTCCTTCAAGCATGGCCTCACGTGTGCGGCGGCGCGGTCTCACTTCGCCTTGGAACCAGAGGAGAGGTTATAAGTCGACGGATGCGGTCTGTAAGGCCGGGTGGAGTAGGGCGTCGCCGACAGAGACGTGTGCCCCTACTCCGTGCCCTAGTGGAAGTGGCTCCTGCTGAGCAGGCTGGCTGCGGCTGCGTCAAGGACCATTGACACGTTGGGGTGTCGTTGGAGGATGGATGCGGGCATGTCTTCGATGACGGGTCCGTCAACCGCCCGGCGCACGGCAGCGGCTTTTTCCGCGCCGCTAACGACTACCACGAGGTGACGTGCTTCCTGGATGGTACCCAGGCCTTGGGTTATGGCATGGGTGGGAACATCCTCAATCGACGGAAAGAACCGTGCGTTCGCTTTCCTGCTGTCCTCCGTGAGCTGGATGAGGCGGGTGCGGGAATCGAAACGCGAACCCGGCTCGTTGAAGGCGAGATGCCCGTTGCGTCCGATGCCCAGGATCTGGAGATCGATACCTCCTGCAAGCCGGATCAGGTCCTCGTAGTGATCGCCGGCCGAGGCGCCGTAGCCGTCCACCGACCTCGGGACGTGCGTGTTTTCCCGCCGGATTTCCAAAGGCTCAGAGATCCTGCGACGGACGAAATGGGCATAGGTCTGTTCATGCTCTGGCGGAAGGCCTACATACTCGTCCAGGGCAAAGCACGTCACGGCGCCGAAGTCGGCTCCAGCGCGGGCGAGGTGCTCGTAGACCGGGAGCGGCGAGGACCCTGTTGGACAGCCCGGTCCTCTTCCCGATCTCCGGTGCGGTAGTGGGCCCGTAAGTGCGAACGTCATCGAGAACGACCCGCCCATTCGTGCGCTTCAAATCCGTCGCCCGCACGCCCTGCACCAAAGAATTCACTGAAACATCCTAATTTTTCCGACAATAATCCCCATACGCGAGGCATGCCGGGACCTGGAATAAAGCCGAGCGCTGACCCCCGCCGAGCCTCCGCCCATTCTGCCTCGACCTTAACAGCCGGCCCGACGAACACTACTGCTGGCAGTGTGGGCGTGTACATCCCAAGGCATGGTCCCCTTGCGGGCCAGGTGAGCGCCTCCAGCGCAATGCCGGGGCCAGAAAGCTGGAGGAGTAGAAGTCGATCCGGTTCGTGTCCAGACCGGACAGTGGCGAAGCGTGGCCCGAGGCCCTTCTGAGGCCCCTCCTCCCCGGCCTTTCAAGGAGTCGATAATGAAGAGTTCGTCAACCTGATGCGGCCGCCGGAGGGGTATCCCGCTCACACCTGTAGCCCCGGTCGACGTCGCTGCCTCGCGTAGCGGACCGACGGCGGAGTTGGAGGCCGCTGACGTGGGGGACGCCAGTCGGCTGTCCGCCGCCGGCCGGTTACAACTTTACGCCGGTACAGGAAGAGATGGTTTGCCTCGGTTTCAATTGTTCGTTGCCCGCGCGGGAATGCCCGGTGATGAAGTACCTTCAGCCGCGCCACAAGGGTGTGGGCCGGCGGTGACTGGGGGCGGCATCCATGTCTCCTTGATGCCTCTGGCCGCCGGACCTTCCCCCAAATAAGGTCCTGCCCCCAACAGCGGGATCTTGTCTTCCAGGATAGGGCCGGTTGGATAAAGGACGGCCCATGTCCGACACAGGCTTCGCTCAAAACTGGACCTTACGAATACCTCACAGATGTGTTCACGACAGATAGGACGACACCAAAGTTGTGGGGGAGACCTCGCGTGGCCGCAACCGCCGGAACCAGAACGATAACCGGCGGGCCACGCCGATGGCGTCAGCCGGAGGCAGGTCAGATGCAGGAGTAGCCGTAGCCGAAGCTGCCAAAGATTTATTGGGTGATTGTGACTTTCCCACCTCGGTGAGCGGCGCTAGGCTTTGGTGAGGCTCCCGGGCGCTCTTCTCGATTCCTGCGACAAACTTCACCCCATTGCCCGGCTCAGTAACGCGGGGCAAGGATCGTATCGCAGGTCAAACCTGGCATCGGGCTGGTCATTGAGAAACAGGACTCGACGTGCTCGCTTCGCCTCCTTCAGTCACTGGTGAGCCAGGTCAGAGCGCTCGTTTCCGAGGTGAAGTACCGGGTGGGGCGTGCCGGCATGTGGGCACGAGTGAAGAAGTTGGCGATCACCTCGTCGACAGGGGATTCCCCCAGCAAGGCTAATCGTGTCGCGGCGTGTGGCATCGCGAACACGTCCCTCGCGCCGGACGACGTGTTCCCAGCGTTCCGCATGTCAACCAGCAGCGGCTTGCCCCGGCTGGCGCAGATTTGGTTCATCATTGTGACGGCTGAGACGGCGTCGTCCTCATCCACATGGGAGCCCGGAGCCCATACCAGGTGCATTATCCCGTCCGCCCGGACACTGAGAACCGCTTTGCCTCCAGCCACCGACATTGCCTCACGCATACGGACATCCGGTGGCTTCGGCAATCAGGAACCCCATGGCTTCCAACGTACAGCACGAGTACAGACAAGCCGGAGCAGTCAGGACGCAGGGACCGCATTGTTTGGAAGATGCGGCCGCTTCCTTCGTCGATCAGCGCTCCCGAAGGCGGGTCTTACGGGCATGATGGATGGCGGCGGGGGCGAGGGCGACGGCGCTGGCAGCTAGCCTGACAACGTGAATTCCGTACCACCTGTCATGAAGAAATTGTGGCACCAAAGTTGCATACTGAAGACCGATACTCCCCAGAAACCCCACACGCAGCCAGTCGGGTCTACACGAAAATAGGCCGGGGACAGCGGGTATACAGGCCCAGTGCGGCATCGGCCGTATGCGGGCTGGATGAGTGGTCGCCGCCTTGGAAGTCCGACCCATGCCCTTGAGTTATGACGTTCGGTTCAGGGAAGGCGGATGAACCGTTTGCCGGTGGCGGTGAGTTTGTCGAGGGCGACCGCCAGCCCTTGGGCTGTTCCCCGGCCTGGGTGGTTGCCGTGGCAGATGATGATGTCACCAGGCGTGGCTTTGGCGGCTTCCCTAGTAACGGTGTCCGGCGGGAACGTCGCGCCGCCGTCTGCGTTGATGCTGAATCCTGCCGGAGTGATACCGAGACTGTTGACGATGTCTGCTGCTACGTCGTCCAGGTACGCGGTCCCGGACCGGAAGTACCTGGGGCGTGACCCGGTTACTGCGGTTAGCTGGGCATCGTTGGCCATGATCTCGTCGTACACCTCCTCTATCGTTTTGGTGCCCGTGATCCCGTAGGCGGAGTTCCCGGTGGTGGACAGGGGGCGGTGTGTGGTCCCGTGGTTCGCCAGTTCGAAGAGTGGTTCTGCCGCCAGTTCTCGGACAGCACCGGCGTTGGCGTTTATCCACCTGGAGTTCATGAACAAGGTTGCCGGGATCCGGCGGGCACGTAGTACGGCGATAAGGTCCTGGTCAAAGCCGTTGCCTCCGGGACCGCCACAGAAATCAATGGTCAGGGCTATCCCGGACGCGCCCCGAGGCAGCCGTGAGAGGACGCCTGGGGCTTGCAGTCCCCAATACCGCGGGCTGCGGCCGGCAAACGCGGCAATCGTTTCGTTTCTTGTCGGCGGTAAAGGCTGGGACAGGGAGGTGTGTTCCGCTTGGCTCGGCATGCCGCTGCCTATTTCGATAGCGCCTTCGGTGTTGTTGCCGGGCGGGGACGAGGCTGCTCCCAGAGGCGGTGGACCCGAGGCCGCTTCGTCGGGCAGTGTTATCGTGCGGGCCGGGACAGCCGCCGTGACGGCGATGGCAGCGGCGAGCATCACAGTGCGCCTGTTTGGGCGGGCAGCACCGTATGTGAGATGCCGCGGGTTTCCGTCCACCGGTTAGGTCCTTTGCGGTGTGATCGTGAAGCGGGCGGTCATGGTGCTCAATCGGTGACGGGCCGTGTCGCCCGGGACAGCGCCAAAGCAGATTCCGGGCAGGAGAATGGGCAATTTAGATCCTCGGATAGTGGAAGGCGCGGTGAGTGTCAAAGGCATTCTTCAACGATCTGCCGCGCGGTTACGCCGCTTGGCGATGCCTGTCAGCCTATGGCCAGGAGGGCGGTGACATAGAGTGCGCCAGCGACGATGCAGTAAACCGCAAACGGTACCAGGGTGCGGGTATGGAAGAACCTGAGGAGGAACTTCGTGGAGATCCAAGCGGCCAATCCCGAGCAGAGGGCGCCTATGATGAACGCGCCGCGGTCCCCGGCCAGATTAGGGCCGAAGAGTTCGGGGAGTTTGAGGAGAGCGGCCGCGCCGATAACAGGGGTGGCGAGCAGGAAGCTGAAGCGGGCAGCGTTTTCATTGCTCAGTCCAGCGAGGAGTCCGCCGACCATGGAGGAGCCGGAACGGGAGATACCTGGAATCAGGGCTGCGCCCTGACTTGCTCCGATTCCCAATGCCTGTTTCCAGGAAAGCCCTGCAATCGCGGCATCCGAGGACGCTGCAGTCGGGCGAATTCCCAGGGCGTCGGTTTGACTGGCAGCGGTTTCGCCAGCGACTGTCGCGGGAATCGAGTTCATGCGCATCAGGTGTCTCTCGATGATGCGATGCAGTCGCTCTGCGGCGAAGAGGATGAATCCGTTGATAATTAGGAACGCGGCAGCGATCAGTGGGGTAGCGAACAATGCCCGAATCGGTTTCTCCAAGGCCAGCCCCAGAATCCCGGCCGGGACAGTTCCCACGATCAGCAACCACCCGAGTTCCGCGTAGCTATCAGCCGGGTCGATTTTCCGATCCCGCACCGAGCGGCCGATGCCTTTGAAGATTTCAATCCAGTCGCGGAGGAAGAACACGAACAACACCATGGCTGTGGCGAGGTGTGTGGCGATTAGGAACGTGAGGAACGAGGGATCGTTCTGGTCCAGGTTCCAACCGAAAAGGCGGGGAAGAACGACGCTGTGGCCCAGACTGGAGATAGGAAAAAGTTCGGTAATACCCAGAACCAAACCCAGGATGGCTGCCTGGAAATTATTGATCATGCGCGGAAGCTACACACTCCACCTTGACGGCGGGTAAACAAAGAACAACGTCACGGGCAACATCGCTCCGGACAGGGGCTGGGCGTTTGGTCTTCGCCACCGGCCGCGCTCCTCACCCATCACCCCCTGTCGTTGGCCCAAGCCCACGCGAGGCCCCCTGTTTTCCGGGGACTGGAACGGCGCGCCCCGTTCGCTGGGGCGCGCCGTTCCCGTGATGCCTGTCCGTGCTGGAAGGCGGCATCCCTAGGCTGGATCAATTCGATGCTGAGGCGCCCGGTTCCAGGGTGTACTGCTTGGGCAGCTTCAGGGACCGTTCAGCCAGGACTTCGCGCAATTGGTTCGGGTAGTCGGTAATAAGGCCGTCGACGCCGTCGTCCATGAGTTTGCGCATGGTGGGCTTGTCGTCGACGGTCCAAGGGATGACCTGCATGCCCTTGGCGTGTGCGCGGGTCACCATGTCGGCGGTCACGTAGGGGACGTAGCCGGGGTCGGTGACTTTGCCGTTTTGCGGGGTGCCGTGGACCGGGGAGATAGCGTCAAAGCCAAGTGAGGCCGCGGAGTCGACAAGGTCGCCGCCGAAGTCATCGGCGTCGATGCCGCCCAACCAGGGCGATGCTCCGGGCTGTCCGGCCTGCAGGAAGTCCTTGTTGGTCAGGGCCACGGTGCGGATGCCGGGCTGGCGTTCCTTCACCAGGCGCAGTGAGCCCCAGTCGAAGCTTTCGATGGAAACGCGTTCTGCCATGTGCGCTTTGTTGATTTCGCGCAGGGCCACCTCGACGAACTGTTCGCGCGGCGCAGTCTGCTCCGGTGCGCCGGCCTCGACCTTGGTTTCGATGTTGAACTTGACCTGGCTGGCCCGGTAGCGGTTGGCAAGGTCGAACACCTCGGCGAGGGTCGGCATCTTGGCACCGGGGGAGGCCTGCTGGCCGGGGAACTGGGGCAGGGTCTGGGACCCGCAGTCCAGGCTGCGGACCTGGGCGAAGGTCAGGTCCTTGATGTACTTGCCGACGTAGGGGTAGGAGGGGTCACCGGGGGTGACGGGGGCGGTGTCCTTGCACTTCTGGCCGCTGATCTTGCGGTCGTGGGTGATGACTTCGCGGCCATCCTTGGTGATCTGGAGGTCCATTTCCAGAGTGGACACGCCGGTCTCGATGCCCTTGGCGAAGGAGGCCAGGGTCGATTCGACGGTCAGTCCGATGCCGCCGCGGTGGGCCTGCAGGTCGAAGTGGTTTTCGGTGCCGTTGGGGTTGGTGTCTGCGGCGTGGGCCGGGAGGGATGTTCCCAGGGCGACGCCGGCGGTGATGGCAGCCGCGGTCAGCAGCTTTGTGTATTTCATGGGTTCTCCAAGTTTTGTTGACGGCGAATGTTTGGTACCGGAGGTGGGCCCGGGGTTTAGCGTGCCTTGGCTGCTTCGTTGCCGTTGTGGCTGATGGATGCGACGGCACCGGTCTGTTCGTTGAGCAGGACCTTGTCGTTGCGTTCGTGGTGGAAGTTGAACATGGTGTTCATGGATCCGGCGGTGGCGTCTGCTGAGGCGTCGCCGATGTGGCCGGTGTGCCAGTTGTCTTCGATGAACCGCAGGATGGAGGCCTGGTCGGTTTCGGTGTGGTCCACGAAATTCTTTTTGGCGTACGGGGAGATGACTACCAGAGGCTGGCGGGGGCCGGGGCCGCAGCGATCGGCGTAGCCGCCCGCCACCGGGACACCGGCCGCTGCGGCGTTCTGGCACCATGCGGCGTCATCGGGGCTGTTGGAGGCATTCTTCACCTGGGCGGCGACGTGGTCGTACCATCCATCAGAATCGTCATAGGCGAGCACGACGGCGGTGTTGTCCCAGTTCTTGGACTGCTGGATCTGGTTGACGGTTTTGGCGATGAAGTTCTGCTCATCGACGGGGTCCGAGTAGGCGGCGTGCCCGTCCTGGAAGTTGGAGGCTTTCAGGAAGGAAACGGCCGGCATGTTGTCGCTGTTGATGACCTTGTTGAAGTCGGTCAGGTCGTATTGGTGGTTGGCCTGGCCGTCGTGTCCGATTTCCGCGTCGTTCGCCGGGGCCAAGTGGTGCGGGTTGGCGGTGGAGGCGTAGTACTGGAAGGGCTGGTGGTGCGGGTTGTAGTCCGTGCTGGAGACGCCGGCCACGTTGTTGTGGGTGCTCTTGCAGGCAGCGGGGGTCGTGTCCGTTGCCGCGGTGGTGGGGGTGAAGCCGCCCTGGAACCAGCCCCAGGACACGCCTTGGTCGTTGAGCAGGTCGCCGATGTTCTTGCCGGTCATGCCGGCTAGGTTGTTGGTCTTGGCGTGGCTGTTGTTGGAGCAGTCATCGTAGACCGGGTCGGGGTCGTTGATCATGGTGCCGGCGCCGTTCGCGTCGGGGACGCGGACCGTGTAGTCGCTGGCGGCGGGCTTCACCGGCTGGCCGGCGGCGGTGAATTCCTTGACCCCGTGGGTTTGGCCCGAGACCAGGTTCAGTGCACCTGGGGTTGAGGGTCCGAAGACGGTGCTGAAGTGGTTGTCGCTCATGGCGTAGTTCTGGGCGTAATTCCAGATCCCGGTGACCGAGTTGCCGTCGTAATAGTCCATCGTCAGCCCGGGGCGCCCGTACTGGTTCGGGGCGCAGGCATCCTTGCTGGTGAACTCCACGAACTTATCCATCAGTCCGCCGTTGTACGCCTTCTGCTCGGCGGTGTACTCATGGTCCTGGTCGCAGGTGACGGCCTGCATCGGGGACAGGCGTGCGGGCTGGGCCGAGTTGGGGTTGTTCGGTGCCAGCAGCCCTGCTTTGGCAAGGGTATTGATGTCCTTGGGAGTGTCCTCTGATGCGGTGAAGGCGGCCGCGGGCGTGCCGGTGCCCTGCTGGGTCTCGCCAGCGGTGTTGGCGGCGTTAGGGTAGGTCGCGAAGTAGTGGTCGAAGGAGACATTCTCCTGGAAAAGCACCACCACGTGCTTGATCGGCGTCGCGGTGCTGTCAGGGGTTGCGCCGGCCTTGGCCGGGCCGGCGCCGAAACCGACCAGTCCTGCGGTCAGTGTCGAGGCAGCCAGTGCGGCCGCGCCGGCAGCGGCAGCCCGCTTCCGGGTCAAGAGTTTTCGTGAGTCAGGCATGGGGAGACCAATCCTTTGTGGGGGTTCCGGCGGGGACCGGGTTGTTGTCCTGCTGCGGCTCGGGTGCCGCCGTCGTAACGGAAGCGCCGCCGATGGCAGTTGAATCCGCTGTGGTTGTGAGGCGACCGGTTGGGCCTCAACGATTCGAAGCTACTCAGCAGTAATTAACCTGGCGTGACCAATTGATGAACAGACGACGAGCAGAGCCCCGCCGGTGGCCGTTGGCCCGGTTCCAACCCGGTGCACGGCTATGCCGAACGGCACGTAGAGCAGGAGGATCATCCCGTGCCACTTACAGATTTCAGATCAGTGGCGGTAAAACCTTGCCCTGCTCGTCTTCCGTGACAGCGCCTACCCACGCCTTACAAGGTTCCGGTCAGAACTCGGCAAGGCGCCGGGACTGCAACAGGCCCACTCGTAAGCAAGCCTTGAGCAGCACACGCGATCATCTCCGCGATTCCGAACGCTCAGCGAGCGTCGGCGTTGGGGCGAGGATTGACCGCCCATCGTAACCCCGTTAACTTTCCTACTATCAAGCGACCTTTGTAACCCGTGGGGAGTACCGTGATGGCTCAGGGACCGGTTTCGATGCCTGGCCGTTGATCTGCCCGGACACGCTGACTCGATCGGTTCAGGTGCCGACCTACGCAATGTGGTCGAGCGGATCCATGCCACAACCCGCGCCAGCGGATTAAACAGTCCTGTCGTGGTCGGACACTCAGCCGGAGCGCTGCATGCCACTGCGTACGCGGCCTTCCATGACGCATCGGGGGTCCTCAACGTAGATCAGCCCGTCCTTGTAGAACCGTTTACCCGCTTTGTGCAGCAACGTGCAACAGCCCTCCGGGGAACTGACTTTGTGAGCGCTTTCGCACCCTTCGAGGTCAGCATTGGGGTCGAAATGCTCCCCGAGCCCGAACGCGGGCGGGTACTCAAAACGCGACGGGTCGACCAGCAGCTGGTCCTCGATTACTTGTCCAACATCCTGACCCCGTCCCGCACTGACCTTCAGTCCGGCATTGATGCAATTCTCCACAGCGTCACAGTGCCTTACCTGTGGCTTGCAGGAGGACCGGTCAGCCTCAGTGATCACGACCACCTCCCGACCCACATCCCACAAGCGCGAATCGAGACCTGGTCCAACCCTTGGCCACCTGGCGCACCTGGCGGAACCAGGAAAATTCGCCGCCCGTTGTCTCCCAGTTCGTCACCGACGCAAAGCAGTGCGACACCCCGAGCGTTGGGCCCTAGAAGAACAGGCTGCACCGGATCCCAGGCTGGGCCGCCAAAGTCTCGTTATCCACCAACGGCAGCTCGGAGGTTTGAGCGCGCCCCTGATCTGGGAAAGCACCGATGGTCGGCGGCGCTAACTATGCTGCACCTAGCGACCCATGGCCCGGCAGTAGCCTCTGTCTGCGCCGATGGCTGGGGTGTTATTGGGCCAGCAGGGACACGGCATGGGCGATGACGAGTGCCAGCAGCACGAAGCCGCCAAAGGCCTCCAGCCCCATCAGGGATTTTGCCCTCGCGGACAGCGGCATGGTGTCGGTGGGGCTGAAGGCCATGGAGTTGGACAAAGAGAAGTAAACATAGTCGATGAACGAAGCAGTCCAGCCGGTCTTGACCGATGACCGGGCGGCAACTTCCTTCACGGCATCGTGGTCCTCATCCTGGGGGAACCGGAAGTCCGCCCGGGGCAGTTCGTGGCGCGGGGTGTGCCGCCGAAAAACAGGGCCGCCCCGGTCCAGCTCCCAGTAAACAAGGGCAAAGGCGATGACATTGGTGACCCATACCTGAAGCGCGGCCAGTAAAAGGGTGGGGCCGCTGCTGTTGGCCGAGTTTGTGAGCACCACGATCAACTGAACAAGGGCTGTTTCGTTCGCTATGACCAGCAACAGGGCCTGGCCGACGGAAAGATACCTGGACCAGCGTGTTTGGCGGGTAAGTCGACGGGGATTTAGTACTAATAGTGGGACCAGTAGACCCACGCCGACGACAACGACAGCGATGCGAACGCCTGGCAGGAACGTCGTCGGCAACGTCGCATAAAGGCCCAACGCGACCAGAAGGCCAATCACGGCGGGCCAGCGGTGTTCGGCCGGCACCTGCCTTTCGCTCTCAATGCTCATAGTCAGGAGTGTAGGCGCGGAACCAGTCTGAACCGGGCACGCTCCTTCGAGTTCGCAGTGTCCGCACCGGAAGATAGGGATATGCGGGCGCGCAGCCAGTGGACTTTTCCGAGCGCGCTCACAGTGATGTCGTCCTCGCGTTCGTACTCGGTGCCAGATCCGGCAGAGCTTCCGTCAGCGACGAAGGGATGGGGTGGTGCGCGGCCGCGAGACCGAGGCGGGAACTTGAAGGTTCCGGGAAGCGTGGCGAGACTTCCTGCAGCGGCAAGCTGGATGAGAAGCCGGGATATGGGCCGCGAACTTTCGGCATTATGGATGGTTTGTCTACGAGACGGTTTTACTTAGGTAAGCCTTGGCTAATAAGATCATTTGAATGACTACGCAGCTTGATTTCGCGCGGGTACCTTTCGCTGCCGATCTTTCGAGCTACGGACATAGGCCTGCCATCATCGCCGACGGGCGTACAGTGACCTACTTGGAGCTGGGACAGCGGGTTGGAGACCTCGCCCGGGACTTGGGCGGGGAACGCCGCTTGATTGCCCTTGCAGCGTCGAACGATGTCGATTCGTTGGTGGCGTACTTGGCGGCCCTCACCGGCGGACATCCCTTAATCCTTCTCCCCGAGGACAAACCCGCGGCCCTTGGTTCCCTGATCGCCGCCTACGATCCGGATGTGGTACTCCGTTCAGCACATGGTGAGTTCAGCTTGGAGGAACGACGCGCGGGAAGCCGGCATGACTTGCACCCGGACCTTGCTCTGCTTCTGAGTACCTCAGGGTCCACGGGCTCACCCAAGCTGGTCCGCCTCTCCCATGCCAACCTGCAGGCGAACGCCGAATCCATTGCCACGTACTTGGGAATCACACCGGAGGACCGGGCAGTGACCACGCTGCCCGTGTCGTACTGCTATGGGCTCTCCGTCATCAACAGCCATCTCCTCCGCGGTGCCACGTTGGTGCTGACCGGCCTGTCGGTTGTGGATCCGTGCTTCTGGGACTTGTGCCGCAGTGAACGCGTCACTTCCTTCGCCGCGGTCCCTTACACGTTTGAGTTGCTGGATCGGGTCGGCTTCTCCGGGGTGGAGTTGCCAAGCCTTCGCTACGTCACCCAGGCCGGTGGCCGGCTGGCGCCGGAACGTGTTCGGCATTTCGCGGAGTTGGGCAAGAACCGGGGCTGGGATTTGTTCGTCATGTATGGGCAGACGGAAGCGACGGCCAGGATGGCCTATCTCCCCCCGCGCCTGGCCGTGGACAACGCAGGAGCGATCGGCGTTCCGGTCCCCGGCGGCAGCTTCCGCATTGACCCCGTGGAGGGGTTGCCCGACGGGGAACTGGTCTACACCGGGCCGAACGTCATGCTGGGATACGCAAACCAGCCGGAAGATCTGGCGCTGGGCCGGACCCTCACCGAACTGCGCACCGGCGACCTGGCACGGAAAAACGCCGCAGGTCTCTACGAAATCGCCGGGCGGCGCAGCAGGTTCGTCAAGATCGTCGGCCTCCGAGTTGACCTCGGCCAGGTGGAACAGTTGCTGTCGGCCATCGGAGTTACCGCCGCGGCCATGGGAGACGATGACATGCTGACCGTGGCCATCGAGGGCGGCCACGACACCAACCTCCTGACCAAAGTCCTGGCCCAGGGTGTCGGGCTGCCGCGTGCCGCCGTCGGCCTGCACACAGTCCAGGAACTTCCACGCCTGGGCAACGGAAAAATCAACTATCCCGCTGTCGCCGCGTTGGTCCGTCAGCGCCAGGCCGAACAAGGAACCCCTGACCCCGGGGCCTCTCCTTCCGGCGCCGCCGGCCAGGACAGCGTTCGCCGAATCTTCCAGGAATGCCTGGAGCTGACAGAGATCAGCGACACGGACACCTTTGTATCCCTCGGGGGAGACTCCCTATCGTTCGTGGCCGTCTCGGTCCGCCTGGAACAGCTCCTGGGCCACCTGCCCCCGGACTGGCACCTAAGGACCGTCGGCGCCCTCGAACGCACTCCTGAACACCGCCATCCGTCAGAAAAGGAGCCGGGACGCATCCAAAAGAAGCGGCTCCTGGCGCGAATGGACACCGGCGTCGTCCTGCGGGCCATGGGCATCGTCCTGATCGTCAGCACGCACATCGGCCTCCTCGAGTGGCAGGGAATGGCCCATGTCCTGATTGCTGCGGCAGGTTTCAACTTCGCCCGCTTCCAGCTGACCGGACGGAGGCTCCCGCGACTGCGACGGCAGCTGACCAGCGTCGCGCGCATCGCCGTCCCCAGCATGGCCTTCATTACCTTCGCATACCTGGTGACGGACCGCTACAGCCTCGCCAACGTGGTGCTGCTCAACGCCATACTTGGGCCGGAACAGGTCACCACCCAGTGGCATTTCTGGTTCATCGAAGACATCGTCTACATCCTGTTGGCGATGTCAGCACTTCTGGCCGTTCCATGGCTCGGAAGGGCAGAACGCCGCTTCCCACTCATGTATCCGCTTGCACTGTTCAGCGCCGGGCTACTCACCCGCTACGAACTCATCGAGCCCAACGTGCCCCACACCCTCCCGGCCCTCTGGCTCTTCGCCCTCGGCTGGGCCATCGCCCGCGCCCGCAACCTCCCACAACGCGTCCTCGTCTCGGCACTCACAGTCCTCACCATCCCCGGCTTCTTCGACAACCACAACCGCGAGCTGACCATGATCGCCGGAATTCTGCTGCTGACCTGGTTGCCGGTCCTGCCCGTGCCAAGGATCTTGAGCAAACCGGTTGTCCTCCTGGCCAGTGCCTCAATGCACATCTACCTCGTCCACTGGCTCGTCTACCCGCCACTGGTCGAGACCAGCCCGGCCCTTGCCGTGGCCGCCTCCCTCACCGCAGGGATTGCATACTGGTCCCTCTGCAACGCCGTCTCTTACACACGGCGGCGTCGCGGCCGCAAAGCGGAAATTCGGCAGGCCACGATCCTTCCCTCGCCCGCTACAACGGATTGAACCGGCAGGGGCCGTCATGTCCAGGCCTCCGCTCACCGCCTTGGGACAAAGGAACGGATCGCTGGCCTGCGCCTGCGTCGGAATTATTCAGGGGGTTTTCCCAGCGAATACCCAACGGAATGCAGAGTGGCATCTGGGACAGTGTTCGCACCCAAGCTCGAGAGGGAGCGCGCGATGTTCAGAGGACGCCGATTCGGGAACCGCTGGCACGGGAGGACTGTGCTGTTGGGTGCGGCCCTGTTTATCGCCGGCATGGTGCTCTCGGGTTGCACGCTGGGGCAACCCGTCGCCGCGCCCACGTGGCCCGGTATCCCGGGGCACGTTTTTGTGATCAACCTGGAAAACCAGGGATACGACCGGGTGTTCGGGAACGGATCGGCAGCCCCGTATCTCACCGGAACGCTGCGGGCCCAGGGGGTGCTGCTGACCCAGTACTACGGCATCGCCCACGACTCCCTGCCGAATTACCTCGCCCAGATCTCCGGGCAGCCCCCCAACGACAGCACCTCCCGCGATTGTCGCACCTTCAGCTCTTTCGTTTCCACCGGCACAGACAGCCAGGGCCGGCTGACAGGTGACGGGTGCGTCTACCCGGCCAACGTGCCCACCCTGGCCGGCCAGCTCACTGCGGCCGGGAAAACGTGGAAGGGCTACATGGAAGACATGCCCTCGCCCTGCCTGCACCCGGCTGTCGGTGCGGAGGACAACCTCCATAAGACGTCCACCGACCAATACGCCACAAGACACGACCCCTTCGTGTACTTCCGCTCCATCACTGACACCGCAGACTGCACAAGGAACGTGGTGAACTATTCTGCGCTGGCCAATGACCTCGGCTCCGTGGCGACGACCCCAAACCTGGCCTACATCACTCCCAACCTCTGCCATGACGGCCACGACAACCCCTGCACCGATGGCACCCCCGGAGGGCTGGCAGCAGCTGATCAGTGGCTCCGCACCGCCGTCCCCTCCATCGTGGGCTCCCCGGCCTACAAACAGGACGGGATGCTCATCATCACCTTTGACGAGGCCGACGACGGGCGGGCCGGTCCCTCAACGACCCTGCCCGGTGGAAGCGTTGGCGGACAAATCGGCACACTGGTCCTGTCCCCCTACAGCACCCCTGGCGGCACGTCCGCCCAGCCCTACAACCACTACAGCCTGCTGGCTAGCATCGAGGACTTCTTCTCCCTGCCACGTCTTGGCACAGCGGCAGAACCCGGTATCACGACGTTTGGACCCGACGTCTACAACGCCCACGCCTGACCCGGAGTCCCGATGTGACCAGGACGGCTGCTTCGGGCGTCACAGTCATTTCCCGCCATTGCCGTCCGGCAGGGGTTTCACAGTATGCTCCGTTCGGGGCCCAGACGCGTCGGGACCGGGGCCAGTCCAGAGCTGAGGAGTTGTTGGGGTTTGAGGGAGCAAGGCCCATGGCGTTCGAAGGGCGCTGTCTCGTGGCTGATGAACGTGGCGTGGCTGTGTGCCGCTGCCCTCGTGTTTACCGGTGACGGCAATCCCAAGTCTCCTGTGGTGGAACCCACCCCCCAAACAGCTGCCCGGGCCAGCCCATCACGTGAGCAGCTGGTGCTGCCTCCGGCGTTATCGGACGTAGTACGGATGCCGTTCAGCGTTCCGGGCGGCTACCCGGTGTCCTTGATCGCCAGAGTCGGTGGGCGTCAGGTCAGGGCATCATGGACGTACGTGGACAACCTCCCCGGCTGGAATTCGCATCTCGATTCCTGGCTGCTGGACACATTGGACAAGGCAGCCGCATCCTCCGGGAGCCGCTACAGTCCCCGAATGGCATTGAACGCCGCTATGCCGGCGGAAGACTCCCTCACCGTCACGGCCGAACCCGTGCTGGCCGGCGGGACATGGATCATGTTCCGGGAACGAGTGACGGATACCGGGCCGGACCGGACGCGCACCGTGAATTCGCAAACCTTCACCATCGACACGGTCTCAGGAGAACTGCGCCCTGCCATCGAACTGCTGCGGCCCGAGGCTGTGGACCGGATCCGGTCTCGCGCCAGTAGTGTTCCTGTGGCCATTGCCGCCCCCACTGCCCAGCACCCCGCGCCGGCCGACTTGGTATTCACCCCCTCCGGCGAGCTTCAAATTTCGTCGCCGTACGCAACGGAACGGGGGCGAACCGGAGGGGGAGGGATAGCAACCATCCCCGCGGGAGAAGCCGAGTCCATGCTGAGCGAGGCCGGCCGCAGAATGCTGAGCCAGCTGCAAACCCCCGCCGCTACGCGGCCGCTCACGCCATTGGGATTACGTCATATCAACTGCGACATTGTCCCGTGCGCGGCCCTGACCTATGACGACGGCCCAGACACCACGACAACAGCACAGCTGCTGACGATTTTGAAAAACACGGGCGCCGAAGCGACCTTCTTCATGACCGGCTCCAACGCTGCTGCCCACCCGGCCACAGCCAGGCAGGTGGCCGAGGCCGGGCATGCCATCGGCAATCACACTTACAGCCACCCGTACCTGACCAAGCTGCCTCCGGCAGGGGTCAAAAGCGAAATCGACGGTGCTGACGCCGCGATCAGGGCCGCAATCGGCTCGTCCCCGTCGCTGATGCGCCCCCCATACGGCGCCGCGGACGCAACGGTGCAGTCAGCAGTAGGGAAGCCACTGATCCTTTGGGCCGTCGACTCACTTGACTGGCAAAGCAGGAACCCCGCATTGTTCGTCCCCAAGGTGCTCAAGGAAATCAGCCCCGGCGACGTCGTCCTCATGCACGACGTCGACCCCACCACCATCGCGGGACAGCAGGAACTGATCACCAGCCTCCAAGGAATGGGGTACCGGCTAGTGACGGTGCCGCAACTGTTCGAAGGAACACCATTGGCGGCGGGCCATGTGTATCGGGCGCGTCCTGGGCGTCGATAGTCGCGCACTTCTGCTCGGCCATGGCCGGCCGATGCCGCACACTACAAAGAAAAACGTCGCTCCACGTCCGGCCTCGCCGCTCCAGCCTTCGGCCCCCGTCGGGGCTCTTCCGTCAGCGTCCGGCTGCCAGAACCGGCGCGATCCGGCACGGATCGCACCGGGATGCCCCAGGGATGCACGGCCATGAGCAGCATGCTGCCAGGATCTGTTTGGGCAGTGGCAGCCGCGTATTCGTAGGAGCCCGAGGAAGGGCTAAAACTTTGGGAGCTACGTCGGGCCCGACCAGGAGGAGGCCCATGACAATGCCGTTGGCTTGTTCGATGACAGCTGTGTGGGACAACGCGCCTTGTTTGGCGTCTTAGCAATTTGATGTGACTCCTCCCGCATGCTGCGGGTCAGGTCAACCATGAATCCGGTCGGCCGGGCCAGCGCATGGGTTAGCGCTGCTTAGGACTGCACTTTAGTGAAGACCTGCCGCTGTCATCCCCTGCTGTCAATGACCCCGTGCAGCAAGGCTGCCTGTCCGCCCCTTTCGGAAAGCTGGTCAGGAGCTTCTCGAACGGCTCGCGGTCACCGGAATATAGATGGGTGAGTAGAGCAGCACGGGTGGGTACAACCTGCCCACGGCTAAAGCCTCAGATCTTGTATAGCCCGTCCGCCAAGGACATGCGGCCTGATTCGAATTCGAGTTCAAAGGTCCCGGCAGGGCAGGCATCGTTGGTAACCAGAGGGAACAGGTACGTTTCCAGGTCCGATGGCACCAAAGCAGGATCTCCCGTCTCCCAAAACCTCCCAGACCATCTGTCGCTGGCCAGCGTCGCTACCATTATGGTCCGCCGGCAATTTCCAGGGAACAAGTGGGTGCGAAAGGGAAACACCGCGGCAGCAGCCTGGGCATCGAGATTAGACAGGACGCCCGGTCAATCGACCCGTTGGATCCAGCTAGGGTCACCGCATGCAGATTGCGTATTGGCTGACATCCTCCCGGCGATAGACTCCGGCAACAGATGGGCATCATTGGCCGTTAGGATGGAGAACAAAACCGCAGGTCAACAGGGGGTTCCGCCTTGCCCGAGCAAGAGTCCGTACCGAGGGACGTCAAGAACCGAGACATCGTTCTCGCACGTCTGAAGGATTGGGCGTTGCCCGTTGGGGTTGCCGTAGTCGCTGCGGTGTTGGGCACTGCCAGCATCGCCGGCGGGTTGGCGGACCGGGACCGCAAAAACCTCGAAGCGGCCACCAGCCAACGCGCGGTGGCCGTCCCCACCTGCGAGGTGACGGATGGTAACAGCCTGATCCCGCGGCCGGGCAGCGCGTTGTTTGGGGTGAACCTGAATCTGGACGCCAAGCCGCTGGCCCAGTACGCGGCCGACCTGGGACACAAGCCCGCGGTGAGCGTGTCCTTCGCTGACTTCCCCTACACGGAGCAGGAGCGGACGCACCTGCAGCAGGCCGCCGCCCAGGTCCGGGCTGACGGGCACATCATGCTCCTGACCCTGGAACCCAAGCAGGGCCTGGCCGCCGTCACCCCGGACGTCATTAACGCCCTGGTGAAGGATCTGGTGTCGATCAATGGCCAGGGGGTCCCGGTGATCGTCCGCCTCGCCCATGAGATGAACGGGTCCTGGTACCCCTGGTCCCAGCAGCCGGTCGAATACAAGGCCATGTTCACGCAGGTCGCTGACGCCGTCCACACGGGTGCGCCGGGCTCGGCGATGATGTGGGCGCCCAACTACGCCGGCGGGTACCCGTTTGCCGGGGGCCAGTTCGAGTCCACGGCGGGCAGCGCGGATTTCGCGGCGCTGGACACCGATCACGACGGCGCCCTGACGATGGCCGACGATCCTTACGCTCCGTATTACCCCGGGGACGGGGTGGTTGACTGGGTGGGCATGTCGCTGTACCACTGGGGCGCGAAATACCCGTGGGGCGAGAATGAGATCCCGGAGGCCAACAAGTTCGCCGACCAGCTCACCGGCACCTATGTCGGGGCCAACGGCGATGACAGCCTCCTGCCCGACTTCTACGGCGTGTACGGCAAAGACCACAACAAACCCGTGGCCATCCCTGAAACGGCCGCCCTCTACAACCCCGCGGCCGGAGGCGCCGCGGAAATAGACATCAAGCGTCTCTGGTGGGAGCAGGTGTTCAGCCCCCAGATCCACACCCGGTTCCCCAACCTGAAGATGATCAATTGGTTCGAGTGGGACAAGAACGAAGTGGAGGTCAAAGGCAGGATCGACTGGACCACCACCAACAGCCCCTCCATCCAGGGCGCGTTCACGGCTGCCCTGCCGGACTGGCTGCAGTACGGGCAAGGAACCAGCTGCCGGCCAACTGAGGAATGACGCACCGGCTGGCCAATTCCTGTTACGCCTTCCAGGGCGGGTTAAACTCCCCGTGCGATCTCCGGGCATAGGACCTGCCGCCAGAGGTAGAATTCTTCGGCGACGGAAGCGCTGACTTTCCCCCAATCGGCCGACCCTTCGCCTCTCAAGATCCACTTGGAGTGTCTCGTCGTGTCCCACTAAGTGACTTAGGGTTCTCGGACGACGCTAAGCGATGCCCTTTTCTCCCGTTTCTTCGGGCGGAAGGCGCGGCGGTGCCGGTCACTAAGCGTGGGACGGCCTCTCGGCAATGTCCTCGAAAGCGGCTTTTAGAAGGAAGAGTTCGCGTTGGGATGCCTCCCGTGTCCCGTTGATGAGCGCGTGAAACTCCGCGGCGGTGGCAACACCGCCGTAGTCCTGGTACTTGAGCCATAAATCGACAAAGTTCTCGGGACGTTTTCCCGCGAACTCCTTGGCAATAGTGCGTGCGTACCTGGTCCACTCCATGCACAAGATTACTGCGCTGCCGTGTGACACGATTGCCGGGGCGGCGTTGGCCGCCGGGGATAGGCTTGGAGCATGACGTTGGGGGACGCGGCGGAGCCGCTTGTGCACATCAAAGACTTCCGGATGGACTTCGGGGATACCACGGTTATCCGGGACCTGTCCTTCGACGTGAAAGCGGGGGAGACCTTCGGGTTCCTGGGCAGTAACGGGTCGGGGAAGACCACCACGCTGCGGGCGCTTCTGGGTATTTACAAGCCCACCGCTGGGACGTTGCACATCGGTGGGAAGGTCTTCGAACCCCGGGACAGTGAAGATCTACGGTGCCGACAAGGGCATGTTCGAGAACGGCAAGTACGAAGCCGTCGCCAAGCAACTGCTTGAAGCCTCGGCCCAGTACGAGGTTAGCTCACCCCAGCTGACCGCGGCGTTGACCGGGAAGGTGAAGTTCGACTCGGAAACCCTCAAAGATGGCAAGGTCGCCGCAGGTATCGGGGGCGTCATCCCGCCGATGATCTTCCTGGTGGTCTTCTACATCTCGATGACCCTGCTCTCGAACCAGATGCTGAACTCCACCCTGGAGGAGAAGGAAAACCGGGTCACCGAGATGATCCTGACGACCCTTAACCCGACCACCCTCATCACCGGCAAGATCATCTCCCTGTTCGCCGCCGAGCTCGTGCAGATCCTGGTGTTCGTCGCCCCGGTCGGGCTGGCCTACCTGTTCTTCCGCGACTCCCTGCCGCTGCTCGCCAGTGGTGAGCGTATCGCGCAGCCGTCGGATCCGGGCTGCCAGAAGTTCCAGGTAGTTCCTGGTAAACACCTTCCAGTAGTCCGCCGCCTCATCGAGGTCCGAAAGCAGCCGGAAAAGGACCTGTTGGTCTACCAGCGGCAGGGATGGATTACCAGAGCCGCTCACGAGAGCTGTCCCCGCTTTTGGTGTGTTGGGCAATGGGTGTGCAAATGTGGTGCCTATCCTGGCCGTGCAGAGGGCATGATGCCCTGCGTAAAGGGTTGTCCCCCCTTTGCACGGCCGATAACCCAGACCTCGTGGGCCCGTCCCCGTCCAAGTGAGGGTCGATGGCGCCAAGGTGACAGCCTGACAGGACGCTGCCCCGAGAAGCCCCTAAAAGGGCCTCCCGGGCCCCGTGCGCATGGCGGCCTTCAGGGAGTGGGAGTAGTCCTTCCGCGGACCTAGAGTCGTCGCGCGGCAGATTCCTGGAAAGCGTGACGGGTCTGCAAGGATAGGGCTATGGTTGAGCGCACGGGAGCCAGGGCAGTGCCGATGGTGCGCCGTCAGCTGCCATGGGGCGTTCGTGTCTGTTAACGCACTGGTCCGGGACGCCGTCCTGGCGAGGACAGGGCTGCCCACTCCGGAACCTGACGGCACGGTGGCGGTCCCCCCTCCGTCACGGCGACTGCACCCCTATGTCGACGGGCGGCGTGGAGCCATTAAGTTCTACGCATCAATCCCTTGGTCACCGAGGAAGGATTCGTCCTCGGAACCCTGTGCGCCGGCGCCCCTGAGCCCGGCTGGCTCAGCGACAAACAGCGGGAAGGGCTGGAGGTCCTCGCAGCAGAGATCGTCGACGCACCGGGCCCGGCGGCTTGCCGAGGCACTGGATGAGGCACGACGAAGCAACACCCTTCTGGCCGAGTTCGCCGGCCGGATCAGCCATGACCTCCGAACCCCCTGACGTCCGTCCTCGGCTACGTTGAACTAAGCCAAATGACCGCCAGCGAATCGGCCACACCCAGCTCGCCGAGTACCTGGACATCGCCACCAGATCCGGTCAGCGAATGCTGTCCATGATCGAGGACGTCGTGTCCTACGCCACCACCGGTGGCGACATCCACCCCGCACACGTCTCCCTGTCCGGTCTGGTCGATGACGTGCGCCAGGACCTCGCCGCCAGCATCGAGAGATCCGGGGCAACCATTGAGTGCGGGGACATGGCCTTCACAGCAGATGCCGGACAGGTCCGCGTACTCCTGCAGAACCTCATCCACAACGCCATCGTCTATCACCGACCAGGCACCCCGCCGGTCATCCATGTCACCGGCGACCGCTCGGAGTCCCTGGTGACCCTGCGAGTCATCGACAACGGCAAGGGCATCAGCACACCTGACCGCGAACGCGTCCTGGATCCGTTAGTCCGCCTCAACCGCGAAGACGACCCTCCCGGGACGGGGCTGGGGCTCGCCACCTGCGCGCCGATCGCCGCGGGAGCAGGAGGACGGCTCGACATCGGTTCCCCCTGGCGGCGGCACGATGATCACGGTGCATCTTAAAGAAGGCGGGGAGCGTGCACCCGTCCGGGCCCGCTGCGTCCCCGCCTCCGTTCCCCGGACCCGCATGCCCGGGAAATCCGTGCTCAATTCGACCTCTCAGAGGCGCTCCCCCGCACGCCTGCGAATGAGCCGATAATGCAGATTCCGTAAGGCTGCGGCGCAGCTGAAAGCCCACGCCCGGCCTTCCCGCATTAGGACGGAGCAGCCTTGCGGTGCCTTGCCGCGCCGGTCCCTCCTTAACCCCGACTTAGCCGGCCAGTTCCAGTCTGTTCCGTCCGGCAGCTTTGGCGGCGTATAGGGCGGCGTCGGCCTCGCCCAGGAGAGCGTTGGCGTCGCCCGGGTGATCGACGCTGAATGAGGACATCCCGGCACTGAGCCGCAGTTGGCCGGATGGATCACCGGCGTGCGCAATCGCCAAGTCGCGGACAGCGTCCAGTACCCGTTCCATTAGTGCTTTCGCTCTGACGGGCGACTGCTGGGGCAGCACCAGTAGGAATTCCTCGCCGCCGAACCGGTACACGCCGTCGCTCTTCCGGGTGGAGCCCAGGAGCGCGGCTGCCACTGCCCGCAGTGCCAGGTCTCCCTCTTGGTGGCCGTAGATATCGTTGTAGCTCTTGAAATTGTCCACGTCGCACATGGCTAGGCTGAACTGTTCACCGTACCGCTGGCTCCGCAGGTGCAGTTGTTCGAGGTCCTCCGACAGCTTGAGCCGGTTGTGCAATCCGGTCAGCGGGTCGGTCCGCGCCTGCCGTGACAGAACGCGGCGGTAGTGGGCGAGGTCAGCGTGCAGGCTGGTGATACGGCGCGCCACCAGCAGCCGGGCGTGCAGGACGAAGGGGTCAAGCGGTTTGGTCACGTAGTCGTCGGCGCCGGCCTCCAGCCCGGCCAAGACGTCGTCCCGCGACCCCTGCGAGGTCAGAAGCACCACGTACGTGTACAGATCCTCCTCGCGGGACCTGATTGCGCGGCACAACGCCAGCCCGTCCATGCCCGGCATCATCCAGTCGGTGACCACCACCTCGGGCTGGTATTCCAAGTACAGCGCCCACGCTTGGTCGCCGTCCTCGGCCGTGAGGCAGTCATGTCCGGCTCGTTCGACGGCAGCCCTGGCCACCAGCAGCGATCCCGGGTCGTCATCGGCGACCAGTACTTTCACGGCGTTACCTCCAGCGCCGCGTTCAGTTCCGCGTCCAGCCGCTCCAGCTCTTCCCCAAATCGCCGAACAAGCGGGGTCCCGCCGTCGGGCGTTTCGCGCCGGCCCAGTTCTTCAAGCTCGCCGCAAATCCCCGCCAAGGCAGCGGCCCCGATATTCGCAGCCGACCCCTTCAACGCGTGCGCTGACTGCGCCAAAGCCGGCCCGTCGCCGTCGTTCACTGCCGCTTCGAGCGCACTCACACGGGCGGGCAGGTCTCGGCGGAAGGCGGCCACCGCCTCGGGCAACAGGCCCCGGCTGTCCTCCGGCCCCAGCTCCCGCAGCATGGCGATCCGGTCGTGGTCCAAGACACACAGGGCCGAAGGGCGCGTAGACGTGCCGGTGCCCATGACAGCCAGCGGCTGGGGGACAGGGTCGGCCACGGTCGCTGCCTCAGGCTCCGGGACCCAGCGGACGAGCGTGGCCTGCAGCGCGGCGGCGTCCACGGGCTTGGCGAGGTAGTCGTCCATACCGGCGGCAAGGCACCGTTCGCGATCACCGTCCAAGGCTCCGGCGGTCATCGCGATGACTGGCAGTCGGGGATGCATGCGGTCCCGCTGCCGGATCCGGCGGGTGGCCTCGAATCCATCCATCACGGGCATGTGACAGTCCATCAGCACAGCCGAGTACCGGTAACCGGCTGTGGCGGACAGGGCCTCGGCTCCATTGGACACCACGTCCACCGCATATCCCAGCCTGCTGACGGTGGCGCGCGCCACTAACTGGTTCACCTCGTTGTCCTCCACTACCAGGACCCGGCCCCGCGACGGCCCGTCGATTGGGGGAGCCATCTGGGCGGGCGCGGACGCCGGACCTGACGGCTCGTACGTGGACATCAGCCGGACCAAGCGGTTGTAGAACTCGGAGCTCCGGACCGGCTTCATTAGCCATTCGCGGACGCCGGCCTGGCTGATTTCGGCCGCGTTGACCTGCATGGTGGAAGTGAGCATGATCAATTGGATGTCCGCCAGCCCGGCATCTGCCTTGATGCTCCGCGCCAGCTCCAGCCCGTCTATGCCCGGCATGCAGAAGTCCAAGACGGCGAGGTCGAAAGGTTCCCCGGCGGCCTCCGCTTCACGGGCCCGGACCAGCGCCGAGGCAGCATCCGGGACGGCTTCGGGATGGAGCCGCCAGCCGCGCAGTTGGGATTCGAGCACCAGCCTGTTGGTGGCATTGTCGTCCACCACCAACACCCGCAGGCCGTTGAGGAACCCGGCTGCCGGAACCGGGTCCGTGGATGGCGGCGCCACCGGAAGAGGCAGCCGGAACCAGAAGGCGCTGCCCTTCCCGGGGCGACTGTCCAGGCCGATTTCGCCCCCCATCGCGTACGTCAGCCGACTGCAGATGGCCAGACCCAATCCGGTGCCGCCGTACCGCCGGGTGGTGGAGGCATCGGCCTGGGAGAAGGACTGGAAAAGCCTGCCGTGCTGCGAGGCGTCAATGCCGATGCCGGTGTCGCGGACCTCGAATAACACCTCAGCTTCGCTTCCGGCTGCGGCGCCGGGCTTCTCCGTCTTGACCCTAATGGACACCTCGCCGGAGGCGGTGAACTTGACCGCGTTTGACGCCAAATTCAGGAGGACCTGCCGGATCCGGCCTGAATCGCCCACCAGCCGCGCCGGCACCTCGGGTTCACAGTAGGCGATCAGTTCCAGCTTCTTGGCCTGAGCCGGTTCAGCCAGGAGGCCGGCCACTTCCTCCACCAGGACGCGCGGGTCGAAGGGGCGGACGTCCAGGTTCACCTTGCCGGCCTCCAGCTTGGAGAAGTCCAAAATGTCGTTGATCAGGGCCAGCAGTGCCTCGCCCGCGCCCTTGACGCCTTCCGCATACTGCTTCTGCGTCGGGTTAAGCGGCGTCTCCAGCAACAGCGCGGTCAGCCCCACCACACCGTTCATGGGGGTGCGGATTTCATGGCTCATGGTGGCCAGGAACTCTGACTTCAACCGGCTCGACTCCAACGCCGCCTCGCGCGCGGCCTCCAGTTCCTTGGTGCGGATGGCCACCTCAGCCTCCAGCCCGGTGGTCAGAGTGATGTTCTCGAGGATGATCAGCACCTGCCGGACCATCACGAATACCAGGACGGCGGCGCCCACCACCAGCATGAAGGGGTTCAGTTCCGACAGGTGGGGGCCGGCGAACAGCAGCACCGCCACCAGCAGCGGCGTGTACGGCAGCAGTTCCAGCGCCAAGGTGTAGCCCCTCCTGTCGGGCCCGGCGCCTTCGTGGTACGGTGCCAGCGGCGCCAGGGCCAGCAGGAGGAAGGCGAGGATCCAGCCCAACGCGAGAGGGGAGCCTGTGGTGCCCGCGATGCCGTCGAACGTTAACCGCACGTAGACGCTGTCCGTCACCGCCAACACCAGCAACCCGCCCCCAAAGCATAGCCATGGCAGCCGTTCGCCCGGCTGCCGGCGCATTGCCAGGACCAGCACCAGAGAGGTGATCACCAGGTCCACCACGGGGTAGCTCATCCCGGTGAGCCGGGCCAGCGAATTCCCTTCGGCGTCGAACGCGGCGCCCAGAACCGTGTACCAGCTGACCACCAGGACGGAGCCGGCAATGACTGCCGCGTCCATCACCGCCCGGTACAGCGCCACATGGTTGCTGCTGCGTCGCTTGAACGCAAACAGTGCGACGACAGCGGGTACCGAGTATCCGAGAAACAAGGCGTCCGCCAGCGAGGGAAACGGGTAGACATGGTTATTGGTCAGGCCGTAGTACGCGTACACAGCCATTCCGGCAGCCCAAATGAAGGCTGCCGCCGACATAAAAGTCCAGGCCTTGGCATTGGCGCCCCCGCAGCGCGCCGCCCGCGCACAGCTCATGCCAGCCAGCACCGACGCTCCCAGAATCACGAAGTCACCGGTCACCAGTGCAGCCGGAGTTCCGCTGTTGACCCCTAGAAAGAGGCCGAGGACGACCAAGGCGATGACTGTCAGCACGGCAATCCACTTCACGGGCGCTTTGTTGTGGATCCCGTAGGACCGGCGCTGCAGGAGACCAGTCTGAGACACGCGTAACCCTCCCCATAGTCGCGCCCTGAACCCAAGGACTCCCGGAAAAACCGGGCGCTCGAGCCCACCCGAGACCTGGGTGGAGACGCAGTTTCATGATAGGCCCCACCAGGGCGAAAGGCCCGGGATCCGGTCTAGCTCGTCCCGCCCCCTCGGGCAAGGCCTCCTGAGTGCCACGGGGCGTACTCCAGCAGCGTGCACAGTTTCCGGCGGGCGCGGGTAAGACGGAGTCAAAGCAGATGCAGGAACCAGGAGGTTTCTTGCTCGGGCGCGGGGCAGGCAGGAAGCCGGCCGGGCGAGCGTGGCGGGGACGTGGGTGTCGGCATGAAATGGAAGCGTACTGGCAGGGACTTGAGCTTCAGAAGGCGGTAACCGTGGCTCGCGCCTTCGTGGGAGACGTGCCTGGCTCAGACTCGCTAAATTCGGTGCAGCCCTGTCAGTTCTGGTCGCCGATGACGACGCGGGGTCGTTAGTGGTTGTTTAGGCCGCAGTCGAACGGTCCGGACGTGAGTGCCTGACGGCTGTGGATGGGCACGCAGCCCTGGAAGGCCTATCAGCAGCGCCGCCCTGATGTGGTGTGGTCACGGACTTCGCAATGCCTGGCATGTGCCGGCGGTGACTGGGGGTCGGCATCCATGTCTCCTTGATGCCTCTGGCCGCCGGCCCTTCCCTACATAAAGTTTTGCCCCCAACAGCGTGATCTTGTCTTCAACGGTAGGACCGGTTCATAAAGGACGGCCCATGTTCGACACAGGCTTCGCTCAAGACTGGCCCTCTACGAATACCTCACAGGGGCGTTCCTGACAGATAAGACGACACGGTTGTTGGGGCAGACTCCGCGTGGCCGCCAACGACGGAACCCGACCGACAAGCGGCGACTGAGGCCAATGGCGTCAGCCGGAGGCAGGTCAGATGCAGGAGTAGTCATAGTCGAAGCCGCCAGAGATGTATTGGGTGACTGTGACTTTCCCACCTCCGGTGAGCGGCGCTGCGCCACACATCCGCTTTGCCGAGGGCAGTGAACCTGCCCCTGCCAACCAGCTGCTGGACCTGTAAAGCGGGCTAGATGTGGGAACGGTGCCGGCTATTTGCAACCATTGGCTAGGCGTCGAGTAGATTCCGGTGCCTGCACCGATGCTCGTGAAATAAGCCGCCATTCCTTCAAGATCGGCGATGTTCGCAGACTTGTCCGCGGACCAGCTGTTACCGGTTTCGACATCCAGCCACCACGTGTAGGCGCCGGGATTGCTCACCCCCCGGATGTTGGCATCGTCGTATGCCTTTGCGTATCCGTACATGTAAGAGCAGGCAGCGCCGTAAGATCCGCCAGTGCACTGGCCATAGGGGTTGGCCACGGTCGTTCCACCATAGGTGTTGCTGATCGGCCACCAGGATCCGGCGGCCCCGGGATTGGCGGTGTTCACATAGAGCGCGACTTTGGGTTGGCCCGTCCCGCCTGTGGACGAACCAGCCCAGGACATCTCCGTCGCAAGGCACGGATTGGTGGTGTTCGCCAGACCGTTGTTGACTCCGACAATCCCGAAGCTCTGGCCTTTCGGAAGGGGTTTGCCGCATTGTGGCCAGGAGACGTCATTGCCTGTGAAGTTTGTTGCAGCAAGGGCTTCCGTGGGGAAGGCACAGAGCGTCAAAAGTGTTACAAAAACCGCCATCAGAAAATGACGAGACCGGAATGACCGTGACGTGGTGCAGGAGATCTTCACGCTGGCTCCTCGTACGAGCAATTTACCGACCAGCATGACGGCCGCCCACCGACAAGGTCAAGGTATCCAGCCATGGCGTGCCTCATAGGTGGGCTCTTAGCTGTCGTTGGCGTACGGCATATGCAGACGAACGGCGAATGAACCAAAATCTTACTCACGTCCCGCCGCCCAACGACTAGTTCTCGTTCTCCTCGAAGGCGGATGACATAGCCGTCCATTCTCAATGCACTTGGTAGTAGCTATGTGCGAAACTGACAGGTCCATGCCGCAAGGCTTTCCACGACAGACACACTGCAGAACTGCTCAGGTCCGCACGAGACAAGCCCGCGATCAGCTGCGCGTTTCCCTCACCTAACGAGCATCAGGATCAAAGGCCCATACCAGTAACTCGGTCAGGTCGGGGACGGGGCTACATGACGAAGTGGGGCGGACTGTTCAGACAAGTTTGAACGAAGCCCAGGAATTCACGACATCTGCGGTATCGCCGGTTTGGACGGCGTCAACGAGGCTGACCGCTACGGTGTGCACCTTGGTGGGTTCAAAGGTCCCGGCAGGGCAGGCATCGTTGGTAACCAGAGGGAACAGGTACGTTTCCAGGTCCGATGGCACCAAAGCAGGATCTCCCGTCTCCCAAAACCTCCCAGACCATCTGTCGCTGGCCAGCGTCGCTACCATTATGGTCCGCCGGCAATTTCCAGGGAACAAGTGGGTGCGAAAGGGAAACACCGCGGCAGCAGCCTGGGCATCGAGATTAGACAGGACGCCCGGTCAATCGACCCGTTGGATCCAGCTAGGGTCACCGCATGCAGATTGCGTGTGCCGGTTCGAGGCACCACTTGGCCGCGTTGGCCAGGAAGGTTTTAACGATGCTCTGCCGCATGTTGGAGGGGTGCCCCATGTTGGTGTAGACGGTGCGCTGGCCTTTGGGGCGTTCCCATGTCCAGGCGACGGCGGAGGGTGTGGTTTCGTCTTCGGGGTCGACAGGTACGCCCCAGAGGATGGGCTTGCATCTTTCGCTGAGTTCGGTGCGCTAGCCAGGACCGAAGGTGGAAGGATTCAGGGATGTTTTCGAGGATGGGGTGGCCTTGGCTTTCAGCCCACGTGACGCCGGTGCTTGAGGAGTGGCCGTGGTGGCTGATCCGGGGTGATCCGAGAATGTTGCGGCAGAACCGTCGTTCCACTCCGCCCATTTGCTGTCGGCGGGGGTAGTGGAAGGAGTGGCTTGGGGTGCGGAGGCCGATGACGTTGTCGTCTCGGTTGCAGTAGTCGACGATGATGGTGCCGGCTCCGCGTCAAGGGATCAGCGTGCGGCAGTGGTCCGCGGGCTGTTGGTTTCGCGCGGGTCACGCGGCGCATGAACGGTACGCGTGGACAAATGATAAACATATATCGGCACTTCTCGCCCTCCACAGTGGAGGACCAACTGGTCCGCCCTTCATCTGCGCTCGACGGAAAACTCCCTGCAGCATCGAGGACGCTTGTCCGTACAAGAAAAACGCTCGAGTTCAGAAATTGGACGGTCCGGTACCTGAGTAGCGGGGTCCACGATGCTGCACGTCCTTCGGGAGTGGCCACGCCAGGCTCTCGGCGTATCCTCCTGACCCTCGAGGATCCGTTCGCCCTTTGCCCGACGACGCGGGCTCACTCCGCGGGGGCGACCCCGAGGTCCGCGGCGTGGCCGCTGATGGTGCGGGCGAGGTCGATGTCGCGGCTGGTGATCCCGCCGACGTCGTGGCTTGAGAGCGTGACGCCTACCTGGGGGTAGGTGAGGGTGAGATCGGGGTGGTGGTTGGCCTTCTCGGCGGAGGCGCCGATGCGGTTCACGAGTTCGAGCCCTGTGGAGAACTTCCGGGTCTTGAAGGTGGCGGTGAGGGCTTCGCCGGTCAGGTGCCAGCCCGTGAGTCCTGCTTCGGTGAGTTCGGCGGCGGACAGCTTCCGTTGGGGATCAGTCATAGTGCCATCATGGCTCCGGAGGGTTGCCGTGGGCTACCCCAGGAGGCACTACGTCTCCTTGGGTGACCGCCGTCACCGGCGATAGCCGTTGAAACTCGGCACTTGGTGGGGATGACGCCGTCGCGCCGGGGCGGTTGGGGGAAGGTTCAGTCACGATGCCAGGCGCGTCCTTCTCTGAGCCCCTAGACACTATTTAAGGGCCCTACAGCGTATTTTCCGTCAATTGGCAGTGAGAGTTGGGCTGATGGCGGTGCCGTCGGGGTGGAATCGTCGGCTGGCACAGTTATCGGCTACTGGGCGGCGGTGGTAAGCGTATGAATTCGCACTGAAGACGATCGGCGGAGTTTGAAAGTTGACCCCTGCGGAGGGCGTGGACAATGTCCACAATTTTCATATCGGAGTGCCTCGTACCGCCGGCGAACTGCTTCGATTCCGCATATTTTCGCGGATTCCCAGTGCCTGCAGAGGATGGAATGTAGTTCGAGTCCCACCTCGGGCAAAGTGTTTCCGCAGGTCAAGGGCCTCGCGTCTTGCGCCACGCCTCCAAGCATCTCGCACGCAGACCGTTGTTGCGTTTGCGCCGCATCCGGTTCCGGGTGCACTAAAGCGTTGCCTCGAGTACACGCAGAAAAATTGGGACACTCGGGCGCGATGCGGGGTAAGTCTTCCGCAACTTTGTTTTGTTCGTCAGCTGCGCTCCCGCGGGGTGTTGGATTTCAACGTTTCCGCCAACATGCGTCTGTGCGGCGGTCTCGCAGCCTTTAGTGTGCCCCTCGCTCAAGATCTGACAGTTCAGATTCCAGTTGCTGGGTCAGGGTCCGAAGGCGGCGGATGTGCTCTTGGGAGACGCCCCCGGGCTGGGTTGTGACTTGTGCGTCGACGTCGAAGACCGTGTTGGGGCTGTGCCAGACGTTGAACCATTCCAGACCATGGCCCAGGGCGTCGCGGGTAACGCCCTGGAGCAGGAGCAGCGGTTCGCGCGTGTTGATGTTGAGCTTCCCGGCCAGGTCGGGATCCGATGAGACTGCCTGTACTTGGCGGGGTCCGCCGGCGGGGTGGTAGCCGTGGTCCCGCATCAGGTTCAGGAGTGAGGCGTTTTCCAGCAGTTCTGCGGTGAAGTGCGGGAAGAAGTCGCGAGGGACCCAGGTTCGCATGAACGCTACGGGAAGGTCGTCGAGGTAGCGAACCCGCTCGATCTTCCAGGTGTTCGTGGTGTTGAGGGCCTCGATGCCGGCCTTGGGTGGCTCGGATGGTTCCACGGTGAGTACGTGGGTGCGAAGGCGCTGGCCGTGTGCTGCTGCTTGTTCGTCGAGGCCACCGGCGCGCTGAACGTGCCGGCGTAGCACTGGTGTTGCGGCTACGACGCTGCCGCGGCCGCGCTGGCGACGAATCAGGCCCAGGTCGGCGAGGCCGGACAACGCTTGGCGCACGACGCTCCGAGAGACGCCGAACTGCCTCGTCAGCTCATCCTCGGTAGGGAGTGAAGATCCCGGGGAAAGCCCCATCTCTACGATTTGCCGGTGGAGGATATCCCGGATTTGGGCGTGGAGGGGACCTCCGTCTTCCCGGTTCAGAGGGCTGGTACGTCCCGCCTGCTCTGCCGATGTTACTGCTGGTTCCAAACTCACGTTGACTCCTCTGCCCTGTTCAAATCTTAGCCCTCGCCTTCCTGCCCCTCGGCTGAACAGCAATTAGCGGCCTTGACGTGACCCACACCACCGATTATTGTACGTATCAAAGGTACGTACAACTTTGGTTCCGGATCACAGAAGATGCCGTGAACGCGAAGTCCCGAGTCACCTGCTTGAGCCCGCATCGGCGCGTGAGCGAAGTGAAAGTACCTGCAGGTGACAGTCGGATACGTAAGTTTCAAACCCCCACATTGGAGAGTTCCATGCGCGACCCGCGCTCGGTGCGTTGCACCTACTACCTAGAATCCGAAATTGACCCGGAAAAGGCCGCCGCCATCATGGCCGGCGAACAGTCCAGCGGCACCTTCCTGCCGGTGCCGGGCGAATCCGCCAGGATCCGGGAACGGCACGCGGCCCGGATCTCGGATGTGCAGGAACTCGGCTTTTGCCGCCCCTCGCTGCCATCACGGGCCAACCCGGAGAAGGTCCGCGCTGCACTGGTCACCGTTGATTTCCCCATGGAGAATGTCGGCACCGACCTGGCAACGCTTCAGACAGCCATCGCAGGCAATCTCTTCGAACTCGGCGATCTTTACGCCTGCCGCCTTCAGGACATCCAGTTGCCGGAGGACTTCGTCGCCGCCCACCCCGGCCCGGCCTTCGGGATCGAGGGGACCCGAAAGCTCATCAGCGACGTCCAGGGCGTCATGGTCGGCACCATCGTCAAGCCCAACGTCGGGCTTTCCGAAGCGGAATTCCGGCTGGTGGTCCGCGATCTGGCGATGGCGTCCATTGACCTGATCAAGGACGATGAACTCATGACTGACCCGGCCTATCTGCCGCTGGAACGCAGGGTCGCAGTCGCCACCGAAGAGATCCGGGCTGCCGAGCAGGTCACCGGCCACTCAACCATGTACGCCTTCAACATCACCGGTGACCTTGGCGGCCTGCAGAAGCGCCACGATCTGGTCGTCGCGGCCGGCGGGCGCTGCGTGATGCTGAACATTCCCGTGATGGGGCTGCCCGCCCTGGCGATGCTGCGCAGCTTCGCAGAGGTTCCGATCCACGGGCACCGGGCCGGTCTCGCTGCCTCCATGAGGTCCAAGGCCCTGGGCATGGATTACCGGGTCTGGCAGCAGATGGCCCGCCTGGCCGGCGCCGACCACCTGCACGCTTCCGGGCTGGGCAGCAAGTTCTACGAACTCGACGAAGAAGTAGCCTCTAACATCCGCAGCCTGCTCGAACCGCTCGGCCAAACCATCGCACCGCTTCCCGTGTTGTCGTCCGGGCAGAACGTCACCACCCCGGGCCCCACGTTCGACGCGGTGGGTTCCACCGATCTGATGATGCTCGCCGGAGGCGGAGTCGCCGCCCACCCGGACGGACCCGGAGCCGGAGTGCGCAGCCTCCGCCAGGCCTGGGAAGCAGCCGTCGACGGAGTGCCCCTGCAGAGCGCAGCGGACAAACTCGCCCACACCGGGGACGAGGCTCTCCTGCACGCAGTCCAGACATTCACGAAAGGTGCCTGACATGCCCGCTTTCGGTTTCGTCGCCGACGACCTCACCGGAGCCGCCGATGTCCTCGCCCAAGCCCACCGTTACGGGCTCGAAGCCGCGCTCGTCATCGGAGACGCCCCACTGCCCTTGGACACAGACGTCGTCGGGTTCGCCGGGCCGGCCCGTTCCCTGTCCGGCACGGCCTTCGACAACCTGGTCACCCGTGACCTTGCAGGCATCGCCACGCTGAACCTGGAGGTCCTGCTCTACAAGGTCTGCTCCACCTTCGACAGTTCCACCACCATCGGGAGCATCGGCCGCGGTATCCACCTGCTCCACCAGCAGTTCCCGCTGCACGGACCCATCCCGGTAGTACCGGCCCAACCCGCTTTCGGCCGCTACACTGCCTTCAGCAACCACTACGCAACCTACGCCGGCAAGATCTACCGGCTGGACCGTCACCCGGTCATGTCCCGCCACCCTTCAACGCCCATGTCCGAAGCGGACCTGCGTCAGGTCCTGGCTGAACAGTTCGGCGACGACCAGGTACCGGGGGCCATCCATCTGCCGGCTTATGACGACGGAACCTTCAAGGACGCCTGGGCGGACCGGAGGCGGGAACCCGGGGCGCAGGCCTTCGTGGTCGACGCCGTCGACGAACACCACATGGACGCCGTCGCAGAAGCACTCACCCGGGAAGAACACGGTCACGGTCCCTCAATCGTGGTCGGATCCGGGGGCATCATGGCCGCGCTGGCCCGGTCCATCTCGGACCAGGCTGCACGCACCCCCGGCCCGCAGAAGCCATCGGGACCGGTGCTGGCCGTCAGCGCCTCGGCCTCCAGCACCACAGCGGAGCAGATCAACGACGCAACCTCCAATGGCTGGGAGGACGTCCCGGTCCCTGCCGAGCTGCTGCAGCGCGACGACCCCGCATTGGTTGCGGCCCTGGATGAGCGGGTTTCCGCCGCGCTCCGGGCAGGGCGCAATGTCGTCGTTCACACCACCCGCGGGGCGGCAGACCCACGCTACGGAGCAAGCACACCAGTGGACGCCGGCTACGTCGGCACCTTGATCGGCGGCATCGCTGCCCGCATGGCCGATGTCGGGCTCACGCGGGACATCGCCGTCTGTGGCGGCGATACCTCCAGCCACGCACTCATCGCCATGGGCGTGCGCCAACTGCGGGTATCCGACCAGTTCGTCACCGCCGGCCCCATCCTTCGCGCCGATGGTGCCTCCGCCGTCGGCGGATGCCGGCTCCTGCTCAAAGGCGGACAGGTCGGACCCACCGATATCCTGCGCCGCTTCGCCGGACAGACCCCCAGCTGACACTCCACACAATCTCCTCCACGCATCAAGAACCAGTGAAAGGCGGCCCCCAATGCGGGCAGTAGTCAAAAATGCAGCCGAACGAGGCGTAACGTACGTCACGGACGCCGGCGACCCCAAGGCAACAGAAGGCTCCGTCGTCATCGAAGTCGGCGCAGCCTCCCTGTGCGGCACGGACCGTGAACTTTACGAATGGACCCCCTCCGCCCAGGCCTTCAACCTCAACCTCCCGGTCATCCTCGGCCACGAAGGCGCAGGAACCATCGTCGAGGTCGGCCCCGGAGTCAGCGGACTGAAGGTGGGCGACCAGGTCGCCCTCGAAAGCCACCTGACCTGCGGCCAATGCTTTCCCTGCCGCACCGGGGACGCCCACACCTGCGAACGCACCGGCATCCTCGGCATGCACATCGACGGCGTCTTCGCCGAATACGCCGCCGTCCCCCAGGACATCTGCGTCAAGCTCCCCACCGGCCTGTCCCTCGAATCCGGCGCACTGCTCGAAGCCGCCGGCGTCGCCGTCCACGCCATCCAGCGCGCCAACTACTCCGTCGCCGGCAGGGCAGTACTCGTCAGTGGCGCAGGCCCCGTCGGCCTCGTCGTCGTGAACCTGGCACTGCTCATGGGAGCCTCCCACGTCATCGCCGTCGACCCCAACCCCTACCGCCGCGCCCAAGCCGAAAAGCTCGGCGCGACCGCCCTGCACCCCAACGACGGCATCGTTGAGCGCTGCCGCGAACTCACCGGCCGCCGCGGCGGATTCGACGTTGCCTTCGAATGCTCCGGAGCCCCCGGCACCCTGACCACTCTCTTCGAAGCCGTCCGACGCGAAGCCACCGTCATCACCGTCGGACACCCCAGCCGCCCGGCAGAGGTCGACATCGCGGCCTACATCAACAAAAAGGGCATCACCCTGCGCGGCATATTCGGCCGCAGGCTCTGGGAAACCTGGGAACAGAGCCTGCTGCTGCTGAACTCCGGAAAGCTCGAGCTCGACTGGCTCATCACCCACCGCAAGAAGCTCAGCGAGATCGACGACGCAGTGGAACTGCTCACCGGCGACGCCTGCAAAGTCCTGCTCATCCCTGGCCTCGGCTAACCCCACAAGCAACGGAACTGACGGACCGAACCGCAGTTCCCAACCACTCAGCTATTCAATAGGAGAAATCAATGTCGATTCCCATCAAGAAAGCTCTGGAGAAGGTCCCCGGCGGCATGATGCTGGTGCCCCTCGGCATCGGCGCCGTCATCCACACCCTGGCCCCGGACGCTGGTAAGTTCTTCGGATCCTTCACCGGAGCCTTCTTCACCGGCCTGGCGCCGCTGCTCGCCGTGTTCTTCGTCTGCCTCGGCGCCACTCTCGAGGTCAAATCAACGCCCTACATCCTCAAAAAGGGCGGCGTGCTCCTCGGCTCCAAAATCCTCTTCGCGATCCTCATCGGCGTGATCGCCGGGCGCTTCCTCGGCGAGGCCCCCATCGACTCCGGAATCCTCGCCGGCCTGTCCACCCTCGCGTTGGTTGCTGCCCTTAACGACACCAACGGCGGGCTCTACATCTCCCTCATGGGCCAGTTCGGCCGCAAGCGCGACGCTGGCGCCTACTCCATCCTGTCCTTGGAATCGGGCCCCTTCCTGACCATGGTCACCCTTGGCATCGCCGGCCTGTCAGCCTTCCCCTGGCAGGCACTCGTCGGCGCCATCCTCCCGCTGGCACTGGGCATGCTCCTCGGGAACCTGGATAAAAATATGAGGAGCCTCCTGGCCCCACTGGTACCGGCCATGGTCCCGTTCCTGGGCCTGGCCCTCGGCCTGACCATCAACCTCAACGCAGTCGTTGAAGCAGGGCTGCTCGGCATCGCACTCGGCCTGTTCGTGGTCTTCGTCGGCGGAGCAGTGCTGCTCCTCGCCGACAAACTCACCGGTGGCGACGGCGTCGCCGGCCTCGCCGCAGCAACCACCGCCGGCAACGCAGCCCTCGTCCCCGCCATCATCGCCACAGCCAACCCTGTCTACGCCCCGGCCGCCGACCACGCCACCGTCCTCGTGGCAGCATCAGTCGTCGTCTCCGCTGTGCTCTGCCCGATCGTAACGTCAGCATGGGCAAAAAGGGTGCAGAAAAGGGCCCGTCTCCAGGAGTCAGACGACAACTCCCGCGAACAGGAGGCACCAACCCCCAAGCACGCAGGTAGTACTCCGGAACTGACCTAGCAGTACTAAAGGAAATGAGCGGGGCGTGCACAGAGCACGCCCCGCTTCCTTACATCCACATCTGTCACAAATGCCGCCAGCCAAGGCGGCAGTAGGGACGAAAGGCGTCCCACCTGAAGCTGAGCGCCAGGCGGAAACCAGTAAGAAAGGAACAACAATGATTGCGGACGCCCAAATGGCTGACCTGTCTACGGCGGCAGTCGGAGCCGGCCCATTGAGCTATCACAACTGGGTCCACTTAAACCCCGGCGACCGAGTGATTGTGAAACGACACGGATTCGCTCCCGAACAAGGCACCTTGGACGAAATCAGCGAGGACGCCAGCTACTTCTGGGTCTGGATCGACGGCCAAAGTCGAATCCTGATCTTCTACGGCGACGGATCCACCATCCACAAACAGCTTGGCTAGAGGTTCCCTTCGCATTCCTGGGTGAGTACCAAGGCGCGTCGGTTTGCCAGCTCACGGGGGAGGGTCATGGCTGCGACTGCTCGGCGCACCAGAGGAAGTCGCCCGGGCCATCCTTTTCCTGGCAAACCCGGACAACCTCACCGGCACATCCCTGGACGGGGCAGGCGGAGCCCACTCGGTTACCCGGGAGCGGCTCCGCGCACTGGGGCTCACGTCGTCAGCCCGGCAGTATGACCTGAACTTGGTCCGTGATGTGTCTTGACGTAGGAAGTTGCTGCTCTAGACGGATGCTCCATATGTACGTGAGGGTAGCTCGACAGCAGATGTCAGTTCGTCCAGGGTCGGCGGGTTCGCCCCAGGGCGCTGCACGGTGATCGCCGCTGCTGTGGCTGCGGTGCGTCCGAGTTGCTCCAGGACGGTGGGGGCGAAGCCCTCGGTGCCGCGGGTGAGGAGGCCCATGATGAGCGCGGCCATGAAAGAGTCACCGGCGCCTATGGTGTCCGCGACTGTGGCTTTGACGGCGGGGATGGTGATGCGTGCGTCCGGGGAGGTGAACTGGGAGCCTTCGGCTCCCTTGGTGATCACTGCCAACCCGGCGCCCAGTCGGAGGATGTGGTCAGCGGTTTCCTCCAATGTTCGCCGGGGGTAGAGCCAGCGGGCGTCCTCGTCGCTGAGTTTGACGACGTCGGTCAGGGAGACGAGTTCTTCAAAGATCCCTTTCGCTTCGGCGTGGCTGCCGAGCAGGGAGGGCCTGATATTCGGATCGTAGGTGATGGTGGACTGCGTGTGGGCTTGTTCGAGCAGGGCTTTGACCGCACCGGCCCCGGGGTCCAGGAAGGTGGCTATGGAACCGGTGTGCAGAATTTTGGGAAAGCAGGCGGGCGTAGTTGTTGGCAGGTCCCAGTGGATGTCGAAGTCGTATGCGGCGGATCCGCCGGGTGCAAGGGTTGCGGTTGCTGTTGCCGTGCGGGTGAGGGATTTTGATCCGGGCAGGAGAGCTACTCCTGCCCGCCGGAGGTGGTCCTCTATCGATACTCCCCGGGCGTCGGGTGCGATGGCCGTGAGCAGGCCGGTATGCACGCCAAGACGTCCGAGTCCGTAGGCCACATTGGCGGGAGATCCGCCGGGATGCTCCACCTGGCTGTCCGGGGTGGTGACCACGTCGATCAGTGCTTCACCGACAACGACGGCGTCAAGGGGCTTCTGGGCTTCTTGGCGGGCTGCTTTGGGATGTTCCATGCTTTGCCTCTCGGGGCAGGAGTCGGGGTCATTTGGCGGTCGTGGTCGGACTGCGGAAGGCGGCGCCGAGTCGTGGGTCTAAGGTCTGGCTGTGAGTTTCAAGGGCGGGTAAGGAAGGACTCGACCTTTTCCGGGTCCCTCTCGACCACGGGGCCGAGGATCCCATCGGCTTCTGCGAGCAGCTTCGGGTCCAGCCTTGCCCCGGACGCCTTCGTGTTGTCGACGAGTTGTTCGGGGCGTGAGGCGCCGACAATCGCCGCGGACACGTTGGGGTTTTGCAGTACCCAGGCGACGGCGAATGCCGACATGGACAGTCCGGCTTCCGCGGCCAGCGGCAGGAGTCGCTGGACGCGGGTGAGGATGTCGTGGCCAAGAAAGCGGTGGTCATCCTTGAGCTTTCCGTCGGGGCCGCGGAAACGGGAGCCCTGTGGAACTGCTTGCCCGGGTGCGTATTTGCCGGTGAGGACTCCCTGGGCGAGGGGAGACCAGCAGATTTGTCCAATCCCCAGGTCCTCGCTGAGGGGGGACAACCTGTGCTTCGATGACGCGCCAGAGCATGGAGTACTGGGGCTGGTTGGAGACGAGCTGAACGCCGTGTTCCTTTGCCAGGGCAGCCCCGGCGCTGATTTCGTCGGCCGTCCATTCGGACACTCCGATGTAGTGTGCTTTTCCGGCCCTGACGATGTCGGCGAAGGCCTGCATGGTCTCTTCCAGCGGCGTCTCGTAGTCGTAGCGGTGTGCCTGGTAGAGGTCCACGTAATCGGTCTGGAGCCGGCGAAGGGAGCCGTTCATTGACTCCATGATGTGTTTGCGTGAAAGGCCGCGGTCGTTTCGGCCTTCCCCGGTGGGGAAGTAGACCTTGGTACAGATTTCAACGCTCTCGCGCCTGACCCCTGCAAGTGCCTCGCCGAGAGTTGATTCCGCCCGGGTTCCGGCGTATGCGTCGGCGGTGTCGAAGGTGGTGA
Source organism: Pseudarthrobacter sp. 902506025 (assembly GCF_040702325.1). NCBI lineage: Bacteria > Bacillati > Actinomycetota > Actinomycetes > Micrococcales > Micrococcaceae > Pseudarthrobacter > Pseudarthrobacter sp. 902506025. The sequence continues at coordinate 407,351 of NZ_JBFBKW010000001.1, forward strand.
TTCCCAGGTCCATAGCCTGCTGGACACAGGCTGTGGCGGTGTCCTGGTCGATTTGCTCCCCGTGGGTGTACCAGTTGCCGTAGGCGATCTCGCTGAGGTACATTCCGGACGAGCCAAGCTTGCGGTATTCCACTACGCGTTGTCCTGTCCGACGGCAACCAGCTGTAGAAGTGCCTCGGCTGAACCGTTGGCGGAGAACAGGGTGATGGCCGTTTGGGCCGGGTCCGGGAAGATCAACTCGGTAAGAGTCACGAGGCCGTCCTGCGCGAAGACCTCGACGGAGCAGTGGTCAATAAAGATCCGCAGCGAATAGGTACCGTCCAATGCCCGCAAGGGTGCTTTGCTGACAGAAGGAAATGCCGGGTGGAAGCCGGAGTCGCCGGAGTTCGTCCGGTCCAGCACCAGTTCGCCCGCTCCAGGGCTGATGCTGATCCGGGTACCGGAGGAACCGGCCGCTCCGTCAGTTGCGCCACGGACCACGAGACCGAACTCGTCGGCCGTTCCGGGCGTAAAGGTGACGTCGACCAGCTGCACTGCTGCGCCGCCGTCGACCGCCACCGTCCCGCTCAGGGACACCCACTGCGCCGGCCCGGGCAGCGACTCTGCGGTGCACTCGGGGGCTGGCTGTTGCACAAGCCGCGGCTGTCCGTCCACCATGGCCAAGGAAACTTCCCGGACAAGGCTCATGGGGCTGCGCCAGGGTGAGGTGGGAATCTGGTTGGCATATTGCCAGTTGTTCATCCAGCCGATCATGAGCCTGCGGCCGTCCGGGACGTTGCTGAAGGACACGGCAGCGTAGAAGTCCCGGCCCCAGTCCAGCCACTGGTACTGATCTACCAGCCCGGGGTCCTGCATGCCCTCGGTGAGGGTCGTTTCGGAACGGAAGCTCACGCCGTCGAACTCTCCCACGAAGTACTGTCCGGCGGAGCCCCCGTTGGGGCCGCCGGGATTCATGTTCACGGTAAGGACCCATTTTGTAGTCCCGGGAAGACCGTCGACCGGCAGCTCGAAGAGGTCGGGGCATTCCCAGATCCCGCCGGTGCCGTTTGCCGGACCGAATGTGCTCAGGTAGTCCCAGCTCCGGAGGTCGTCGGAGCGGTAGAGAAGCACGGCGAAATCGTGGGCTTCGACGGCGGCCATCACCCAGTAGCTGCCGGCGGGGCCGTTGTAGCGGAAGACTTTGGGGTCGCGGAATTCGGGGGAGTTCCTGGTCAGGACAGGGTTGCCCGAGTATTTGGTCCAGGAGTAGCCGCCGTCGATGCTCCAGGCGAGGGACTGGGCCTGGATGCCGGGATGGGCCGAACCGGGCTTGTAGGCACTGGTGTAGATGGCCACCAGTGGTGCAACGCCTCCCACGCCCAAACCAGAGGAATTCCCATGGTCCACCACGATGCTGCCCGAAAAGATCTCCTCGATGTCGTCACACGGGATGGCGACCTGATGCTCTTCCCAGTTGACGAGGTCGGTGGAGGTGGCGTGCCCCCATGACATGTTGCTGTGGACGTTCCCGAAGGGATTGTTCTGGTAGTAAAGGTGGTAAATGCCCTCATGGAAAACCAGGCCGTTGGGATCGTTGAGCCAGGTGTCCTTGGCCGTGTAGTGCATCGCAGGGCGATAAGCCTCAAGGGTGGGCGCAACGGTGTTCATGGAGCAGGTCTCATTTCATGGATGTGGCCCGTTCGCGTGGGGCCGGAAAATTTTAACGGGGCAGGCCGGGGACCGGGCACGGACGTTCCGTGCCCGGTCCGCTGTGGGAAATCAGATGGTCAGGAGTTGTCCTTGAACCGGTCGTATGCCTGCTGGTACACGTCGATCATTGTGTCGACGCCGACGTTCTTCAGCTGCGAAACGTAGCCGTCCCACTCCTGGTCGATGCCGCCGGAGACAATCCATCTAGCAGTGTTCTGCTTCACGAGAGTGGCAACGTCGGTCTCAATGGTGCTGATCTGCTGGAGTTCTTCGTTGGAGAGCGCCACTGGCGGGTATCCATCGTTTGCGGGGAACGGCTTGTAGTTTTCTTCAACCGTCTTCTGGCGTTCAGCGGCCCGGGGCTCGGGCGCTACGACTTTCTGGAAGTTTTCTGCGGTGTTGGCCTTGGGGCCTCCCGGTGCCACTTTTTGGCGTCGTTCGCCTTCACTCGTACCGGCCGGCGCAGGAATCTGGGTCAGCAGGCCGGTTGCCGGGTCTTTCTGCAGGGTCTCGCCGATGGGGCCCCAGTTGGCCTGGGCTGACTGGATGGGGTCATAGAGGTTGTCGGCCCAGCGCATGGTTGCGGCGGGGTACTTATCGGCCCGGGTGATAGCGAAGGCTCCGCGGGCAATTTCCTGGTTGTTGGACTGGCTGGCCAGCCTCTTGCCATCCACCCCCTCGAGCACGGGCAGCAGTTTGTAGTCGCCGGCGCGGTCAGCACCGACCATTTCCTTGATTTCCCACCAGACGAAGGAGCCGAGGTTTTCTGTTCCGGCCTTTCCCTTGGCCAGGTAGGCCTTGTCATCCTGCGAGAAGGATTCGGGATCGATCAGGCCTTCCTGGTACCACTGGTGCAGGGTCTGGATGGCTTTCTTGTAGCCGTCCTGGGTGGCCGTGTAGATGACTTTGCCGTCCTGGACGATGCGGTGGTCCATGTTGTCCGGAACCCCGCCAAGAGCTGCGATGAGGTCGACGATGTCCCCGCACCAGGAATTGGGCATGAAGCTCAAGGGGATGGTCTTGCCGGTGCCGGAGGCATCCTTGGTTTTGAAGGCGAGCAGGGCGTCGTGCAGTTCGTTTACGGTCTTCGGCATCGGGATGCCGAGCTTGTCCAGCCATGCGGTATTGATGGCCATCTCGTTGGGGAATTGGACCAGGCCGAGTTCCTCGATGGAGGGCAGCGAGTAGATGTGCCCGTCCGATGAAGTGATGGCGGCCTTGATGTCCGGCCGGGCTGCGAGGAGCTTGGAAAGGTTGGGTGCGTTCTTCTCGATCAAGCCTTCGAGCGGAATGAGTGTGCCGTTTGCCGAGTAGGTGCCGATTTCGGCGTCGGTGAGGCCGCTGTTGAAAAAGGCGTCAGGGAGGTCGCCGCTGGCGAGGATCAGGTTCTTCTTTTCCTTGAAGACAGTCTCCGGGAGGTTCTGCCAGTCGATGTGGATGTTGGTGTCCTTTTCCCACTGCTGCACCAGAGTCATGGTGCTGTAGTCGGGAGCGAGGGCGGTCTTTGTTCCGGAGAACTTCAGGGTCAGCTGGTTCTTGACGATGGGGAAGCCGGTTTCCTGGAACCCGGCTTCTGCCGAGGAGTCCTTGATGTCGCCGGTTCCCTTGGAGTTGCCCGAGCATGCGGTGAACAGCATCGTTCCTGCCATGAGGGTGCCGAGGATGGCGAGTTTGCGGCTTGTAGCCATGGGTCGTTTCCTTTTCTGGTTTGCGGGGGAGGGGGGATAACGGCGGAAGGTGGGTACCGCCGTCGGTCATTAGCGTCTGGTTCCGGGGCCTAGCTCTTGACGGCGCCGATCATGGTGCCTTTGGTGAAGTGTTTTTGCATGAAGGGCAACGCAATCATCAGCGGCAGGCTCGAGACGACGATCATGGCGTACTTGGTCAGCTCACCGATGCGCTGCGCGGCGGCGTAGGACTCGATGTCGCCGCCGGTGGTGCCGGCGGAGGAGACATCGGACTGGATGAGGATGTTTCGCAGCACGAGCTGCAGGGGGTATTTGGTGTCGTCGTTGAGGAAGATCAATGCGTCAAAGAACGAATTCCAGTGCGCCACCACATGGACCATGATCATGAGCATGATGAGCGGCTTGGACAGGGGGAGCACCATCTTGAAGAAGAAGGTGAAATCGTTGGCGCCGTCCATCTGGGCAGCTTCCCGGAGCTCCCCGGGGATGGTGTTCTCGAAGAAGGACCGGGCGATAATCAGGTTCCAGACTCCCACTGCCCCTGGCAGCACGACTGCCCAGACAGTGTCCAGCATGCCCAGGTCCCGCACTACCAGGTACTTGGTGATCAGACCGCCGTCGAAGAACATGGTGATGACGAAGAGCAGCATCAGGAACTTCCTGCCCGGCATGTCCTTGCGGGACAGCGCGTAGGCACCGAACAGGATGGTGGTCACGCTGATCGCCGTCCCCAGGACCGTGTAGATGACCGTGTTGCCCAGGCCATTCCAGATCCGGCTGTCCGCGAGGATCCGCTGGTATCCCTCCAGCGTGACCCCGGAGGGGAACAGCCATACTTTGCCTTCGTAAACGGCGTTGGGATCGCTGATCGAGGCGATGACGATGAAGTACAAGGGATAGACGACGGCGACGATGGACAGCGTCAGGATGGTGACGGACGCGACGTTGAAGGCGGAGTCGGCCCATTTGTCGCGGAACGACGTCGTCCGCCTGCGAAGGGGTTGGGGTTGATTGACGGGGGCCGGGGCGGCCACGGTTTCGGTGTTCAGGGACATGACGGCATCACCACAGGGTTGCTTGGTTGGCCCGGCGCGCTACCCAGTTGAAGGTCAGCAGCAACACGAGGTTGAGGACGGAATTGAACAGGCCAATGGCGGCCGAGTAGCTGAACTGCGCCTGCTGCAGGCCTGCGTGGTAGACGTACGTTTGGATGATTTCCGACGTCGGCAGGTTCAGGTTTGTTTGCATCAGCAGGGCTTTTTCGAATCCCACGTTGAGCAGGTTCCCGATGGCGAGGATGAACAGCACCGTTATGACGGGCTTGATGCCGGGCAGGTCGACGTGCCGGATGCGTTGCAGCTTGGAGGCGCCGTCAACCTTGGCGGCGTCGTGCAGTGCGGGGTCGATCCCGGACAAGGCAGCCAGATACACGATCATGGAAAAGCCCGCGTTTTGCCACACATCTGAAATGACGTAGACGGGCCGGAACCACTCCGGGGAGCCCATGAAGAAGACCGGTTGGCCGCCTGCCAGTTGAATGGCGTTGTTGACCAGGCCCGACCGCGGGGAAAGCAGGACGAACATGATGCCCACAACGACCACCGTCGAGATGAAGGCCGGCGAATAGAGCACGGTTTGGGTGAACTTCTTGAACCGTTCGCTCTGGAGTTGGTTGACCAGGAGCGCGAGGATGATCGGAATGGGGAAGGCCAGCAACAGGCCCAGGACAGCGATCCAGAGGGTGTTACCAACCACCTGGCTGAACTGGTAGGAGTTGACGAACCGAATGAAGTGCTGCAGTCCTACCCAGGGGCTTCCGGTGAATCCATCCACGGGGTTGTAGTTGCGGAAAGCTATTTGTACCCCGTACATCGGCCAATACTTGAAAACGGCGATGTAGAGGAGCGACGGGATTAGTAATACGTATAACTGCCACGCCCTCGCCACTCTCTTCAGGCGCAGCGAAAAGGCCTTCCGTTGGCGCGTTCGAGCCGGGGACGCCGGGGGCGCTGCCGGCGTGGGCCGAGCCAGGACGCGGCTCATGGCTTCTCCTTTGGATGTGTCACTGAGTTCCGTTCAATCAGCGGGCAGGTCATGAACTCGACCCGCCCGTCAGGTTCGGCGCCCTGCAGGATGAGGTCAACGGCACGGCGCCCCATCTCGACAAAAGGCAGCTCTAGAGTGGTGAGTCCCGGCCTCAGGTGCGGGGCCAGGGTCTCCTGGTTGTCGAAGCCGACGATGGATACATCGCCGGGGATCGAAAGGTGCAGCTCCGCGGCGGCCTGGTAGGCCCCCCACGCGGTGCGGTCATTGGCGCAGAAGATGGCGGTCGGAGGCTTGCCGGATGTCAGCAACTCCGTCGCATAGGTGAAACCGTCGTCTTCGTTGCCGGTGCCGAAGCGGACCAGCTCCGATGAAACCGGGATGCCGGCCTCGGTCATTGCCTTGGTGTAACCGTTGAAGCGTCCCACGGCTGCGGGGAGTTCACTTTCCAGGGTTTCGATGTTGATCATCGCTACCTGCGTATGTCCGGCTTCGATGAGGTGTCGGGTGGCGGTGTAACCCCCCAGTTCCTCATCCGGGGCGACGCTGGGAAGGCGCAGCTTTCGGTCCTGGGAATTCAGCACCACGGAGGGGACGGCCTCCAGCGCTTCGGGGACATCGAGCCGGCGGTGGTACATCCCCGCGTAAACGACGCCGGCAACCTTGTAGGAGAGCATGGAATCCAGCGACGCTGATTCCAGTGCCTTGTCTCCGCCGGTGTTCATGGTCAGCAGAAGCAAGCCGTCTTCCCATGCGCGTTCCTGTGCACCTTCAATGATCTTTCCTGCGAAAGGTGTGGTGGCAACGGCGTCACCAAGGAACCCGATGATTCCGGAAATGCCTTCCCGGAGGGTTTTGGCGTGGGCGTTAGTACGGTAGCCAAGCTGCTGCACCGCGTCCTTCACCCGCTGGCGGGTTTCGTCCGAGAACCTGGAGCCGGACGCTGAATTCAGGACCAGGGAGACGGTGGCCTGGGAAACTCCTGCGGCAGCCGCCACGTCATGCATGGTGGGTCCGGAGTGGGGGCGGGACCGGGCCATGGGCACCTCCTTGGGCCATTGGTTATTCGTATCAGTTATTCGTATAACCGACAGAAAGAACAGTAACGTGCACCACACGGCGGCGTCAAGATGTTACTTATTCAGCCTGCACGCGGTCCCAGTGGTTGCAGGGCATGGAATGTGGGAGGCGGCATACTCATCCCAAGCAGGCCCGACTCTCATTTCTGTGTGCGTTGGCGGTAGTGCCGCGGGGTTTCTCCCGTGTCGTTGAGGAAGTGTCGGTTGAAATTGGAGAGGTTGGTGAAGCCGACTTCATAGCAAATGTCTGACACCGCCTTATCGCTCCGCTCGAGCAGGCGCCGGGCATGTGCCAGGCGCAGTTTCCGGACCAGGTCACTGAAGTTCTGGCCGGTGGCGCGCTTGAAGTACTTGGAAAAGGTGGGCTCCGGCATCCCCACTAGGGCAGCAGCCTCGGACATCCGGACGCTGCCGGAGTGATTGCTGAACACGTACTCCAGGACAAGGTCGACGACGGCGGCGGCCTGTCCGTCCAGCTGCGGCCTGAACCATTCTTCCGCAAGATACCGGCGGTCACCTTCCGGCGCCGCGGCAAGGAGTGCGAACAATTCAAACAGGTGCTGGAGTCGCTCCAGGCCTGTGGTCTGGCCCATGGCCTCAATGGCCGCCGCCGCTGCCACTGCGGTTTGTCCCAGGAATTCGATGCCACGCGCTGACTGTTCGAGCAACGGACGGACCTCGGCCAGCTCGGGGACCACGCCGGCCGCCTGCTCCACCCACTTCCCGTCGAACTGGATGACAGCGTCCCGGTTCTCCAGTACTTCGCCGGGCTCAAGGTCGCTGACCCAGTCGTGCGGCAGGCCAGACCCCACGATCGACACGTGGCCGGCCTCAAAGGTGCCGATGTGGTCGCCGACGATGAATTTTCCGGTGCCTTTGCGGATGAGGTGGATCTCGTACTCAGGATGGTAGTTCCACCGCGCCAGCGGGCTTGGGTAGCTGTGCTGGTGCCACCGCACCGAGTGGTTGGGATCCGGGGGAATGACTTCGCGGTTGGCCCGCATCCCCAGAAGTCTTTCGGCCAGCCGGGCAGTCGCTTCCTCGGCATCATCCACTGTGGCCATGGCAGTCTCCGTGTATCCGGTGGTTATGAATTTTGGACAGCATCCCCTGCGCCCTCACCAGCGTACCGGCTGATGAGGCTTATCAAATCGGAAAATAAGTATCAGAAACGGGCAACGGTGACGCTAGTTGTGGCACATCCCGCACACCTACAGTTGAGGAACAAGAGCACGGCACCGGGATTCTGGAGGCCGGCCGCACACCAGACCGGCACCCTGACGCAGCAGTCGGGTGCATCTGCCCTGAATCTTCCTGAAGAACAAAGGAGTCCTTAATGCGCCCGAAAACGCGCGCTGCCGCCCTGTCCGCCGGAGCCCTCTGCATCGCTCTGGGCGCCACCGCCTGCACAGGTGCCGGCGGAGGCAATTCCGCCGGCAACCCCAACAGCATCAACGTCCTGATGGTCAACAACCCCCAAATGGAGGACCTGCAGAAGCTCACCGCAGACAACTTCACCAAAGAAACCGGCATCAACGTCAACTTCACGATCCTGCCGGAGAACGACGTCCGGGCCAAGATCAGCCAGGAGTTCTCCAGCCAGGCCGGTCAATACGATGTCGCATCGCTGTCCAACTACGAAATCCCGTTCTATTCCGCCAACGGCTGGCTGGCACCGCTGGACAGCGTGGCCAAGGACCCCGGCTTCGACCAGGCGGATATCCTCCCCGCTTACACTGCTTCCCTCACCGGTACGGACGGCAGGCTCTACGGCGAACCGTTCTATGGTGAATCGTCCTTCCTGATGTACCGGCAGGACATCCTCGAGGCCAAAGGTCTCACCATGCCGGACAAACCCACCTGGGACCAAGTGGCCGACATCGCGGCGAAAGTAGACGGCGCAGCACCCGGCATGAAAGGCATCTTCCTGCGCGGCCAGCCCGGCTGGGGCCAGGTCTTCGCGCCCCTGACCACAGTGGTGAACACCTTCGGCGGCACCTGGTTCGACAAGGACTGGAACGCCCAGGTCAACAGCCCGGAGTTCGCCGCCGCCACCGAGTTCTACACCAACCTGGTCCGCCAACACGGTGAAGCAGGAGCCGCCCAGGCAGGCTTCACCGAGTGCCTGAACAACATGAGCCAGGGCAAGACGGCCATGTGGTACGACGCAACCTCGGCCGCGGGTGCCCTTGAATCCGGCTCCTCTCCGGTCAAAGGCAAGATCGGCTACGCCCAGGCTCCCATTAAGGAGACCAAGTCCTCGGGCTGGCTCTGGACCTGGTCCTGGGCCATGCAGGCGGCCTCCAGGAAACAGGATGCCGCCGGGAAGTTCGTGGCCTGGGCCAGCTCCAAAGAGTACGAACATCTCGTGGCGTCCAAGCTCGGCTGGGCCAAAGTCCCCTCCGGCAAACGCGTCTCCACCTATGAAAATGCGGAATTCCAGAAGGCTGCCCCCTTCTTCACCGCGGAGCGGTTCGCCATCGAGAACGCCGATCCCAAGAACCCGGGCACCCAGCCGCGACCCGCCGTCGGAATCCAGTTTGTGGGCATCCCCGAGTTCGCTGCCCTGGGCGCCAACGTTTCGCAGGGCGTCAGTTCCGCCATCGCGGGGCAGACAACGGTGGCTGACGCTTTGGCCAAGGGCCAGGACGCCGCCCAAAAAATCGGCAACAAGTACAAGTAGCACCAACCGAACCGCAGGAGAATCCCATGACTACCGCAACGGCGCGTATCTCCCGATCGGGACACACCGCAGCCAAACCCACACGACGTGCGCCATCCCGTGAACGCGCCATGGCCTGGGCACGGCGTGCGCCGCTGCTCCCGGCCCTGATCTTCCTCATCGTGGTAACCCAGCTTCCTTTCGTGGTGACGTTGTTCATCTCGTTCCTGAACTGGAACAGCCTTAGCCCCAGCAAGACGGCCTTCGCCGGGCTGGAAAACTACATCACCGTCCTCACCGACCCGGACCTGCGGCAGGCGATCTTCACCACCATCGTCCTCACCGTCTCCGTGGTGCTCGCCAGCCTGCTCATCGGGCTGGGCCTGGCCCTGCTGCTGGACAAGAAGTTCCTGGGCAGGGGATTGGCACGAACCCTGCTGATCGCACCCTTCCTGGTGGTCCCCGTGGCTGCCGCGCTGATCTGGAAGCACGCCCTCCTGAACCCCGCCTACGGGCTGATTAACGGCATCCTCACCTGGCTCTGGTCGCTTTTCGGCAGCAGCGCCGCCCCGCAGCTGGACCTGCTGTCCCAAGCACCCCTGGCAGCCGTCGTCGTCTCCCTGGTATGGCAGTGGACGCCGTTCATGATGCTCATCCTGCTCGCCGGTTTGCAGTCGCGACCCATGGACACAGTGGAAGCGGCCCAAATGGACGGCGCCACACCTTGGGCGATCTTCCGGCACCTGACCCTGCCACATCTGCGCCAGTACCTGGAACTCGGCGGTCTGCTCGGCGCCATCTACATCGTGCAGAACTTTGACTCCGTCTTCACCCTCACCGCGGGCGGCCTGGGCACCGCCAACCTGCCCTACGCCATTTACCAGACGTTCTACTACGCCAACGAATACGGCCTGGCCTCCGCAGCCGGCGTCGTGGTGGTCATCGGCACCATCATCGTGGCGACCTTCGCACTCCGCACCGTCTTTTCACTCTTCAAGAAGGAGGCAGCACGATGAGCACCCTTACCCCCGCTGCACCGCAGAGCACCCCACCCCGGCCCACAGCGCTGACCACCGGTAACCGCAAGCGCGGTAAAACGAAGATGGACCCCACGCGCAACAACACCGCCGCCGGTGTCGCTGCGTGGCTGCTGGCCCTGCTCTTTGCATCCCCCGTGGTGTGGATGATCCTGACCTCCTTCCACTCCGAGACGGATGCGGCCACCAATCCGCCGTCGATTGCTGCAAGCCTGACGTTGGACGCCTACCGGGAATTCTTCGGCGAGACGTCCGGTGTCAGCCCGTGGCCGTCCCTGATCAACTCCGCCACCGCATCCATCCTGTCCACGGTCCTGGTCCTGGTGCTGGCCATCCCCGCCGCCTACGCACTCTCCATCCGGCCGGTGAAGAAGTGGACCGATGTCATGTTCTTCTTCCTCTCGACGAAGATGATGCCCGTGGTGGCTGCGATCCTGCCGCTTTACCTGTTCGCCCGCACTGTAGGGGCACTGGACAACATCTGGTTCCTGATCCTGATGTACACCTCCATGAACCTGCCCATCGCGGTGTGGATGATGCGGTCCTTCCTCGCCGAGGTTCCCGAAGAAATGCTGGAGGCGGCCCAAATCGACGGCGCCAACCTCCTGCTGATCCTGCGCAAGGTCATCGCCCCGGTCGCGATGCCGGGCATCGCCGCCACCGCCCTGATCTGCTTCATCTTCAGCTGGAACGAACTGCTCCTTGCCCGCGTCCTCACCGGCGTGGTGGCGGGCACCGCCCCGGTCTTCCTGACCGGCTTCGTGTCCGGGCAGGGGCTGTTCCTCGCCAAAGTCTGCGCGGCCGCCGTCGTCATTTCCCTGCCGGTGCTGTTCGCCGGTTTTGCCGCCCAGGACAAACTCGTCCCGGGCCTCTCCCTGGGCGCTGTCAAGTAACGTGCACGCCGCTTTCGAAAGGATCGCTCCGATGACAACTCCCACAACCCGGTTCCGCCCCCACGCCCACGCGAAACTGCCCGCGACCATGCGGGCCAGCGTCCTGAAGAGCCAGGGCGACATGTCCATGGAAACCTTGCCGCTCCCGCAACCCGATGCGGACCAGGTACTGGTGCAGGTCGCCGCCGTCGGTGTCTGCGGCAGCGACGTCCACTACTACGAGCACGGCCGGATTGGCCCCTACGTTGTGGACCACCCGCTCATCCTGGGCCACGAACTCTCCGGCCGGATCGCCGCCGTCGGCAGCTCCGTTGACCCCGCCCGCATCGGCCAGCGCGTCGCCGTCGAACCCCAACGGCCTTGCCGTACGTGCAAGCAGTGCAAGGCCGGCCGCTACAATCTATGCCCGGACATCGAGTTCTACGCCACCCCGCCGGTCGACGGCGCGTTCGCCGAGTACGTGACCATCCAGTCGGACTTTGCCTACGACATCCCGGACAGCGTCAGCGACGAGGCTGCCGCCTTGATCGAACCTCTCTCCGTGGGTCTCTGGGCTTGCGAACGCGCAGAGATCAAGCCCGGCAGCAGGGTCCTGATCGCCGGAGCCGGGCCCATCGGCATTATCGCCGCCCAAGCCGCCCGCGCCTTTGGCGCCACCGAAATCTACATCTCCGATATCGCCGAGGACCGGCTCGCGTTCGCCCTCCAGCACGGCGCCACGCGCGCGCTCCATGCGAAGACCGACAGTGTGGAAGGGCTCGACGTCGATGCGTTCATTGACGCCTCCGGCGCACCCCAGGCAGTCCGCGCCGGGATCAAGGCAGTGGCACCCGCCGGCCGCGTCATCCTCGTGGGGCTCGGAGCTGACGACGTGGAGCTGCCCGTCTCCTACATCCAGAACCGGGAGATATGGCTCTCTGGCGTTTTCCGCTACACCAACACCTGGCCGCTGGCCATCCAGCTCATTGCTGACGGGAAAGTGGACCTGGACATCCTCGTCACCGGCAAATTCACCCTCGCCCAGTCAGAAGAGGCACTCAAGGCCGGCAAGCAGCGTGGCCAGCTTAAAGCCGTGGTCTACCCGGGCCGCTAGATCCATGCTCCCGGGACTGATGAAGAGAACTGCGATGAAGCAAGCCATGACCGATACCGGACCCACACCTGCGCGCCTACCGGCTGAACGGGGAGCCATCGTCACCGTCATTGGTGAATCGCTTGTCGACGTCATCCGTGGAGCCGGACGGACAACTCCGGCCCGGGTACACGCGGGTGGGAGTCCCCTCAACGTCGCAGTCGGGGTGGCCCGTTTGGGCTTTGCCAGCAATTTGGTGACGCACTACGCCGATGATCAGTACGGTCTCATGATCGAAGAGCACCTCCAGTCCAACGGCGTCGCGGTGATCAGGGGCGGCAGCGCACCGACGTCGACGGCCACCGCAACGTTAGGTGCCGGCGGTGCCGCCGCTTATGCGTTCGACATCAGCTGGGACCTGGCGGGGGCAACACTGCCTGCATTGGCCGCCGTCGAGACTTCCTCCCATGTGCACGCAGGATCAATTGGGGCTCTACTGGGGCCAGGGGACCAGGCCGTCCTTGGCCTTCTCGAGGCGGCGGGGGAGAGGGCAACGATCAGCTACGACCCCAACTGCCGGCCGGCCATCAGCCCGGATGTCACCGCAGCTCGTACACGGGCGGAACGGTTTGTGGCGGCGAGCGACATCGTTAAGGCCAGCGACGAAGACCTGGCCTGGCTGTACCCCGACCGCAGCCCGGAGGAAAGCCTTGCAGCCTGGCTGGAACTGGGACCGTCCTTTGCAGCCCTGACCCGGGGCGCCGCTGGCCCGGTCATCATCACCCGGCGGGCGCGCATTGAAATGCAAGCAGAACCCGTCACCGTGGCTGACACCGTGGGCGCCGGCGACTCTTTCATGGCCGCTGTCATCGCCGGCCTTGCCCAGCTCGGAACGCTTGGGGCAGCCGGAAGACACCGCCTGCAGACTCTGGGCACGGACGAGCTCCATGCCCTGGCCGCATATGCCAACCGGGCCGCCGGGATCACCTGCTCCCGGCCGGGAGCCAACCCTCCCCGTACCACTGAACTGGGACGGCTGTCAGCCGCAGCACCAGTGCAGTGACTTGGGCTGTGCGTGTGAGTGTAAGCGCAGAACCGCGTCCCTTTAGGCGGTGGGGGTTTTGAGTTGCGGGTAGAGCTCTACGATGCCGGCGCTGAGGCCGGCTTTGACGCGTGCTGATGCCTCGTCGGCGAGCACCTCGTATTCACCGGCTTCGAGGGCGTCGAAGACTCGGCTGACCATGACTGCGGGCGGGAGCTTGGGGTCGGTCGTGTGCGCGGCCATCGCGGTGTCCACCCATCCGACGTGTACACCGAGGACGTGCACGCCTTCGGGGGCGAGTTCGAGCCGCAGGGCGTTTGTGGCTGACCATAGGGCTGCCTTGGAGACGCTGTAGACGCCAGCCGTTGCATACCAGCTCAGGAGCGAGTGGATGTTGACCATCGCTGCTGCTTCCTGTTCTTTGAGCAGGGGTGCGAAGGCGCGGGCCAGGCGGAGCGGGCCGAAGAAGTTGGTTTCGACGTTGGAGCGGATCTCGTCTTCCGGCAGGGTGAGCAGGCTGGCGCTGGCGGGGGAGGCGCCGGCGTTGTTGATGAGCACCGTAATATCCTGTGCTGCTTCTGCCGCTGCCCCGATGGAGGCAGGGTCTGTGACGTCCAGGGCGAGGGGGATGATGCGGTCGTCGTCCCAGGTGCGCGGGTGGCGGGCGGTGGCGTAGACCTTGGAGGCGCCGCGGGCGAGAGCTTCGCGGACGAATTCTCTTCCGATCCCACCGTTTGCGCCAGTGATGAGGACGACTGCGTTGTTGAGGGAAGTCATGGCTGGTTGCCTTTTCTATGAGGGTGCCCGGGTACTGAGGAGTTGTGCCGCCTAAGGCAGCGGCCAGTAGGGCGGTCAGGCAGGGAGGATGGCTGCTACTTGGTCCCGGATGTCGAGGATCAGGTCGTCGGTGGACCGGGACGTGTTGGTTGACGCTGCCATGGTGAGGAACATGATGGCGGAGACGGTGCGGGCAAGTGTGGCTGCAGTTTCGGGGGACCTGCGGCCGTCGCGCTGCAGCACGTCGGCGATGGCTGCCTCAGTCCCAGCAGCGAGGGTGAGTGCGGCATGGTGGTGCGGCTCGTTTGGGTCGCCGAAGACCATCTCGCGCAGGTAGGTGCGTCCGTTATGGACCTGGGTCCGGTTGCATTCCACCACGGGCCGGACGATAGCCATGACGGCGTCCAGCGGGGCGCTGACCTCGGCGGCGCCGGCCGTGCCCTTGGCGAGGGCATCGGCATAGGCGGAGTTCTGGACGAGCAGCAGCAGCTCGCCCTTGCTCTTGGCGTACAGGAACAGGGTTCCCGCGCCGATGTCGGCTTTCTCCGCGATTTGCTGGGTGGTGACATCGTCGATGCCATGTACGGCAAAGAGTTCACGGGCCGCCGCCGTGATGCGGTCAAGCTTGGCCTGCTTGTTCCGCTCCCGCCGGGAGACGGGCTGGGAAGCGGGATGCATTGAGTGAGGTTCTCCTGGACGGTCATGGTGACGGGCTGACTTCGAGTGTAGCCAACGGCGCGCATGGCCGTCAGCGCTGCAGGAACTTGGCGGCAACAGGAACGAACTGCTCGTGGAACTGGAAAATGCTGCCGTGGCCGGAGTCCGGGTACATGACCAGCTCTGAACCTGAAATGCGGCGGTGCAGGTCCTCTGACAGGACCGAGGGAACCATGCGGTCGTTGTCGCCGTTGGCGATCAGCGTTGGCTGCGTGATGGTGGACAGGTCCGCTGGCTCGGCGCGGCCCCAGTTCCTGATTGCTTTTAGCTGCGTCCGGAACGCCTGGATCCGTACCGGAAGGTCACGTCCCGCACTGCGCTCCTGGACACGCCCGATGAACTCCTTTGCCGCACGCTTGCCGGACGAGTTGCGGTTGAAGAACAGGAACTCCTTCGGATCAGCCCGGACCAGGGTGGCCCGCAGTATGTCCCAGTACGTGACCCGGGCAACCTTGTCCATCCCTTTCCCGCCCCTGGGGCCCGTGCCGGCGAGGATAAGTTTCCGGACCAGGGAGGGGTGCTTGCCGACAAGGGCCTGGGCCACCATCCCGCCCAGGGAAAAGGCGAAGACATCCACCCTGTCCAGCCCCAGGGCGTGAATGAAGGCGGCTGCGTCGTCGGCCATTGCCTCGATGGTGGCCGGCACCTTGCCGGTGGTGCCGCCGAGCCCACGGTTGTTGAAGGTGATGACGTGGTGTTCTTTGGCAATGGGGTCGATAATCCGCGGATCCCAGTTATCCAGGTTGCCGGCAAGGTGGAGGAAGAAGACCACAGGAACGCCGCCGGTTGGCCCCAGTTCACGGTAAGCGTAGGTGACGCCGCCAGCCGTGATGCTGCGGGTGGGCGCCTCGGCATAGGAAGAGGCGGCGGCGCTCATGCCCGGTCCCCAAGATCGTGCCGGCCCACTGCTTCGCCCCGGGCCTCCCCGCCAGGTGGATTGATGACCACCGCCTTACCGCGCAAACCCCCGTTTCCCAGCGCCTGCAAAGCTTCCGGGAGCCGGGCAAACGAACTGGTGCGTCCGACGACGGGACGCAGCACGCCGTCGTCGACAAGCCCTGCGATGCGCCGGAGTTGCTCTCCGCTGGCGTGCATGAAGAGGAATTCGTAGCGCACGCCGAGGCGGCGTGCGTGGCGGCGGACATTGAGGCTAAGGACGGCGATAGCGAGCCGGAGCAACGGGTTAAGGCCCAGTTCCCGGGCGAAGGCGGGGTCCGGCGGCCCCGCGATTCCGATTGCCAAACCGCCGGGCTTGAGGATGCGGAGCGACTTCTCCAGGTTTTGCCCGCCGAGGCTGTCCAGGACCAGGTCGTAGCCGCTGAGGATCTCCTCGAAGTCTTCGTTCCGGTAGTCGATGACGACGTCGGCGCCGAGACCTCGGACGAACTCTGCGGTGGCGGCGCTGGCCGTGGCAGCCACCGTTGCCCCCAGGTGCTTCGCCAGCTGGACGGCAATGGAACCAACACCGCCGGCGCCCGCATGGATGAGCACTTTCTGCCCCGGCTGCACCTTGCCGCGCTCCACCAGGGCCTGCCACGCCGTCAAAGCCACCAGCGGAAGGGACCCCGCCTCGGCCATTGTGATGGATGCAGGCTTCAGAGCTACATCAGCCTCGGCGACCGCAATGCGTTCGGCGAACGTGCCGATCCGGTCCTTGCCTGGCCTGGCGAATACCTCGTCGCCCGGACTGAAGCCACGCACTTTCGTCCCCACCTGGAGGACCGTTCCCGCCAGGTCGTGCCCCAGCACCAGCGGCAGCGGGTAAAGGAGGATCTGCTTGAACTCGCCGAGCCGGATCTTCTCATCCAGCTGGTTAAGCCCCGCTGCCTCGACCCGGACCAGGACATCATGCTCTCCAACCGTCGGCTCAGGGACTTCGGCCATCCGAAGCCCGACCTTGTACTCATCAATAACAAACGCCTTCATGGCGGTACTCCTTATAAGTGACTGAAATCAATTATGAGTACACTCAACTTTTACGTCAAGGTGCGCTTGCCACGCGATACGGCTGCGTGAACAGAAGCCTCTGATAGAAGAGCCACGCTGCTGGCCCGAGGGACTGAAGCCCGACTGGTGAACCGGCCTCCGGATCGGAAACTTCGCAGGTATCACCTCGCCGTTCAGAACGACGCCAAGCAAGTAGGCAGCGACATGCTGCCCTGGAGTAAGAGTTGGCCGGGGTGTTCGGGCTCTGCTTATAGGGCTAGCCTGTAGGTGAGTCGGCAAGTTCGTTCGCTTTTTGACAGGTGCCTGAATGCTGGGTACCTGTTCTCCCTTTTCACGGTGGGGCCAGAGTGGCAGCAGGAGACCAACAACCGCCTTTGGAGTTTCGAAGGGCGAATGAACGGAACGAATATGGCCACTGGCCATGAGCCTGGTTTGGCGTCGTCTTCCTTCGGGAGCGTTTGCGTCGTGACTGGTGAAGAGCTCGTTGGGCGGGGCTTGCGGGGACTGTTGCTGGCTAATGGGTTCAAAGTTGCCGGTGAGTCGGGGTCTGTCCGCCAGGCTGCCCGGCGGATCCCTGCGTTGCGCCCGGATCTGGCCATCATCGATGACGACCTTCCCGATGGTTCGGGCGTCGGGCTTTGCCGAACTATCGCAGCTGCCGATGCCAACATCCGGTGTGTTTTGATGACGGGTGAAACTGACGAATCGGTGCTGATCGGGGCTATCCTGGCCGGCGCCTGGGGGTGCTTGTCACAACAGGATGACAACGAGGAGCAGCTCAGGCTGATCCGGCGGGCAATGCACGGATACACCGCTTATAGCCGTCGTTTCCAGACCGGTATCCTGGCCCCGATCCAGGCTGACGGGACGAATGGGCCCGACGGCCGGTTGGGAATGCTTTCAAAACAGGAAATGAAGGTGGCGGCCGGGGTTGCCCGGGGGTTGACCAACGGCCAGATCGGCCAGGAAATGTTTTTGGCCGAAAAGACTGTGAAGAACATGGTTTCATCGGTGCTGATGAAATTTGACATGGCACGAAGGACTGAGGTCGCTGTGTTCGTCTCTGGGGCACTTAAGCACACGGGGGACCTTGCACAGGAATACCGAAGCAGTCGTGACACCGACCTGATCGCGGAAGTCACCGCGGCGCTCGTTGTCTGCACCAGCGAGGCGGGCAGCGTGCCGCTGTCCAACAGAATGCTGTTATTGGACGCCATGCGGCTTGCTGATGCCTTGGCGGTTACCCGGACCCGGCCTCACTTAGCGAGGCACCTGCAAGAGCCAGGGATGAAGTTTGAAGGCCCTGAGCCCCGCAAGCCAGGGCCGGTAAATCCGCGCGGCACAGACGGTGTCCTTGGGCCCGGCCGGCGCTAAGGGGCCGCGGCAGATGTGCCCTTAGTGCTGTTTTTTGGGGGAATTGAGGGGAACTTGCGGGGCAGGCCTGGTGCTCCTATATCCAAAGCACTGTCACCACCACGGGCGATATGGCATACCGGACAGCATGCTCCGCTAGGCTCCGGACTATGCCCTCTTCGTGGACCCTTTTGATCTCACTCCATGCAATCGCCGCCAGCTATTCATTGATCTTCGGCGCCGTGAACCTGTTGCGTCCAACCAAGGGCGGCAGTGTTCATCGCCTCGTGGGAAAAACCTGGGCTGTTTCGATGTATGTCGTGGTACTGACCTCTTTCGGTATCAGAACCATCGACGGGGGGTTCAACTGGCTCCACGCGCTCTCGGTACTGACCTTCTGCACACTGACAGCGGGCCTTTGGGCAATCTGGAAGAGAAACCTAAGAGCTCACCGCAGTTTTATGACCGGCAGCTACTTCGGCCTGCTCGGAGCCTTCGTGGGCGTTTTGGCAGTGCCATCGCGCCGCATTCCGCAGCTCGCCATCCACGAGCTCCCGCTTCTGGGCCTGGTGATCGTGGTCCTGTTGGTCACCGCCACACTCACTGTCATCGGCATTGCCCAGCTCGGTAACGCCCGGACGATCCGCAGCGGCCGTTAGCGGATCCTTTCCGGACATCATTGCCGCGATCGCAGAGGTCCGCGCTGCAGCCCGGGCTGAGGACGACGAACCCCGCGCGGCTGCACGGGCCGACGACCTCGACAAACAATTCGCCGGCCTCACGGACGCCCGCGCTCTCCGGGAGGCCGCTGTTGATCCTCTTTCGTTGTACGGCGGGTGGGGCTCCTTTTCGCGGAAGCCTCGCTGCCTCACCTCGGGTTGGGATGTGGTTTCATCGGAAAAGCAGGTACGACGAGAAACAGTCATGGTGAGTTCCGACTTGTACGCGGAGTAGTGGGAACGGACGTCCTGCGCGTATGGGCTTAGGTTTTGGAGCAGCTGACTTTGAAGTGGAAGCCGGTGCGTTCTTCGGTAGCCCAAGCATTGTAGAAGTCGGCCCTTTCGTAGAGCCGTCGCCCTTCGACGGGAGAGTAGAGCCAAAGAATTCGGCCGTCCTTCGTTACGTCGTCGACAATTCCCCTTTCAACAATTGTGCCTTGTTGCCGGATTTCAACGTGGGCCCCTCTCAAGGTGCACCAGTCGTCAACTCGTCGGGGCGGCATGTCCGTGGTCGTGCTCATGTCAGTAGTCGGCCTTCCATGGTTTGCCCCCTACGAAGCCTTCGGGGAAGGGATCCGGTCGAGGACTAGTTGCTTGATGGCTTATCTGGAACAAGGAACGCCGTCGGCGCTCAGCGCACGTAATCGGCGCCCGTGATGTCGATGGTGGCACCGGTGGTGTGGCGGGACTTGCCTGAGGCCAGGAAGGCGATGACTTCGGCGACGTCCCCGGCGGGGTGACTTCCCTGAGGGGCAGGCCAGCCAGCAATGCGGGGTCCGTGGCGATGTCACCGGCGATGTCGGTGGCCACCCAGCCCGGGGCGACGGCGTACGCAAGGATGTTCTCCCTCGCGTAGCCGCGGGCGATTCCCTTGGTCAGGGCAAGCAGCCCGCCCTTCGCGGCACCGTAGGTGAGGTGTTCTGCGTCGTCCCCGCGGTGGGTTGAGCGGCTGGTGACGTTGATGATGCCGCCACCGCGCTCCCCAAATTCGAGTATGGCTTGCCGGCACAAGTCCGCCGGGGCGAGTAAATTCAGTTCGCAGTTCGCCTGCCAGCCATGTTGCCACTCGCCGTCGCATCAATGCGTGAGGCCAGCCAGGCGCCGGCGTTGTTGACCAGCACGTCGACGCCGCCGCGCCAGGCGACCGCCTCCGTCCAGACGCGCCGACGCTCAGCCGGGTCACGGAGGTCGCCTTGGACCGGGTGGACGCGGTCCCCGAGACGGTCGGCGGTGGCCTGGGCGGAATCCTTGTCATTCCCATAGTGCAGGACGACGTAGGCGCCATCGCGGTGCAACACTTCGACCGTGGCGCGGCCGATGCCGCGGGAGGCGCCGGTCACCAGGACGGTCCTTCCGCCCAGCAGGCTGCTCATGCGACGGCCTGGGCGCCGGTGATTTCGATGACAGAGCCGCAGATGTAGGGGGCCTCGTCGGAGGCGAGGAAGGCAACCAGGGCGGCGATTTCCTCCGGCTTGCCGATGCGGCCGAACGGGACCAGGGCGTCGAGGTCCGCGACGGTGCGCTGGCGGGGCGATAGCCACGGTTGAGGCCTCGCGGGTCGCCCGGGGCCGAAAGAACTCGCTGAGGATCGAGGTCTACGGCTCCGCCGGTTCCCTGGCGTTCGACCTTGAGCGGCTGAACGAGCTCGAGTTCCTGGACGCGACCAGCCCCGCTGAAGGGCAGGGCTTCCGGAGGATCGTCGTCACCGAACCTGAACACCCCTACGTTGATGCGTGGTGGCCGCAGGGACACGTGATTGGGTGGGAGCATACTTTCACCCACCAGGTCAGTGACTTCCTGTGCGCCATACGTGACGGTCAAGCCCCGTCGCCATCGTTCGAGGAGGGGTTGCAGGTCCAGCGGGTCTTGGCAGCCATCGAGGAATCAGCGGCCGCAAAATCGATTGTCGTTCAGATCTGAAAGAGCGGGCAACCGCGCCCGACCCGGTGGCCGTGGCCGTACGGACAGCGGGACAGGGCAAAGAGAGGGAGAGCGGGGCATGTATCCATGCGCCGCTCTCCCTTGGTGTATCTAGTTCTTTCGGCCGGGCAGGAGCAGGAGCGCGTCACCGACGGGGCGTTCGCCGGTGGCGTCCGACGGTGAGTTCATGACCTGGCCACCCTCGACCATGGTGGTGGATCCGCCGCCGTCGAGGTTCATGGCGTTGACCATGCCGAGCGACTTGGCCACGTGTGCTTCCTCGTTCAAGCTCAGGCCCAGGGAGGTGGTTTGGCGGCCGTCGGCGGTGACCAGCAGGGTGCGGCCCTGGGCGTCCACGCCGGCGAAGGTGCGGGGGTTGCGCTTGTGGACCCAGCCGTAGAAGAAGCTGTTGCTGTCATTGGTCCGGACCATGCCGTCGCGCTTGGCGGTTACGTCCACCTGGCCGTTCCGGACCAGGGCCGGGCCGCCGTTGACAACGTCCGTGGTCGGCGTGGTGGTCAAGGTTTTGCCGCTTTCATCGAGCAGGTCCGTGTCGACCTTCAGCTTCTTGCCCGGCACTGCCAGGGCGGCGAGCTTGTCGACGTCCGAGCCGATCGCCTGCAGGGTCTGTCCGCCGGCGGGGACGGTGGCGCCTCGGGTGTGGTTGACCGCGGTGACGGTGCCCTGCGCGTCCAGGACGGCCTCGAGTCCGGGGCCGGCCGGGGTGGTGGGGCCGTACTCGGGGGTGAAGGCGACGATTTCGTTGGCGTCCGTGCAGGTGAAGTCGTGCAGCGGAAGGTTGGTCGGGGTGTCGTCGGTGCCGCCGCAGTTGCGGATGAGCCCGGGCACGCGGTCGATCCCGTCCAGGGGGACTTCTGCCGAGCCGGGCGCGGTGACGGTGCCGTGCCAGTGCAGGCGCTCGATAGTGGTGCCGTTCTTGTCCAGGACCAGGGACGGCCGGTCGCCGACGGGTTCGCTGAGGACCTTCCCGTCGTGGACTGCGGCTCCGGCCGGGTCCCCGGGGGCGCCTGCTGCCGGGTCCATGGTGAAGAATCCGCCGTTCACCGCTGCCAGCGCACCGGAAGCAGCGGAGAGCTGGCTTGTCGCTTCGCGGTCTTCGAGGTTGGGGCCGAAGGAGGAGGTGAGGTCTCCGTGGAATTCCTTCGGGTCAATGGTGAGGACCTGCAGGTTCCAGGGGCCGCGGTCGTCCTCGCTGGTACCGGCATCGCCGTCCCAGCCTGTGTAGATCACCGAGGCTTTGTAGCCGGCGGCCTTGATCTGGTCGATGGTGGGGGAGCCGTCCGTCTTGGACCCGAACTGGCCCACGCGGACCCGGTAGCCGAGGTCGCCGCCGGCGTCGGCCAGCTGGGGTGACTGGACGTGTTCGACCCGGGCAGTAAGGCCGGCGGCGTTGAGCTTGTCGGCGACCATCTGGGCCTGCGAGTGGGTGGAGAGCGCGGAGGCGGGGGCGTCAGGGTCCGGCGACGTGGAGGGGACCGCGACTTCGGCGGTCCAGAAGAAGTCCTTGTTGGGGGTGCCGCGGGTGATTGTGGTCCGGGTCAGGCCCGGGGCCAGGGTAGTCACGTTGCGGGTCTCGGGGAGGTCCTTGGCGCCGAGGTCCAGATGGGTGGACGACGGCGCGGCGGCCTTCTGATCGGGAGCCGGTGCCGTGGGTGCCGCGGTGGAGGGGCCTGCGGGGGTGAGGAAGGCGAAGGGGAGGGACACGGCCAGGGCGGTGATGACCGCACGGCGGTGACGATGATTGGGGGTGATCATGGTTACCGACCTTAGGGTGCCTCGAAGTCAGAGCGGGCTCCCACGCGTCGGGGTTAAACATGCTTTCGGCAAGTGTTCATCACGCGTTGGGAAGACCGTGTCCGGATGTTCCGTGCGGCTGTGACGCCGATGAAGTTCCTCGACTCCCCACGCGGCGGCACAGATGCTGTGGATTTCGATCAGTTCCTGGCCGGGGCCAGCGCCGCCCTTCGGTGTCGGCTCCACTGGCCGTCCGCTTTGTAGTGGTTGGTCCAAAGATCACCGGCATGGTGGTGGCCTCGCTACAAAAAGGCCGGAGGCAGGGCTGTGTAGCCTTCTTCGCAGGACACCGCCCAACACCACAGGAGGAACCATGACCCGACCGACGACGCCGAGCCCGGCCCCGGCCCAGTCCCCGGCCCAGGCACCGCGCCCCGCGGCCGGGACCGGACCCCGCACGGCCCGCCGGATATGGGATGCGCAGTCACTGGCCCTTATTTCCGTGTTCGCCGCGTTGATCGCAGCCTCGGCGATCGTCCCGGGCATCCCTGTCGGCGGCTTCGGGGTGCCCATCACCCTGCAGACCCTGGCCATCATGGTGACCGGCCTCGTCCTGGGCGGACCGCGTGCCGCAGCCGCTGTAGCGCTGTACCTCCTCCTGGCGTTCGCTGGCCTGCCGATCTTCTCCGGCGGCCGGGCGGGACTGCAGGTCCTCGCCGGCGGATCGGCCGGATACATCGCGGGCTTCATCCTCGCCGCCCTGCTTGTCGGCCTGGCCGCGGAGCAGGTCATCCGGCGCGTCCCGGCCAAGCGGCGCGGCCTGTGGTTCTTCCTCTCCGCCGTCGTGGTTACCGTGGTGGCATCGCACCTGCCCGGCGTGCTCGGCATGATGGTCAACCTGAAGCTGTCGTGGCCGGCTGCCTTCGCCAGTGACCTGATCTTCTACCCGGGCGACATTGTGAAGGACGCGGTGGCGTCCGCAGCAGCGGTGGCCGCGCACCGAGCCTTCCCGGACATCCTCGTGCGCCGGGTGAAGTGAGCGGGGCCGGACCCATGATGATCTTCGGCAGGACCGTGGACGACCAAACCCGCTGCATTCACTACCACACCCAGGAAGACGTGATAGCCATCAAGTTCAAGTGCTGTCGTCGGTACTATCCCTGCCATCTATGCCATGAGGAGGCAGATCACCGGGCCCAGACGTGGCCGCGGAACGAGTGGTCCGAGCCGGCAGTTCTCTGCGGTGTCTGCAAAGGTGAGATGTCCATCCACACCTATCTGGCAACCTCATCGTGCCCCAACTGCGGCGCGCGTTTTAGCGAACGGTGTGCCGCCCACACGCACTTGTACTTCCAAACGACGTAACGCCGGGCAACCGGGATGGATTCAAATCTGGCGACTCATGTGCGAGAGGGCCATGATGCAGATCCCGCCGCCAAGCAGGATGAAAATCCCGAGGCCAAAAAGCAGGCCCGCGCCCGTACAGGGCAGGAGTCCCCAGTAGGATTCCGAGCAGCATGGAGCCACGCCGCGGCTCAGGGGACGGCTCCCCGGGTGGGGGCGTGTTTTGCGGAACATCGGGGTCGTTCCCGCTCATGCTTGCCGGCGGCCCGGGGCCGTCTGGCCTCAGGGCTGGAACCGGTAGCCGATGCCGGCTTCTGTCAGCAGATGGCGGGGATTGCCGGTATCGGGTTCGAGTTTGCGTCGTAGCTGGGCCATGAAGACTCGGAGGTAGTTGGAGTCTTTGGCATAGGCGGGGCCCCATACGTCGGTCAGCAGTTGCCGATGGGTGATCAGTTTTTCCGGATTCCGGACCAGGATTTCCAGGATTTTCCACTCGATGGGTGTCAGCCGGACGTCCGCCCCGTCCCGGGTGACCCGGTGTTTGGCCAGGTCGACGGTGAAGTTGTCAGTGATGACAACCGGTTCGGGTGCCTGCTGGTCCGCGGACCTGCGCAGGAGCGCCCGGATGCGGGCCAGCAGTTCGTCTGGTCCGAACGGTTTGGTGAGATAGTCGTCGGCGCCGGCGTCAAGGGCTTCCACTTTGTCGTCGGAGGTATGCCGCGCGGAAAGCACCAGGATTGGTGTCCGGCTCCATTCCCGCAGTTCCTTGATCACGGTGGTGCCGTCGATATCCGGCAGGCCGAGGTCCAGGATTACCAGGGCCAGCGGGTTTTGGGAGGCGGCCAGGAGCGCTGACCTTCCGTCAACGGCCGTGCTGACCGTGTATCCGTTGGTTTCCAGGGCCAGTTTTAGGATCCGCAGCAGGTGCGGGTCGTCATCCACTACCAGGACGCTGGTCATCGCTGCTCCGTCGGGGAGGTTTGAAGCGGCGGATTGTGGACGCGCCGGGTCAGGAAGGACTGGGGTACGAGGGGTGCTTGTTCATGAGCGTCGGTGCTCGGCGTGCCGGTGGAAAGCGGCAGCCGGATGACCATGGTCAGCCCGCCTCCCGGGGTCTGCTCGGCGGTGAGGGTGCCGCCCATGGCCTCGGTGAATCCTTTGGCCACGGCGAGGCCAAGGCCAACGCCGGTGGTTTGGGGTATGTCATCGAGCCGTTGGAACGGCCGGAACATTTCGAGAACTCTTTCTGCCGGGACGCCTTGGCCGTGGTCAATGATGCGCAGTTCACCTGCCGGTCTTCCGGCCAGCGTTTCGTTGCTGAGCCCGCCGGTGCTTCCTGCGACCGCGATGTCTGAGCCGGGTGCGTATTTGACGGCGTTTTCCACGATGTTGGCAATCACGCGTTCCAGCATGCCTGGATCGGCTTCAATTTCGGGCATGTTGGGTGGCAGGTCGATGCGCACCCTGCCCGTGGGGATGGAGCGGAGGGCTGCGGGAATGACCTCGTACCAGCGCAGGGGGCGCAGGAGCGGCTCCCCGCCGGGGGTGCTGATCCTGGACATGTCCAGGAGGTTGCCCACCAGCTGGTCCAGCCGGTCTGAGCATTCGTCGATGGTCTGCAGCAGTTCGTGCTCCTGTTCCGGCGCGTAGTGCCGGCCCTTTTGCAGCAGCATCCCCACCGAGAGTTTGATCCCGGCGAGGGGCGTGCGCAGGTCGTGCGAGACCGCGGGGAGGATGGACGTGCGCATGGTGTTGCCTTCGGCAAGGCGCAGCACTTCGCGGCGGCTGTCCGCCAACTGCCGGCGCTCCATGTGCCCTGCGAGGTGGACGCCGAAGGCGCCGAGCAGCCTGCGGTCACCTGCGGGAAGCGCACGGCCAAACAGCACCAGCCGTGTGCTGGGATCGATCTGCTCAGTCGTTTCCGTGCCCGTGTCGGGCGCGGGCTGCCCGCGGCCGGAGCCCTTCGCGTCACCCAGCGCGGGAATTTCACCCGCGCTGGCAACCAGCTGCCAGTCCGCCGTCGCCCGTTCGCTTCCGTCCCCGGCGGTGTAAAGGGCTGCGCCGCGGACGCTGAAAACGTCCAGGGCCTGCTGCAACAGGCCTGCCACGCTGTCCTCCGACCGTGCGGCGCCCCGGGTGAGATCGGACAGCGTGGTGGCCTCGGACCGGGCCCGTGATGCTTCCTTGGCGCGGCGGGCCGAGAGGTCGACAACGACGGCGACGGCGGCCGACACAGCCACGAACACCAGCAGCGAAAACACATTTTGGGGGTCGCTGATGGTCAGGGTTCCCACCGGAGGAGTGGAGAAGTAGTTCACCAGCAGGCTGCTCCACAGGGCAGCGAGCACGGCCGGCCAGAGGCCGCCCACCAGCGCAACCGTCACCGCGCCGGTCAACTGAACGAGTTCGGCCGTGGCCACGTTAGGTTCCGGGTTCAGGCCCAGGAGCAGTTGCAGCAGGATGGGCAGCGCGGCGGCGAGCAGAAAGCCCACGGTAACCCGGCGGCGGCCCAGGTCGCGTTCGCGCCGTCTGCCCGCCCCGCGGCCGACGAACGGGTGGGTCACCATGTGAACGTCGATGTCGCCGGAGTCGCGGACGACGCGGGTGCCGATCCCACCGCCCAGAAGTCCCCCAAAGATCCCCGCGATTCTGCCCCTCCGGGAGATGCCCACCACGATTTGTGTGGCGTTGACGCTTCGCGCGAAGTCCAGCAGTCCTCCGGCCGGATCCTCGCCGGACACGATGTGGTAGCTTCCGCCGAGATCCTGGATCAGCCGGCGCTGGGCCTCGAGGGCTTGGGGGGATTCGTGCACCACTCCGTCCGCGGCGCGAACGTGAACCGCGAGCAGGTCCCCGCCGTTGACCCGGTTCAGGATCCGGGCGCCACGGCGGATCAGGATTTCCCCCTCGGGACCGCCGGTGAGCCCGATGACCACCCGCTCGCGGGCCGGCCAGGTTGCCTGGATGTCGTTCTCCGCCCGGTAGCGCGCCAGGCCTTCGTCGACCCGGTCTGCAAGCCACAGCAGCGCGAGCTCGCGCAGGGCGGTCAGGTTTCCCATCCGGAAGTAGTTGGCGAGGGCCGCGTCGATCTTCTCCGGCGCGTAGATTTTCCCTTCACCGAGCCGCTGCCGCAGCAGCTCGGGGGAGATGTCAACCAGGTCGATCTGGTCCGCACGGCGCACCACCTCATCAGGCACGGTCTCCGCCTGGCGCACCTCGGTGATGGTCGCCACCACGTCGCCCAGGGAGGACAGGTGCTGGATGTTGACCGTGGACAGCACGTTGATGCCCGCGTTGAGCAGTTCATCAACGTCCTCCCACCGCTTGGCGTGGCGGCTGCCGGGCACGTTCGAATGGGCGTATTCGTCCACCACGGCGACGGCCGGGGCGCGCTGGAGGACAGCGTCCAGGTCCATTTCCTCGAATTCCGTTCCACGGTAGGGCAGGACCCGGGGAGGGATGCTTTCCAGGCCGGCCATGAGAGACCGGGTATCGGCACGGCCATGGTCCAGGGCGAACGCGATCACCACGTCCTCGCCCCGCCCGGCGAGCCGGTGGGCTTCTTCCAGCATCTCGTAGGTCTTGCCGACACCGGGTGCCGCCCCGAGGAAAATTCGCAGCGTTCCACGTGCCATGGCGCTATTCTTCCACTCCGCCTACGGGCCCTGGGACGGCCGCGGGGATGCGGATGCCAGGTCCAGGTTCAGGGCCGTGACGTTCACCGTCGGCTGTCCGAGGAACGCTTCCAGGCCGCTGCTGGTGTTCTTGTCCACCAACGCCTGCACCGCCTCCGCACTCATCTGGTGCGCGGCGGCAACGCGTGGCACCTGAAGCCGGGCGTACGCGGGGGAGATGCCGGGATCCAGGCCGGAACCGCTGGCCGTCACGGCATCAGCGGGAACATCGGCCGGCTGCACTCCCTCCGCAGCGGCAACAGCGGTCCGGTTGGCGTTGACCGAATCGGTCAGCCTGGGTTCGTTGGGGCCCAGGTTGGAGGCCGACGACGACGCCGGGTCCCAGCCGACGGCGGACGGACGTGCGTGGAACCAGGCAGGGTCCTGGGTGCCGGCGTCGGCCTTTACCTGCGAGATAAGTGCCGACGCCGCAGGTGCGCCGCTGCCGTCTTTGAGGATGGATCCGTTGGACTGGTAGGGGGCGATGAGCTGGCCCGCGCCGAAGACGGCGGCCGGGTAGGCGATCCCCAGGATCAGGGTTGCGAGGAACAGGAAGCGGATGGCAGTTCCGGCCTGCCGCAGATAGCCGATGAGGGAATTCATGGTGGGTCCTAGCCGATGCCGGGGATGAGGGAGATGAGCAGGTCGATGAGTTTGATGCCGATGAACGGTGCGATCAGGCCGCCAAGTCCATAGATCAGCAGGTTCCGGGCCAGGGCCCGGTTGGCGGTGATGGCCCTGTATTTGACGCCGCGGAGGGCCAGGGGCACCAGGGCGATGATGATCAGGGCGTTGAAGATGACCGCGGACAGGATGGCCGACGCCGGCGTGGCCAGGCCCATGATGTTCAGCAGCCCGAGGCCGGGGAACGTGGCGGTGAACAGGGCCGGGACAATGGCGAAGTACTTGGCCACGTCATTGGCCACGGAGAAGGTGGTGAGCGCGCCGCGGGTGATCAGCAGCTGTTTGCCGATGCCCACGATGTTGATCAGTTTGGTGGGGTCCGAGTCCAGGTCCACCATGTTGGCCGCTTCCTTCGCCGCGGGCGTTCCGGAGTTCATGGCCACCCCTACGTCCGCTGCGGCCAGTGCAGGGGCGTCGTTGGTTCCGTCCCCCGTCATCGCCACCAGCCGTCCGGCTGCCTGCTCCTTCTTGATGACAGCCAGTTTGTCCTCGGGCGTGGCCTCGGCCAGGAAGTCGTCCACCCCTGCCTCAGCCGCGATGGCTTTGGCGGTGACCGGGTTGTCTCCGGTGATCATCACGGTCCGGATCCCCATCCTCCGGAGTTCAGCGAAGCGCGCCTGCATCCCGGGCTTGACCACGTCGGCCAGGTGGATGGTGCCCAGGACCCTTGCGCTGGTGCCGTCCGCCGAGGCGACAAGCAGGGGAGTGCCGCCTTGGGCCGAGATGTCCTGGACCTGCTGCTCCACCTCGGCGGGGGTGCCGCCGCCCATGCCGGCCGCGAACGCCCCGACGGTGGAGGCGGCGCCCTTGCGGATCATCCGGCCGTCCAGGTCAACGCCGCTCATCCGGGTGCTCGCCGAGAACGGGACCACCGCCAGCTGGGCGTTTCCCCGCTCAAGGTCTGCCAGGTCGGGGCCCTGCACGCCGTGCTCGGCTGCCAGGTCAATGATGGAGCGCCCCTCCGGGGTTTCATCCGCCAGGCTGGAGAGCCGCGCCGCTTCAATCAGTTCGGTCCGGTCCACACCGTCAGCCGGGTGGAAATGCACCGCGCGCCGGTTGCCGAACGTAATGGTGCCGGTCTTGTCCAGCAGCAGCGAGGTGATGTCGCCTGCCGTCTCCACGGCCCTTCCCGACGTGGCCAGGACGTTGTGCTGGACCAGGCGGTCCATCCCGGCGATGCCGATGGCCGGGACCAACGCACCGATGGTAGTCGGAATGAGGCACACCAACAGGGCAACGAGGACAATGGGCGACGGCGCCGCGCCGGCCAGGGCAGCGAAGGGCGCCAAGGCCATGGTCACCGCCAGGAACACGATGGTCAGGGACACGAGCAGCACATGCAGGGCAATCTCATTGGGCGTCTTTTGCCGGACTGCGCCTTCGACAAGCTGGATCATCCTGTCGATGAAGGTTTGTCCCGGTTCCGCGGTGATGCGGACCACGATCCGGTCCGACAGGACCCTTCTACCGCCTGTCACCGAGGACCGGTCGCCGCCGGACTCCCTGATCACCGGCGCGGACTCGCCCGTGATGGTCGATTCGTCCACGCTGGCCAGGCCCTCGATGATCTCGCCGTCGGAGGGGATCACGTCACCCGCTTCACAGATGACCACGTCATTGAGCCGCAGTTCCGTGGCGGGAACCTGCCTGGTGCCCCCATCCGGCAACCGGAGCCGGGCCTCGAGGCCCTTGCGGCCCGCACGCAGGCTGTCCGCCTGGGCTTTGCCGCGCCCTTCGGCGATGGACTCGGAGAGTGTGCCGAACAGCACGGTCAGCCACAACCAGGCCGTGACGGCAATGCCGAACGCGGATGGCCGGAACACGGAGATACCGGTGCACAGGGCGGCGCCCACCAGCACTGTAAACATGACCGGCGAATGGACCATCTGGCGCGGCGCCAGTTTCCGGACGGCGAGAGGCAGGGCTGAGATCACCGAGGAGAGCGTGAGCTTCGCAGGTGCCTTGGTGTGGTGCTTGTGCTCTCCGGGGGTGCCCAGGGGTTGCCGTCGGCGAAGGTCTGGGTCGCTGTGCCGGGATGGGTGTCCATGATGGGCCGGGTCATTTGAGGAGTCCTTCTGCGAGGGGGCCCAAGGCGAGGGCCGGGAAGTAGCTCAGGGCGGTCAGAATGACCGTTACGCCCAGCAGCAGCGAGCCAAACAGCGGGCCGTGGGTGGGGACGGTGCCGGCGGAAGCGGGAACCTTGCTTTGCCGGGCCAGGGACCCGGCGAGGGCCAGGACCAGGGCTATCGGCAGGAAACGGCCGATCAGCATGGCCACGTCCATCATGGCCGAGAGATACGGGCCGGAGGTGGTGATGCCGCCGAATGCGGAGCCGTTGTTGTTGGCCCCCGATGTGAAGGCGTAAAGGACTTCGCTGAACTGGTGTGGTCCCGTGGCCGGAGCGTTGGACGTGGCGTCGGGGAGCAGGACGGTGATCGCAGCAAGGGTCAGGACCAGCAGCGGTGTGACCAGGATGTAGAGGGCGGCCAGTTTCATCTGGGTGGGCCCGATTTTCTTGCCGAGGTACTCCGGCGTCCGGCCCACCATGAGGCCGCCGATGAACACCGAAATGATGGACAGGATCAGCAAGCCGTACAGCCCCGAACCGGTTCCACCCGGCGCCACTTCGCCCAGCATCATGTTCACCATCGCCACGCCGCCGGCCAGGGGAGGCAGGGAGTCGTGGGCCACGTTTACGGCACCTTGGAGGTCAAGGTGGTGGAGGCCGCAAAGATGGCACTCGGAGCGCCGCCAAACCGGCTTTCGAAACCTTCGCCCAGCCCGCCGGCCGCCGCCGTCGCCGTTCCCTGCGCGGAGGCCACCGCCCAACCTGTCAGCGCAGTGGAGGTCAACCAGAGCACGCCCATGACCCCGGCCACGGTGAAACCTTGCTTCTGGTCGCCCACCATCCTGCCGAATGTGTAGGGCAGCGCTGACGGGATCAACAGGAGCAGGAACACCTGGAACAGGCTGACCAGGGCGCTGGGGTTCTCAAACGGATGGGCCGAGTTGGCGTTGAAATAACCGCCACCGTTTGTGCCCAGGATCTTGATCGCTTCCTGGGAAGCCACCGGGCCACCTGGAATGACCTGTGAAACCCCCGTGGCGCTGTTAGCCACATCGGTGGCGGCGAAGTTCTGCACCACGCCGCCCACCACCAGCACCAAAGCCGCGATAAATGCCATCGGAAGCAGCACCCGGAACGATGTCCTGGCCAGGTCCACCCAAAAGTTTCCCAGCCGGTCCGTTCGCGTACGGGCAAGGCCGCGGATCAGCGCCACGGCCACGACAATGCCTACGGCCGCGGAGAGGAAGTTCTGCACCGCCAGCAGGAGCATTTGCACCACGATGCCCACCGTTGACTCAGGGGCGTAGGTCTGCCAGTTGGTGTTGGTCACGAAGGAAATGGCCGTGTTCATGGCCACCCATGCATCCACCCCCGGCAGTGAAGGCATGCCGGGCAGCAGCCCCTGCGCCCGCTGCAAACCGAAAACAGCCAAAACTGAGACGGCAGAAAACACCAGGACGCTGCGCAGGTATACAGGCCAGGTCTGCTCAGTGCCGGCGTCCACCCCCGCCAGGCGGTAGAACAGCCGCTCGGGCCGGCTGGAGCTGCGGCCCTCGAAGACGCCGGCCAGGTAGATGCCCAGCGGCTTGTGCACCCCGGCAAGGGCAATGACCAGCGCGGACACCTGGACGAGAAACGAAGCCGTGTTAAAAACCACCGACCGTTCACCACTTCCCGGGGTTGATCAACGCGGCCAGCAGGTAGCCGAACAAGCCCAGTCCTGCCAGCAGCAGGATCAGCCACATGAGCGCATCAGCATTCACTGGGCGCTCTCCGCTCCATCTCGCCCGGCCACGCCGGTCAAAAGATGACCTATCCACATCACGAAGCCCATGCAGGCCACAAAAATTCCAACTACGGCCACGTCAGCCATCAGGATTCCTTTCGAACACACCCCGACGAGGGGATGCTTCCAGTCAAGACCCCGACTGAGCGCCAAAGTCTGGGCCTAACGAATCCTTAACGCCACGGCCGGCATTCTTAACGCAGTCCTAACGGGCATGGCAGTCGCCGCCTTCGCCGATGACAAAGCCATTCCTGGTCTCCTGAGTCCTAGAATGGCGTGAAGGCTTGATCCCGCACCACTGACCGAAGGGTTCATCAGCGTGAGTAATGAAAATGTAACGCCGGCCGCCACCACTGCGGCCCGTACCCTGTTCCGTGCCGCGCTTGGCGGTGTGCTCGTCGCACACGGGTCGCAGAAACTCTTCGGTTGGTTTGGCGGCGGCGGTATTGAGGAGACCAGCAAGGGCATGGATGCCATGGGCTTCCGCCCTGCGAAGACCAGTGCCATGTTGGCTGGTCTCGGTGAAGCGGGTGCCGGGCTGGCGCTTGCTCTGGGTTTCGCCACGCCCGCGGCCGGGGCGGCCGCTGCTACCACCATGGGGGTGGCGGCCAGTGTGCACGCGCCGAACGGCTTCTTCGCCATGGACGGCGGCCTGGAATACCCCGCAGTGCTCGGGCTCGCGGCCACGTCCTTCGCGATTGGGGGACCAGGGCGGGTTTCCCTGGATGCCCTCACCGGTCATGTTCTGGACAGGCCGTGGATGCGGGCAGTCGCCGTCACTGCCATACCGGTGGCTATCGGTATCCAGATCTACCGTCGCCGCCAGGCCCTTGCTGCAGACCACGCGCCTGCATCGAGCGCCACGCCGGCGGAGGACGGGTCCTCTCAACCGGCCTGAACCAGCATGCCGGTGCGCCACGCCGGCCCCTCCCTTCTAGCGGCGTGATCCGGCTGCAGTAGTTATCAGGCAGCACGGCAGCCCGGTTGGCACTGGATTCTTGAAGGTCACGGCTACTCCTTGCGCGTCGTAGCCTCACCAAGGGTGGGCCGTCCCCGCCGGAGTTTTCCGGCAGGAATACCGGGCCAAGTCTGACCCTCGTTGTATTTGCGTTGGAGTCGCTTGACTTCCTCCATCGTCGCGGCAACCACGAGATCAGAGAGCGAGGCGTACCCTTCCCCGGGTCCGGCGGCCTGAAGGGCCGCCCGGACCTGGTCAGCCTGGTCGGCGGTGAAATATGGGTTGATGTGAGCAGCCGATTTCGCCTTTGGAAATGAACACGGTCCCCACTCGGTCGCCCCCGCGGGGTTAGGTTTGGGCTGGCGTGTCCCCGGCTCTTGCTCGGAACGACGTACCACCTGGGCGGGCGGCGTGTATTGCAGGGCGCGCATCGCTTCCCTTACTTTCTCGCGGGTATCCGGAGCGACAACGTCCGGCTGGTTGAGGACGTTGGAAACGGTCGCCACTGAGACGCCTGCTGCCACGGCCACATCTGCCATGCGTGCTGTAGTCGGCAATTGGTCTCCATCGTGAGTTTTTGATTGAGAGCCGGTCGTAAGAACGGCCGGTAAGGCGGAGGACCCGAGTGTCCGGCCCTCCGCCTCCCGATGCTCCGACAAGTTAGCCCTTGCCGTCCTGCTTCGAGGCCTCAAGGAGGACCCGTACGTCCCAGGCCCCCAGCTCGATCTTGGTGAGGCTGGTCTTCTCCGCATCGAGCAGGTCGTCCATGGAAGCCGGCGCGGCAATCGTGGCTGGTTCCCAGCCCCAGTTGTGCACGAAGTGGAGACGGCCGCCGTCAGCACTTGTCGCGGAGTGGACGGTGACAGTCTCGGGCAAGTCTTCCCAGCCTGAGGCGTTTTCCGGGGCCAGCCAGCGCACCAGGTCCGCCGCAAGTTCCGTATTGGGCAACGTGCCGACGCTGGTGATCCTGCCGGCCCCCGCCGTCGTCGTGGTGATGGCAGGGTAGCGGCCAAATTGCGGATGGACGTAGCTGGCAAGGGCTGTGCCATTCTGCTGCTCGAGGTAGTCGATCCACTGGGTCGCGAGGCTTCCCGTTGAAAGATGGAATCCTTCCGCCGCTTCCAGTTTGAGCGGGTCGGCGAGCTGTGAGAATTCCTGGTAGCTGACCCCTGCTTGTTCGGCGAGGCGGGAAGGTTTGGTTTCGAGCCGGGCCCGGGCTTCATGGTCCGCGTACGCGGTGCGCATTCCCAATACGAGGTGGCCGCCCGCTTCGGCGTAAGCCCGCAGCCAGTCCAGGAGTTCGTCGTCCGCAATGTACAGGCCCGCGGCAATCAGGACTGGCAGTTCCTTAGCCACGTGGGCAGGGTCCATGCTCTGGCCCTCCGTGCCGGTGATCTGGCGGTCGTGCAGGATCCGAACGGGAGTTCCCGCCCGGAAGGCACCCTGGTAGAAGGCTTCGAAGATCTTCTGGTAGGAGCGTTCGTCTCCCGTCATGGGCGGCTCGGACAGGAAGCAGGGCTGGCCGGCCAGGCCCCACTTGGAGTCGTTGGAGTAGATCATGCCCACTTTCGCATCCGGTGTGAGGCCGACCAAGGCTTTGTCTGCAGTTTTGAGCTCGGCTCCGAGCTGGGCAAGTTCCCGATAGACGCGTCCGGGTTTCTGGTCGTGTGGAAGGACACCGACCCAGTAGGTTTCAGCGCCGTAGTGGTTGGTGGCCCAATGCCAGTATTCGATCATTTCGGCGCCCCGCGAGATGAACGCATAAGCAGCCTGTCGCCACTGCCCGTCAAACGCTGGGTACTGCATTGCTGATCCGCCGATTGCTCCTGCGTTGGTCTCGGTAACCAGGAATGGTGCCTGCTTGGATGAGTACATACGGTCACCGCTCTGGAAGAGCGTCCAGGCGCCGCTGGTCGCCCACCCCTGGGGTGAGCTTTTCGACGGCGGGATGGCGAACGCGTCCTGCATGGCGTAATAGGGGTTACCGGCCGTGACGTCGAAATCCCGGGTCATGTCCTGATCGTGCTGCGAGGGACGGTCGTACGCGATGCAGGTGGTGACAAACTGCTCCGGGGTGGAGTACTCCCTCACGATGGCGGCCTGCCATTGAAGGAATTCGGTGGTGAGCCGCGCTTGAAACCGGCGCCAGGCCAGATCGTATTGCGGTTGGGCGTTGTTGTCCGGTGTCCAGAGGTCCGCCCACGTGGAGAGCTGATGGGACCAGTAGACCAGGCCCCATTCCTTGTTGAGGTTCTCCACCGTTCCGTACTGGTGCCGGAGTTCGTCTGTAAAGCGTTGGAAGACGCCGCGGTTGTGGAATGCGAGGAGGCCCGGCTCGTTGTCGACCTGGTAGCCGATTACCGCCGGGTGCGTCGCGAAGCGTTGGACGATTTTGCGGATGATCCGTTCGGCGTGGAATTTGAAAGCGGGATGGGTGTAGTCCACTTCCTGCCGGGCACCCCATCCCAGTTGCTGGCCGGTCTTCGGTTCTCCTGCGATTTCCGGGTAGCGGCGGGCAAGCCACATCGGAATGGCGTAGGTCGGGGTACCCAGGACCACGGAGATGCCGCGTTCGTGGGCTCCGTCCAGGACCGGGGCCATCCATTCCAGGGCAAATTTGCCGTCCTCGGGCTCCCATTGGGACCAGGTGGATTCACCAACGCGGATGACGGTCATGTTGGCCGCTGCCATGAGGTCGAGGTCCTCCTGAAGACGGGGGGAGGGCTGGTATTCGTGGTAGTAGGCGGCGCCGAAGAGTACTTTGCGGGGTCGTTCAGTCATGGATTTTAACTTTCGTGGAGGAGGAGGGGTGCGTCACGCTTTGACGGCACCGGTGCCGAGGCCGGACTGCCAATACCGCTGAAGGAACAGGAACGCGGCCATGAGGGGGAGTATCGAGACCAGTGACCCGGTGATGACGGTGGAGAACAGTGCCTGGGATCCGGAACCGGCTGCCGATGCTGCCTGCCATTGGGCAAGTCCGACCGGAAGAGGGAACAGTTCAGGGCTGTTGAGCATGATCAGGGGGAGGAAGTAGTTGTTCCAGGAGGCGACGAGTGCGAACAACAGCACCGTGATCGAGCCGGGTACGAGGAGCCGGAGGACGATTTGGAAGAAGATGCGCATTTCACCCGCCCCATCGACGCGGGCGGCTTCGATGAGTGAGTCCGGGACTGCGTCGGCGGCGTAGACCCTCATGAGGTACACGCCGAACGGGCTGACAAGGGACGGCAGGATTACTGCCCAGGGGGTGTTGGTCAGGTTTGCCCCGGCGAAGAGCAAGTACGTGGGGATGGCGAGGGCCGTCATGGGAATCATCACGGCGCCCAACACGAGGGTGAACATCGCGTCACCACCGGGGAACTTGTATTTAGCGAAGGCGTACCCCGCGGCAGTAGCCAGAGATGATGCGCCCAGGCCACTGACGACGGCGTAGACCAGGCTGTTGATCATCCAGTGGATGAAGACGCCGTTTTGGAAGGTGAAGACATTGTGCAGGTTTTCGGCCAGGTTCATGTGGGAGAACCAGAGGCCGAAACTGCTGAACAGGTCTTCGTTTGCCTTGGTGGAGGCAACGACGAGCCAGAAGATCGGCAGGAGGAAATAGACCAGGCACAGCAGCATGGCGACGGTCAGGAGCGTGCTCCGGCCCGAGCGTCTGTGCCGCGCCGGCGCCGTAGCCTGGGTTCCTGTTGCGGGTCGGTCGGCGACTGTAGCCGTCATAATGCCTTTTCCCTTCTGTTCGCGGTCAGTTGAACCCCATAGCTGACGGCCATAATCACGATTCCAAGCAGGAAGGCGATGGCCGCTGCATAGTTGGCATCCTGGTTGACGAAGGAAAGCTGAAAGGCGTACATGTTCGGCGTGTAATCCTGACCGATGGCTGCGGGGGCGATCACCCGCAGGAGGTTCGGTTCATTGAAGAGCTGGAATGATCCGATGACGGAGAAGATCGTGGTCAGCAGCAAGGCACCTTTGATGGCGGGTATCTTGATGGACCACGCCACCCTCCACTCACTGGCGCCGTCGACCCGTGCCGCCTCGTACAGTTCGGCGGGGATGGACCTGAGGGCCGCATACATCACGATCATGTTGTAACCGACGAATCCCCACGTCACGATGTTCATGATCGAGAAAAGGACGTTACCCCCGGCGAGGAAGTCCGGCGCCGGAAGCCCAAGAGACTTGGCCAGTTGCGCGAAGGGGCCGAAGTCTTTCCCGTAAAGGTAACCCCACATCAGTGTGGCGATCACGCTGGGAATCGCGTACGGCAGGAACACCCCGAGACGAATGAACTTTTGCAGGCGCAGCATCCCGCTGTCCAGGATGAGGGCGAAGAGCAGCGACAGGCCAAGCATGACCGGAACCTGGATGACAAGGAACAGCGCCATACGGCCGACTCCACTCAGGAAGGACGGGTCAGTCAGTGCGCGGGCGTAGTTGTCCATGCCGACAAACGAGATGCCTCCGATGAGTTGCTTCTTGAAGAGGGAGAGATAGCCTGCATAGCCGAGAGGTACCGCGACCATCAGAATGAAGGTGACCATGAAGGGCATGGACAGCGCGTAGGCCGCCACGTACTGTCGCCGCCGCGCGATGTTCGCCGTCTTCCTGCGCGGGGTCCGCTGTGCTTGCCGGGGAGCGGTTTCAGCTTGCAACGGTGAAGCCCTGTCCCTTGGCGTATTGCACCAGGTCATCCTGCCAAGCGGACAAGGCCGCGTTGAGATCGCCCCGGTCGCCGATGGCTTTGCCCATGGTCTTGTCGTAGCTGCTGGCGGCGTAGTCGTTGAACGGCAGGAACTGGAAGCCCTCCTGCACGGTCGAAGCGATGTCAGTGAACTCCTTGTTGACCTTCTGGCCACCGTAGAAGCTTGCTGCGGCATCCGCGAAGGCGGGGTTCTTGAGGGTTTTCGTCGACGGCGGGAACAGGAACTGTTCGTTGGCCAGGGTCAGTGCCGCCTTGTCATCGGTGTTGACGAAGCGGGCCAGCATGGCAGCGGCAATGGGGTTCTCGCTTGACTTCAGGACGGCGTCGGTTGAACCGCCGTAGTTGCCGCTGGCGGCCTTCGAGGGGTCCCACTGCGGCAGTGGTGCGGCGCGCCATTTGCCGGCCGTGCTCTTCGCGGTTCCCTGCAGGAAGACCGGGCCCCACGCACCTGTCAGCCATGCCGCGTACTTTCCGTTGTTCAGGCCCTGGTACCAGGCGTCGGCAAAGTCGGGCTCGTTACCGATGTTCCCGGAACGGAAGAGATCGTTCCAGTAGGCGGTGACCTTCTTGCACGCGGCGTCGCCGGTGAGGTTGATTTTGACGTTCTTTGTTCCGTCGTATGAGAAGGGCCGGCCCCCGGCCTGCCAGAAGAGGCCCAGCATGTTCGCCTCGGAGCTGGGTGCCCAGTTCACGAGCATGCTCGATGGGTTCTTGCCCCGATAGTTCGAAACTGCGGCCGCGAAGTCGTCCCACGTCTTGGGGATGGCGATTCCGGCGGCCGTGAACAGGTCCTCGCGGTACAGCATCCCCATGGGGCCGGTGTCCTGCGGAACGCCGTAGATACCCTTGCCACCGGGCGTCACGCCGTCCCAAACCCAGGCCGGGTAGTCGGCCTTCAGGTCACCGATGCCGTACGGGGACAGGTCCAACAGGTTGTCTGTAAGGGTGAACGAAGGAAGTTTGTCGAACTCCATCTGCACCACGTCCGGTGCACCCTTTCCAGCCTGTATCGCTGCCCGCAGCTTCTGGTAGTGCGCCCCGCCCTGGCCGACGTTCACTACCTCGACTTTGACGGCAGGGTACTTGGCCTGGAACAGGTCGACTTCTTTTTGGATGTCCGGCACCCACGTCCAGAAGGTCAGCTTCGTGTCCTTTTTCATTGCCGCATCAATATCAGCCTGGGATACGGGGGAGGAGGGGCCGCCCGACGCCGGGGACGTCCCACCGCCACAAGCGGTGAGAGCGCTAACACTTAGCGCAGCCAAAGGGAACGCGGCCAGGATGGAGCGACGTGAAATATCTCGTGACATGACTTCTGCTTTCTATTGGGAGGGTGACGTGGGTGCGGCAGCTCGCCCGTAAGGTCGGCGCGCCGCTGCGCCAGTGAACGTGGGTGGTGTTCGTTCCTACGGGAGGTGGTGAAGCTGACCAGTCAGGCCAGACTGCCGAAGTAGGGTGCGGTGGATGCCCGCACGATCAGTTCGGTGGGAAGGTGAATGCTGGTGTCTTCCGCCTCGCGTCCCTCAATAAGATGAATGAGTTCGCGGACGGAACGTTCTGCGACGGAGGAAAAGTTTTGGCGAACCGTCGTGAGGGGAACCATTTGGTAGGCGGCTTCGGGAACGTCGTCGAAGCCGATCACTGATATGTCATTCGGGATGCGCATGCCCTGCTCGGTGAAGGCGCGGATGGCGCCCATCGCCATGTGATCGTTGGCGACAACGATGGCAGTCGCGGCCGCCCGATCGAGGGTCAGTGCCGCTTCGTATCCGGACTTGGGTGACCAATCACCTTCAAGGAGGGGGCCGGGGTTTAGTCCCAGGTCCTCCACTTCCTGCAGCCATCCGTCGCGGCGCTGGGCTGCTGAGTCCCAACTAAGCGGTCCGGCAAGGTGCGCAATCCGACGATGCCCGGAGTCGTAAAGATGGCGGACGGCAGTCCTCGTGCCTGCCACCTGATCCGAGTCGACCAGCACGTACTTGGCTGACTCGGTCGTTATGGGGCTGGTGGTGACCAGGGGCATGTCAGTCAGGGCGGACGCTTCGAGATGGAGGGCTCCCGCCACACCGGAAACAATCACTCCCTCAACGCCACGCACCATCAGATAATGAATGGCTTCTTCAAGTTGCGCCTCGGACGCCTCTCTGACCGTGGTGAGTGTCAGGCCGTAGCCGGCCTTCCAGGCAGCCTGTTCCAGGCTGAACAATCCCGCGGTGGGCCCGTAAAGAGAGCTTGCGGTTGCGATTAGCCCGATTTGATGGGTCCGTTGCGTAACCAGGGCACGGGCAGCTGCGTTCGGGCGATAACCCAAGGCCGCCACCGAACGCAGGACCTGGGCGCGGACCTGGGGCCGCACATTGGCTTCGTTGTTGACGACGCGGGACACCGTCTTGGCGGAAACCCCGGCATGAGCTGCGACGTCCGCAAGTCGGGGCAACGCCTGTTTTGCTGCTTCTTTCGGTGATGCTCCGACAGCGCTGTCATTCATGAGTGTGATCTAACTCGCTTACTGACAGCGCTGTCAATGATAAGGCGACTCTTCGTGACCCATTCGTTATAGTCCGACGTTGCGCGGATTTCAAGGAGGTGAGTGGCGCTGGCTCCCGGCACGCCGGCGTCGGTGCACTCGGGACCCTCTCCACCTTCCGGGTCGAAGCATGTCAGGGCAAAGAAGCCACTACAGGAGTGCTCCCGTGGGTTTGTTCTGTTGCGGGTCTCGATGTTGCGGAACCAGGTGCTTCGACTGCACCTTTCAGTTCGTCCAAAGTCGGCGGGTTGGCTCCGGCTCGCTGTACGGTGATGGACGCCGCTGCGGCTGCAGTGCGTCCCAGCTGCTCCAGGACAGCAGGGGCGAAGCCTTCAGTTCCGCGGGTGAGGAGACCAAGGATGAGCGCGGCCATGTAGGAGTCCCCGGCGCCAATGGTGTCCACGACCGAGGTCCTCACCGCAGGGATTGTGACGCCTGCGGCAGCGGAGGTGAATTGGGACCCTTCGGCCCCTTTTGTTATGACCGCCAGGCCTGAGCCGAGCCGGAGGATATGGTCGGCAATTTCCTCAAGGGTCTTCTTGGGATAGAGCCAGTGGGCGTCTTCGTCGCTGAGTTTCACGACGTCGGTCAGGGATACGAGTTCTTCGAAAATCCCTTTCGCTTCTGCATGGCTGCCCAGCAACGAGGGACGGATGTTCGGATCGTAGGTCACGGTGCACTGTGCGTGGGCTTGTTCCATCAGGGCTTTGACCACGCCCGCCCCCGGGTCCAGGAAGGTGGCTATGGAACCCGTGTGGAGGATTCTCGGCAAGCAGGCAGGCGTTGCTGGTGGCAGTTCCCAATGGATGTCGAAGTCGTACTCCGCGGAGCCGTCAGGCCCAAGGATTGCTGAGGCCGTTGCCGTGCGCGCGAGAAGCTTTGATCCCGGCAGGAGGGTCACTCCTGCCCGGCGTAGGTGCCCTTCTATCAGCGTGCCGCGTGCATCCGGGGCGATGGCCGTCAGCAGCCCGGTGGCGACGCCCAAAAGCCCTAGGCCGTAGGCGACGTTGGCCGGCGATCCACCGGGATGCTCAACCTGGCCGTCCGGAGTGGTGACCACGTCGACGAGTGCTTCGCCGACAACCAGGACGTCCAGGAAGCGTTGGGTGTCATGGGGAGTTGTTTTGGGGTTTGCCATGATCTTCTCTCCGGCAGGTGATGGTAGGGGAGCGGGCAGGCCATTCGGCGGCCGATGGCAGAATGGCCTGCCCGCAGCGTTTTGCGTTGGGCTATGGCAGCGCGCTGATTTCGTTGATCGTGAGGTTGCCGAAGGTGGCAGTTCCCTCGCGTGCGTAAAGACGGATGCCATTGTCCCCGTCAAGGGGGAACACCCGGTGTGAGTGCACTACCCGTCCGTCTCCTACGAACAGTTCGACGCTTGTCCGGTCAACGAGGATACGGAGCGTTAGGCGCCCTGCCGAGGGGTCGAAGGGCGTCTGGCTTTCCCCTCCCGTTGGGTTGATGGTGGGTCGCCGGTTCACGTACACGAAGGGGCCGCGGAGGAATGCGCCGGCTGCGACGTGCCGGCCCCCGCCGGCTGCACGGCAGATCTCAAGGCCAACGTTGGCGGGCGGGCTGGCTGGATCCCACCTCAGCTCACAGTTCAGGTCATAGGCCAGTGAGTTGATATCGAGATCCCGGGTGCCGGTGACAGTGACGTCACCGAGGCGGTGGCTTTGCTTAATGTGGTCGCTCAGGCCGGCTGTCGGGGCTGAGACGAGGTGGTAGCTGGTGCCTTCCTTCTTCAGCCGGACATCGCGCACGATCATGTCGTCGCCGTTGTATGCGTCAGTCGCCAGGGTCGGGGTGTTGTGGGGGTAGTCCCAGAAGTTCGCCCATCCGAGCGCCCGGCGCAGGGTGGCATCCTCTGCTCCGGAGGTGTCGTGGTGGGGGTAGGTGACTGCTCCGTAGAAGTCATAGCCGTAGTCCAGCCATTCCGGCTCGGCCTGGTCGGGAACAAAGGAGGTGCCGTTGAATGACCCGATCCAGTATGCGTAGGTTGCGGGCAGGCCGCGGCCTTTGCCGTTGGCGCTGGTGCCGAGGACCCAGTGCGAAGTACCGTCGTCGGCGGTCATTTGAAAAAGGTCGGGGCACTCAAGCAGCCCCAGATCAGTGCGGATGAACTCGCCGACCCGCTGCCAGGAGCGCAGGTTGGGGGATGTGTAGAAGCCGAGCTTCTGCCCTTCGGCGTTGACCATGAACCACTGACCCCGGTCGGCGTCCCAGATCACTTTGGGGTCGCGGAAGTCCTGTACTCCGGGGTTGGGCAGGACCGGGGCCGGGTCACCGGGCTGGAACGAGCGCCCACGGTCCGTGGAGTACCAGAGGTATTGGGCCTGGCGGCCTTGGGGCGCCTGCGTTACGAGGGCAATCACGGCGTTCTCGCCGTATCCGGCAGTGTTTCGTTCGTCGATGACAAGGCATCCTGACCAGCAGTCGCCGTTGTCGTTGCTGAACTTTGGAATGGCGACGCCGCGGTCGCGGAAGGAGACGTGGTCGGTGGTGGTCGCGCGGCGCCACGATGTGCCTCCACCACCCTGCAGGTAATCGCCGTTGTAGAGGTAGTAGTAGTGGTATTCGCCATCGATGTAGATGGGCCGCTGGGGGTCGTTTTTCCAGTTGTCGGGGACGCTGAAGTGATAAGTCGGGCGCATGCGGGTCGGTCCTTTAAGGGGCGGCTTGGCCGGAGTGGCGCTTGGGGTCTCTGGTGGTGCTGCTCCTGCCGGCTGGGCCAGCGAAGCTGAGAGTGCGAGCGATCCTGTGAAGGCAACCGCTCCACTTCCGGTGAGGAGGGCACGCCGGGAGACAGGGGGTAAATTTTGCATGGGTTCCCTTTCGGTAGACAGCTTCGGTGCTGCTACAGCATGGATATTGATGTTTTCGGGCAGCGCAGGGCGGTGCTGCTGTCGTATTCGATGTACCGTGCACCTGCCAGGACAGACGGGACGGGTAGCCCGTTTGTGAAACAGGAATTTCAGGTTGCAGGCTGCGGTTCCGTTGAAAGTGCGTGGCCGCCGCCGGCGCCTGGCCGGTACAGGTGGCAGCGGACCCAGTGGCGGTCCAGCGGATCGCCCACCTGGTGCCGGACGGGTTCCTCGGCTGAGCAGCGCTGATCCGGATCGCCTTCGAAGGCGCAGGTGGTGGAAGCCATGACAGCCTGCCGGAGCCGGGCGCGGTGAACGGGGTCGTAGGAGCCGGCACGGGCCGGATCCGGAACAGCCGAGACCAGCAATTGGGTGTAGGGGTGGGCCGGGTTGGCCAGCAGGTCCAGGGATTCGCCCTCTTCCACGATTTCGCCCGCGAACATGACAGCCGTCCGGTCCGCG
Source organism: Pseudarthrobacter sp. 902506025 (assembly GCF_040702325.1). Lineage (NCBI taxonomy): Bacteria > Bacillati > Actinomycetota > Actinomycetes > Micrococcales > Micrococcaceae > Pseudarthrobacter > Pseudarthrobacter sp. 902506025. The sequence goes on from NZ_JBFBKW010000001.1 coordinate 450,819, forward strand.
AGGTACCGGGCTGAGGCGAGGTCGTGGGTGATGTAGAGCATGGAGATGCCCTGTTCATCGCGTAGTTTCCGCATCAGGTTCAGCACGCCGATGCGAACTGAGACGTCCAGCATGGACGTTGGTTCGTCGGCCAGGATGACTTGAGGTTCGACGGCGAGCGCGCGTGCGATGGCGACCCGTTGACGTTGCCCGCCTGAGAGTTCGTGGGGGTAGGAGTTGAGCATGTCAGCCTGCAGCCCGACGGTGGTCATGAGCTCCTCGAGACGATGCCGGGTCTGCTCTTCGGTTCCGCGCCGGCCGGAGCCGCCTTTGCCGTGGATCACGAGTGACCGTCGCAGGAAGTGCTCGACCCGGTGTACGGGGTTGAGGGAGCCGAAGGGGTCCTGGAAGACCATCTGAAGCCGGGAGCGGAACGTGCGTGAGGCCTGGAAGCGGTCGCGTTTGAGGACGTCGACGCCGTCGAGCAGTATGGCGCCTTCGCTGGGTTTCTCAAGCCTCGCGACACAGCGGGCCAGGGTGCTTTTGCCGGAGCCTGATTCCCCGACGAGTGCCACGATTTCTCCGCGGCCGATGGTGAGGTCTACATGGTGCAGTGCCCGGACGGTCTGGCTGGAGAACAGGCCGCCGGTGTGGAATGACTTTCCCAGTCCGCGCACCTCCAGGGCCGGGGTCCGGGTGGAAACATCCGGCCGTGTTGGGGAGTGGACGGTGTGGCTCATTGTGCTGCTCCTTCAAAGACGGCGGCTTCGGCGTCAAACGGTGCCACGAAGTGGCCCGGCGCAATTTCGGTAAGGTCCGGGATGTTCTGGAACTTCACGCCTTCGGGCAGGCCCTTGAGCGGGACCCGCGGGCCCGTAAGCGGCGGGAAAGCGCCCATGAGGGCCTGGGTGTAGGGGTGCCCGGGGCAGGTGTAGATGTCGTGGGCTTTGGCGGTCTCCACGATCCGGCCGCCGTACATGACGGCCATGCGGTGGGAGAGTTCCACCATCAGGGACATGTCGTGGGTGATGAACAGGACGGAGAAGCCCAGTTCGCGCTGTAGGTCCTTGATCTGCGCCATGATCTCCTGTTGCACCACCACATCCAGCGCGGTGGTGGGCTCGTCGAGGATCAGAAGTGACGGCTTCAGGGCGACGGCCATGGCGATAACGGCGCGTTGCCGCATCCCGCCGCTGAGTTGATGCGGATACGACTTGAGGCGGCCCGGATCGATTCTCACCAGCTCCAGTAGCTGTGCCGCGCGTCGAAGGGATTCCTGGCGCGAGTAACCGGCGTGCGTGGTGAAAATGTCGGCCATCTGCTCCCCGATGGTCAGCACCGGGTTCAGCGAATTCATGGCTGACTGGAACACCATGGCAACGTCCTGCCAGCGAAAACGGCGCAACTCGTCCTGGTTCATCGCCAGCACGTTTCTTCCTCCGAAGGAGATGCTGCCGGCAGCGATCTTCGCCGGGTCCTTGAGCAGCCGCATGATTGAGTTGGCGATGGTCGACTTTCCACAACCCGATTCGCCGGCCAGCCCGAACACCTCACCGGCGCCGATGCTGAAGGAGACGTTGTCCACGGCCGTGGTCGAGCGGGTGTCTCCGATGTACTTGACGGTGAGGTTCTTGACGTCGAGGACTGGTTCGTGGGAGCCGAAGGAGGTCTGGGAGACGGTCACTGTGCCGCGCTCCTTTCGGTGGGTGCGGGTTTGCGGATCTTCCGCAGCCGCGGGTTGGTTACTTCGTCGACTGCGTAGTTGATGAGCGCCAGGGCGAATGCCACCAGGGCGATGCAGAGGCCGGAGGGGACAAAGACCCACCAGCTTCCGGTGAGCAGGGCACCTTCGTTTCCGGCCCAGAAGAGGTTGTTTCCCCAGGAGACGGTGCTGACGTCCCCCAGGCCAAGGAATTCGAGGCCGGCCTGGGCCCCGATGCCGTAGATGACGCAGGCAAGCAGTGTCCCCATCACGATTGATGCCATGTTCGGCAGGATTTCGCGGAACATGATGCGGCCGGCTCGCTCACCGGACACGACGGCGGCAGCTACGAAGTCCTTGGAACGGATGGACAGGGCCTGTGACCGGAGAACGCGCGCTGATCCGGCCCATCCGGTGACGGTGAGTACCAGGATCACGGTGCCCAGTCCCGGGGGCAGGAAGGCGGCCAGGATGACGAGCAGCGGCAGGCCGGGAAGGAGGAGGAAGACGTTGGTCAGCAGCGACAGTGTTTCGTCGACGAATTTCCCGAAATAGGCCGATGCCAGCCCGACGAGGATACCGACGAAGGTTGACGCAAACCCGACAGTAAGGCCCACGAACAGGGAACTCCGGGCGCCGTGGACGGTCAGGGCGAGCACGTCCTGGCCCTTGGCAGTGGTTCCGAGCCAGTGCTCGCCGTCCGGTTCCAGTGAGGCCATGCCGGTGATCCTGGAGGGGTCGCCCGGGAACAGCATGGGCGCGGCCAGCGCCAGGACGATGAAGACGAACATGATGGCCATGCCGGTCATGGCCTTCTTGTTGGTGGTGAGTCCGTGGATGAAGCCGCGGTTGGTTTTGCGGGCAGCTTTTGCTTCCGTTGGCTGCTGGAGGATAACGCTGGTCATGGTCGGTCCCTTGGTTACTGGGTACGCAGTGCTCAGTTGCTGCGCACGCGGGGGTCGAGGCGGACGTAGAGGATGTCCACCAGGAAGTTCGCCAGCAGCACGGCGGCGGTGATGGTCAGGAACAGGCCCTGCATGAGTGGGTAGTCAAGGCCCTGGACGGCGTTGAGGAGCTGGTAGCCGACGCCGGGGTAGGCGAACACCACCTCGGTGAGAAGGGCCCCGCCCACGACGAAGCCCAGGCCCATGCCGAAGCTGGTGACGGACGGAAGCATCGCGTTCCGGGCGGCGTACCGGAGCATGATGCGGGCCGGGCGGAGGCCCTTTGCTTCGGCCATGGTGATGTAGTCCTCGGAGTTGGTGGCGATCATGGTGTTCCGCATGCCAAGCATCCAGCCACCGATGGAGACCAGCACGATGGTCAGCGCCGGCAGTACGAGGTGGGCGGCGACGTCTCCGAGGAACTCGGTGGTGAACGCCGGCTCCAGGCCGTCCGTGAACGCGTGCCGGATCGGGAACCAGCCCAACACCACGCCGAACAGGTACAGCGCGCCCATCGCGAGCCAGAAGTATGGAAACGAACCGATGAAGACCAGCACGGGAGGCAGGGCTGAATCGACCGCGCCGCCGCGGCGCCACGCTGCCAGGATGCCCAGCAGGTTACCGACGACGGCGGCAATCACCAGGGCGGTGCCGCCGAGCAGCAGGGTCCAGCCGATCTGGGACGAGATGACCTCGGTGACCGGGGTGGGGAACCGTGAAATCGATACCCCCATCTGCCCGGTGAAGATGTTCTGGAGGTAGCCGGCGTACTGTTCCCAGATGGGCCGGTCGTCGACGCCGAGCAACTTGCGCAGGGCCTCAATCTGTTCGGGCTGCATTCGGTCCTGGGAGCGGGCGAACATTCGGGAGACGGGGTCCCCGGGCATGAAGCGGGGGAGCAGGAAATTCAGGGTGATGGATGCCCAGAAGGCGATCAGGTAGAAACCCAGGCGGCGCAGGATGAAGCGCACGGTTTCCCTCCAATTCGGGAGTGGTGAAAGTGTGGGGGCTGGCCGCCGGATAGTCCGGCGGCCAGCGGTGTCGCGCGGTGGGCGGCCAGGCCCTTACTTGCGCGGTTCCAGACTGGTCAGCACCAGAACCGTGGTGGGTGCGCGAACCGAGAGGGTGGCGTAGGGATTGTCCTGGGTGGGCCAGCCAATGAAGCGGGTGTCGTTGTAGGCACCCCACTCCGGGCCGGAGAAGAGCGGCACCAGCGGTGCTGCGTCGTTGTACTCTTCCTGCAGCTTGTTGGCAATATCCTTCTGCTTGGACTGGTCCGTGGCGGTAGCGAACTCCGTCAGCAGGGCATCGGCTTTGGGGTCGCCGAAACGGTGGTAGTTGTCGAACGTCTTGGTACCCACCGGCTTCACCGTGGAGGAGCCCATGGAGGTGTTGAAGTACTTGTACGGGCTGGGGTCGTTGGCGCTCCAGACGATGCCGGAGTCAAAGTCACCGGTTTCGTAGCCTGACACAACAGCGGCCCAGTCCGGGGAGTCCACTTTCGCGGTCACACCGACTTCTGCCAGGTTCTGGGAGATCACGTTCGCAACCGAGAGCCAGTCGGACGAGCTTGAACCCACGGAGATCTTGAACTCGAACGGCTTGCCGTCCTTGAGCGTGCGCTTGCCGTCGGCGCCCTTGGCGTAGCCCGCCTTGTCCAGCAGCTCATTGGCTTTCTGGACGTCGTGGTTGGTCCAGGTGCAGTTGTCCTTGACCTGGGTGTTCTTCCAGGTCTCGTAGTTGCCGGAGAGCCCGGTGCAGTCGGCCGGCTGGGCGTAGCCGCTCATACCGATCTTGGTGACCTGGTCCCGGTCCACGGCCATGCTCAGCGCCTTGCGGACATCAACATCGTTGAAGGGCGCTTTGGTGGTGTTGAGCTGCCAGTTGATCATGGCACCGGTCGGCGGGAACCAGTAGTGCCGGTGGTCCTTGTCCTTTGAGACGAAGGTCTTTTCGATGTTCGGGATGTACTGGGGCGCCCAGTCAACGTCGCCGTTTGCGGCGGCGAGGTTGGCGCCGTCGTTCCCGGCGAAAGCGAGCATCTTGATGCCGGCGATCTTCTGCTTGTCCGGCTGCCAGTAGTTGGGGTTCTTCTTCAGCACGAAGGATTGTGCCTGGAAGTTGTCCACCTCGGTGTAGGGTCCGGTGCCTACCGGTTTGGCGTTGGCGTCCTTTTCCGGATCGGCCAGTGCGGACCAGATGTGCTTGGGCAGGATGCTGAGTTGGCCGACGTCGTAGAGTGCGGGGGACCAGGGCTTGTTGAAGTTGAACGTGACCTTGTTGCCTTCTGCGCTCACGCCGTCGAGGTACTCGTAGCCGCCCTTCAGCTTCTTCTGAAGCTCGAACGTGTAGGCCACGTCGTCGGCAACCAGGGGCTGGCCATCGGACCACTTCACACCATCACGCAAGGTGAAGGTTATGGACCTGCCGTCGTCGGCGGCCTTCCAGTCTGTGGCCAGCCACGGCACGGTGTCTCCCTTGGCAGGGTTGAAGATCAGGAGTGACTCGTAAATGGACTGCTGGATGCTTCTATATTCGTCAACCATCGGTTGGGTTGGCTCCGGGCCGAAACGTAGGCCCCAGTACCCCCGTATCTTGCGGAGGCTAAGCTTTGCTTCAAGCGATCTGCGAACTGCAGCAAATCTGGGGGGATAGGCATGGAAAGTGGGCAGTACGAAAACATTGGTTTCCGTGAGGTGATCGGTGAAGACGGTATGACACCAGATGACATAACTGCCGAAACCACAAAAGAGGGCGCACTCCCGCGGCGGCTAAATCCGTTCATCCTAGTTCTGTGGGCGTTGTCCGGGGTCTTTATCCTGGGAGGGATATTGGCACTCCTGAATGGCTCCTTGGAAGTGAGCATGACGGATCAGGTCAGCATGGCCTACGTTCTCTTCACCTTCGCGCCCACCAGCGTCTTCATCGGCGTTGCCACCGTTCTCGCACTCATGTTCTGGCACGCTTGGCACTGGCAACGCTTAAAGGGTTAATCCCGGGGGTGGAAATTCGGTAGAAGATCAACGGCCCGCGCAGGGGCGAGATTCTTCTCCTAATAACACTCTTCAAGATCAAGGAAGAGTGAGAAAGTTCCTCTTGACTTACAGGAAGGTGCCGATAAGCGTTTATCACTTCGCAGGACAAACCTCTTAAAAAGGCTCCGATAAAGGTCTCATTTCCGGAGAAGTCTCGTGAGGAGCATCATTGCCATGTAAGGTCCATTTCAGCCTGGGGGAATAATGAAAAATGTAATCACACGTGCCGCTGCCGTTGTCGCAATTGCCGGAGGAGCGGCATTTTCCGGCATGGCGGCCGCTAGCGCCGCTACGCCTTCTCCGGATGTCGTAGGAGTCCTGCAGACCGAAACATTCAGGGCCGAGCGCAATTGCCAGGATAGGTACCAACAGTTGCTGACTTATAACGCGGTGATCGTCAAACCCTGCACGCACGTAGGTGGGGCGTTCGGCGAGTACTACCTACAGTTCCGGATGACGTAACTCTAGACTCGACCACGGTTTGGGGTGCCTCACGAGTGCTCCAAATCGTGGCACGTGTCAGCTCCTTTCCACCCCCAGGCGACCTGAGACGTAACCGCCGCAGCTGAACAAACCTAGATTTCTCTTAGAATTGGGACTAAGCTCTACTTAATAAATAGGGGGGTACATGCTGAGTCAATTGAACCTTTTACCTGCGTGGGCGAAGATTACATGTCTTTTGTGCCTTGCATGTGGCCTGGCATTTGTTATCGTCACCGTGGTTACACTTAGCCGCGGTTCGAACATTACCGATATACTCTTCAATCTTCTTCTGATCGCCGCCTTCGTTGGCCTTGCGGCTGCAGTCGCTTCGAAGGCTAAACCGTCTCTTAGAGGAGACGGCAACGAATCAGGAAAGCGGCGAGGACCTCTTTTCTTTTGAGCATTCGGCAGATCTAGAACCTCCTTGCCACAATCAACCCGCTGAAAGTACGGCTTCCGGCGCCCCACTCAGTGTTCGATAAAGTTGCCGTGTTATGTAGCGCTTGAGGCTTCGGATGATTTCCTTCTTGGTTTTTCCCTGGCTTGTTCGCTTCATCACGTAGCCTCTGGTAATTGGGTCCCGGTTCATTCTGATGAGGGCGATCGTGTAGATGGCTTTGTTGAGTTGGCGATCGCCTCCGCGATTTAGCCGGAACCTCTTGGTGCCGCCGGACGAGGCTGGAATCGGACAGGTGCCGGCAAGAGCTGCGAATGCGGCTTCAGATCGTACTCGCCCGGTGTGTGACCAAGCGGTGAGGATGATGGCGGCCAGGACTGGGCCGATGCCGTAGACCTGCAAGAGCCCCGGTTGTACTTGCAGGACGAGTGTTTCGAGTTCTGTATGGTTCTTGGCCATTTGTTTCTGGAGGGTCAGGATTTGCTGAGCCAGCCTGACCGCTTCGCGGCGGCATGTTTTGGTTCCGAATTCCTCGTCTCGTTCTCTCCAACCTGCGACGGTTTTGATTTGGGTGATGGTCAAGGGCTTGCGCGCATCCAGGCCAAGGTCTACGACGCGCAGAAGTGCAGTTAGGGCGTTGATGGCCGCGGTGCGTTCTCGTGCCATCGTCCGGCGTGCGTTGGAGAGGATCCGTAAGGCCATGTGATTCTGGCCCGAGCGTGGTTCCGGCAGGTGCTCTACCGGGATGCTGAGAACAGCTCGTGCTGCACGGGTCGCATCCATGGAATCGGATTTACCCTGGTAGCGCCCAAGCCGCTGGTTCGGAACAGGGGCTTCGGTGACTTGGAAGCCCGCGTCGGAGGCTTGTTGCCGTAGCTTCGCACCGTAGGATCCAGTTCCTTCCATGGAGAGGAGAACGTGATCCTGCGGCACACCCGTGTGCCGAAGGATCCAAGTTAATGCGCGGTTGCCTCCGGTTGAGGTGGCCGGGAATGTTTCATTTGCGATCTCTCCGCCGCTGGCGGTGTTGATGATGGAGAGAGTGTGGGTTTTGGCGTGAGTATCAATGCCGACGACAAAGGCAAAGTGTTCTGCAACGATCATTAGTTCCTCCTCGATACCGGGAAACGAAAGCGCATCAGCGGGTAACGGCGTGGCAGGTCTGTAATGGGCCACACCCGGTTCGGGTGGGCATGCTTCTAATCAGGCCAGCGCTGTAGACAGAACCGATGCCGGGCCCCACTAGGGCGGACATATCCAAGAAAGCGCACTCCGAACAGCTCACACCGGAGGCAATACCATGGGTGAGTCACGCCCAAGCCGGACCACAGCACCAGCCTGCCAGCTGCTCACAGAGCAACCGGGTAAAGAGTTACAGACCATGGGGTTGACGGTCGGTGCGAACGGGTTGAAGTTCTGCACGAACGTGCCCATGTCTTCGCGGGGTATGGTGAGGAACGCGCCGGCGTTGGCTGCGGCGTCGGTGCCGCCGGGCTTGTTGCCCGTGGCAGAGCAGCCGGTCAGCAGCATCGCGCCTACGGCCAGTCCGGCCGCGGCAATGCGGGCAGACGTGAAGAACCTGGTTTGTGTCATGATGGTTTATCTCTTCCTGTCTTCATCAGCAAGGTGAAGGGTGGGTGGGGGATGTGCTCTTCGACGTTGATTTCGCGGTCAGACCGAAGAGCGTTCTAGCAGCGGACAGTCGACCAACTGCTGGCCGGCAGTGATCGGCTGTCCTGCTGTAAGGGCGGCAAGCGTCTGGACTCCCAGAGCGCCCATCTGTTCGAACGGCAACGCAACCGTGGTCAGCTTGGGCCTGAGGTAGGCCGCGATGAGTTCCTGGTTGTCGAAGCCGATCACGGCGATGTCACCGGGGATGGCCAGGCCACGTTCCTTTATGGCGTCGTAAGCGCCCATGGCCATGCGGTCATTGAGGCAAAAAAGAGCGGTTGGCCTCTCCTTGGCCGGGTACCGGTCAAGGATTTGGCAGGCAGCGTCGTAGCCGCCGTCTGCCGTTGCATACCCGGCCACCACCAGCTCCGGATCGAGCTCAAGGCCTGCGTCGGCCAGGGATTCCCGGACCCCCTGCAGACGCCCGACAGCTGCAGGGATGCCCGGGTCCAGGTTGATCACACCGATCCTGGTGTGGCCGGCCTGGAGGAGGCGTTCGATGGCCACCCGTCCGCCGGCCCTTTCGTCGGGGACGATCGAGGGCAGCTTTCCGTCCAGGTCGAAACAGTTGACGAGCACCGTGGGCACTTCGTGCGCGCTTGGGGGCACATGTACACCGCGGTGGTGCGTTGCCGCGTACAGCAGGCCTTCCACCCGCTGCTCCAGCAACTTCTCAACGGCAGCCTCCTCCATACCTTGGTTGGGGCCGGCCGTATCGCCCTGGTCCGACGGGGCAATAAGGAGGAATCGATGGTCGATCCAGGCCTGGTCCTGGGCGCCTTTGATGATGTCCACTGCGAAGGGTGCGGTCACGATCTCGGTGACAATCCCATACCAGTCGCTGCGCTGGGATGCCAACGCCCTGGCCCCGGCATTTGGACGGTAGCCCAAGGCCTGAACGGCGTCGGCGATCCGGGTCCGCGTCTCTTCCGAGATGCTGGCGTTTTCTCGGTTGCTCAGCACGAATGAGACAGCCGTCCGGGAGACTCCGGCATGCTTGGCGACGTCACTCATGGTGACACCACGCTGCCGTGCAGCAACGGGTTTGCTTGAGGAGGCGTTTTTCGCCATTGAATGCTCCAGTGGTCTTCATTGAGCCGGGTAGTGCCAGTTCTGCCGGGAGGACATCTGTCCTGCCCGATTGCAAGTAACTCGCGTTACCATGCGCGTGTGATCCAAGTTACCCGCGTTACTAAGAGGTGTCAATAGCCGCTGATGGGCGCGGACATCCCCAGCCGTCTTCCGGCCGGGACGTGTGGCGGTTAGGGACGGGTTTTGAAGGACTCGACCTTCCCCGGGTCTCTTTCGACGACCGGGCCGAGGATCTCATCGATCCTCACGAGCAGTTCCGGGTCAAGCTTGACTCCTGCAGCCTGGACGTTGTCGACGAGTTGCCCGGGCCGGGATGCTCCCACGATGGCTGCCGAGACGTTGGGGTTCTGCAGTACCCATGCGACAGCGAAGGCTGCCATCGACAGTCCGGTCTCTTCGGCCAGGGGTTTCAGTTGCTGGACACGGGTGAGGATGTCCTCGCTGAGAAAGCGGTGGTCGTTTTTCAGGCCGCCGTTGTCGGCGCGGAAGCGGGAACCCTGTGGGGCCGCGGCGCCGGGAGCGTACTTGCCGGTGAGGACTCCCTGGGCGAGCGGAGACCAACAGATCTGGCTTATGCCCAGCTCCTCGCTCAGTGGAACGATTTCCTGTTCGATAACGCGCCAGAGCATGGAATACTGCGGCTGGTTGGAGATGAGCTGGATGCCAAGTTCGTTGGCCAGGGCGGCGCCCGACCGTAGCTCGTCCGTCGTCCACTCTGAGACCCCGATATAGTGCGCTTTCCCGGCCCGGACGATATCGGCAAAGGCCTGCATGGTCTCTTCCAGCGGGGTCTCGTAGTCGTATCTGTGGGCCTGGTAGAGGTCGACGTAGTCGGTTTGGAGACGGCGCAGCGATGAGTTGATGGACTCCATGAGGTGTTTTCGTGACAGGCCGCGGTCGTTCCGGCCGTCCCCCGTAGGGAAGTACGCCTTGGTGAAGATCTCGACGCTTTCACGGCGGGTCCCTTTGAGCGCCTCGCCCAACGCTTGCTCGGCCCGGGTTCCGGCATAGGCATCGGCGGTGTCGAAGGTGGTGATGCCCAAATCCAGTGCTTGCTTGACGCACTGCGTCGCTGCATCCTGGTCAATCTGCTCACCGTGTGTGAACCAGTTTCCGTACGCGATTTCGCTGATGTATAGGCCGGAGGATCCCAGCTCGCGGTGTTCCATCAGGCTTCTTCCTTTCCTAAATCGATGAGTTGGAGCGCAGCGTCGGCTGTGCCACCAGTGGAGTACAGGGTGAGGGATGTCTGGGCACGGTCAGGGAAGATCAGTTCAGTCACGGTGGCGAGCCCATCGTTGGCGAAAATTTCCACGGAGCAGTGGTCAACGAAGATCTGGAGCGCGTAACTGCCGTCCTGCCGGGCGGCAATCGGAGCGAGGCTGGTGGAGGGGAAAGCTTCGTGAAAGCCGGTGTCCCCGGAGCGGGTACGGTCCACGATGAGTTCTCCACTGCGGGGCCGGATCCCGATCCGCGTCCCGGCCGTGCCGTCGGCTGAACCCCTGACAACAAGGCCGAATTCCTCGGCACTGCCCGGCGTAAAGATGATGTCGATGGCCTGTACTGCTGTGCCGCCCTCAACTGCTGCCTGGCCGTTTATGGATAGCCTCTGCAGGGGGCCGGACTCCGACGTTGCTTTTACTTCCGGCGCGGGTTGCTGAATGAGTCGGGGTTGACCGTTCACGGAAACAAGGGAAATGTCCCTGACCAGGCTCATGGGACTGCGCCAGGGAGAGGTGGGAATGTGATTGGCGTACTGCCAGTTGTTCATCCAGCCGATCATCAACCGCCGGCCGTTTGGAACGTTGCTGAACGAGACGGCTGCATAGTAGTCCCGGCCCCAGTCAAGCCACTGGTAGTCGGGTACGCGCTCCGGATCCTGCATACCCTCGGTGAGGCTTGTCTCGGAGCGGAACGTGGCGCCGTCGAACTCTCCCACAAAATACTGGCCTGCCGACCCGCCGTTCGGGCCTCCGGGGTTCATGTTCACCGTCAGGATCCATATCCTGGCCGAGGCGTCACCGTTCAGCGGCAGCTCGAAGAGGTCCGGGCACTCCCAGATCCCGCCGGTGCCGTTTGCAGGGCCGAAGGTGCTGAGGTACTCCCAGTTCTTGAGGTCTTCCGAGCGGTAAAGCAGGACAGTGAAGTCATGTGCCTCGACGGCCACCATGACCCAGTAGCTGCCGGCCGGGCCGTTATAGCGGAAGACTTTTGGGTCCCGGAATTCCGGTGAGTTCCTGGTGAGGACCGGGTTGCCGGCATACTTCGTCCAGGCGTAGCCGCCGTCAGTGCTCCATGCGACGGACTGGGCCTGGGTGCCCTGATGGGGGGAACCCGGTTTGTATGCACTCGTGTAGATGGCCACCAAGGGGGCTTTTCCGTCTGCGCCGAATCCACTGGTGTTGCCGGTGTCCACCACAACGCTGCCGGAGAAGATGTCCTCGGTTTCATCGCAGGGGATTGCTACCGGTTGTTCCTCCCAGCTGACCAGGTCTGCTGAGGTGGCATGGCCCCACGACATGTTGCTGTGAACGTTTCCGTAGGGGTTGTTCTGGTAATAGAGATGGTAGACGCCCTCGTGGAAGACCAGTCCGTTGGGATCGTTAAGCCATGTGTTCCTGGCAGCGTAGTGGATGGCCGGCCGGTAGGTGTCGAGGGTCGGGGTGACGCTGTTCATTGTTCTCGTTTGATGGCCGTGTGCGCGGTCCGCAGTGCCATGGAGCGGCCGTGGGTTGGCATTAAGATGCTGCCCTGACCCGGACAGGCGGCGCCTGGGCCGGCCTGAAGAATCGGGTTTTGTGTCATGATGGGATATCTCTTTCCTGTCTTCATCAGCAAGGTGAAGGGTGGGTGGGGGATGTGCTCTTCGACGTTGATTTCGCGGTCGGACCGAAGAGCGTTTTAGCGGCGGACAGTCGACCAACTGCTGGCCGGCAGTGGTCGACTGTCCTGCTGTCAGGGCGGCGTCCACCAGGTGCCACGTTCTGGAAGGCGCTCACCGTCATATCTCCCGAGGTGGCTAAACGGCGTCCCTCGACGACGCCGCATTTCCCGCCGCCGCCATTGAACCGTCACCTGTACTTCTTGAGTAAACGCGCCCTCTCCCGGGAGGGCTTGTGGCCCAACACCTTTAAGTAACGCGCGTTACCTTGATGTGATCCAAGTTACCCGCGTTACCCCTCGGTTGTCAAAGAGCGCCCGGGTGTGGAGCGCGCCCGGCGATGCTGCTATCCGGGCCGGCGGCCGGAGCCCTGTGGGCGTCAGACCTTGGCGTTGTAGACGTCAAGTCCGAACCGGTTGAGTCCGGGCGTTCCGGCGTACCCCAGGTACGGCAGGCCGAATGTGTCCTCGATGCTGGCCAGCAGGCTGTAGTGGTTGTAGGGGGTGGTGGACCATGTCCCGCCCTTGGTGAACGGAGACAGCACCAGGGCTCCCACCCTGCCGCCGCCCATCCCCGTGATGCCGGGCAGCGCAGCGTTCGGTCCGGGACCTTCCCCGCAGCAGGCACTCGCGTCCGACTGCGGCCCGTCGGACTCGTCGAAGGTAATGACCAGGACGCCGTCCTGCTTAAACGCGGGGGAGGACGTGATGGCCGGAACCCACTGCTTGAGCCATTCGTCGGCGCTCGCAAGCCCGCCCGGATGTCCGTCAACGCAGGGGGAATCGTGCCCGTCGTGGCACAGGTTGGGGGTGATCATCGACAGGTTGGGCGTGGTGGCAGCGGAGGCGAGGTCGGTTGCTAAGGCGGTCAGGTCGACGTCGTTCGCGGCGCAGTCGGGCGATCCGGTGATCCCCGCGAAGTACACGAACGGGTTGTGCCGCGCCGCATACTGGTCGCCCACCCGCGCCTTCTGCGTATCATCGACGGCGCCCAGGGCAGGGTGCCGGCAGGGAGAGCCCATGTCCTCCATGTAGCCCTTCCAGGTTTTGCCGGCCGCTTTCAGCTGACCGGCGACGGTGGGAACGCCAGTGGGGAAGACGCACCCGTCACCGACGGCCTGGCCGGGGCTCGCGGTGCCGGCGCCCACGAACGGCGTGTAGGTCTGGCAGTCGGCCTGCATCTGGGCGTTGGGGCCCTGCCCGGAAATCTGGGCAACATAGTTGGGCTGGGAGTTGTGCGCTGTGCCGTAGTACTGGTTCAGCAGGACGCCCTGGCTGCGCAGGGTCTGGGAGAGGTAGGGAGCGGCCGACGCCGGGCCCCACGTTTCGTCGTAGCCCTTGTTTTCGAGGTTGATGACGAAGACGTGGTTGGCTCCTGGCAGGTAGCCCTGGCTTGGTGTCGACGCGGTGGGGGCGCTGATGGCGGCGGCGGGGTTGAGGGTGGCCGCAGTTCCGCCGAGGGCGGCGGCAAGCACGGCCATGGCGGCCAGGGCGGGGCGGAGTTTGATTTTCACGGGAGCTTCCATCCGTCAGCAAGTGCTTTTTCTTTCAGGCCGGACCATTCCTCGGCCGGAGGCGGGCCCACCGGGGTGCAGGCAGGGCCGGCCACAAAGGGCGGGACCAGATACGTGGGGGCGGCAAGGTTTGCGGGCGTTCCGAAGTCCAGGACCTCGGCAATATTGCGTGCGGCCTGGTCCCGGGGTGTCAGGGGAGGCAGGTTCCAGCGCCACTCGATGGCCTTCAGGACCGAGGTGTGGTCGTAGACGTCGTGCGCAACGTATCGGCGGCGTGCGCGGGGTGAGACCACCAAGGAGGGAACACGGAATCCGCGCAACGCTGTTTCCGGGCTGGTGTCCGGTGCCGTCGCCGGGGGCACGTGGTCGTAGAAACCGCCCCATTCGTCGTAATTGACCACCAGCATGGTGTTCGCCCAGCCTGGGCCGGACGTGACCGCGTTGTAGACCTCGGCGAGGAACGTTTCGCCCGAGCGGATGTCCGCGTGCGGATGGTCGTCGCCGGAGGTTCCTGAGCCTTCGTCCGTGAAGCGCGGGTCAACAAAAGAGACGGAAGGCAGAGCGCCGGCGGAGCAGTCCGCAAGGAACTCCGCGTACGGACGGGAGATGCCCTGGTACATGGTTCCCCACAGTGCCGTGAACGGGATGTCGCCGTAGTAGTACTTGCCTGAAACACCTGCCGCGGCCAGCCGGTCCCAGATGGTGGGAAGGGTGGAGGTGGTGGAGGAGTTGTGGATCCGGTCCGTGGCCGCAGCGTGTTGGTAGAAGCGGTTCGGGTACGTTTCGGCCATGGTGGCGGCGAAGTATCGGTCGCAGACAGTCCAGTCCGGTCCGGCCTGGCGCCAGAAGTCAAGATCCGGCTCGCTGTAGTAACCCACGGAGAACTCGTCGTTCTCACCCGCCCGCAGCCAACCGTCGTTTTTGCCGCTGTTGTACTGGATCCGGCCGCCCTCGTAGGAGTGGTCGGGGTCAGGGTGGCCGCAGCCTTGAAAGTCGGTCAAATGGTAGGTGGAGTGGGGGATGCCGTAGCGGTCGATGTAGCTGAGGCCGGACTGCGTGCCGTCAGCACCGGGCAGCCAGCCCAGGAAGTGGTCGAAGGAGCGGTTTTCCATCATCACGACAACGATGTGCTCGATGCCCGAGTCGCTGGGCGCCGGAAGCGTGGACGGTGCGGCGGCGGCCGGCCGGAAGGCGCTGCCGGCGGCCAAGGTGGTCGCGGCAGCGGTTCCTGCGGCGCCAAGGAAGTGGCGTCTGGAGAGGTTCACGTCTGGTTCCTTGCAGGTGAGGAGGACGGCGACGCGGGCACGCTCCCCGCCTTGGGCCGGTCGCCGGACCTGAAGTTACTGGTCGGTAAGATTTTGCGCTCACCAGTAGATCACGGCTTGTCACGGTCTTGGCTCCGAACCGGGGCTGTTCATGGAATGTTCACTGGAGGTTCTGCGGGAGCGGACTGGTCCGTCCCTGGAGCCAGTCCTCAGTCACGCTCCATCTGAATGGTGATTTCGTAGGAATCTGAGCCTTCGGGAGACTCCTCGATGCACAGTGACTCCCGGCTTGTTCCACCAGTTCCGGTCCTGATGCAACCCACGTACCGTCCCAGGGCGGCGTCGCCCGTTCCGGACGTCATGCCGAACCTGCTTGCCGCAGATTCAAGGCTGACCTTGTGGGCCACGGACCACCGTGCGCTCAGCCGCAAACAGGATGTGTCGATGGAGAGACACCCGGGATCAACCTTGGGGTCGAGGCGGGAGACCTCCACCCAATCATTCTCCGGTAGGTTGTCCGCGCGGGCCCGCATGGCACTCGCCTTCTCTTCCTGGGAGCCGCCGCCACCGTTGATCTCCTGGGCCAGCGCCGAGCATCCCGCGAAGACGAGAATGCACAGCAGGGCCACTGCCAGCGCGACACCGCCGAGGATCCATCCAAGCCGGCTTTTCTTTTTCGGCGGAGGCCCCGGCCAGCCTGGCTGCGGGTATCCGTACGGCTGGTGCTGATACTGGACCCGCGGAGAATGACGCGGCTGGGGAGGGTGGGCTGGCTGCTGCTGGCCGTCATTCACTTCGGAGCCCCAGTGAGGACCGGCCCCGGCCGCCGGAAGAGGAAGCCAGCCTTGTGCGAGGCGGCCGAGCTCCCGTACCGTCCAGATGCCTGCCTTCGGCAAAGAACCACGCGTCCCCCAGTGTGTTGATCTTCCGGCAATCCTACGCGGGCAGGCTCAACTGTTGGCCAGTACTGACCGGACCCGGACGAGTGGCTCCGGGATCAGCCATTGAACGGCACTGGAGATTGATGCAACTGTGGAGCTCCGGTGATTAGTCCGGGTGGCCCGCTGGCTGGTCATCGTCCTGATTAAAGGGCGGCGCGTGAGGTCCGCGCTGCCGCCGCCTCAGCTTTTTGGGCTTCCGGACCCCCAACGCCATTGCCTGCCCGGGTTCGCGACCGCCGTCGGGCCTTCGCCAAAGACACCAGCAAGATCACTACGGTACCCATCCAGGCAAATCCGGTGAGGAACACCAGGCCGATCGACACTAAGGGGTGCATAGCCAGAGCATAGGACCACGCGGCCGGGACATCCGGGCGAAACTCCGCATGATTGGCGCCGGGATTTGCGCGGGCAGGCACCGGTGGTTGGAGTCCCGGCGATGGACACAGAAAAGGCGCGCCCCGTTCGCTGAGCGCGCCTTTCCCTTGATCCGGTCAGTGCTTGAAAGCATCCTTGACCTTTTCCCCGGCCTGCTTCAAGTCACCCTTGGCCTGGTCTGCCTGGCCTTCGGCCCGCAGGCTCTCATCGCCGCTGGCTGCGCCTGCAGCTTCCTTGGCCTTGCCGCCTGCCTTCTCGGCAGCGTTATCGATCTTGTCGCCCAGTCCCATGGTCTTACCTCCTGTGGTGTGGCAGCCGTTCGCATTCGGCTGCATCCATAGTAAGCATGCTTAGGTTCCCAATTTCAAGTGTTGTCGCTGCTTTGCCCGCTTCCCGGATGCCCCCCGGCTGGCGAAAGCGGCTGCAGGCCAGGTCCCATTCGAGGGCCGGTAACCGCTATGCGGCTCCCAATTAATCATCGTGGTTCAGATGGTGTTTGCCATCACGTCGCTTCCCGTTCGGTCCGCATCGTGAGACTCGGGCGGTGAGTTCACCATGTAAAGCCCACGAGGCTGAAAGTGTTTTCCTGTCCCCCTCCCGCCGTGGATTCCTTGCCGCCGCCTTGGCCGGTGCTGCCGTGACCCTGGCCCCGATGTCCTTTGCCGCTGCCGACTCGGGCAGCAGCAGGACCAAGACCATCACCGGCCACTTGGATCCCGGTGCCGCGGACTTTGTGTACCTGCCGGTCGAGGTCCCCGCCGGCGTTAACAAGATCAGCGTGTCCTACAGCTACAGCAAACCCACAGTTACCCCCGGACTGTTGTCCAACGCCTGCGACATCGGCGTCTTCGACGAGAAGGGCACCGATCTTGCCGGGAAGGGTTTCCGCGGCTGGTCCGGCGGCTTCCGCACCGAATTCTTCATCAGCGCCGCGGAAGCAACCCCTGGCTACCTGCCCGGACCGGTGGGCAAAGGCACCTGGAATATTGCCCTGGGCCCTTATCAGGTGGCCGAACAGGGCATGGACTACACCGTCAATGTCACCCTCGAGTACGGGCCCGACGCTGCCCCGTTCCGTCCCCAGTACCCGCCCAAGCAGGCCAAGGGCCGTGGCCCCGCCTGGTACCGCGGTGACGCCCATCTGCACACCATTTACTCGGATGGCAAGCGCACGCCGGCAGAGGTGGCCGCCGGCGCGAGGGCAGCGGAACTCGACTTCATGATCAGCACCGACCACAACACTCCCGCCTCCCACGGCGTATGGGGTCCGCTGGCCGGCGACGACCTGCTCATCCTCACCGGTGAGGAAGTTACCACCCGCAACGGTCACTACCTCGCCCTTGGGATCGAGCCGGGAGACTGGATCGACTGGCGCTACCGCGCCCGCGACAAGGGCTTCGAGCAGGAGGCCCAGCACATCCACGCCTCCGGTGGCCTGGTCGTCCCCGCCCACCCGTACTGCCCCTATGTCGCATGCCGCTGGAAATTCGGCTACGACGATGCGGACGCGGTTGAAGTCTGGACCGGTCCATGGACCGCGGACGATGAGTACGCCATCAACACGTGGGACTCCATGCTCGCCAGTTCGGTGCGCACCGGCGGCCGCTCGGTCCCTGCGATGGGCAACAGCGACGCACACAGCGAGCCGCAGGTCATCGGCCTGCCGCATAACGTCGTTAACGCCGCAGCGCTTTCCCACGACGCCATCCTGGACGGCATCCGCAACGGCCGCAGCTGGATTGCCGAGTCCGCCGGCATCTCCCTGGACTTCACCGTGTCCGCAGCCGGCCGGAAGGCAGGAGTGGGGGAGCGGCTCGACGTCAAAGCCGATGCCCCGGTGACAGTCAGCATCGACGTCAGTGGTGTTCCCAACGGTGTCATCCGGATCATCACTGATGAAGGGCAGACCCAGCAGGTGACGCTCCCGGCCTCCGGCCAGGGCACCCACACCTGGATCACCACCGCCCAGCTCTCCGCCTACGTGCGGGCCGAGGTGCGCCATCCCATGGCCGACGGCACGGCGAGCAACGGGACCAATATGGGGACGACGCTGCTGCTGGGTCCAATGGCCGCATTGACCAACCCGATCTTCCTCGGCGCCAAATAGGGGTCGATTGACGGAAAAAGGCCTAGGGGCCGGCTCCTGCGAGGGACCGGCCCCGGGACCTTCTTCAGCTGTTGGGCTCCGTCACTGCTGCGCCGGGACCGACGTCCTGAGGCTGTCGGTATTGGACGTAAGGTAATTGTGCACCTCATGGAAAGTCAGTTTCGGGGGTGCCGCAAAGCCCAATTCCATGCTGAGAGGTCCGATTTTTTCCTGGGCGAAGGTGTCGAACTGCTCACGGCTTTCCCAGACGTCGGTGACTTGGAATCCTTTATCCGTAGCCGTGGCCCAGTGGGATATCGAACCTGCGGGACCGGGACCGCCGGGGGTCAAGCCCATTTTTTTGTTGATCTCGTCATATTGTTCAAGCGTCGACCCGTCGAACTCCATGATGATTGCGACTGCCATGATCTTCTCCTTCTTGGGTCGGGTCCGTTTCTTGCAGACGCGCGGGTGGATGGCCTGCCACGTCCGGCAAGGCGAATATAGAACCCCTTGCATGCGGCTTACATACGCAATTCTGCGCATAGCGGGTGCGGACCAAATGGGGTAGCCCCTACAACTGGCAAACCCTTGAATGTGCTGAATTCCGGCCCCTAGCCTTGGAAAACGAACCATTCGTTTTTGGTGGGCAGAACAATGGATGCTGTTGGTGACCTGGCCGGCGAGCTCGTCCGGCTGCCGGACCGCGGGACCTATCTGAAAGCGGCCAGCGATCTCCTGTCGAAGCTTTTCCCCTGCGATGGGCTGGCATGGAATGAGCTGGATATGCAGCAGGTCCGGGCGGAGGTCTACGCCCGCCCCGGGAACCACCCGTTCGGTGATCTTGCCCGAAAACTGCTTGAATTCCGAAACGACCATCCGCTCGTCACAAGCGCCTTAGGCGACTCCATGGCCGGCGTGTGGCGCCCGCGGCGCCTCAGCGACATTGTTTCCGACCGGGAGTTCCACGAATCGAGGCTTTATCGTGAAGGCTTCCGGGAGATGCGGATAAACCGTCAATTGTCGCTACGGACGGCACTGGCGGGCCCGGGAACATTGCACAGTTGGGTCATGAACCGCTGGAATCAAGATTTCAGCGACAGGGAAATGGACCTTGCCAGGGAAATCCAGCCTTTGCTGTGCCTCCTCGACACGGCCTATTCACAGCCGCCGCCTACTGCAACGAACAATCCGTGGCCTGCCGACGAGTTCGGTCTGACAGACCGCGAGGCAGAAATCTTGGCGCTTGTGGCGCAAGGCCTCAAAAGCACAGCTGTTGGCCACCTTCTGGGAATCAGCCCGCGGACGGTATCCAAACACCTGGAACACTCCTACTCGAAGCTCAGGTGCACCAACCGCGTGGACGCCGTCAGGCTGTTTACAGCGGCCCCCAGCCGTGCCCCGGGTACCGGTAACTTCAGCGTCCCGGCGTGAGCCGCGCATCCCCCTTTGCACCGGTCAACCCACATGGATGCCGGGCCTGGCCGCCTTGTCAGGTTCCGTCTCGCGGAGGATTTCCCGCACCAGCGGAGGCGTATCGCCCTGGCCAAGGAACAGGTAGCGCATGAGGTGGTTGACCGGGCTGCCCTCAGACCATTCGAAGTAGCACTGCGGCATGACCCCGGTCGAGTCCCGGAGGGCCAGCAGGACTGCTGCGATGGCGTTCGGCACGGCGGGGGACTTCACGCGGAGGACCCGGTAGCCGTCAACCTCGATGCCCTCGACCCGAAGCGTGTGGCTGAATTCCGAGGGGTCGGATATCTCAACTTCCAGGAAGATGACGTCGGCGGGGCCGGGGACGGGGTTCAGCCCGCGCTGCTCGAACTCCTTCTCCGCGTACTCCGTCCCGTCCCCGGTCTGGCGTTTGTTCGCGATGATGTGGAGTTCCCGGTCGTACGCGATGGAATCGGTAATGAACTGGCGGGCGGGTTGGTCGAATTCGATGGTGTCGACCCGCAGTTCGGTGGTCCGTGTAACGCGGGACACGAGGGAGACGGCGATTATGCCGCCGATGAAGAACGCGGAGATAAGGAGGCCGTCCGGCTTTTCGATGACGTTGTCGGCCAAGGCGTACAGCAGGATCAGGGTCAGTGCAGTGAAGCCCACGGCGCTGGCCCGGCTGCGACGCCGGATGGCCGAGACGGTGACGGCGACCGCCCCCGAGACCATCATGGCCAGGATCCCTGTGGCGTAGGCGCCGGCCTGGGCGTTCACGTCCGCCTTGAAGGCTATCGTGATGCCGATGCTCACCACGGTGTAGACCAGCACAACAGGCCTGACAGCGCGGCCCCACTCGGGCGCCATGCCATAGGCGGGCAGGTAGCGGGGCACGATGTTGATGAGCCCGGCCATTGCAGACGCGCCGGCGAACCAGAGGATCAAGGCGCTGGAGATGTCATAGACGGTGCCGAATCCGGCGCCGAATAGTTCGTGGGCCAGAAATGCCAGGGCCCGTCCATTGGCTTGGCCGCCGTCCTGGAACTCGCTGGGCGGGATCATAACGGTGGTCAGGAAGCTGGTGGACATGAGGTAGACGCTCATGATCAGTGCAGCGGTGGTGAGCAGCTTGCGGGTATTCCTGACCCGGGAAGCCATGACGTCGTCCGGCGTGCTTCCGGAGGCCTTGATCAGCGGCATCATGGACACCCCGGTTTCGAACCCTGACAGGCCCAGGACCAGCAACGGGAAGGCGATGATGGCCGGGCTGACCAGCCCCATCGGGCCGCCGCCACTGGAGAGCAGCCGGTCGGTCCAGCCCGCCACCAGGGACGGGTCGGCCGCGAGGTGGATGAATCCGGCCACCACGACGGCGGCGTTGAGCAGCAGGTAGATGGCAACCAGCGGGATGGCGACCCCGACGGCTTCATTGAATCCCAGCAGGAACACTCCACCCAAAATCAGCAGGAGGACCACCGTGATGATCACTGCTCCGCCCTTGAGTGCTTCGGGCATCAACGGGTTTTCCAGCAGGTGGACTGAGGCGTCGGCGCCCGAGAGCGTGATGGTGATGATCCACGAGGTTGCCACAAAGCCCAGGAGCAGCAGGACGAAGAACTTGCCGCGCCAGAATGGCAACAGCTTCTCCAGCATGGCCACCGATCCTTGACCGTGCGGGCTTTCCTGGGCGACCCTGCGGTACATGGGCAGCATACCCAGCAGTGTCAGGGCCACGATCAGCAGGGTGGCAAGCGGCGACAGCGCCCCGGCGGCCAGGGCCGCGATGCCGGGCAGATAGGACAGTGTGGAGAAATAGTCGACGCCGGTCAGGCACATGACCTTCCACCAGGCGTTGGGCTTGTGGTCCTCCTCGGCCTCCGGGCCGGTGGGAGCCACCTGGTTGGCGAGCAGCCAGCGCACCAGGGGACTGCGGTCCGGGCCAGGTTCCTGCTTGAGGTCAACATGCGCGGGGACGACGTGGTCAGAAGGGGTTGTCATCGGGTTCTTCCGTTGGGGTCTGGAACCACGGGCCCGAAGCGGAGCCCATGAAACCGGGCAGTACTGGTCCGGATCGCCGGACCTAAGCTGCTCTTACCCGCGGGTCAGGAGTTCCAGACAACAAAGAGAGGCATGTTGTCTTGCGGCCGGCGGAGGGCAGGGCCGGAACCAGGCTCGGCTCCACGGGCAAGCTGTTTGGTTGGCAGAAGAGTCCTCTGTGCGGTGCACCTAGCGATGGCGTTCCAAGAGCCACGCCGAATCCACCTGGGCTTCCGGGCGGTGCCGCAGTCTCCTGACCAGGATGGCGAACGGCAACAACAGCAGCTGGAGCATCCCGCTTGCGAGCAGCAGGGCAACGAGCAGGAGGATGTCCGGAAGGTAAAGGAGGAAGACGCCGGCGATTGCGGCGAAATATCCGGCGATGAACCCGAAGATCGTCCCGGTATCCATGATTGCTCCCAAGAACTGGTCACCCAAACTGGGTGATAGACAGTGTTCTGTTGGCGGCCCGGCTCTGTGCAGTACGGAACCGCACTCGCTGGGCGATGCTGCCCGTGGTGGATGACATCACCGGCGGACTTTTCTGAGCCTCGACCTGCGTCTCGGTCCAGGGCTTTGGCCTGTGACGGAACGGACCCGGCGCCACGGCCTGTGGTGCCGGGGAGCGGCGGGGGCAGGGGGAGGGGGCGTGGAAGCCACGAGCGATGAACCTCTCCTGCGGCGGCGCAACTTCAGGAGGGCGAAGACAGTCCCGCCAACCCACATGAAGGCGGCGCCGAGAATCAGAAAGACGGCCTCAACTGTGTTCACGGCTGTTACTTCGGGGAACTTCGGATTGCACCAGCGCCAGCGTGAGCGGGGGCTGAAGATCAATGCTGGTACTCATGGGGGCCTGGCTCTTGATGGCGGCCGATCAGCTGACTGCATAGCCCGGTACCTCAAGTTTCCGCTGATCAGGCAGGTGAGGCAAGGGCTCCTGGGAGGGTGCATACTTTGGAGATGAAATTCAGCACTACCCTCCGGGGGAGCGGCAACAAGGTGGGCATCGAGGTTCCCGAGGACATTGTTCGGGCGCTTGATGCAGGAAAGCGGCCGCCCGTGGTCGTGACTGTAAACGGAAAGAGTTACCGCAGTACTGTCGCCGTGATGGGCGGGCTCAACATGATCGGGCTCAGCGCGGCCAACCGGGAGCTTACCGGTACCTCTGCCGGGGACGTCGTGGAGGTGGACCTGGAGCTGGACACCCAGCCGCGGAGTGTCGACGTTCCGGCGGACCTTGCTGCCGCCTTGGATGCCGACCCCGAGGCGAAAGCTTTCTACCAGACCCTGAGCTACAGCAGCCAGCGCCGCTATGTGGAACCGATTGCCGGGTCCAAGACCGCAGAGACGCGGTCACGCCGGATCGCGAAGGTTTTAAGCGACCTGAAGGCCGGCAGAAAGTAGGACCTTAAGGTCGGACGCCGTTAAATGCAGTGAGACGAACTTCCAGCGCCGGCGGGTCTTACTGGGAATGTTGCGGGTGCCGGAGGCCGCTGGACAGCCGCGCAGTGGCGGAGTGCCCAGGACCCCCGGCTTCCCTCGGTTCCTCCTACGCCTTCACGTAGCCGTTGGGGTTCAGCACGAACTTTGTTGCGGCTCCAGCGTCAAATTCGGCGTAGCCGCGCGGAGCATCTTCGAGCGGGATGGCCTTGGCGTTGACGGCCTTTGCGATCTGGACCTTGTCATGCAGGATGGCCATCATCAGTTGACGGTTGTACTTCATCACCGGGCATTGGCCTGTCGTGAAGGACAAGGACTTCGCCCAACCAGTGCCCAGGGAGAGCGAGAGGGAGCCGTGCTTGGCTGCTTCATCAATTCCACCGGGATCTCCGGTGACGTAGAGGCCGGGAATGCCAAGGGCACCGCCGGCGGCCGTGATGTCCATAAGGGAATTCAGGACCGTGGCAGGCGCCTCGTGGGAGGCATCCTTTCCGTGGCCGCGGGCTTCGAAGCCGACGGCGTCCACGCCACAGTCCACCTCGGGAACTCCCAGGATCTGTTCAATCTGGTCCTTCGGGTCGCCCTTCGTCACGTTGACGGTTTCGCAGCCGAACGACCTCGCCTGCGCCAGGCGGTCTTCATTCATGTCGCCCACAATCACGACGGCGGCGCCAAGCAACTGCGCGCCCACGGCCGCAGCAAGGCCCACCGGTCCGGCGCCTGCCACGTAAACGGTGGAGCCAACACCGACGCCGGCGGTCACGGCCCCGTGGAAGCCCGTGGGGAAGATGTCCGAGAGCATGGTCAGGTCCAGGATCTTTTCCAGGGCCTGGTCCCGGTCCGGGAAGCGCAGCAGGTTCCAGTCGGCGTACGGGACCAGTACATACTCGGCCTGTCCGCCCACCCAGCCTCCCATGTCGACGTAGCCGTAGGCGCTGCCCGGGCGGTCCGGGTTGACGTTCAGGCAGATGCCAGTTTTTCGCTCCTTGCAGTTTCGGCAGCGGCCGCAGGAGATATTGAACGGCACGGAGACAATGTCGCCCACTTTGATGAATTCGACGTCGGGCCCCACCTCCACCACCTCGCCGGTGATTTCGTGGCCAAGGACCAGGTTCTGCGGAGCGGTGGTGCGCCCCCGGACCATGTGCTGGTCCGAGCCGCAAATGTTGGTGGTCACCGTGCGGAGGATCGCGCCATGGGGTACCTTGCGGCCAACGTTGGCCGGGTTGACGCCCGGGCCGTCCTTGAGTTCGAACGTCGGATAGTCCGTGTCGATGATTTCGACGACGCCGGGTTCCTTGTAGGCAACTGCTCTGTTTCCTGACATGGCCACTTCCTTATCGGTAGGTGTTGCGGAGCGTGTGGAAGCCCGGGATATCCGGTCATGGACGGTGAACTCCATGTTGGGCGGGTCTGCGATGGAGAACAGTGCTTTCCCGGGGATGGCCGCGGGTCGCAGGGGAAGGCGGAGCGGGGGTGCTCGCAATCACCACCCCTTGGGAGATATATA
Source organism: Pseudarthrobacter sp. 902506025 (assembly GCF_040702325.1). NCBI lineage: Bacteria > Bacillati > Actinomycetota > Actinomycetes > Micrococcales > Micrococcaceae > Pseudarthrobacter > Pseudarthrobacter sp. 902506025. The sequence continues at coordinate 475,607 of NZ_JBFBKW010000001.1, forward strand.
TGGACTACGTCGACTGATATACCAAGGCTGGGTTTAGCGTATATGGGGTATTACAGCAGGTCAACAGGGTTTTAATGCCTTTGCTGCGCCATCCTCCACCAGCCGGCGTCGAGTCTTTCCGTTCAGCAGTGCGGCGTCACAGGTCGTCTTCCGGGCGGGCGGCGAGGATCCGCTTGGCGTTGGTCTGCAGGATGCTGAGTGACTCCTGGATCAGGGGGGATCCGATGCTCCCCCGGCGAGCGACAGCTACAATCCGCCGGACGGGCCGCCCTTTGCCGGTTATGCGCAGCCGCACGACGTTTTCTGCGCTATGGAGAGGCGCCAGTCGTGGCAGCAGGCCCACGCCCAGCCCCGCACCGACGAAGGCGATCTGGGTCTCCCACTCCACAGCCTCGTGGGCAATCCGCGGGGTTACCCCCACTGCGGTGAACGCGGCGGTGAAAAGGGCGTGGTACGTGGAACCAGCGGCTTCGGTGATCCAGGGTTCCGAGGCCAGCTCTTCAAGCGTCACCGTTTCCCGCGATGCCAACGGATGGTCGGACGGAATGATCACGTCAAGGGGGTCATCGAGCAAAACAGTCTGCTCGAAGCGCAAATCATCGTCACTATAGGTGTTGGACTGCATCGCGACGATGACCGCAAGATCGATCCGCTCGGCCACCAGCAAATCGAAGCAGCGGGCCGGATTGGCCTCGAGTACCTGCACCTCCAGCTGGGGGCGCGTGGAGCGGAGGGTGGCGGCCAAAGGGGCCAGCAACTGGGCGGCAGCCGTAGAAAATCCACCGAGGCCGAAACGCGACTGCACTTGGTCGCCGGCCTCCATTGCCGCCGCGCGCAGGCTCTCCCAATCCGCGATGAGGGTGTCCGAACCCGCCACGATGAAGCGGCCTGTGGCGGTCAGCCGGACACCCCGACCGTCCTTCGTCAGCAGCTGCAGACCGAGCACGCGCTGGAGCTCACGCAGTTGCGCTGAGACTGCGGAAGGAGAGTACCCCGTAAGCTCCGCGGTTCCGCTGACGGTGCCGCATCTGGCGAATACGCGAAGCGTTATGAGCCTTGGATCGATCATGCATATATTGTGCACGGTTATCCGCTGATTCTTGCGCTTTTGTTGCAGACCCGGCAGCCCTAATGTGACTACAACGACTTTTGGCAACGGGCTGCGGAAATGCAACCCTCGTCTTCGCAAACCAGCACACTGACCCACGCTTCTCGGGAGAAAAACCATGACTGCTCCAGTGCACCAGCCCCTCAACGCACGCGGAAAACTCGCTTCATCCTTGCCTGCAGAGCAGCTGGCGGAGATCACCGAATTGTTTGCGTTCCGCCGCACGGGATATTCACTCGACGCCCCTTTCTACACAGACCCCACGATTTTCAAAATCGACATGGAAGCCATCTTTGGCCAGCACTGGATCTTTGCCGGCAGCGTTGCCGAGCTGCCCGAGCCAGGCGATTACATCACGGTCGACTACGGCCCCTACTCCCTGATCGTGCTGCGAAACGACGACGGCGGCGTCAACGTCCTGCACAACGTGTGCCGGCATCGCGGGGCCCGCGTCCTTACCGAAGCCACCGGGTCCACCGGCAACCTGGTCTGCGGCTACCACTCCTGGACCTACTCCCCTGAGGGCAACCTGATCCACGCCTCCGCTCCCGGCGAGGCCAAGTTTGACAAGAACTGCTTCGCCCTCAAGCGGGCCCACAGCCGCGAGGTGGCCGGACTCATTTTCGTCTGCATCGCTGACGAGCCGCCCACGGACTTCGATGAAACCTCAAAAATCTTTGAGCCTTACCTCGCACCCCACGACCTGTCGAAGACGAAAATTGCCTACCAGCAGAACATCATCGAAGAGGGCAACTGGAAGCTCGTCATGGAGAACAACCGTGAGTGCTACCACTGCGACGGACACCCGGAACTGGCCTGCTCGCTCTTTCCCACGTGGGGCCTGACCGAGGGCCTGATCCCGGCCCACCTCGAAGAGGTCTGGGACCGCAACAAGGAAGCCCAGTCCTCCCTCGAGGAGCGGTGCCGCCGCTACGGCCTGCCCTACGAGGTGGTTGAGGAACTCGATACCCGCATTGCCGGTATCCGCATATCCCGCGAATCCCTGGATGGGGAAGGCGAATCGTTCTCGGCCGACGGCCGCAGGCTCTCCAAGAAGCTGCTCGGCGACCTGCCGGACTTCCGCCTGGGCCGCTGCTCCATGCACCTGCAGCCCAACAGCTGGTTCCACTTCCTGGGCGACCACGTCATCACGTTCGGCGTCTTCCCCATCAACGAGCACCAATCACTGGTACGCACCACCTGGCTGGTAGCGGACGACGCCGAAGAAGGCGTCGATTACGACCTGGACAAGCTCACCTACACCTGGAAGCAAACAAACCTGCAGGACAAGGCGTTCGTTGAGCTCTGCCAGCAGGGTGCCGGCAGCCCCGCCTACCAGCCCGGCCCCTACATGAAGAGCGAATACCAGGTAGAGGCATTCATCAACTGGTACGTACAGCGTGTGCAGGAGCACCTGGCATGACGGAACTCCTCACCGAGACGGTAATCCAGGAGCCACAGCGAATCCGCGGCCTGGAAATGCCGTGGAACAGGGTCATGGGCAGCGCCGAGGCCCCGGCCCGCGCTGCCCGGGCCCTGGGTCCCTGGCATCCGCAGGAGTTCATGGCGGAATGCGTCGAGACCATCCCCGAGGCGGGCGGCATGATGACGTTCGTGTTCCGCCGCTGCGACGGTGCGCCCCTGGCGTTCCGCGCGGGCCAGTACGTCAACATTGCCTTCCCGGTGAACGGCGAGGAGCACGAGCCCGTGGACCGCAGCTACTCGCTGTCCAGTTCGCCCACGGAACCGTGGACCTTCAGCGTCACCGTCAAGCGCGACCCGGGCGGGCTGGTGTCGCCGTGGGTGCACGACAATGTCAGGCCCGGCACCGTCCTGGACATGCTGGGACCCGTGGGGGCCTTCCACCTGCCCGATGCCGACCGGCGCGCACGTTACCTTTTCCTGGCCGCGGGCGCGGGCATCACCCCCATCATGTCGATGCTGCGGACCATCCACTCGCTGCCCGGGACCGCCAACGTGGTGGTGCTCTACCACGGTGCGGAAGCCGGCGGCTTCGCATTCGACCGGGAGCTGGCCTACATCGCTTCCGTTGACTCGCGCGTCAAGGTCTTTTACGCCCTGGGCGACCGCGGCAGGCCTGAGGAGTGGGAAGGCTTCAGCGGACGGCTGAGCTCGGCAATGATCGAGGAGGTGGCCCCCGACGCCAACGGCCGGCAGGTCTACGCCTGCGGCCCCGAGGGTTACCTGAACACCGCTACTGAACTGCTCAAGAAGGTCGGCGTCGACGACACCTCGATCTACATGGAGTTCTTCTCCGGAGATCGCAAAACCCTCCTTGAATACCAGGCAGAGATCGCGCTGGCATCGGACATCGCGGAGGAAATTGCCGAGGAAATCGCAGACTCGGCAGAGGACTACTACGAAAGCCAGCCCGCCGCGTTCGGGCTATACGAACCCGGCTATGACGCTGAGGGTACCTTGAAGGCATCGGGGCTGCCGCTGGAAATTGTCGAGCCGGAGGCGTCCTCGACCGAAGCCGGTAAGGGTACTTCAGAGGCGGATTCCGCGGCCGCGTCCCCTGATGCGTTAAGCTTTGACACCGTGGGAACGGGAAGCCTCACCCTTTCCTTCATGCGCACCGGCATCAATGTGCGGATCGACCCCGAAGAACACATCCTCGGTGCCGCCCAGCGCGCGGGCGTCCGGATCGGTGCCAACTGCAAGGAAGGCATGTGCGGCTCCTGCAAGGTCGTCAAGCTTTCGGGTGAGGTCGAAATGAACCACCAAGGCGGAATACGGAAGCGGGAAATCGATGCAGGCAAGTTCTTGCCCTGCTGTTCCACCGCCCAGACGGATCTCGTCATCGATGCCTAGCTGAACTGGCCGGTCCGGGCTTCATTAGCAGCCATAGGGTCCAGACTGCGCCATATCTGCAAGGCGGCCCGGGTGGGTCATCCCGAGGTGACTGCGGGATGCCCCACCCGGGCGGCTGGGGACGTGGAGCTGGATCAGGAATCAGCGCGCAGGGCAGCCCAGGCCTGGAAGCCACCGATGAGGTCAGTCGCACGGCTCAACCCCAGGCGCTGCAGTGTATGTGCAGCGAGGCTGGAGCTGTAGCCCTCATTGCAGACCACCACTATCCGCCGGGCCGGGTCGCCGGCGGTGGGGATCCGGTGGGGGCTGGAGGGGTCAAGCCGCCACTCCAGAACATTTCGGTCGATAACCACTGCGCCCGGAAGATCGCCGTCGCGGTCCCGCTGGTCGACGGGCCGCGTGTCAATGACCAGTGCGCCCGCTGCCATCTCCCGCTCAAGATCCGACGGGTGCACCCGCTCAAGCCCGGCGCGGCTCTCGAGCAGCAGTTGGTCCACTGTAAGTGGTCCCTGCGAACTGCCCGGGCCTGAACTGCATGGGAATGCCGCGGCGCCGTCCTTGACTATGTGAGGCTGTTCCACCGTGGTCCTCGCTTTGCGTGCTGATCGTTCGGGCGTTCCGCGGTGCAGCGGAGCGACGCTCAATTCCTACGGTATGGGCAGAGCCAGGGTCAACACGCTTCCGCCACGCGACCGCGGCGGGCAAGGTCCTCCGTGACGTCCGCCTCCTTCAGGCCCGGATGGGAATACCACGGCCCGCTTTTTCCTTGTTACCGGTGAGGCCCCCACCGCCGGTTGCCTCGCTCGAAAGGACCCCCTTGCCCGTAGCTTTCATTCCGTTCACCATGCACGCCTCCGCGCAGCATGACCACCCACGCACCTTCCGGACCGACATCGAACGCTTGACCGACGGTCATCTCCGGTCAACGCCCCTGGACGTACTCAGGTCGACGAATACCCAAGCTGTCTTCCGCGGCGCCGTCCCGAAGGGCGCGCACACCGCAACCGATGCGAGCCTCGCCCAGTACCTCCAGGACCGTCTCGCCCGTGACGACATCCACCTGGATCTCAGCGTCAGCATCGAGCGGTAAGCAGGTCTGCGAGGCCCGGCCGCCGGGGTCCCACCCCGGGCCCGTGCAAGGGCTCCTGCAGCCACCGGGCCCGCGCCGGACATTGCCGTGGGACACGCCCAACCTTTTCCTGTTGCTCCCGCCGCCGTCTGGGATATGCTCCAGAAATGGCACCGCGAAGTTTTCTTCAATGGCCGGTCGTCCGTCAGCTAAGCACGGGCGACCTCTTGGGCCGTGGGCCGGCAGTGACGTCGGCCAAGACAAAAGCAATAGCCCCCCGGACTGCCACCGCCGACCGCGTCGTGCAGAGCGTGTGTCCTTACTGTGCCGTCGGTTGTGGGCAGCGTGTCTACGTCAAGGACGAGAAAGTGGTCCAGATCGAGGGCGATCCGGACTCACCCATTTCACGCGGCCGCCTGTGCCCAAAGGGCTCTGCGAGCGAGCAGCTGGTCAACTCACCGGGCCGCCAGACCAAAGTGCTTTACCGTGCGCCGCGTTCCACGGAGTGGCAGCACCTGGACCTGGCCACGGCCGTTGAGATGGTGGCGGACCGCTTCATCGAAACCCGCCGCAGGACCTGGCAGCAGGAAGACGACCAAGGCCGGCTGCTGCGCCGCACCATGGGCATCGCCTCACTGGGCGGCGCAACCCTGGACAACGAAGAAAACTACCTGATCAAAAAGCTCTTTACGGCTGCCGGGGCGGTGCAGACCGAGAACCAGGCGCGTATTTGACACTCCGCAACGGTTCCCAGTTTGGGAGCCTCGTTTGGACGCGGTGGTGCTACGCAATCACTGCAGGACATGGCCAACGCCGACTGCATCGTCATCCAGGGTTCCAACATGGCCGAATGCCATCCCGTGGGGTACCAGTGGGTGGCGGAGGCCAAGGCCCGCGGAGCGAAGGTCATCCATATCGACCCCCGGTTCACGCGGACCTCGGCAGTGTCGGATAAGCACATCCCCATCAGGGCGGGTTCTGACGTCGTGCTGCTGGGTGCGCTCATCAACTACGTCATCGCCAATGACCTGTGGTTCAAGGAGTACGTGACCGCGTACACCAACGCGGCCACCCTGGTCCACGAGGACTACCGGGACGCCGAGGACCTGGGCGGCCTCTTCTCCGGATTCGACCCGGAAAAGGGTGCCTACGACAACTCTTCGTGGGCCTACGACGAAGGCGAGGACGGCTCCATCGGCGAACCGGCCGGTCCCGAGCACGGCGCCGAAGCCGGGGCCCGGGCCTCCGGCGATGCCTACGGCAGCGGCGGGCCGCCCCTCGAACACGCGGAGGTGCTGCGGGATGACACGCTCCAGAACCCCAGGACCGTCTTCCAGATCGTGAAGCGGCACTACGCCCGCTACACCCCGGAAATGGTGCGCGACATGTGCGGCATCAGCGAAGCCGACTTCGCCTACCTGGCGAAGACCATCACGGAGAACTCCGGCCGCGACCGGACCACCTGCTTCGCGTACGCCGTGGGCTGGACCCAGCACTCTCTGGGTGCCCAGTTCATCCGTGCCGCCGCCATCCTCCAGCTGCTGCTGGGGAATGTGGGGCGCCCTGGCGGCGGGATCATGGCCCTCCGCGGCCATGCGAGCATCCAGGGCTCCACCGACATTCCCACGCTGTTCAACCTGCTCCCCGGCTACCTGCCCATGCCCAGTGCCGGCCGCCACGACACCCTGGAGGAGTACCTGGCGGCCAACGCCTCGAAGAACCAAAAGGGATTCTGGGCCGACGCCGACGCGTACACCATCAGCTTGCTGAAGGCGTGGTGGGGTGACGCTGCGACGGCGGACAACGACTGGGCCTACGACTACCTGCCGCGGCTGACCGGTGCGCACGGGACCTATGAGACCGTGATGAGTATGCTCCGCGACGAGGTGGAAGGGTACTTCCTGCTCGGCCAGAACCCGGCGGTCGGCTCGGCCCACGGGCGGATGCAGCGGCTCGGAATGTCCCACCTGAAGTGGCTCGTGGTCCGGGACCTGAACATGATCGAGTCCGCGACGTGGTGGAAGGACGGTCCGGAAATCGAGTCCGGGGAACTCCGCACCGAGGATATCGAGACCGAGGTCTTCTTCCTGCCGGCGGCGACCCACGTGGAGAAGGCCGGATCCTTCACCCAGACCCAGCGTCTGCTGCAGTGGCGCCACCAGGCGGTGGCCCCGCCGGGGGAGTGCCAGAGCGAACTCCAGTTCTTCTATGAACTGGGGCACCGGATCCGGGAGAAGCTCGCCGATTCCCAGGACGAACGGGACCGGCCGCTGCTGGACCTGACGTGGGATTACCCCACGGACGACCACGGCGATCCGGACCCCGAGTCGGTGCTTGCCGAGATCAACGGCCGCCACCTGACTGGTCCGGATGCCGGCAAGCCGCTCTCCGCCTACACCGAACTCCGCGCTGACGGCTCTACGACGGCGGGCTGCTGGATCTACACCGGCGTCTACGCCGAGGGGATCAACCACGCCGCCAGCCGGAAACCGGGCCAGGAACAGGGCCCGGCAGCGCCGGAATGGGGCTGGGCGTGGCCGGCCAACCGGCGGATCCTGTACAACCGGGCCTCCGCCGATCCGGCCGGCAAGCCGTGGAGCGAACGCAAGAAATACGTTTGGTGGGACGCGGAGCAGGGGAAGTGGGTGGGCGACGACGTCCCCGACTTCCCGCCGAACCTCGCACCCGGCAGCAAACCGGACCCCTCAGTGGGCGGCCCGGCCGCGCTCAGCGGGGACGATCCGTTCATCATGCAGTCCGACGGCAAGGGCTGGCTGTTCGCGCCCAAGGGGCTCGTGGACGGCCCGCTGCCAACCCACTACGAGGCCCAGGAATCACCTGTAGCCAACGGGCTGTATCCGCAGCAGCAGAGTCCGGCACGACTGAAGTATGCCCGGGAGGACAACCTGAGCGCACCGAGCGCCGGTACACCCGGGGCGGATGTCTATCCATTCGTCTTCACCACGTACCGGCTCACGGAGCACCACACTGCGGGCGGGATGAGCCGCTGGCTGCCGTACCTCTCCGAACTCCAACCGGAGATGTTCTGCGAAGTGTCGCCCGAACTGGCCGCCGAGCGCGGACTGGAACCCTATGGGTGGGCCACCATCATCTCGCCCCGCTCTGCCATTGAGGCAAAGGTGCTGGTGACCGACCGGATGAGGCCGCTGGCCGTCGGCGGCCACACCGTGCACCAGATCGGGCTGCCCTACCACTGGGGCGTCGGCAGCAACGCTGTGGTCAGCGGTGACGCGGCCAACGACCTGCTGGGCGTGACCCTGGATCCCAACGTCCAGATCCAGGAATCCAAGGTGGCCTCCTGCGACATCCGTCCAGGCCGCCGGCCGCGCGGGGAGGACCTCCTTGCCCTCGTTGCCGAATACCAGGCGAGGGCCGGGCTGACCATCGAGACCGGCAACCGCGCCGTCACCAACCCCGCGGCGGAAGGCATTGATCCCACGGGGCCTGGCAGCCACGCCAAGGGCGGCGGGGAATGACCGTCGTCATACCCGGCGGGGCCCGCACCTACTTTGCCCGGCCCGGAACGCTGCCCAGCGGCAGCGTTCCGGGCACCGATCCCACCTTGGAGAACTAGATGGGCCAGCTGTCCGGACCAACCGACCCCACCGCCGATGCCCACTGGGAACACAACCATCCGCGCAAGGGCTTCTTCACTGACACTTCGATCTGTATCGGCTGCAAGGCCTGCGAAGTCGCCTGCAAGGAATGGAACCACAACCCGCAGGACGGCAACCTCGAACTGCTCGGATCCTCCTACGACAACACCGGATCCCTTGGCGCCAGCACCTGGCGGCATGTCGCCTTCATCGAGCAGGGCCAGGACCGGATTGTCGAGGCACGGGAATCAGGCCGTGCCTTGGTCAGCCTGGGCATGCCCCGCATCGGTCCCCCCACCCCCGCAGCGTCCGCCCCGGCGGATCTGGCTGAGGCGGACACCACGCCGCCTGACACAGCAGACTTCCGCTGGCTGATGTCCTCCGACGTCTGCAAGCATTGCACGCACGCCGGCTGCCTTGACGTATGCCCCACCGGAGCGCTGTTCCGCACCGAGTTCGGCACCGTGGTGGTCCAGGACGACGTCTGCAACGGCTGCGGAACGTGCGTTGCCGGGTGCCCCTTCGGCGTGATCGAGCGCCGCAGCAACGGCACGGTCAAGGTGGCCACCAGCAGGGAAGACCAGCACGCCGGGCATCCCGCCGTCCCCAACGTGGGCATCGCCCAGAAGTGCACCCTCTGTTACGACCGGCTGGTGGCGGACGAGACGCCCGCCTGCGCCAAGGCCTGCCCGACGACGTCCATCAAGTTCGGCGACCACGACGACATGGTGGAGGCGGCCCGGGAACGGGTTGCCGACCTGCACGCCAAAGGCCTCACTGAGGCGAGGCTCTACGGGGCGAACGAAAACGACGGCGTCGGCGGAACCGGATCCGTCTTCCTGCTGCTGGACGAACCGGAGGTCTACGGACTTCCGCCGGACCCGCGCGTACCCACAGCTGATCTGCCAAAGATGTACCGGCGGGCCGGCATGGCGGTAGCAGGCATGGCGGCCGCCGCTGCGCTGGCTTTCCTGGGAGGACGCGCGTGACACTTTCCGAGTTCGACAGTTTCCGGCCAACAGAGCCCGTACGCCGCCGCCGGGAGGGCGGCAAGCGAGGGACGGGCCGCCGCCGGGACAACGGTGACGGCTCCCGGGAAATGCCGATGGTGCCGGAGCCGGAATTCACCTCGTACTACGGCCGTTCCGTCGTGAAACCCGCCCCTTGGGGCGATGACGTGGCGATCTACCTCTTCCTGGGTGGCGTGGCCGCCGGTTCGGCCCTCCTGGGCGCCGGCGGCCAACTGACCGGACGCCCGGTGCTGCGCCGGAACGCCCGGCTGGGCGCCCTGGCAGCGGTGAGCGCGGGTGCGGTTGCCCTGGTGAAGGACCTTGGCCGGCCGGAGCGTTTCCTGCACATGCTGCGGACTTTCAAGGTCACCTCCCCGATGAGTGTGGGCTCGTGGATCCTCAGCGCCTTCAGCGCCGGCGCCGGCGTCTCGGCCGTGGCGGAAATCAACCGGATGAGCGGAGACCGGCTGCCGCTGGGTCCGTTGCGCAAGGTCCTGCGCGCTGTCGAAGGACCGGCAGGCATCGAAGCGGCGGTGTTCGCCGGGCCGCTGGCGGCGTACACGGCCGTCCTGCTGGGTGACACTGCCACACCGACGTGGAACGCAGCCCACGAGGAACTGCCTTTCGTTTTCGTGAGTTCGGCCTGCCTCGCGTCTGCAGGGCTCGCGATGGTCACCACGCCGGTGCACGAGACGGGTCCTGCCCGCAACCTCGCCGTGCTCGGCGTCCTGGGGGATGTGGTGGCCATGAAGGTGATGGAGCACCGGATGGACCCGGTGGCCGCGGAACCACTGCACGAGGGCAAAGCCGGCGCCATGCTGAAGTGGAGCGAGCGGCTGGCGGTCGCCGGAGGCCTGGGCACACTGCTGGGCGGACGAAACCGGATGGTCGCCGCCGCGTCGGGTCTGGCACTGCTGGCCGCCTCGGCCCTGACCCGGTTTGGTGTGTTCGAGGCAGGCCTCGCCTCTGCCAGGGATCCGCGGTACACCATCGAACCGCAGAAGAACCGGCTCGCAGCGCGCCGCGCCGCCGGCGTTACCGGCGACGCAATCACCACCGGCAGCTGAGGCAGCTGCCCGGTTTCAGCGGATCTGGATACCCTGCCCCACAGTGGTGTGACCGATGACAGGGTGGCCCGGCAACTCGCCGACCACCAGCAGGCCGCCGGACGTCTGCGCATCGGCCAGCAGCAGCAGATCGTCCTCGGTGATGCCCGGTGCAGCCTCCAGGTGCGGACGCACCCAGTCGAGGTTGCGCCGGGTCCCGCCGGAAACGAAGCCGTCCCGGAGTGCCTCGCGGGCTCCGCCAAGAAGGGGAACGGCATTTATGTCGATCACCGCGCCCACTTCCGAGGCACGGACCATCTTGTGGAGGTGTCCAAGCAGACCGAAACCGGTCACGTCCGTCGCCGCACGGACGCCGGCGGCCACCGCCGCCTCGGAGGCGTCGCGGTTGAGTGCCGCCATCGTCTCCACGGCTTCTTCAAACACCTCACCGGTCTGCTTGTGCCGGTTGTTCAGGAGACCGACGCCGAGTGGCTTGGTCAGCGTAATGGGCAGCCCCGGCCGGGCGGCATCGTTGCGCAGCAAGCGGTCAGGATGGGCGACGCCGGTGACGGCCATGCCGTACTTGGGCTCCGGGTCATCAATGGAGTGCCCGCCGAGCACGGGGCACCCCGCCTGGGATGCCACGCTCAAGCCACCACGCAGGACCTCAGTCATCAATTCCATCGGCAGGACGCCGCGGGGCCAGCCGACCAGGTTGATCGCAGTGACCGGCCGGCCGCCCATGGCATAGATGTCCGACAGGGCATTGGCGGCGGCAATGCGGCCCCAGTCATAGGCATCGTTGACAACGGGGGTGAAGAAGTCAGCGGTGGTCAGGACCGCAAGATCTTCGCGCACCAGGACCGCCGCAGCGTCGTCGCCGCTGTCAAGGCCCACCAGGACCTCCGCACCGGGTTGGCCGATGAGGCCACGGACGGCATCTTCGAGTTCCCCGGGGGGAATTTTGCACGCACAGCCGCCGCCGTGGGCATAGTCGGTGAGCCGGAATGCGCCGGTGGCACCATCATCGAGCTGCTGGACTGACATCTGAGCCTCATTCACCCGCCCAGCGTACCCTCCAAGGCAACCCTGCTATATTGAGGCGCGGTGGCGTCCGGGTCCTGGTGGGCCCCCCGGTCTTCAAAACCGGTGAGGCTGAGCATCTCGGCCTGGCGGGTTCGATTCCCGTCCGCCACCGCCAACTTTCGGCAGTGCATGCCGCGATATAAGGAGGGCTGTGGACCACGTCGATCCCCGGCGCCTGATTCCCCGCACAAATGACCTGCTGGCCTTGCCTGCCGTCCACGAAGCCCGCACCCGGCTGAACGAGCGCGTCATCCGCGAACTTGTCCGGGACGTCCAGGAGCAGGCGCGGCGCGGCGGGCTGCCCCCCGGCCAGGTGGAACCGGCCCTGCTGGCCGCCGTCGCTGCGCGTACGGCAACCTCCCTGCGCCCGGTGCTGAACGCCACCGGCGTCATCGTCCACACCAACCTTGGGCGCGCCCCCCTTTCTGAAGGTGCAGTGGAGGCTCTGGTCGCGGCCAGCGGCTACGTCGACGTGGAGCTGGACCTGTCAGACGGCAGCCGCTCCCGCCGCGGCGCCGGCGCTCGGGCGGCACTGCTCGCTGCCTGCCCCGCCGCTGAAGACGCGCTGGTGGTCAACAACGGGGCCGCGGCCTTGGTGCTGGCTACAACAGCCTTCGCCGCTGGCCGGGAGGTCGTGGTGAGCCGTGGCGAACTCGTTGAAATTGGTGCCGGATTCAGGCTGACTGACCTGATGGAATCGACCGGTGCCAGGCTTCGCGAGGTGGGCACCACCAACCGCACGCACCTGCATGACTATGCAGGAGCCCTCGGTCCTGACACAGGGTGCGTCCTCAAGGTCCATCCAAGCAACTTCCGGGTTGACGGCTTTACCTCAGCTGTTTCCCTGGACGAGCTGGGCCGCCTGACCGCGGCCAACGGCGTCCCCCTCGTCGCCGACCTGGGCAGCGGACTGCTGGCCCCGGATCCGTTCCTGCCGGATGAACCCGACGCTGCCTCCGCCTTGGCGAGCGGGGCCGACGTCGTCATCGCCAGCGGCGACAAACTGCTGGGCGGCCCCCAGGCGGGGTTGCTGCTGGGCCGCAAGGAGGTCATCACCCGGCTGGCCCGCCACCCGCTCGCCCGCGCCGTCAGGGCAGACAAACTTGCCCTCGCCGCCCTGGAAGCAACGGTTGCGGGCGGCACGCCGCCCGTCGTGCAGGCGCTGCACACCGACGTCGGGCAATTACGCGGCCGTACGGACCGGCTCGCCCGGGAACTCGGCGTCCCCGTGGTCCCGCATGACGGCAGGGTAGGGGGCGGCGGCGCCCCCGGCGTGCCCCTGCCTGGGTGGGCACTCCGGCTCCCCGAGGGACTTGCGCGTCCCTTGCGGACCGGCGACCCGGCCGTGCTGCCGCGCGTCCACGACGGCTCCTGCCTGATCGATCTGCGCTGCGTGCCCGCAAAGGACGACGGCCGGATTGTCGAGGCGGTGCGGCGTGCCCTGGCAACCCTTGAGGTTGCGGATGCAGGCAGGGCGGGCTGAACCGTGCACGTCATTGCCACAGCCGGGCACGTCGATTCCGGTAAAAGCACCCTGGTCCGCGCCCTCACCGGGATGGAGCCGGACCGCTGGGAGGAAGAACGGCGCCGCGGGCTGACCATTGACCTGGGCTATGCCTGGACCACGCTGCCGTCCGGACAGGACGTGGCGTTCGTCGACGTACCGGGCCACGAACGCTTCCTGGGCAACATGCTCGCCGGTATCGGACCCGCGCCGGTGGTGTGCTTTGTGGTGGCCGCCGACGAAGGCTGGCAGGCACAGTCGAGCGACCACCGGGACGCTGTCGCTGCGCTCGGGATCGAACACGGCGTCGTGGTGCTGAGCCGCGCGGACCGGGCATCCGGGCAGCGGGTTGCGGAGGTGCTCTCGCGGACCCGAACGGAACTGGCCGGGACCGGGCTGCAGGACGCACCCGCAGTCGCTGTGTCCGCCATCGACGGCACGGGCCTGGCTGACCTGCGTGCAGCGCTCGACGGCGTTCTGGCCAACGTGCCTCATCCCACCACGGGTGGGCGGGTCCGGTTGTGGGTGGACCGTTCGTTCACCATCACCGGTTCCGGGACGGTGGTGACCGGGACACTGGCAGCAGGAACGCTCGCCCAGGGTGACCGGCTGGAACTGATCGGCCACGTCGATACCCGGCCGGTGGTGGTCCGTGGCCTGCAAAGCCGGGACACCTCGTACGCGTCGGTGGAACCGGTCAGGCGGGTGGCGCTGAACCTGCGCGACGTTGCCGCAACGGATATCCGCCGCGGTGACGCGCTGGTTACCCCGGACGCATGGCCCACCACAGCAGTGGTGGGAATCCAGCGCACCACCGGGGTGGCCTACACCGAGGTCCCGGAACAGCTCATGGTGCACGTTGGCACGGCGTCGGTGCCGGCCCGGCTGCGCCCCTTCGGCGCAGACCATGCCCGGCTGGTCCTCGACAGGCACCTGCCCCTCGTCCTGGGGGACCGGCTGGTGCTGCGCGATCCCGGAAGCCGCTCGGTGCTGGGCGGCGCACGTATCCTCGACGCCGACCCGCCGGCCTTGCGGCGGCGCGGCGACGGCGCCCACTGGGCGGAGCGCCTTGCAGGAATGGACCCCTCCGGAGACGTACTGGGAGAGGTGGCAGCCCGCAGGGCTGTGCAGGCGGAACATCTCCGTCGGCTCGGGCTGCTGTCCGGGCATGACGCGGAGGCACCCGCCGGTGTACGGGTCATCGACGACTGGTGGGTGCACGCTCCCGTCCTGGAGGCCTGGCAGCATCAGCTGCGCAGCGCGGTCCAGGCGCTGCAGGAGCGGGATGCCCTGGCCCCGGGCCTTTCCATGGGTGCGGCGCGGGACCTGCTCACGTTGCCCGACGAGAAACTGCTTTCCCACGTCATCCGCGGGGCCGGCCTGGAACTGGACGGCGGACACGTCCGGCTCCCTGGCAGCCAGGGCAACCTTGGTCCCATCGAGCCGGCAATCGCCACGCTGGAGGGCAGGCTCAGGGCGGATGCGTTCCGGGCCCCTGAAGCCGATGAGCTGGCGGCCCTCGGCCTGGGTGCCCGCGAGCTCGCAGCCGCTGAACGCACCGGGCGCCTGCTGCGCCTGCGCGACGGGGTGGTGCTGCTGCCCACCGCCCCGGCGCTTGCCATGCGCACCCTCGCCGGTTTGGACCAGCCCTTCACCACGAGCCAGGCCCGCCAGGCGCTGGGCACAACACGCCGGATCGCGGTTCCGCTGCTGGAACACCTGGATTCGCGGGGCTGGACCAAGAGGCTGGATGCCGGACACCGCACGGTGGTGCGCTGACCCGCCGTCGGCCAGGAAGAGCAGTGCCCTGCCTTCGGACGGCTAGGCAGGGTGGGCTGCCTGCACGTGGTGCAGGATGTTGTCCACGACCCGGGACAGCGGCGCGGTGGCGTCAATCGCGATGCCGCCCGGCGGGATCTCTTCCCGTGTTTCGTGCAGGTGCTCGATCAGCTGCCGCTCCGCCGGTTGCCCTCCCCATTCGTCTGCCGGGCGCTGGTCGAGGCGCCGCTTCAGCGTGCCCAGGTCCACCTCGAGGACGAAGACGCCGTCGAACAGATCGATGAATTTGGCGAGGTTCCTCGACCCGCCGCAGAAGAACGTCACCGCGTCCCGCTGGTCTGCTGCCTGGGCCCGGACGTCGGCGACTCTCCAGATATGGTGCCTGTGCACAGCGACGCCGGTGGCGTCCCCTGCTGGTTCACCGGTTTCCGGGTCACCCTGGTAGGCAAGTTCACGGTCGCCGTTGATGGCGTGGTAGCCGCGCCGCCGCAATTCGTTGCAGACCGCAGTCTTGCCCGTGCCCGAGCCGCCCTCGATAAGGTAATTCTTCCTGCCCATGCCTGATGGTACCGATGGGGGAGAGGCCGGGGTGGTTTGATTGGTCAGTGCTCCGTGTAAAACGCTTTGTGGCCCTTAGCCTGTTCGTGGTCTGCGCCAGCGCAGTTTTCTCGTTCTGGCTGCTGGGCCAGCCCGGGGCCGGGGCCCGTACGGCCGCCTTCCTGCCCCCGCGTGCGGCAGCCAAGCTTCAGCCAGGGCCCGATGGGCTCGCCACCGCCGTAAACGTCACACGAACCCCCGACGCCGAGTGGCTTGGCACGGCTGCCGCCCACACCGGAATCCCCGCACGGGCCCTGCGCGCCTACGTCAATGCGGCCGTTGCCGCCAACGAATCAGCTCCGGCGTGCGGCATCGGCTGGAACACGCTCGCCGCCGTCGGCTTCGTCGAATCAGCCCACGGCACGTACGGCGGCGGCAGCCTGAGCTCCGCCGGCCAGGCCAGCGGCCCGATCGTGGGCCCCAGCCTCAACGGCGCGGGATTCGCCGCCATAGCCGACACCGACGGCGGCGCCTTGGATGGCGACGCCGGCTGGGACCATGCGGTGGGACCCATGCAGTTCATTCCCTCCACATGGCGGATCGCAGGCATGGACGGGAATGGGGACGGGGCGGCGGACCCGTTCAACATCGATGACGCCGCCCTCAGCGCGGCCACGTATCTTTGCGGCCGCGGCCGTGACCTCACCACAGCGCAGGGGTGGACAGCTGCCATTTACGCCTACAACCAGTCCGACGCCTACATCCGCCAGGTGAGCTCCCAGGCCACCGCGTACGCTGCGAAAGCGGGCACCGCCGGGTGAATGCATCCCGCGGCTTTCCCCCCGGGATCATTCGTCCGGGCCGGTCAGGCAGGTTGCCAGGTGACGGGAAGTTCCTTCAGCCCGTAAACGATGCTGCTGTCCATTCGTTCCAGTTGCGCTCCGGAAGCCACGGAAAGTCCAGGGAGGCGGGACAGCAGCGCTTCCAGTGCAATCCTTGCTTCGAGCCGGGCGAGCGGTGCCCCAAGGCAAAAATGGATGCCATGGCCAAACGCCAGGTGCCGGTTGGGGTTGCGGTCCACATCGAACTCGGCGGCCCGCTGGAACTGCTGCCCGTCACGGTTGGCCGAGCCGATCCAGGCGACGATTGGAGCGCCGGCGGGAATCAGTTGGTCGCCCACGACGGTGTCCGCAACCGCGACCCGGTACATCGACTGGACCGGCGACCGGAAGCGGAGCACTTCCTCGAGCGCCTGGGGAACCAAGGCCGGCTCGCTGAGGAGCCGCTCGAGGGTGCCGGGCGACTCCGCCAGGCACAAAACGGCGTTGCCGATCAGATTAGTGGTGGTCTCATTGCCGGCAACCAGCAGCAGGGCACAAAAACCGAGCAGCTCGGGCACCGTCAGTTTTTGGCCGTCGATCTCCGCGGCCAGCAGGCTGCTGATGAGGTCCGTGCCGGGACGGCTCCTGCGCTGGTCGATCAGGGCAAGGAAGTACTCCACCATCTCCGACGTGGTGGAGTCCTGCGTTTCGCTGGCGGGGAGGATCCGCGTCTGGCTGACGATCACGTCGGACCAGTGCTTGAAGCGCTCACGGTCCTCGCTGGGGATGCCCATCAGCTCGGAGATGACGATGACCGGCAACGGGTAGGCCAGGTCCCTGATCAGGTCTGCGCTTCCCTTGCCGGCGATCTCCGCCATGAGCTCGTCGGTGAGTCCGGCGATGCGGGGAGCCAGCGCGTCAACAGCCTTGGGCGTGAACGCCTGTGTAACCAGCGAGCGTAACTGCCGGTGCCTCGGGGGATCGGTGGTGATCAGGCTGGACGCGAACAATTGGCCGGTGCCGGAGGGATTGTCACCACCCATGCGGGACGAGAAGGTGGCGTGTTCGGACAACACCCGCTGGACGTCGTCGTACCGGAACACATGCCAGCTCCCTGACTGGTCATCCTGGAAGACGGGGGCCGTTGCCCGCATGCGTTCATACTGCGGAAAGGGATCAAGCGGGTATTGCGCGGACTGGGTGACATCCATGGTGGCCTCCCTGCTCACCTGGCGCCATGCGGTCCACGGCGGGCGCCAGGCCGTCAAATGACTGACCGTAGAACCTTGATCCTAGCCAAAGCATGTCGCTGCGTCACCACGCCGGAACGGAAACCGCAGTGCCTGCCTTATGCACGGCACCGGGGCGGATCCGCGTCCCGGACTGCAGCTGCCGGACACCACCGCCGGGTTTTTGTGCTAGCCACAAGGGGTCCCCTAAGGTTATTGCTCGATGAAAGCCCCTGAAGAGACATCCGATCAGTCGCCCGCCATCTCCCCGCGTGGACCCGTGTTTGTCGACGCGTCAGGCCGCCGGCTCCGGCGGGTCAAGATGATGGGCCTCGGGATCGTCGGGCTTGTGGCGGCATACGTCATCCTCGTAGTGGCCGCCTTTATCGGCGGGTCCGGATCCTCGGCACCATTCCTTCCCCTGCCGGCCGCCGCCGGACCCCGCGAAACGCCAACAGCCCCGCCCTCTGCCGATCCGCGGGCCGGCCTGACCGGGCCCGCCGTTCCCGTTGTTGAGCAGTCGCCGGCGGCCGTCCCGGTGCCCGTCTCTGCTGTTACTGCCGTGCCTCCGGCGGAGGGTGCCGCCGTCGTGCCCGCTGCGCCCGCCGCCCCCGCCGCTGCTCCTGCCCCGGCTCCGACCGCCGCCCCCGCAGCCCCCGGAACGTCCGGAACCGCCACCGGCACCGGCGCAACCGCCCCTGGATACAGCGGAACAGCGCCGGGCTCCAGCGCGACCGCCCCCCGCGCGAGCGGCTCGGCGCCGGGCCAGACCACACGGCCCACCGCCCCCGCGCACCAGTAACATGACCCGCCTGGAATAAGGGTTCCCGACCCGCCACAAGCAACGTCCCCGCCACTGTCAGGGCGCATTGGTTTGTCCTTCTCGCCACCCTGATGGCCCTGGGGCTCGCCCTGGCCGTGCAGGGATACATCCACCATCTGGGTGGAGCGCCCGGGGACTCCCTGCCGGCGGACAAAGCCGCAGGCGCCGTCCCCACAACGCTCTCGCACGGCGGCCCCGTGGTGGATTCGCGCGGCGGCTCCGTAACAACCGTCAGTCCGCCGGACCGGACCATCGCCCTGACCTTCGACGACGGCCCGGACCCCGTGTGGACGCCCCGCATCCTGGACGTACTTCGGGAACACCACGTCCACGCCACCTTCTTCGTTGTTGGTTCCGAGGCGGTGGACCACCCGGACCTGGTGCGCCGCATCGTGGCGGAAGGCCACGAAGTGGGCGTCCACACGCTGACCCACACTGACCTTGGTACAGCCCCCGACTGGCGCCGCGAACTGGAGGTGCAGGGCGGCCAGGATGCGATTGTGGGAGTGACGGGCCACGCGGCTTCCCTGCTGCGCCCGCCTTACACCGCCGGCAACAGCGCCATTACGAACGGCATGTGGTCCGCGCTCCACGGAATGGCCGACGAGGGCTACCTCACCGTGCTCAGCAGCCTGGACAGCGAGGACTGGCAGACCCCGGGCACCAAAGCGATCGAAGCCAACCTGGCCCCGTCGGGGCCGCAGGGGCAGGTGGTCCTGATGCACGACGGCGGCGGTGACAGGGAACAGACCGTCGCCGCGCTGGACTCCGCGCTGTCCCGCTTCTCCGCTCAGGGGTACAAGGTCACCACGGTCGGGGACGCCGTGGGCGTTGACAGCATGCGCCCCGCTTCCAGCATTGAACAGCTGCGTGGCTCTGCCCTGGTCTGGGGCATCCGCCTCAGCGATTTCGTCGTCTGGGCGATCTCCCTGGGGCTCGTCGCCGCCGGCGTCGTGACCTTCCTTCGTGCCGTCCTGGTCATGTTCTTCGCAGCACGCCACAGCCGTGCTGCACGCCGCCTTCCCGGATCAGGACGTGGCCGGCGCCGCGTCGACGTGATGGTGGGGCCCGTGGTGACTGAACCGGCGACCGTGATTGTCCCGGCCTATAACGAATCCGCCGGGATCGAAGCCGCCGTCCTGTCGATCCTTGCCTCCACGCACCCGGTAGAGGTCATCGTGGTGGACGACGGGTCCACCGACGGGACGGCGGACATCGTGGAGGCCCTCGACCTGCCCGGCGTCACCGTCATCCGCAAGGAGAACGGCGGCAAACCGTCCGCACTGAACGCAGGGATCCAGGCGGCCAGCCACGACCTGGTGGTCATGGTGGACGGTGACACGGTCTTCGAGCCCGATACGGTACGTGCCCTCATCCAGCCGTTTGCGGATCCCCGGGTGGGGGCGATTTCCGGCAACACCAAGGTGGCCAACCGGGGAGGCATCCTCGGCGCATGGCAGCACATCGAGTACGTCGTGGGGTTCAACCTCGACCGGAGGCTGTTCGACGTCGCCGAATGCATGCCCACCGTCCCCGGGGCCATTGGCGCCTTCCGGATCGAGGCCCTCCGCAACGTCGGGGGCGTCAGCGACGACACGCTCGCCGAGGACACCGACCTGACCATGGCACTGTGCCGGGACGGCTGGCGGGTGGTGTACCAGGAGGACGCACGGGCCTGGACGGAGGCGCCCGCAACCCTTGGCGCCCTGTGGCGACAGCGGTACCGCTGGTGCTACGGCACCCTCCAGGCCATGTGGAAGCACCGGGGTGCCGTGGTGCAGGGAGGTGCTGCGGGCAAGCTTGGCCGGCGTGGACTGGGCTACCTGCTGGTACTGCAGGTGCTGCTTCCCCTGTTCGCGCCCATCGTCGATGTCTTCGCCCTTTACGGCCTGATCTTCCTGGACCCGCTGCGGATCGGGGCGCTGTGGCTGGTCTTCCTGGCGGTCCAATTGCTCATGGCCGCCTACGCGTTCCGGCTCGACAGGGAACGGCTGGGACCGCTCTGGACACTCCCGCTGCAGCAGTTCGTCTACCGGCAGCTCATGTACCTGGTGGTCATCCAGGCCGTTGTCACGGCAGTTGCCGGCGTCAACCTGCGCTGGCACCGGATGGAAAGGTACGGCAGCCTGCGCGTCCCGCAGACCCAAGGCCAGGGCTAGGGTAAGTTCAGGCCCATGGAATGTGTCGTGATCTACAGCTTGCGCGAGGGTGTGGACAGATCCACCGTCATGGACGTCTATCCCCGCCACAAGGCGTACTACGAGGCTTTCCGGGCCGCCGGGGGAGGACTGCTCGCCCTTGGCCCCTTCCAGTCTCCGGAGCCCGGTCTGAGCTCGATGGGCATCTTCACGTCGTACGGGGAGGCCGAACGTTTCATTGCCGGTGACCCCTTCGTGACGGTAGGTCTCGCGGACCCTAAGCTGCTCGAATGGAACGCCGTGCACCTGGCGTAGGCGGGCACGGCAACAACCTGGACGGCGAAGGGGCTTTCTCATGGGTGACGGACTGACGGCCGGCGTGCTGGAGCGCCTGTACACCGGTACGGTGTGGGCGGAGGGGCCATTGTGGGTGCCGTCGTCGCAGACGGTGCGGTGGAGCGATATCCCCAACGACCGCATTCTCGAGTTCCACCCGGACACCGGGGTGACACAGGAATACGCGACCGGCGTGGAGTTCACCAATGGCCGTACCCTCGACGCCGACGGCAGCGTTGTGCAGTGCAGCCACGGCCGGCGCCGGGTGGAGCGCGACCGGGACGGGACCGTCACCGGCCTGGTTGACTCCTTCCAGGGCCGCCGGCTGAATTCGCCCAACGACGTGGTGATTGCCCGCGACGCCGGCATCTGGTTCACGGACCCGCCCTACGGCATCCTTCCGGGAACAAAAGAAGGCCATGAGGGAGAGCAGGAATATGGGGGCTGCCATGTGTTCCGCTTCGACCCGGCCTCCGGAACGCTGACCCCCGTGGTGACCGACCTCGTGCATCCCAACGGACTGGCTTTCTCACCGGACGAATCTGTCCTCTACGTCGCGGACACCGCCGGCAGCGCCTACGGGGTTCCGCTGCGGATCGCCACCTACGCCGTGCGTGACGGCCACTGCAGCGCCAGGACCGGCGCGCTCGAGTTGGAGGACGGCCACCCGGCCGACGGGCTGCGGGTGGACGTCGAGGGACGGATCTGGACCTCGGCCGGCCCCTCCGTGCGGATCTACTCACCGTCCTTCAAACTCCTGGGCACCATCACCGTGCCGGAGACCGTCTCCAACCTGTGCTTTGGCGGACCCGACGGGCAGGACCTCTACCTGACTGCGACCACCAGCCTGTACCGGATCCGCACCACCACCACGGACGCGGCCGCACGCAACCATCCCACCGACCGCAACTGAACGCGAGGACACACCATGCAGCACCGGACCCTGGGCCACAGCGGCGCCGTCGTCACCAGCTTCGCGCTGGGCACCATGACCTTCGGCGCGGAAGCGACCGAAGAAACATCCCATGACATCCTGGACAGTTACTTCGAAGCGGGCGGCAACTTCATCGACACCGCCGACGTCTACAGCTCGGGCGTGTCCGAAGAAATCATCGGCCGCTGGCTGGCTCGGCGGCCCGGCCTGCGGGACACGGCGGTGGTTGCCACGAAGGGGCGTTTTCCCATGGGGACGGCACCGAACGACGTCGGAACATCCCGGCGGCACCTGACCCGCGCCCTGGACGATTCCCTCCGCCGCCTGGGGGTGGAGCAGATCGACCTCTACCAGATGCACGCGTGGGATCCCATCACGCCCGTGGAGGAAACCCTCCGGTTCCTGGAAGATGCCGTGACCCGCGGCAAGATCGGCTACTACGGCTTCTCGAACTTCCTGGGCTGGCAGCTTACCAAGGCTGTCCATATTGCCCGCAGCCAGGGATGGCACCCGCCCGTCAGCCTGCAGCCGCAATACAGCCTCCTGGTCAGGGACATCGAGTTCGAGATCGTGCCGGCCGCGCTTGACGCCGGGATCGGCCTGCTGCCGTGGTCGCCCCTGGGCGGCGGATGGTTGTCGGGCAAGTACAGGCGTGACCAGAGTCCCTCCGGGGCAACCCGCCTGGGGGAGAACCCCGAACGCGGCATGGAAGCCTGGAAGGCGCGCAACGACAATCCGCGCACATGGACGGTGATCGAAGCTGTGGAAGGCATCGCGGCCTCCCATGGCGTCAGCCCCTCCCAGGTTGCCCTGGCCTGGCTGGCGGACCGGCCTGCCGTAACGTCGGTGATCCTGGGTGCGCGGTCCACGGAACAGCTCGCTGACAACCTGGCGGCCGGCACCCTGAGCCTCAGCGCGGACGAGGTCAGCCGGCTCACCGAGGCCAGCCGGCCCGAGACAGGGGTGTATCCCTACGGCCCCATGGCCCAGGAGCAGCGCAGCCGCAAAATGGAGGGCGGCAGGTAGCCCATCCGGGAGAGGAAGCCGCCGGGCTTCACCTGGCGTGCTTCAACACGTCCGGCAGCTCCTCCACGTACACCGTTTGCGGCGGGTCGAAATAGATCACCAACACTTCAGCGCCCACCGGATAATCGCTTTTCTTGTCGAACGGGTGGGCGTGGAAGGCCATGGTGCCGCCAAGGTAGGGCAGCATGACTTCGCCGATGGTGCCCGGGCCGATGCGCCCGGTTACCCGGCCGATTTTCCCGGTCAGGCTCCGGTCGATGTCCCTGCGTACCATGGCGTGCCCGGAATCCCTACGCGCCGGGCGCCTTGGCCTGGCGCTTGGTGTCTTCACCCTTCCGGAGCGCCGATGCGAGGGCCGGGAGGTAGTCGCCAGCCTGCGCCAGGATTCCGCCCAGCATCTTGTTGACGCCCTCGCCGCCGTTCAGGACGGTCATTTGGCCAACATGCGAGAACGGCTCGGCCGCTGCGGCAATGATGGCCGGCATGTTCTCGGCAAGCTGCTGGGAGATGACCGCGTCCTGGTTGGTACCCAGCGCTTCCGCGCGGGCCTTGATGCCGTCGGCCTCCGCGAGCGCCTTGGCCTTGATCGCTGACGCTGCGGCGTCGCCTTTCGCCCTGGTCGCTGCGGCTTCGGCCTCGCCGGTGACCTTGGTGGCTCCAGCCGCGGCGGCCGCCGCGGTGGCGTTGGCCTGCGCCTGGAGTTCGGTGCGGCGGGCGTTGGCCTGGGCCTCAAGCTCGGTGCGGCGTGCCAGGGCCTCGGCTGCGCTGATGTCCGCCGCCTTCTGGCCCTCTGCGTCGGTGCGTTTGGCGTAGGCTTTCGCGTCCGCAGGTTTCCGGATGCTGGTCTGCAGCTTCTGCTCTTCCCGGTCCGCCTCAAGCTTGGCAACTTCCGTTTCCTGCACCACCACCTGCTGCCGGGCCGTGGCTTCGGCCAGCGGGCCGGCCTGGGCAGCATTCGCCCGGGCACGCTCGGCGTTGGCCTGGGCCACCGACTGCCGGATGGCTGAGACGCTTTGCGCATCCGCGATCAGGGCCGCCGCCTCCGCCTCCTTTTCCGCCGCCTCCCGGTTACGGGTGGCCTCGGCGATCCGGGCTTCCATCTTCACCTGCGCGATATGCGGCTTGGCGATGTTCTGGATATAGCCGGTGGGGTCCTGCAGGTCCTTGATCTGCAGCGAGTCCACCACAAGGCCCAGTTTCTCCATTTCCACGCCGCTGGCGCTGCGGACCTGCGAGGCGAGTTTGTCCCGCTCGCGGATGATCTCCTCGACGGTCATGCTGCCGATGATGGAACGCAGGTGGCCTTCGAAGACGTTGTACACCTGGCTTTCCATCTTTGGTTGCTGGCCCAGGAAGCGGCGGGCGGCATTGGCGATAAAGGGCGGTGCGTCCCCAATCTTGTAAATGACGACGCCCTCCACGATGACCTGGATGCCCTGTGAGGTAACGCAGGAAACCTTGAGTTCAGTTTCATTCAGGGTCAGCGACAGGGGCCGCACGGTCTGGAGGCCGGGAAGGACCAGGGCGCCCTTGCCCGTGACGATTTTGAAATCCATTCCTTCCCTGGTTTCCAGGGTTCCCCGGGTCAGCCCGGAAATGATCAGGGCCTCGTTTGGCTCAGCCACCTTCCACATCAGCTTCGTGGCCACCCAAATGAAACCAACGGCAAACAGCACTCCGAGAATAATGGCGATAAGTGGAAAGAACGGTGCAAAGTCCGGCATGGCCAGGTCCTTTCGACGCCGCAAAACGGCATCACGGTAAAAACCCCAATAAATGCAGCCGTCCAATTACCCGACCAATGAAAGTGCCGTCAATTCCGGTGCACCTGGCCGGCTGTTGTAGACAGTCTGATTGGGCCCCGCCCAAGAGTCCAGAGCCGTGACGATATTTGCCTGCGGCAACGGAATAAGGCGTACGACGGCGGCACCTGGCATCCGCCGCCGGCGGCCGGGAAGCCGTTGACATGGGCAACTACTGCTCGCACGATGGGAAGACGAACCGCAATGCGGGTCCAGCGCCTGGTTTCACTATTCCTTTCCTTGTTGTGCATTCAAGCCGGGCGTTCTACTACATCTGACCAATGGAGTGATGATGAGTATTCAAGGAGTGACCCGGGAGCAGGCCGTCAGGCGCGCCACCGTGGCAAGCGTGGTGGGTACCACCATCGAGTGGTACGACTTCTTCCTCTACGGGACTGCCGCCGCACTGGTGTTTCCCCAGCTGTTCTTCCCGGGCCAGGTGGCCTTTGCCGGTGTGCTGGCCGCCTTCGGCACCCAGTTCGTCGGCTTTGTGGCCAGGCCAATCGGCGCCGCCATATTCGGCCATTTCGGTGACCGGATCGGCCGCAAGACAACACTCATGGCCACGCTGTTCCTGATGGCGTTCGGAACGGTGCTGATCGGCTGCCTTCCGACCTACCAAAGCATCGGAGTGGCCGCGCCGGTCCTGCTGGTAGTCCTCCGCATCATCCAGGGCATCGGCGTGGGCGGTGAGTGGGGCGGTTCTGTCCTGTTGAGCATGGAATGGGGCGACCAGAACCGCCGCGGCCTGTCCGCTTCCTGGCCGCAGATCGGGGTGCCGCTGGGCCTGGTCCTGTCCACCGGCGTCGTCAGGATCACCACCGCCGCCACCGGCACTGACGGATTCGCTGCCTACGGCTGGCGGATCCCGTTCATCCTCAGCATCATCCTGATCGGCGTGGGCCTGTTCGTCCGGCTCCGCGTCATCGAGAGCCCGGAGTTCGACGCAGTCCGGAAGTCGAACAAGGTGGTGCGTGCCCCGATCATCGAGGTGATCCGGCGGCAGCCCAGGGAAATCCTCCTCTCCGCCCTGGTGCGCACGTCGGAGCAGGCCCCGTTCTACCTGTTCATTACGTTCGTGATCACCTACGCCACCAAGCAGCTGAAGCTGGACAGCAATTCCATCCTTGATGACACACTGATCGCAGCCGCACTCGGGCTGATCAGTGTTCCCCTCTTCGGGCGCCTGTCAGACCGTTTCGGCCGGCGCCGCGTGTACGGAACCGGCATCGTGCTGACAGCGCTGTTCGCTTTCCCCTATTTTGGGTTGCTCAACACCAGGGACGCCCTGTGGGTTGGTGTTGCCGTCGTGGTCAGCCTGATCCTGCATGACATCCAGTACGGCCCGCAGGCTGCCTTGATCGCCGAAAGTTTTGACACCGACATCCGCTACACGGGCGCCGGCCTGGGGTACCAGCTCGCCAGCGTCGTCGCCGGTGGTCCCGCGCCCCTCATTGCCGCCGCCCTGCTGGCGACCTATGGGAACTCGACGTCGATCTCGCTGTACATCATCCTCTGCTGCGTGATCGCCATGGCCGCCCTCATCTTCCTTCCCAGGGCCAAGGGAGCCCTGGCCAAGGATGCCGCGGCCGCCGCCACGCCAGGAAGCCCGTAGGACCGGATGCGAACAGACTTCGATCCGAAACAACTGGGTCCGCGGGACTTCTACAAATTCCTTACGTCAGTAGTGGTTCCGCGGCCCATCGCCTGGGTTTCGAGCACCTCCCCGGCAGGGGTGGACAACCTGGCGCCCCATTCGTTCTTCACGGTTGCCTCAGTGGACCCCCCGATCATTCAGTTCACCTCGGTGGGCGAGAAGGATTCGCTGCGGAACATCGAGGCAACCGGGGAGTTCGTGGTGAACCTCGCCCCGGCAGCGTTGATCCAGGAGGTCAACGCCACCGGGACCAACTTCAGCGCAGATGTGAGCGAATTCGACGCCGCCGGCTTGGCCCGTGAGCCCAGCGCGGCGGTCCGGCCGCCCAGGGTCAAGGAGTCTCCGGCCGTTCTGGAATGCTCGCTTCACCAGACCCTGCGCATGGGTGACTGCGTCCTGGTGTTCGGCCTGGTGGTGCACGCGTCCGTCTCATCCCAGGTGCTCAGCGGTGACCATCCGGACGTGGCCGGGCTTGATCCGCTGTCACGGCTGGGCGGGGACGAATGGGGCATGCTTGGCCCCATCCGTCACTTGCCGCGGATCCGCGCGTCGCAGTGGCCTGGTTCTTTCACCCCGCGGGAGGGGCACATGACTGAGCCTGGCACGGGAGGCATACAAACCCCGGGGGAGGCAGGCTCCTGATGGCCACGGTCAGTGTTGACGGGGCGGAGTCCATTGCCACGATCTCCTTCGGCAGCGGTGGGAGGCTCAATGCCCTGGGGGAGCGGGACTGGGAGGATTTGCGGTGCGCAGTGCACGGCCTGGCCTCCGACCCGACCCTGCGCGCTGTCGTGGTGCGCGGCCGCGGTGGAGTGTTTTGCGCCGGCTCCGACATTTGCGAATGGGACGGGACGTCGGGCACGGACGTTGGCCGGACCTTTGACGTGTTGGAAGCCGCCCTGCAGGCGCTCGAGGACTTGCCCGTCCCAACCCTGGCGGTGGTCGAAGGGGTTGCGGCCGGCGGGGGCTGCCAGCTTGCCCTTGCCTGCGACCTGCAGCTCCTGACCCCCACAGCACGGATGGGGATGCCTGTGGCACGCCTGGGCTTGCTGGTTCCGCCCACCTTCGCCGCCCGTTTGGCACTACGGGTAGGTCCGTCCCGGGCCAAGGACCTTCTCTACACGGGCCGCATGCTGACGGCGCGCCAGGCGTGGGACATGGGGCTGGTCACCACCCTGGCCCCGGACGACAACGCAGACGCTGCGCTCGCTGCGGTCCTCGACCCGTGGAAGGGAGCCTCAGCGGCTTCCTTGAGGGCATCGAAAGCGGCGGTGGATGAGGGCCTGCGCCTCCTGACGGAGGCCGGCCGCCGCGCGCCAAAGGGCCCTGCGGTGGATCCCGTCGAGTTCCCGGACCGGGTCACGGGCTTTCTCCACCGCCGGACCGGGGCGGGTCCGCCGGCTCCACCACCGTGATGTCCAACGGCATCCTGTTTGCCCGCCGCAGGCGGCCGCCCAGCACGTTGCGCAGGCTGTGCGTGACCATCCGCCGCCGGGTCAGGAACCGGAATTCCGCGGCATCTGAGGTCACGAGGTCCAGGATGGGCCGCGCCGCCTCACGCGGGGCCTGCCCCCACAGGCCGACCACCACCTGCAGGCCGGTGAGGCGCTGCCCGTACCCTGCCTGCGCCGTCACACGCCCCAGGAGGTCGGTCTCCACCAGTCCGGGGTTCATGCCGTGCACCCGGACACCGGTGCCTTTGGTTTCCAGCCGCAGGGTCTCCGTGAACTGGCGGACCCACCGCTTGCTTGACGCGTAGGCGTTCTGCAGCGCCACCGGACCCCGGTCGCCCTGGCCGTACAGGTTGACCAGGTCGCCATGGCCCTGGCCCAGGAACACAGGCAAAGCAACCCTGGAGCCGTGGAACGTACCCAGGATGTTGGTGCGCACCACCCGCGTGAAGTCATCGATGGGCGTCGACGCCGTGGGTCCGAAAACCCCCGAGGTGCCGGCGTTGTTGACCCAGATATCCAACGTCCCCCGGGCCAGGGCCTCGTCCCGGAGCGCCGCAACGTCTCCCGGCTCGGCGGTGTCGCAGCGCCTGCCGGACGCCGCGATCCCTTCAGCGCGCAGGCGCTGGACGGCGGCAGCAACGCCGTCGTCCGACCTGGCTGCCAGCACCACCGCCGCGCCGTGCAGGCCCAGGACCCGGGCCATTTCAAACCCCAGCCCGCGCGACGAGCCAGTCACCACCGCCACGCGGCCGCGAAGGACGTCGCGGGCGGGCACCGCCCGTCGGGTACGCATTCCTCTGTCCTACGCCCTGGGCGCACGGGGGCAAGAGTGTGCCCGCCCCTAGCGGCCCTTGCCGGCGGACGCCGCCTGCAGCGCCGCCGCGAGGTAAGGGGCCGTGCGGCTGCTGCGGGAACGGGCGACGGCGGCCGGGTCACCGGCGGCGACGATCGTGCCGCCGGCGTCGCCACCCGCGGGCCCCAGGTCCATGACCCAGTCGGCGTCGGCCACCACGTCCATGGCGTGTTCCACCACGATGACCGTGTTCCCGGCATCCACCAGGCGGTTCAACTGCGCCATCAGGAGCTGGACGTCGGCAGGGTGCAGCCCCGTGGTGGGCTCGTCCAGGAGGTACAGGGTGTGCCCGCGCCGGGCCCGCTGCAGTTCGGTGGCCAGCTTGATCCGCTGCGCCTCGCCGCCGGAAAGTTCGGTGGCGGGCTGGCCCAGCCGGAGGTAGCCCAGGCCCACTTCCTGCAGGGTCTGCAGGGACCGTGCGGCCGCGGGAACCCCGGCCAGGAAACCGGCCGCGGCGTTGACCGTCATGCCCAGTACTTCCGCGATGTTCCTGCCCTGGTAGGTGACCTCGAGGGTCTCGGGGTTGTATCGGGTGCCGCCGCATTCCGGGCACGGGCCGTAACTGCCGGGAAGGAACAGCAGCTCCACGGCCACGAAGCCTTCGCCCTGGCAGGTCTCGCACCGTCCACCGGCCACATTGAAGGAAAAGCGTCCCGGGCCGAACCCCCGGCTCCTGGCGGCATCGGTGGCGGCGAATTCCTTGCGGACGGCATCGAACAGCCCCGTGTAGGTGGCCAGGTTGGACCGCGGCGTGCGCCCGATCGGTTTCTGGTCCACCTTCACCAGGCGGTCGATCCGTTCCAGCCCGGAGACGTGCCCCACGGTCAACGGTCCGCCCTGTTCCTCGACGTCGTCCTCCGGCTCCCCGGCGGGTGCCGCGGTACCGGCTTCACCGGTGCCGCGAAGTGCTGCGCCGGCAACGTCGGCGAGGACCCGGCTGACGAGCGTGGATTTCCCGGAGCCCGAGACGCCCGTGACCGCTGTCAGGACGCCGAGCGGAAAGGCGGCGTCCAGGTCCCGCAGGTTGTGGCGGCTGACGCCCCGCAGTTCCAGCCAGCCGGAGGGTTCCCGCAGGGCATCCCTGTCCGCGCCGTCGGCGGCCGCCCCTGGTTCTTTCGCACCTGTTCCGCCCGGGAAAAGGAACGGACGCGTTACCGACTCCTGCACCTCATCGAGGCCCTGCACGGGCCCGCTGTACAGTACCTCTCCGCCGTCCTCCCCGGCCCTGGGCCCAACATCCACAAGCCAGTCAGCCCGGCGCACCATGTCCATGTTGTGTTCCACCACGAACACGGAGTTTCCCGACGACTTGAGCTGGTCCAGGACCGCCAGGAGGGGTTCGGCGTCCGCCGGGTGCAGACCCGCCGACGGCTCATCCAGCACGTAGATCACGCCGAACAGCCCCGACCTGAGCTGGGTGGCGATCCTGAGGCGCTGCATTTCCCCCGGCGAGAGCGTGGGGGTGGCCCGCCCCAGCGCCAGGTACCCCAGGCCCAGTTCCAGCAGCACGTTGATGCGCTGGAGCAGGTCGCGGGTGATGGCCACAGCCACCTCATTGGACTCTGAGGACTGCTTGCGGGATGCGGTTCCCGCGGTGGCCAGCCTGGTGGTGGGGCGGATGATGTCCGCGAGTTCGGTCATGGGCACGGCGCTGAGCCCGGCGATGGTCTGCCCTGCGAAGGTCACTGCGAGGGCCTCGGGCCTGAGCCCGGTTCCACTGCATTGCGGGCAGGGCCCGGTTTCCATGAAGCGCAGCACCTTTTCCCGCATGGCGGGGCTTTTGGAGTCGAGCAGGGTGTGCATGACGTAGCTCCTGGCGCTCCAGAAGCGGCCCTTGTACGGTTTGGCCACCCGGTCGCGCTGCGGCGTTACTTCCACCACGGGCTGTTCCTCGGTGAAGAGGATCCAGTCGCGGTCTTTTTTGGGCAGTTGCCGCCAGGGGATGTCCACGTCGTAGCCCAGGTGGGTGAGGATGTCGCGGAGGTTCTTGCCCTGCCACGCGCCGGGCCAGGCCGCAATGGCGCCGTCGCGGATGCTCAGGGACGTGTCCGGAACCAGGGATGCCTCGCTGACGGTGTGGGCGGTGCCCAGGCCGTGGCACTGCGGGCAGGCGCCTGCTGCGGTGTTGGGGGAGAAGGCGTCCGAGTCCAGCGGCGCTGCGCCCTCCGGGTAGCTGCCTGCACGGGAGAACAGCATGCGCAGCGAATTGGACAGCGTGGTGACGGTCCCCACGGTGGACCGGGACGTCGCCGTTCCCCGGCGCTGTTGGAGTGCGACGGCGGGCGGCAGCCCGGTGATCAGGTCCACTTTGGGGTTGTGGCCCTGCTGGATGAGGCGGCGGGCGTAGGGCGCCACCGATTCGAAGAACCGGCGCTGCGCCTCCGCGTAGATGGTGCCGAAGGCCAGGGACGACTTGCCGGAACCGGAAACCCCGGTGAACGCCACGATCGCATCCCGCGGCACATCGACGCTGACGTTCCGCAGGTTGTTTTCGCGGGCGCCGCGCACGCGGACGAAGCCGTTTTCGGCGTGATCCGCGGTGGGGCCGGGGATGTTCAGCTCGGTCAGTTCATCAGCGTTCTGTTTGGCATGCACCGCTTCGACTGTAGTAGCCAACGGTGCGTGGCCGGAACTTTCGGGGACCTGTCGGGACGGCGCGGACGGATTTACACTGAAGCATTCTGCGGCGCAGGCAAGGAAAGCCGGCCGCGGAGCAGGAGATCAACTACATATCTGGAAGGGCCGGCCATGGGCAACGCGTCGCAGGGAGCTAACAGGGCAGTATCCGGGGCGGCCTCGGCGGGCCGCAGCCCGGCGGTACGCGTTCTGGCCCGTACCGGATATGTCTTCATCGGCCTGCTTCATATCCTGATCGGTGCCATTGCCTTGCAGTTGACCAGGGGCCAGGGTGGAGAAGCTGACCAGTCCGGGGCACTGGGAAGCCTGGCATCCAAGCCGGGGGGCGGGATCCTGCTCTGGGCCGGCGCTGTTGCCTGTGCGGCGCTTGCCCTTTGGATGCTCAGCGAGGCTGCTTTTGGGGCGCGCACGGAGACCGACTCCAAGAAGAAACTGAAGAAAGCCGCCGGTGCTGCGGGGAAAGCTGTGATTTTCGCTTTCCTTGCCTTTACCTTCGGCGTCTTTGCCGCAGGGGGCAGCAAGAACTCCAGCCAGTCGGCCAGCGATTTCACCGCAAAGCTGATGGGAGCGCCCGCCGGGGTGGTGCTTCTGGTGGTGCTGGGGCTGGCGATCATTGCAGGCGGCATCCTTTACGCCTACCGGGGCGTTTCCAGGAAGTTCATGGAGGACCTGCAGGACCCGGGCAACGCGCGGACCGCCGTGGAATGGCTTGGCATCATCGGTTATGCAGCCAAGGGTGTGGTGCTCGCCGTCGTGGGTGTCCTGGTCATCGTGGCGGCAGTAACTGCCGATCCGTCCAAATCCTCCGGCCTCGACGGAGGATTGAAGACCCTGGGCGCACAGCCGTACGGCGGGTTCCTCCTCGCCGCCATCGCCGCGGGCCTCATCTGCTACGGCGTGTACTCGATGGCGAGGGCGCGGTACGGGAAGTTCTAGACGCGGTACCCGAGAATCGCCAGCGCTTCCGCCAGCGGGGCGCGCAGGGCAGGTCCGTGGCCGGGAAGGACAACCGGGGATTCCAACCCGGCCAGGTTTTGCAGGGCGGCCTGGGCTGCGGCCGGATCTGCGTGGTACATCGGGTGCAGCATCTGGGGTCCGGAAGTCCGGCTGATGGGGTGGCCGCTGACGAAGCAGTCGCCCACGGCGATGGCACCCGCCCCGGGCAGGTGGATGGCGGCATTGCCGGGCGTATGGCCGGGCACTGGTACGGCAACGGGCCGGCCAGGCAGGGCCCGGAGCCTGTCAGCGTCCCACGCTTCGGCCGCCGGCACTGGCTTGGCACCCAGGGCACCCGCCCTGATGACGTGCACCATCCAGCGGAAGATGCGCGGCTTCCAGGCCCGGCGGATGACCTGGCCGAAGGTGACCTGGTGCTTCTCCTTACCCTGGACGTGGGCCAGCTCCGCGGGGGCGCACAGGACCGGGGTTCCGAATGTTTCGGAGAAGAAGGCGGCAGTGCCCGTGTGGTCCACATGTCCATGCGTGACCAGCAGGGCAAAGGCGTTGGCCGGTTCCAGGCCCAGATGGCGGATCGAGGCAAGGACGTTGCTGCGGTCACCGGGGTAGCCGCTGTCGATGAGGATGAACCCGGAAGGGTCCCGCACCACGATCCAGTTGGAGGCCGGCCCTTCGGCGAAGTAGACGCCGGGCGCCTGCTCGGAAACTTTGGTTGCGGGATTCCACCCGGTTGCCTGCCGCTGCACGGATACAGCGTAGCCCGCCGGCTGCAGTGCAGCCTGGTCGGCGCCGCCCGGCCTGACCCCGGACGGCGGCCACCAGGGTACCTAATGCCCTAAAGGTTCCTGTGCAGTCGCTGTGCATCCTGTTGATCCTGGTCACCTTGGCCCTAAAGTATTCCCACAATTGCCTACGATGGGACACGGACAAGAAGAAAAGACGGCCGGCGGGCAATTCCCCGGCCACCCGGAAATTCCAGGCAGGAGGAGGTGCCATGCAGGACAGTGCGCTGCTGCACGGGCATCCCGGCCGGCTGGTGACTGCCGGTGTGGCTGCCCTCCTCCTGGCCGTGACGTCGGGAAGTGCGGCCCGGACCCAGCCCCCGGCCACGGCGGCGCCCCCCGTCCGCGTTGTGGTGGTGGGGGACTCGCTGAGCACCGGTCACGGCACGTCGCCGCAGCAGGCGTGGCCGGCGTTGATGCGGACGGACCCGGAGGTGGCGGGCCTTGAGGTGGTCAACGCAGCCGAGGATGGAAGCGGCTACCTCAGCCTGGGCGACTACAACGGAACCTTCGGCACGCAGGTGGATGATTACGTCACCCCTGACACCGGGATCGTGGTTTTCTTCGGCTCGGAAAACGACCTCGGCTACGCCTCTGCCGACGTCGGCGACGCGGCCCTCGCCGCCATGGACAGGGCAGAAGCCCTTGCCCCGGACGCCAGGATTATTGTGGTGGGGCCGCCGTCGTACACTACGGACCCCGACCCCGGGCTCCTGGATATCAGCGACCAACTCAGGACTGCCACTGCGCGGGCGGGCGGTGAGTACGTGGATCCGATCGCCGAGGGGTGGATCAGCGATGACATTGATGACCTGATTGGCCCGGACGGCGACCATCCCACAGTGCTTGGGCAGCACTACCTGCTGGACCACATCGGCGCGTATCTTGAGCAGGCGGCGCCGGCGGCCGCGGCCGCGCTGGAAGGGCGCCAGGACCCGCGCAGGCCCGCCGCCTGAACCTAAAACACCCGGACCTGGGGCGCCTAGATCAGCGGCCAGGGATAGCGCCGGCCGGTGTGGTCAACGGGCAGCACCATCTCCTGCAGCATCCGCTGGACCCTGCGTTGCAGGGCAACCACCTCGCCGGGATGGAGCAGCGCTGCCACGTCAGCCGAAACAGTGTCCGCCAGGGGACTGATGTCCGCCAGCAGGTTGTCCGGGATCGGCTCGCCGGCAAAGTCCCAGATCACCGTGCGCAGCTTGAAGGCGGCGGAAAAGCACAGGCCGTGGTCAATGCCCCAGATGCGGCCGTCCGCTCCGCGCAGGACATGCCCGCTTTTGCGGTCAGTGTTGTTGGCCACGTAGTCGAACAGGGCCATCCGGGCCAGTTCGTCGTGGGTTTCCGGGGAGTCCGCGTACAGGGTGAAGTAGTGTTCCTCGTGGTCGCCCTCGATGAACCACTGCAGCGACCCCACTCCAAGCGGGGCATCCGTGCGGACCACCGTGGGCGGCACCATTCCCCAGCCCAGCGTTTCGCTCAGCAGGTACGCAGCGCGCTCCCGGCGGTACAGGCCGGCGTCGAAATCCGCCAGCGGCCGCTCTCCCGCCTCCGGCTTGTACACGGCCCAGGCGGAATCGTCACCGCAGGAAAGCTCCGCGAGGAACGTGGCATTGCTGCCGCTCATGATGCGGCCCAGCAGTTCCACGCGGCCCTCAGTGAGGAGCATCAGCTCCCGCCCGGACACCGCATGCCCCGTGCCGCCGCGTCCCGCGGCCAGTCGTTCCCTGCCGGACCGGATGGCATCATGGCGCCCTCAGTCCGCTCAGGGGCTCCGACATCGAATTCACCGTGAGCACCGCCGGCGCCTGGCCGTCCGCATAGGAGATCACCGAGACCGACGCCGGGCTGATCATGATCCGCTGGAAAAGGTCCAGGTGTGTGCCCAGCGCGTGTGCCACGGCCGCCTTAATGGGATCGGCATGGGAGAAACAGACCACGACGCCACCGTGGTGGGCGGCCCGGAGATCCTCCAGCGTCCCGACCATCCGCGCCTGCATTCCGGAAAAGCCCTCGCCGTTGGGGAAGCGGAACGCCGACGGGTTGTGCTGGACAGTCTGCCACTCCGGCAGGCCCGCAAGCCCGGCGAGCGCGGCACCGGTCCAGTCACCGAAATCGCATTCCAAAAGTCCGGCTTCTTCCGTGACCGTCCGGCCGGTGCGGGCGGCCGTGGGCTCTGCTGTCTCCCGTGCCCGCTCCAGGGGTGACGAATAGAGCGCGTCGACAGGCAGGCCCGCAAGGCGTTCGGCAACAGCTTCAGCCTGCGTGCGGCCGCGCTCGGAAAGATGCAGGCCCGGGGCCCGCCCCGGCAGGACGGTGCCGGTGGTGGGGGTCTCGCCGTGCCGCACCAGGAGGATTAATGTGCTCTGTGTCATTGGGTCTAAGCCTAGCCGCGCGGGGGCCCCGTGCCGAGCTTGCGAGGCCCGGGGTCCCACAGGAATCTGGAGGAATCTATCGATTAGCCGCAAGGCGGGGATTACCGTAGAGGAGTGACTGATCGCCCCGATATCTACACCGTTGGTGAACTGCGTGCGGCAGGATACGTCCACAAGGACCTGAGGCACGAAATCCGCGACAACCTCCTCGCCGCCCTTGCTGCCGGACGTGACCCCTGGCCGGGCCTGTACGGCTTCAGCCGGACGGTGATTCCGCAGCTCGAGCGGGCCCTGCTCGCCGGCCATGACGTTGTCCTGCTGGGTGAGCGCGGGCAAGGCAAGACCCGCCTGCTCCGCACCCTGGCCGGACTGCTGGACGAGTGGTCGCCGGTGATCGAGGATTCGGAGCTGAACGAGCATCCCTTTGACCCGATCACCGAACAGTCCCGTGCCCGGGCACTGACGGAGGGGGACCGGCTGCGGGTGGCCTGGCGGCACCGTTCGGAGCGCTACGTGGAGAAGCTCGCCACCCCGGACACGTCGGTCGCTGACCTGATTGGTGACGTGGATCCGATGCGGGTGGCCGAGGGACGCCGCCTGGGGGACCCGGAAACCATCCACTACGGGCTGATCCCACGCTCCAACCGCGGCATCATCGCCATCAACGAGCTCCCGGACCTGGCTGAACGCATCCAGGTGGCCATGCTCAACGTCATGGAGGAACGGGACATCCAGATCCGCGGCTACGTGCTGCGGCTCCCGCTCGACGTGCTGGTGGTGGCATCAGCAAACCCGGAGGACTACACCAACCGCGGGCGCATCATCACCCCGCTGAAGGACCGCTTCGGAGCGGAGATCCGGACCCACTACCCCATCGAACTGGAAGACGAAGTAGCGGTCATCCGGCAGGAGGGCCGGCTCGTTGCGGACGTCCCGCCGTTCATCCTGGAGATCCTGGCCCGGTATACCCGGGCGCTGCGGGAGTCGCCCGCCATCAACCAGACGTCCGGCGTTTCGGCCCGGTTCGCCATCGCCGGGGCGGAGACGGTGGCCGCGGCGGCACTGCGGCGGGCCAGCCTGCGGGGGGAGGAACAGGCGGTGGCCCGCATCATCGACCTGGAGCCCGCAGTGGAGG
The DNA here is from genome assembly GCF_040702325.1 of Pseudarthrobacter sp. 902506025. NCBI lineage: Bacteria > Bacillati > Actinomycetota > Actinomycetes > Micrococcales > Micrococcaceae > Pseudarthrobacter > Pseudarthrobacter sp. 902506025. The sequence goes on from NZ_JBFBKW010000001.1 coordinate 512,154, forward strand.
TGCTGACGGGCAAGATCGAGTTCGAATCCGGCGAGGAAGGGCGGGAGCAGGGTGTCCTTGACCACCTCCTTCGCACCGCCACTGCGGAAGCTGTCCGCGCGCATTTCCAGGGTCTGGACATGGGTCCACTCGTGGCCGCCCTGGATGGGCACCGGACCGTCACCACGGGTGAACAGGTCACGGCGCAGGAGTTCCTGGGCAACCTCCCGTCGCTGAACGGCTCGGGCCTTTACGACGAAATCGGGCGGCGCCTGGGTGCGGCGAACGACGGACAGCTCGCCGCCGCCGTCGAACTGGCCCTTGAAGGGCTGTACCTGGGCCGCCGGATCTCCAAGGAATCCGACGACGAGGAAACTATCTACGGTTAGGCTCAGGAGGCACCATGGCCATCCACAAGCGGTCCGCCAAGTACGGCCGGTATACCGGCGGCCCGGACCCGCTCGCCCCGCCGGTCGACCTGGCCGAGGCGCTTGACGCCGTCGCCGAAGACGTCATGGCCGGCTACTCGCCCCGCCACGCCCTGCAGGAATTCCTGCGGCGCGGCGGCCGGAACCGGGACGGCCTGGATGACCTTGCCCGGCGCGTCCAGCAGCGGCGCCGCGACCTGCTCAGCCGGCACCGGCTGGACGGCACCCTGGACGAAGTAAAGAAGCTCCTGGACACCGCGGTGCTGGAGGAGCGCAAGCAACTGGCGCGGGACGCCATGATGGACAACACCGACCGTGCCTTCCGGGAGATGCAGCTGCAGAACCTCCCACCCTCCACGGCTGCGGCGGTCAATGAGCTGGCGTCCTACGATTGGCAATCCAGCGCAGCACGTGAGGCCTACGAACACATCAAGGACCTGCTGGGCCGGGAAGTCCTTGAGCAGCGCTTCGCCGGCATGAAGCAGGCGCTGGAGAGCGCCACCGACGAGGACCGGCAGGCAGTGAATGACATGCTCCGGGACCTGAACGAACTACTGGGCAAGCACCGGCGCGGGGAGGACACCGAGGCCGACTTCCAGGACTTCATGGCCAAACACGGCCAGTTCTTTCCGGAGAACCCGGAGTCGGTGGAGGAGCTGGTGGACGCCCTCGCCCAGCGCGCCGCCGCCGCCCAGCGGCTCCTGCAGTCGATGTCCCCGGAGCAGCGCGGCGAGCTGATGCGGCTCTCCGCCCAGGCCTTCGGCTCGCCCGAACTGATGGCCCAGCTCAGCGAACTCGACGCCACCCTCCAGGCACTCCGCCCGGGGGAGGACTGGACAGGCTCGGAACGGTTCGAAGGGCAGGAAGGCCTGGGACTGGGGGACGGCACCGGGGTGCTGCAGGACATCGCCGAACTCGACGAACTGTCCGAACAGCTCTCCCAGTCCTACAACGGCTCCCGCCTTGATGACCTGGACCTGGACGCGCTCACCCGCCAGCTTGGCGAAAACGCGGCCGTGAGTGCGCGTACCCTCGCGGAGATCGAGCGCGCCATGCAGGACGGCGGCTACCTGCGGCGTGACGCCGACGGCGACCTCAGGCTGTCTCCGCAGGCCATGCGGCGGCTTGGGAAGTCCCTGCTCCGTGATGCTGCCAGGCAGTTGTCCGGCCGGCAGGGAAGCAGGGACACCAGGATGGCCGGGGCCGCAGGAGAACAGACGGGCTCGAGCCGGCAGTGGGAATTCGGGGACGCCGAGCCGTGGGACGTCACCCGCACCATGACCAACGCCATCCGGCGCACCATGGCCGACGGCGGTGACCCGGCCCGGGGACTGCGCCTCGCCGTTGGCGACATCGAAGTGTCGGAAACGGAGGCCCGCACGCAGGCCGCCGTGGCCCTGCTGGTGGACGTGTCCTTCTCCATGGCTGCAGAAGGGCGATGGGTTCCCATGAAGCGGACCGCGCTCGCACTGCACCACCTGGTGTCCACCCGCTTCCGCGGTGACCGGCTGGAGCTGATCACCTTCGGCCGCTATGCGCAGGCCATGGACATCGGAGAACTCACGGCGTTGCCCGCCCTCCGCGAACAGGGGACCAACCTGCATCACGGCCTGCTGCTGGCCGGCCGCTTCTTCCGCCGGCACCCGTCCATGCAGCCCGTCCTGCTGGTGGTCACGGACGGCGAACCCACGGCGCACCTCCTGCCCGACGGGGACTCCTGGTTCAACTGGCCGCCGGACGCGGAGACCATCCGCGCCACGGTTGCCGAACTGGACCGCCTTGGCCGCGCCGGCGTCCAGGCCACCTTTTTCCGCCTGGGCAACGACCCCGGCCTGGAGCGGTTCATCCAGCGGTTGGCCCAGCGCGTGGACGGCCGGGTTGTGGCGCCCGAAGTGGGCGGCCTTGGAGCTGCCGTGGTGGGGGAGTACCTGCGCGCCCACGTCCGCAGCGCCTACGCCGACGGCGACTGGGATGTTTAGCTTTTGGCGTCCAGTCCGGCCTGGGAGATGAGCTCGGTCAGCCAGGGCCGGTGTTCGCGGTGGAACGTCAGGCCCTCCGGCAAGCCCTGCACCGCAGGTTCGCCGTCTTTGATGTCGATGGTGATCCGGCCTCCGGCCAGGGGAGCGTTGGTGATGTGTAGGTTCCCGTAGGACTGGGGCAGCGCCGGATCCATCCAAAAGCCACCACGGGAGACGTGGGCGTCGTACCGCATCAGGCAGGTGATCAGCATGATCGGCGCGGTGGCCGCCCAGGCCTGAGGGGAGCAGGCCGTGGGGTATGGCACCGGCTCGGCTACCTGCTCGCGGCTGAAGCCACAGAACAACTCCGGCAGCCGGCCGCCGGAAAAATCCGCGGCTTCGAGCAGGGCGGTGGCGATTCTCTGCGCCTCCTCGACGAATCCGTACCGCATCAGTCCGGCCGCAATAATGGCGTTGTCATGCGGCCAGACTGAACCGTTGTGGTAGCTGGCCGGGTTGTAGGCCCCCATATTTGAGGCCAGGGTCCGGACACCCCAGCCACTGAACATCTCCGGCGACATCAGCCGTTCAGCCACCAGCGGCACCTTGTCATCGTCAACGATGCCGTGCCACAGGCACTGCCCCATATTCGAGGCGCAGGCGTCAACCGGCCGCTTGCGGCCGTCCAGGGCAACGGCGAAGTAGCCACGTTCCGGCAGCCAGAATTCCTCATTAAACCTTTTCTTAAACTGCGCCGCCTCGGCGGTGAGCCGGGCAGCCAACGTTGCGTCCCCGGCGTCGTAGGCCATCCATGCCCGCGACAGCAGCGCTGAGTAGACCAGAGCCTGCACCTCGCAAAGCGCGATGGGCGGCTCGGCAATGGTTCCGTCCGCGAAATTGATCCCGTCCCAGGAGTCCTTCCACCCCTGGTTGATAAGGCCCTGGTCGTTGAGGCGCTGGTACTCAACGAACCCGTCGCCGTCCTTGTCGCCGTAGGTCCTGACCCAGTCCAGGGCCCGGTCGGCGTTGGGCAGGAGGGCGGCTATGGCGTCCTTTCCGAACCCCCAGCGGCTGACCGATGCCAGGGTCATCACAAACTGCGGGGTGGCGTCCACGCTGCCGTAGTAGATGGATTTGCCGCCAAGCGCCAGCCCGGAGGACACGCCCAACCGGACTTCGTGCAGGATCTTCCCGGGTTCCTCCTCGCTCATCGGGTCCACCACCTTGCCCTGCCGGTCCGCCAGCGTCTGCAGGGTGCCCAAGGCCAGGGACGGGTCCACGGGCAGGGCCATCTCCGAAGCCCACAGCGAGTCACGCCCGAACAGGGTCATGAACCATGGGGCGCCGGCCGCCACCACTATCCGTTCCGGATGCTCAGGGTCCTCGATCCGGAGCGCGCCGAGGTCGTCATAGCTGCGCCGCAGCGTGCGTTCAATGGACCGGTTCGCCATCTGCAGCCTGGGGATTTTGGCAACCCATTCCTGGTGCCTCCGGTCACTCGGTGACACCCCGTGCCCGGCGGGGCGCGTAACGTTGTGCTGCCCTGCCGGTGCCACGCTCAACCGCGTGCTCCACTGGCCGTATCCGGGAACCACGGCGCGGTATGTGATTGCGCCGGCGGAGGCGACGGCGCCGCGTCCCCTGACCAGGACAGCTTTCCGCAGGTCCTGCCAGGCCGCGCTGATAATCAGGGAATCGCCGTCGGCTCCGCGGCTGACGTCCCACCGCCGCTGGACCCTCGCCTCCTTCACCTCGAACAGATCGGCGAAGTCCGAATCGACGCCGACGGAGATGCTGCATTCAACGGGGTTGCCGGAATAGTTGCGGATCGTAATCTCCTCAACCACTCCGGCCGCCACTTCCCGCAGCCGCTCCACGATCAAGGGGCTGTCCGCATACCCGTCGGCACGGGGAACGCGGCCGATGAACAGTGCCCGGTAGGGTTCCTTCGTCTCCGCCGTCAACGGCTCAAGGGGCTGGCCGTTCACCGTCATGCTCCACCCCGACAGGATGCGGGTGTCCTCATGGAAGACGCCGTGGGGCAGGTCCGGGTGGATATCACCATTGGCTGCGGAGATACAAAAACATGAGCCCTCGACCAGGGTCACGGTCCCTGCCCCCACAGGCCCTGCCGCTGTGTCTGCATTCCATCCAGCCATGTCCGCTCCTTAGACGGCTACGACGGTTCCGGCGCAATAGACGCTACGCCTGCGGCAGGGCTGATGAAAGGGCCGGACCCTTGTACCTCCGCCCTGGCGGGCATAGCATTGCCGCCAAATCAACGCCGATCAGTCCAAGGAGCCGGCCATGGGCGCCACACCTGCCGAACCGTCCCAGGCACCCCTGATGGTGGACCTGATCATTTCGCTGGACGGTTACGCCTCCGCAGAGGGGTGGCCCGGGTGGTGGGGACTGGAGGGGCCCGAATACCTTGCCTGGCTGGACCAGGAATCGGCGAACAACTACACCTTCCTCCTGGGCGCGAATACGTACCGGCTGATGTACGGCATGTCTGCGCAGGCCGCGGCGAACCGGTCCGGTTTTTCCGAGGAGGAGGGCGCCAGCCTCACGGGGCTGTCCGCAGTACCGAAAATCGTGTTCTCTTCCTCGCTGCAGTCTCCCCTGGACTGGCCGAACTCGACCCTGGCAACCGGGGACGCGGTTGATGCGGTCCGCGAGCTGAAGCGCAGGGGAACGGGACCCCTGAGTACCTTGGGCAGCATCAGCCTGGCACGGTCGTTGCTGGTGGCGGGCCTCGTGGACCGGTTCCGGCTGGTGGTCTTCCCCGTCATTACCGGCGCCACCGGGCGGGAGCGGATCTTCGACGGATATCCCGACGTCCGGCTGGACATGGTGCAGAGCAGGACGTTCGACGGCAGGCTCCAGCTGCTGGAGTACGTTCCCACGGTACTCACCGGCCCGCCCGGCACCGGGCAACCGTGACCGGCGCCCTTGGCACCCCGACGTCCGGCTGAACCGTACGCAGCATGTCCGGTTCGAGCAGGCAGGCCGGGGCCTCCCGGGACTGGGAATCCCTGCCCAGTCCTTCCAGGCGCCACGGCGGAGATCGCGGCTACTGCCCGGGTGGCCATTTCCGTGTGAGGATCGAGGTATGCCCCAGCGCCTCATGCTGCTCGACACTGCCTCCTTGTACTTCCGCGCCTTCTACGGCCTGCCGGACACCATCCGCCGCCCGGACGGCACTCCGGTCAATGCCGTCCGCGGTCTGCTGGACATGATTGCCCGGCTCAGTACCGACTACGCGGCCACCCACCTGGTGGCCTGCTGGGACGATGACTGGCGGCCGCAGTGGCGGGTGGACCTGATCCCCACCTACAAAGCCCACCGGGTGGCGCAGGCGGTCCCCGGCGGCACCGACGTCGAAGTGGTGCCTGAGGGCCTGGAAGCGCAGCTGCCTATGATCCGCCGCGTGCTGGAGCTGGCCGGCATCGCCATTGTGGGAAGAGCGGAACATGAGGCCGACGACGTCGTGGGCACCTACGCCAGCCAGGCAGGCCTTCCCGTGGACGTCGTTACGGGCGACCGGGATCTGTTCCAGGTCTGCGACGACGACCGGAAGGTCCGGGTGATCTACACAGCCCGCGGCATGAAGAACCTCGAAGTCATCACCGAAGAAACCGTCGTGGCCAAGTACAAGGTCCTCCCGCAGCAGTACGCCGATTACGCCACGCTGCGCGGCGACGCCTCCGACGGCTTGCCCGGCGTGGCCGGGATCGGCGAGAAGACGGCGGCATCCCTGCTGCTCAAGTACGGCACCCTGGAACGGCTGCTGGCTGCTGCGGAAGACGACGACGGCGGCGTGTCCGGTCCCGTCCGGGCCAAACTCTCCGCCGCTGCCGCGTACCTCGAAGCAGCTCCCGCCGTCGTCCGCCTGGTGCGCGACCTCGAGCTGCCCACCCTTGAGCAGGCGGGCGCCCTGCTGCAGCCGGTGACGGGTGACCGGCGCGCCGAACTTGAGCGGCTGGCCATCGACTGGAACCTCGGCGGCTCCGTCCGCCGGCTGCTCGCCGCGCTGGACCAGCGGGCGCAGCCGGCATAACGGCCCGGAACCGATGACGCCGGATGTACGGCCGTGACCTTTCGTTGCGGTACGCGTCTGCGTGTTTCGGGCGGCTTGAGCGGCCCGGCCGGCTGGTGGTTTGGTGAGGTAACGATCCAGACGAGAGGGCCACTCCATGACAGTCACTTCAGATCTCGCTCCCCGCCGGCTTCGGGATATCTTCGGAACATTCGCCAGCGGCCTGACCGTGGTCACCGGTTCCACCCCCGGAGGGCCCGTGGGTTTCACCTGCCAGTCCTTTGCCTCCCTGTCGCTGGAACCGGCGCTCGTGACCTTCAGCCCGGCACGCACATCGAGCACGTGGCCGGTGCTGCGGAGGGCCGGTTCCTTCACCGTCAACATCCTCCCCGCGGAACACCAGCACCTCGCCGGACAGTTTGCCCGCCCGGGAACGGACAGGTTCGCGGGAGTCGCCCACACCCCCTCGCCGCTGGGGAATCCGGTCCTGGAGAACGCGCTCGCCTGGATCGACTGCGACCTCCATGCAGAGTACGACGGCGGTGACCACACCATTGTGGTGGCTGCCGTGCGGCACCTCCACGCGCGGGGCGACGCCGAGCCCCTGCTGTTCTTCAAGGGCCGGTACGCCGGACTCGCGCCGGCCGGGCACCTGCTCGAAGCGGCAGGCTGACTGCCGCCCCGCCTCCGCAGCCCTCCCCACTCTTGCTTCCGGCCCATGTGGTAGTAAGCTTACTGAGCATTACTAGTAAGCTTGCTGATTAAATGGGATGGGAGCAGGAGCCATGGGCGCAATATTCGGTACGGCCCTGTCACTGGCGCTGACCTTGGGCGGTGCTGCGGTGGCGGCGGCAGGTGGCCCCGGAGCGGCCCAGCACTACCTGGCCGGCCACGTCCTCCTCGGAATTGGCATTGGCCTGTTGATCGCCACCGCCCTCCGAACCGCAGCCCGCGTCCTCATGGCGCGGCCGGCCTCTCCGGTGCGCGTGGCTGCGGTGCCGGCGCCCACAGTTGATACCGCCACTGTGACGGTCCTGCCCGTGCGTTCCGCGTCCACCCTTCCGATGCGGGGCAGGCATGCGGCCTGAGCCGGAGAAACCGGCGGGACCCGCTCCGGCGGAGGCGTCCACTCCCGCACCCCGCCGCCGGGTCCGCGCCCTGATCATCCTGTGCTGCGCCGTGGTCGCATGCCTCGTCGCCGGCGCGGCAGCCGTCCGCCCGGGCGGCACGGACGACGACGTACTGCGAGGTTTCCAGATCCGCGTGCTGAGCATCAGCCAAGCTGCCTCCGAGAACAGGATGGACGGGGCGCTGGCCGCCCTGCAGGCACTCGAAAAGGACCTTGGCGAAGCAGCGGCAGCAGGCCGTGTTTCGGCTGCCCGCTACCGCGGCATCGAGGACGCGCTGTCGGCCGTCCGGGCGGATATCGCCACGCAGGTGGCAGCTGCGGCCGCCACGGCATCGCCGCCCGCGGAGCCGGCTGCCGGCGCCCCGGCACCTGCCCTGGCAGACACCACCGGGACCGGGCCCAGCCCGGTGGCCCCGGTTGTTGAGGCCGTCGCCCCGGCCCCTGCCCCCGCCCCGGACGCGCACGGTTCACAACGATCGGACACCGCAAAGGAAGCCAAAGGCAAGGGCCGGAGCCAAGGCAAACCCTGACCCAGGCGGAGGAGCACTTCCCCGTCAGGGCAGAATGGACGGGTGATCCCTCCTGACGGCAACCCCGCTGCCGGTGCCTTCGACCTTGCTGCCATCGGTGCCGGTCTGGCCTTCCAAGGCTCCCTGCCCGCACTGCAGCAGGCAATGAAAAGCGGCGCCGCCGTTGTCCAGGCTCCGCCGGGCACCGGCAAAACCACGCTCGTTCCGCCGCTGCTCGCCAATCTGTATGGCCGGTCCGGCCGCGTCATCGTCACCCAGCCCCGAAGGGTTGCCGCCCGGGCCGCCGCCCGCCGCCTCTCCGCCCTGGACGGCAGTGGCCTTGGCGGCCGCGTGGGCTACACGGTCCGCGGGGAACGCCAGGCGGGCCCGGCCACCCGGGTTGAGTTTGTCACCCCGGGCATCCTGTTGCGCCGGCTGCTGGCAGATCCCGCGCTTGACGGGACGGCCGCCGTCGTCCTGGACGAAGTGCACGAGCGCGGCCTGGAAACGGACCTCCTTGTCGGCATGGTCGCGGAGGTCCGTGCCCTGCGCGGTGACCTCGCCGTCGTCGCCATGTCCGCAACGCTGGACGCAACCCGCTTCGCGGCGCTGCTGGCCGATTCCGACGGCGGCGGCCCGGCACCCGTGGTCGGCTGCGCTTCAGTGAATTATCCACTGGAAGTGCAGTGGCTCCCGGCACCGGCGCCGCGGCTGGACGCCAGGGGAGTGGCGCCTGCCTTCCTGGACCACGTTGCAGCGGCAGCGGCGGACGCCCATGCCCGTGCACTCACCGCGGACAACGCCGTGGATGCCCTCGTGTTCCTTCCGGGCGCCAGGGAAGTCTCGCACGTGGCCGCGGCGCTCCGCGGCCGGCTGGGCCGCAGCGTAGAAGTGCTGGAACTTCACGGCCAGGTGGCGGCATCGGAGCAGGACCGGGCCGTGTCCGGGCGGAACCCCGGAGATCCCCCGCGGATCATAGCCTCCACCGATCTTGCCGAGTCCTCCCTGACGGTGCCCGGCGTCCGGCTGGTGGTCGACTCCGGCCTGACCCGGGAACCGCGGCGCGACTCAGGCCGCGGCATGAGCGGGCTGGTCACGGTCTCCTGCTCCCGGGCGTCGGCAGACCAACGCGCCGGCCGCGCCGCACGGCAGGGTCCGGGGCAGGTGGTCCGCTGCTACACCCAGCAGGCCTACGGTGCGGCTCCGGCCCACGTCACCCCGGAAATCAACGTGGCAGACCTGACCGGCGCCGCCCTCACCCTGGCATGCTGGGGAGCGCCCGGCGGGAAGGGCCTCGCGCTCCCGGACGCGCCGCCCCGCCTGGCCATGGACGACGCCGTCGAGGTACTCCGCGAACTGGGCGCGGTATCGGACGACGGGCAGGTGACGGCCGCGGGCAGGGCCCTCGCTGCCATCCCCGCCGATCCCCGGCTGGCCCGGGCACTGCTCGACGGCGGCGCCTCCACCGGCCGCCGGCTCGCCGCCGAAGTGGTGGCCGCGGTCTCCGGAGACCACCGCGCACCTGGCGGCGACCTGCCCAGGCTGCTGGCGCAGCTCCGCGCGGACAAAGGCCCGGCGGGGAAGCGCTGGGCGGAGGAGTCCAAGCGGCTGGCTGCCATGGCGCAGCGGAAAGGCGAGGTCGCCCTGCCGGATTCCCCCGGCGCCGCGGGAGGCTCCGACGCCGTGGGCGCCGTCGTCGCCCTCGCGTTTCCCGACCGCATAGCCCGCCGCGTGCCGGGCAGCGAGGCGGCAGGACAGTACCTGCTGACATCCGGCACCCGGGCAGGCCTGCCCGCGGGCAGCACGTTGTCAGGCCACGAGTGGCTGGCCGTGGCCGAAGTGTCCCGGGCCTCGGGCCGGGACGCGGGGGGCACCGGCGCCGTGATCCGGGCCGCCGCACCCCTGGCCGCCGCCATGGCCGAAACGGCGGCGTCGCACCTGCTGGCAGACACGGTGGAAGCGGACTTCAGCGGAGGCCGGCTGAGCGCGCGCAGGACACGACGGCTGGGTGCCATCATGCTCTCGGCCACGCCGGTACGCCCCAGCGCCGAACAGGGACGGAGGGCCGTGGCGGTCGCATTGCAGTCCCAGGGGCTGGCGGCCCTGCCCTGGTCGACGGCGGCGGCTTCCTTCCGGCGCAGGCTCGCGTTCCTGCACCGCCAGCTGGGAGGGCCCTGGCCGGATGTGTCGGACACCGCGCTGCTGGAGCGGCTGGAAGAGTGGCTGGGGCCCGAACTGGAGGACCTTGCGGCCGGGAAACCGTTGACCTCCCTGGACCTGGCGGACCCCCTGCGCCGCCTCCTGCCCTGGCCGGAAGCGGCCCGGCTAAGTGAGCTGGCCCCCGAAAGCCTTGAGGTCCCCAGCGGCTCCCGCATCCGGATCGATTATCCGGAACCGGGCGATGATGGTGCGGCGCCCGTCGTCGCTGTAAAACTGCAGGAGTGTTTCGGACTCGCCGAGTCCCCGCGGCTTGTGGACGGGCGCGTACCGGTCCTGTTCCACCTGCTCTCCCCGGCCCGGCGGCCCCTCGCCGTAACGGATGACCTGACCTCTTTCTGGTCCGGCCCGTACACCCAGGTCCGGGGCGAAATGCGCGGCCGCTACCCCAAACACCCCTGGCCCGAGGACCCCTGGTCGGCCCCCGCCACCGCACGCACCAAGCAACGCCGGTAGCCTTGCCCCGGGCGCCCCTGTACCCGGACCGACATGTGCGGGGAGGGCCGCCTCCTCAGCTGTGCGCTGCGATGAACGCGGCCACAGGGGCTGCTAGGGATGCGCCCACTTCCCCGGCCGGCCGCTTCTTTCCCGCCACCGCGAAGGAGTGGTCCCCGCCCTCCGCCCACTGGAGCACGGCGTTGGGCCCGATCCGGGAGACCACATCTTCAAGGATCCCCGGTGTGGCAAACGTGTCCCGGGTTCCCTGCAGGAACAGCATCGGGGCGCCCAGCCCGTACAGGTGTCCATCCCGGAGCTTCTCCGGCTTCCCGGGAGCGTGCAGGGGATAGCCCAAGTAGACCAGCCCCGCCACGTCCATGCCTTCGGCTGCAGCCATGGACGCCATCCTCCCCCCGAACGACTTGCCCGCCGCCCACACGGGGCCGCGGTCACCGTGGGCGTCTGCCTGCGCCCGCGCGGCGGCCATGGCGGCCCGCCAGGCGGCGATGGCCATGGGAGGACGGTCAGGGAACTTCCGCCCCGCCTCGCGGTAGGGGAAATTGAAGCGCAGGGTGGCCAGGCCCAGGCTGTTCAGGGCATCGGTGAAGCCGTGAAGGAAAGGGTGCTCCATGCCGGCGCCGGCGCCGTGTGCCACCACCACGGTGGCGGTGGCCTCTGCAGGGCGGGCGTAAACGGCGGAAAACGAGGCGTCCCCCACGGCGACGGTGAGCTGCTCATCGGATGCTGGCATGGGTCCATCATGCCGGAGGGTGGCGGATGTACCCATCCCTGCCGGTAGCGGGGTGTACGTTGTCCCCATGGCGAGTGAACAGACCACCATTACTGTCCCAGGTCCCAACGGCGAGCGCGAGATGCGGATTTCCAGCCCCAGCCGGGTCCTCTGGCCGGACCTGGGCCTCACCAAGCTGGACCTGGTGAACTACATCTGCGATGTGGGGGAGGCGTTCATCGCCGCCAACGGGGACCGGCCCGTGGCGCTGCAGCGGTTCTCCGGCACCATCGACGGCGAACAGTTCTTCTCCAAGAATCCGCCCAAGGGCACGCCGGAGTTCATCCGCTCTGTCAAAGTGGTCTACCCCAGCGCGAGGTCCCACCCCCAGCTGGTCTTCGACGAGCCTGCCGCAGCTGTGTGGGCCGTCCAGATGAACACGGTGGTGTTCCACCCCTGGCCTTCGCGCGCCGAAAACACTGACAACCCGGACCAGCTGAGGATCGACCTCGACCCGCAGCCCGGCACCGACTTCGACGACGCCGTCCCGGCCGCCCAGGTGCTGAAGGAGGTCCTTGCCGAGGCCGGGCTCACCTGCTTCATCAAGACCTCCGGGAACCGGGGCCTGCACGTTTACGCCCCGATCGAACCCACCCGCGAGTTCCTGGACGTCCGCCACGCCGTCATTGCCGCCGCCCGGGAAGTGGAACGGCGCATCCCGGACAAGGTGACCACGGCCTGGTGGAAGGAAGAACGCGGCCAGCGGGTGTTCCTGGACTTCAACCAGGCCAACCGCGACCGCACCATCGCCGGAGCCTACAGCCCGCGTGCCCTCCCGCACGCCCCCGTGTCCTGCCCGCTGGGCTGGGATGAACTGGAAACCGCGGATCCGAAGAACTTCACCATCCTTACCGTGCCGGAGCGGCTGAAGACGGTGGGTGACCCGTGGGCGGACTTCAGTGCCGCGCCCGGCACCATCGACACCCTGCTGCAGTGGTGGGACCGTGACTGCAAGGCCGGCCTGGGAGAACTGCCCTTCCCGCCCGATTACCCCAAGATGCCGGGCGAACCGCCGCGGGTGCAGCCCAGCAGGGCGCGCAAGCAGGACTGACCCACCGCCGCGGCCGGCCGGTGGTCACTCGAAGCGGGACGGATCGCCCATGCCTCGGCGCACAACCTCGGCCACACCGCTGGAGAAGTCGACAACGGTGGTGGGCTCGGCGCCGCAGTCGCCGGCGTCAATCACGGCATCCACCTGGTGGTCCAGGCGTTCCTTGATCTCCCAGCCCACGGTCAGCGGTTCCTCCTCGTCCGGCAGCAGCAGGGTGCTGGACAGCAGCGGCTCGCCCAGTTCGGCGAGCAGCGCCTGGACCACACGGTTGTCCGGGATGCGCACCCCCACCGTCTTCTTCTTGGGGTGGAGCAGCCGCTTGGGAACCTCCTTGGTGGCGGGCAGGATGAACGTGTAGCTGCCGGGGGTGACGGCCTTGATGCTCCGGAAGACGTCGTTGCCGATGTTCACGAACTGTCCCAGCTGCGCGAAATCCCGGCACACCAGCGTGAAGTGGTGCTTGTCATCCAGGTGCCGGATGCTCCTGATCCGGTCCAGTGCCTCCCGGTTTCCCATCTGTGCCCCCAGCGCGTAGCAGGAGTCCGTGGGGTACGCGATCAGGCCGCCGTCGCGGATAATCTTCACTGCCTGCGCGATGGCGCGGGGCTGGGGGTCGTGGGGATGAACGTCAAAGAATCTGGCCATCCCCCGAGCCTACGTTCCCGGGGGCCGCACCGCACCATGTTCCGGCGCCCCCTGGCGTGCGGGGATGGGCGTTGGTGGGAGAATATGCGTCATGGCTAGGGAACGCATCGTCATCGGCCTCAACGGCAGCGACGACGGAGACCTCCTGGTGCACCGGGCCGCCAAGCTCCTTGAGCGGGCCGGCGGGGGCGAGATCCTGGCCATCCATGTCCGGACCCCCTCCGGTGCCGGAAGCGAATCGCCCCACGCACTCGAGTCCCAGCGGCGGCAGGTGGCGGAGCTGGGCGGGAGCTACCACGCGCTGACCGCCGGCGACGTGTCCGCGGCCCTCCTGGACTACGCCCGGGCTTCACGCGCCACGCACATCCTTGTCGGGCAGAGCCGCCGCAGGTTCACCGTCCTCTCCGGTGGAAGCGTGGAAGCCAGGGTTGTGCGCGGGGCAGGGGACATCGACGTCCAGGTGGTGCCCCGGCCCGTGGCGGCCAGGACCCGCAAGCGCCGCACCGGGCTGGGACGGCGCAGAGTCATTGCCGGTTTCGCGCTCGCCGCCGTCCTGCCCGCAGGCCTGCAGCTGCTGCTCGCAGTCTTTGACCACAGCGTTGCCACGGCGGCACTGCTCCAACTGGCCGGCGCGGTGGCCGTAGCCCTGGTTGGCGGCTTGTGGCCGGCGGTTGCCGGTGCGCTGTGGAGCAGCCTGCTGGTGAACTATTTCTCCACCCCGCCGCTGTATGACCTTGCCATCCGTGACCCGCAGGATGTCCTGTCCCTGGCTGTATTCGCCGGCGTGGCCGTAGCGGTGGCAGGGGTGGTGGACCGCTCCGCCCGGCGGTCCAAGGAGGCGTCAACGGCGAGGGCCGAGGCAGCCACGCTGGCCGACCTGGCCCTGGCCGCATCCCGCGAGGAGGACAACCTCAAAGGGCTGCTCGCGGAAGCAGTCAGCGTCTTCGGTGCCGACGGTGCCGCCGTCGTCACCCGGGCACCGTCCGGGGCAGAGGCGGACGGCGTGATGGTGGACGGCGTGATGGTCGACGACGGCGGGTTGGCTGACGGCGGGTTGGGCGACGGTGCATGGCAGGTGATCGCCGCGGCGGGGGATGCGACCGGCTGGCCGGTGATGCCGGGTGGGCCAGGAACCACGGTTGAACCGGTGGACGGGGAAACGTTCCTGGTGCTGGCGGGCCGGACGGTTCCGCCGTCCGGGCGGCGGCTCCTGGCAGCCTTCGCCGTGCACGTCAAAGCGCAGCTCGAACGCCGGCAGCTGGCCGCAACCAGGAATGAGATCCTCCGACTCGCCGAGGGCAATATCATGCGGACCGCGATTCTCCGGGCCGTCTCCCACGACCTTCGGACACCCCTGGCCGGCATCAAGCTGGCCGCCGGGGGACTGCTGCAGAACGGCGTCTCCTACACCCGCGCAGAGCAGCAGGACCTGCTGGAAACCATTGACGCCTGCACCGACCGGCTGGACCTGCTGGTGGGCAACCTCCTGGACATGTCACGCATCACCGCCCAGTCGGTGGAACCATTGCTGGGTCCGGTCCGCTGGACCGAGGTGGTGGATGCGGCCCTGCGCGGGCTGCCGGCAGGGGCGGTGACGGTGGCGCTGCCTGCGAACATGCCGCCCGTGGACGCCGATCCCGGCCTGCTGGAGCGGGTGGTCGCCAACATCCTGGAGAACGCGCTGAAATACGCGGCCGGAAGCCGTGTGGTGGTGGCGGGCGGGCCGGACGGCAGCGTCCTTGACGGCCATCCCTGCGGCGAACTGCAGATCATCGACCACGGCCCCGGGGTCCCTGCCCGCAAGGTGGTGGACATGTTCCGGCCTTTCCAGCGGCTCGACGACCGGTCGCAGTCCAGCGGGATAGGGCTGGGCCTGTCAGTGGCGCAGGGCTTCATGCAGTCCATGCGGGGCACGCTGACAGCTGCCGAAACCCCTGGCGGCGGCCTGACCATGGTGATCCGGCTGCCCCTCTCCACCGGTATCCCGGCCGGTATCCCGGCGGCCGGGTACCCCGGCGGCAGCGAGCCCACCACCGCGGCGGGCCAGGCATGACCGCCAACCACGCCGGCACCAAAACCGGAAACCTGCCCCCGGCAGCGCGGGTACTCGTCATCGACGACGATCCGCACCTCCTCAAGGCCCTTCGGATCACGCTCGCAGCGCACGGCTACGCCGTGGACACGGCCGTGGACGGCGCCTCCGCCCTCGCCGCGGCCTCGCGCCAGGCACCGGATCTGCTGGTCCTTGACCTCGGGTTGCCGGACATGGACGGGACCGAAGTCCTGCGGAACCTCCGCCGCTGGAGCGCGGCGCCGGTGCTGGTCCTGTCCGCCCGCCACGGGTCCCCGGACAAGGTGGGCGCACTGGACGCCGGCGCCGACGACTACATCACCAAACCGTTCGGACTTGATGAACTGCTGGCACGGCTGCGTGCCCTGCTGCGCAGGGTGCCGGAGCCCGAATCCCGCCCCGTGGTCAGCTCTGCCGGGTTCACCGTTGACCTTGTGGCCCGGCAGGTCCTGCGTGCCGGGCAGCCGGTAAGGCTCACCCCCACGGAGTGGAACATCCTCGAAATCCTGGTCCGGAACCCGTCGCGTCTGATCTCGCAGCAGCAGTTGCTGTCCGAGGTCTGGGGGCCGTCCTACCGGAAGGAGGTCAACTACCTCCGCGTCTACATGGCCCAGTTGAGAAGGAAGCTGGAAGAGGACCCCGGCAACCCGCGGCACCTGCTGACCGAAGCCGGGGCAGGCTACCGTTTCGTACCCTGAAACGAGGGGTGAACAGGGGAGTCTTCCCCTACCCGCCCGCCTCCGGATGGGGCAGGATGTTGAGTGGCCGAGTCCCGGCCGAAGCAGTCCCGGCCCCTGTGAAGGAGATCCTGCCATGCCCACAATCCTCAATCCCTACATCAGCTTCCGTGACAACGCCCGCGATGCCATGAACTTCTACCAGTCCGTCTTCGGCGGCGAACTCACCCTCAGCACGTTCGCCGACTTCCAGGCCAGCGAGGACCCCACGGAAGCGCAAAAGATCATGCATGGCATGCTGACCACCACCCAGGGCCTGGTGCTCATGGGCGCTGACACCCCGAACAGCATGGAGTACCACCCGGGGTCCTCCATTTCCATCTCGCTCAGCGGCGATAACGAGGTGGAGCTCCGCGGCTACTACGAGAAGCTGAGCGGCGACGGGGGAGCGGTGACCGTCCCCATGGAGAAGGCGCCGTGGGGTGACGTTTTTGGCATGTGCACGGACCGGTTCGGCGTCGCCTGGCTGGTCAACGTCAACGCAGCGCAGCCGACGGCGGCACCCTGACCGCCCGCCGGGCCGTCACTTGCTTTCCCGCGCCGGTCCCCGTCCGTCAAGGCCGGGCCCACTCCTTGAGGGAGGGGCCCGCGACTGCGAGGATTAAAGGGTGAGGTCCTTCATGGAGTTCCTGTCCGACAAATGGTGGATGTTTCCGCTGATGGCGTTCGTCGGCCGGTGGGCAGGCGGCTGGCGGCGCGCGGGAGAACGAACAGCCCACAAACGGGCCCGGCGTGAGCTGGACGGCCTCATCGTCCTCCCTGACGTCACCCCGGCGGCCCTTGAGGGGAAGATCGCCCCGGAACTGGATGCGGGCCCCCGCCCGGCACAGTTCCACCAGGGCTGAAGCTGCCGCGGGGTTGCGGCGTGGGCTGCACGCTTTACCTGGACGTCGACGGCGTGGTCTGCCCCTTCGGCCCCCAGGGAACCACCGACTGGGGTTCCCCCTGGCAGCAGGCCGACGCCGGGCTGTTGCCCGTCACGTTCGCCGCCGAACTCGTGGCGGGGCTGAACACCCTGGCCCGGACGCCCGGGCTGCGTTGTGTCTGGCTGACCAGCTGGGAGGAACTGGCGCCCCAATACCTGTGTCCCGCCGTCGGACTGAAGGGCAGCCGCTGGCCGTACCTGAGCGCGGACGGGGCAGCCGGAGGGACCGGCTGGTGGAAACTCCGGGCCATCCAGGACGACGTCGAAAGCACCGGGCCCGAAGCCGTCGCCTGGGTGGATGACCAGTTGGCGTTCGAGGCGGAAGCGCAGCGCTGGGCACGGTTCCTGGGCCGGCGGATTCTTACCGTCTCGCCCCATCCCCGGCGCGGAATCACGCCCGCCGAACTGGAGAGGATCCGTTCTTTCCTGGCGCAGCCCGTGTTTTGACCTCATGCCGGGGACGCGTACGATCGATAAGGTTTCCCGCCGGTTGTGCCAACACCGCAAGTCATTCCACGCAAACAGCTGGTGAACTATGCTGTCCAAGGCAGCCTGGTACGAGAAACTGCTGAACGTCGACTCTGCAGATTGGGCAACAGGTGGATATCACCTTCATGGTGGCGCTGGTCATCGGACTGGCACTATTTTTCGACTTCACGAACGGCTTCCACGACACCGCGAACGCCATGGCAACGCCCATCGCTACGGGTGCCATCAAGCCCCGCACAGCGGTGGCCCTGGCCGCCGTCCTGAACCTGGTGGGTGCCTTCCTGTCCACCGAAGTGGCCAAGACAGTGTCCGGCGGCATTATCCGCGAGGGCTCCGGGGGAGTGCAGATCACGCCGCAGATCATCTTTGCCGGCTTGATGGGCGCTGTTCTGTGGAACATGATCACCTGGTTGAAGGGCCTGCCGTCCAGCTCATCGCACGCCCTCTTCGGCGGCCTGATCGGCGCGGCGGTTGTCGGGGCAGGATTCAGCTCGGTCAATTTCGAGAGCCTGCTGCAGAAGGTCATCCTTCCGGCGGTCTTCGCCCCCCTGATTGCAGGCCTCGCCGCATATGTCTGCACCCGCCTGGCCTACGCCCTCACGGCACGCCACGATCCCGAGACAGGCACCAAGCTCACCCAGAAGCGCGGTGGCTTCCGTACCGGCCAGATCTTCACCTCCAGCCTGGTGGCCCTGGCCCACGGAACCAACGACGCCCAAAAGACCATGGGCATCATCACCCTGGTCCTGATCGCTGCCGGGAGCCAGGCGCCCGGCTCCGGTCCCCAGCTTTGGGTAATTACCGCCTGCGCCCTGGCCATCGCCATCGGAACCTACGCCGGCGGCTGGCGCATCATCCGCACCATGGGTTCGGGCCTGACCGAGGTTAAGCCGGCCCAGGGCTTCGCCGCGGAGACCAGCACCGCGTCCGCCATCCTCGCCTCCTCCCACCTTGGCTTTGCGCTCTCCACCACGCAGGTTGCTTCCGGTTCCGTCATCGGCTCCGGCATGGGACGACGCGGCACCACCGTCCGCTGGAACATGGTGGGAAAGATCGCGCTGGGATGGCTGTTCACCCTTCCGGCCGCCGGCATCGTCGGCGCCCTGACCGCCCTGGTGGTGCAGACCGGCGTCGTGGGTGTCCTTATCGCCGCCATCGCCGGCACCGGGGCGGTGCTGTTCATGTTCTTCTACTCACGCAAGTCCTCCGTCAGCCACCAGAACGCCGTGGAGGTCGAGGAAGCCGGCCAGGCTGTCCGGTTCGCCAAGAAGAAGGCCCTGGCGCGCGCCCGGGCTGAAGCAAAAGCCAAAGCGCAGGCCGACGCCAAGGCCAACAACCCCAAGGAGAATCAGCGATGAAGTGGTTGGAACTCCTGACCGTTGCAGGCGCCACCCTCGTATCCGCGGCGATTGTGGTGACGCTCTATTCGCTCGGGGTCCGGTTCACCGCCATCGCCGCTGACGCCCAGCAGGCGTCCCCCGGAGTAAAGCGCTCTGTTGCGTACGTATGCTTTGGGCTGTGTGGCCTGGCCGTCCTCGTCGGGCTGTACCTGATCATCCCGTACTTCTCCAAGTAGCCGCGCCCACCGGCTAGGCTGGGGCCATGCAGCGCATCCAGTACTTTGTGGCCGCATCCCTTGACGGCTTCATCGCCACGCCCACGGACGACCTCGGCTGGCTGCTGCAGTTCGACGGCTTCGAGGGCGGAGCTGACAGCTACAACGACTTCATGGCCGCGGTGGGCTGCATCGTCATGGGCGGGGAAACCTACGCCTGGCTGATGGAGCACGAGCCCGGCGCGTGGCCGTATTCCGGCACGGCCTGTTACGTCTTCACGCACCACGAGCACCGTGCGCCGGACGGCGCTGACATCACGTTTATCCGCGGCGACGTGAGGGAGTTCATCGCAGACTTCCGGCAGGCCGCGGGAGACCTGAACATCTGGGTGGTGGGCGGCGGCAACCTTGCGGCCCAGTTCGCCGAGGCAGGCCTTTTGGACGAGATCATCCTCTCGGTCATCCCCGTGGTGCTGGGTGAGGGGAAACGGCTGCTGCCGATGAAGGGCCCCACCCCGCCGCTGGAGCTGGCTGCTTCCCGCATGCTGGGCCGGGGCATCGTCGAACTGCGCTACCTGCTGCGACCCGGGGCGGATCCGCAGTCCTGACGCGCCCGCCTCAGCCGGCGTTGTCGCGGAGCATGTTGGTGATCCGGGCGGTCGACAGGCGCCGCCCCCGGGCATCCGTCATGACGATCTCGTGGGTGGCCAGTGTCCTGCCCAGGTGGATCGCCGTGCAGGTCCCCGTCACCAGGCCCTCGGCGATGGACCGGTGATGTGTGGCGTTGACCTCAATGCCGACGGCGTGGCGTCCCGGTCCTGCATGCATGCCTGCGGCGAACGAGCCAAGGGTTTCCGCCAGCACCACGTGCGCGCCGCCATGGAGGATCCCCGCCACCTGCGTATTGCCCTCAACCGGCATGGTGGCGACGGTGCGTTCCGGGCTCATTTCCAGGAAATGGATTCCCATCTTGACCACCAGTGCGCCGACACCGAACGCGCCCAGCCAGTCATGCATATGGCCGGGAATCCCGGCGGCTGCCAGCTCTTCGGCGAAAGCGCCCGGCGTGAAATTGTCTGTCATGGCAACTAGGCTGGCACCTGTGAGTGAAACAACCAAACCGGCCCCTTTCCCGTCCCAGGCCATCGACGAGGGTGCTGCCGCGCAGCCTTCGTCCCCGGCCCGCAGGCCTGCCGCAAAGGCCGCCGCCCCCGCCGCCGGTGGGTCTGTTTCAGCTACTGAAGCGCCGGTCATTCCCATCACCGACCAGCCCCGGCTGCTGGTCCTGGACGGCCACTCGATGGCCTTCCGGGCGTTCTTCGCCCTGCCGGCGGACAAGTTCTCCACCTCCAACGGCCAGCACACCAACGCCATCCATGGCTTCACCTCCATGCTGATCAACCTCATCAAGGAACAGCAGCCCACCCACATCGCTGTGGCGTTCGACGTCTCCGACGAATCCACCCACCGCAAGACCGAGTACAGCGAGTACAAGGGCGGCCGGAACGAAACCCCCCGCGAAATGAGCGGCCAGATCGACCTTATCGGCCAGGTCATGGAGGCCTGGGGCATCAAGACCATCAAGATGCCCGGCTACGAGGCCGATGACATCCTTGCCACCCTCGCCGCGATGGGCGAGAAGGCCGGCTTCGAGGTTTTGCTTGTCTCCGGAGACCGGGACGCCTTCCAGCTGATCACGGACAACGTCTTCGTGCTGTATCCGCGCAAGGGTGTCAGCGACATCCCGCGGATGGATGCCGCCGCCATCGAGGCAAAGTACTTCGTCAGCCCGTCCCGCTACTCCGACCTCGCCGCACTGGTGGGGGAGACGGCGGACAACCTTCCCGGCGTACCCGGCGTCGGACCCAAGACGGCGGCCAAATGGATCAACCTTTACGGCGGCCTCGAGGGCGTCCTGGAGCATCTCGATTCCATCGGCGGCAAGGTGGGCGACGCCCTGCGGGAGAACGTGGACGCCGTCAAGCGCAACCGCCGGCTGAACCAGCTCCACACCGACCTCGACCTCCCCGTCACGCTGGATGACCTCTACCAGCCGCGCCCGGACCAGGCTGCCATCGAGGACCTCTTCGACGAGCTTGAGTTCAAGGCCATCCGGGGCCGGCTGTTCGCCCTGTATGGTGACGCCGACACCCCGGCCGCTGAACGGGAAAGCATCGAAACCCCGGAGTACAGCACCCCCGCCAACGCCGCCGGGCTGGCCGCCTTCCTGGCTGCCGGCGCCGGGCAGCGGTCCGCCCTCGCCGTCGACCTCGTCCCCGGCCGGATCGGTGAGGACGCCCACGCACTGGCCATCGTCCGCGGCGACGCCGCAGTCTATGTGGAGCTCTCCGGCCAGGACGCGGAGACCGAGAACGTGCTGGCCGCGTGGCTGCGCGATCCTGAAGCACCCAAGGTGATGCACGGCTTCAAGGCCGCGCTCAAGGCGCTCACGGCCCGCGGTCTGGAACTGGAGGGCGTTGTGGACGACACCTCCATCTCCGGCTACCTCATCCAGCCGGACCGGCGCACCTACGAACTCGCCGAACTCGCCCAGCACCACCTCAACGTGGGCATCCCCGCAGCCACGGCCAAGGCGGGGCAGCTGGAGCTGTCCTTCGACGGCGATGACACCGCCGCCGCCGACGCCCTGGTCCAGGCCGGCGCCGTGGTGCTGGCCCTGAGCCGCTACTTCGAGGACGAACTCAAGGACCGCCGGGCTGAGGAACTGCTGTCCACCCTCGAGCTGCCTGTCAGCCGCGTGCTGGCGGACATGGAACTCGCCGGCATTGCGATTGACATGGACAAGATGGACGACCAGCTTGCCGACCTTGCGCGGGTCATCGACCAGGCCCAGGAACAGGCATTCGCCGCGATCGGCCACGAGGTCAACCTGGGCTCGCCCAAGCAGCTGCAAACCGTCCTGTTCGAGGAACTGCAGCTCCCCAAGACCAAGAAGATCAAGTCCGGCTACACCACCGACGCCGCGTCCCTGAAGAACCTGCTGGAGAAGACCGGGCACGAGTTCCTGGTGCAGCTCATGGCGCACCGGGAGGCCGCCAAGCTGCGGCAGATGATCGAGTCGCTGAAGAAGTCCGTGGCGGAAGACGGCCGGATCCACACCACCTACGCCCAGAACGTCGCGGCAACCGGCCGGATCTCGTCCAACAACCCCAACCTGCAGAACATCCCCATCCGCAGCGAGGAGGGCCGGCGCGTGCGCGGCATCTTCGTGGTCAGCGACGGGTACGAGTGCCTGCTCTCCGCGGACTACTCGCAAATCGAGATGCGCATCATGGCACACCTCTCCGGCGACGAAGGCCTGATCCAGGCGTACAGGGACGGCGAGGACCTGCACCGGTTCGTCGGCTCCAACATCTTCCACGTCCCCACGGACCAGGTCACCAGCGCCATGCGCTCCAAGGTCAAGGCCATGTCCTACGGCCTTGCCTACGGCCTGACGTCCTTCGGCCTGTCCAAGCAGCTCGAGATTTCCGTCGACGAAGCCCGCACCCTCATGAAGGACTACTTCGACCGCTTCGGCGCTGTCCGCGACTACCTCCGGGGCGTGGTGGACCAGGCCCGGGTGGATGGCTACACGGCCACCATCGAGGGCCGCCGCCGCTACCTGCCGGACCTCACCAGCACGGACCGCCAGCTGCGCGAGAATGCCGAGCGCATCGCACTCAACAGCCCCATCCAGGGCTCCGCAGCGGACATCATCAAGCGCGCCATGCTGGGTGTCCACGCTGAACTCCAGGCCCAGGGCCTGAAATCCCGGATGCTGCTCCAGGTCCATGACGAACTGGTCCTCGAAGTCGCCGCGGGCGAACGCGCCGCCGTTGAGAAGCTGGTCACCGAGCAGATGGGTGCCGCCGCAGACCTCAGCGTGCCGCTGGAAGTCCAGATCGGCGTCGGGCCCAGCTGGTACGACGCCGGACACTAGGCGTCCGCGGCACGTCACCAGCAGGAATGTTTGTGCTGGTCAGGCGCCGGATTCATAACTAGGCTCGGGTAAATGGGTGATCTGAGCGGAAACTATGAAATCCGGCGCTTCAAGCCGGCTGCCAAGGAAGATCCTGCCTACCCGCAGACCGTCGACTGGATGCGGGCCGTTGCCTTCGGGTTCCATGACGCACGCCGCAGCGACGAACGGGTGGACCGGGGCATCGGGATGCAGCGCGCCGACGGGCGGGTGATGACCGGCGCCTACCAGGCAGGGCCGGTGGCCGACCACGCCCTGGGAGCCAACGTCCCGGTGGCAACCTTCGGTACCTTCACCAAGACACTGAACATCGGCTTCGGCCGGATGCTCGACACCCGCCTGGTCACCGCCGTGACAGTCCGGACGTCACACCGGCGGAGGGGGCTGCTGCGCCGCATGATGGCAGAGGAGCTGGGCCTGGCCCGCCGGGAAGGGCTGGCGATGGCGGCCTTGACTGCATCGGAGGCCTCGATTTACAGCAGGTTCGGGTTCGGGGTGGCCACCCGGGAGCAGTCAATCAAGGTCGACACCAGCCGCCGCTTCGTCCTCAACCACCACGCCACGGGCCGCGTTGAGGTGGCCGATCCCAAGGTCCTTCTTGACCTGGCGCCGAAGGTCTTCGAACGGCTGCACCGCCTCACTCCCGGTTCGATCGGGCGGCACGAGTTCTACCGCCAGCTCGCGTCCGGATCCATCAGCCGGGCCGAGGACGAGGACCCCAAGGTCAAAGTTGCGCTGCACTACGGACCCGACGGCGCGGTCGACGGCTACGTCTCCTACAGGTTCGCCGGGTGGGACGCCCGGCCGTACACCATGGAAGTGGTGGACCTGGTGGCAGCAACCGACCACGCCTACCTGGAGCTCTGGCAGTACCTTGGCGCCATCGACCTGGTCGAGAACGTCACGTGGGAAGAAGCAATGGTCGATGATCCACTCCCATGGGCGCTCGAGGACTCCCGCTGCGTTGAAGCGTCCGAGCCCCGGGACATGCTCTGGCTCCGGATCCTGGACGTCCGCGGGGCCCTGGCGGCCCGGCACTACCCCTCGGATGGAAGGCTCGTCCTGGAGGTGGGGGACCCGTTGGGCTTCACGGCAGGAACGTTCGCGCTCGAAGTCGACGGCGGCCAGGCCGCCGTCGAACGTGTCGACGCAGGGGAGCAGCCGGACCTCGCCATGGATGTCTCCGCGCTGTCCTCGATCTACCTCGGCGGCGTCTGCCCGGTGACGCTGGCGGCTGCGGGGAAGATTTCCGAACACGCCAAAGGCGCCGCCTTCAGGGCACGGCAGATGTTCGCTGTGGAACGGGCCACGCACTGCCTGACCCACTTCTGATACCGCGTGCCGGCTGCACGTTCCCTCTCCGCCACCGCTTTGACCCCAATTGCCGGCAGCGACTAGAATAAACGGGCGTGTACCACGTGCACGCGCTTGCGGTCCTGTGAGGACTGCATTGAAAAGCAATCCACAAATCAGGATGACCCGGGGAATCCATCGGATTCACCGAGAATCGCGCCTGCGTTCCATAACGCGGGCGCGCCGGTTTGCCTGACCGACTAACTATCCACAACGGAGCCCCTACTACATGACCATCACCTCCACCGAGAAGCCCGGTACCCCCGTAGTCGCGATTAACGACATCGGTACCGCTGAGGACTTCCTCGCAGCTGTCGACGCCACCATCAAGTACTTCAACGACGGAGATCTCGTCGAAGGTACCGTCGTCAAGGTCGACCGCGATGAAGTCCTGCTCGACATCGGTTACAAGACCGAAGGTGTCATCCCCTCCCGCGAGCTGTCCATCAAGCACGACGTTGATCCCGGGGACGTTGTCTCCGTTGGCGATCAGGTCGAAGCCCTGGTGCTCACCAAGGAAGACAAAGAAGGCCGTCTGATCCTCTCCAAGAAGCGTGCTCAGTACGAGCGTGCCTGGGGCGACATCGAGAAGGTCAAGGAAGAAGACGGTGTCGTCACCGGTACCGTCATCGAGGTTGTCAAGGGTGGTCTTATCCTCGACATCGGCCTGCGCGGCTTCCTGCCCGCATCCCTCGTCGAGATGCGCCGTGTGCGCGACCTTGCTCCGTACATCGGCCAGCAGATCGAAGCCAAGATCATCGAGCTGGACAAGAACCGCAACAACGTTGTGCTGTCCCGCCGTGCATGGCTCGAGCAGACCCAGTCCGAGGTCCGCTCCACGTTCCTCAACAAGCTGGAAAAGGGCCAGGTCCGTCCCGGCGTCGTTTCCTCCATCGTCAACTTCGGTGCATTCGTGGACCTGGGCGGCGTAGACGGCCTCGTCCACGTTTCCGAGCTCTCCTGGAAGCACATCGACCACCCGTCCGAGGTTGTCGAAGTTGGCCAGGAAGTCACCGTCGAGGTTCTCGAGGTCGACCTGGACCGCGAGCGCGTTTCCCTGTCGCTCAAGGCTACGCAGGAAGATCCGTGGCAGACCTTCGCCCGCACCCACGCCCTGGGCCAGGTTGTTCCGGGTAAGGTCACTAAGCTGGTTCCGTTCGGTGCGTTCGTCCGCGTCGAAGACGGCATCGAAGGCCTGGTCCACATCTCCGAGCTGGCTGTCCGCCACGTGGAGCTGGCCGAGCAGGTTGTCTCCGTTGGCGACGAACTGTTCGTCAAGGTCATCGACATCGACCTGGAACGCCGCCGCATCTCGCTGTCCCTCAAGCAGGCCAACGAGGGCGTCGACGCCGACAGCACCGAATTCGATCCCGCTCTGTACGGCATGGCCGCAGAGTACGACGAAGAGGGCAACTACAAGTACCCCGAGGGCTTCGACCCCGAGTCCAACGAATGGCTCGAGGGCTACGAGAACCAGCGCGCAGCCTGGGAGCAGCAGTACGCTGACGCCCAGACCCGTTGGGAAGCCCACAAGAAGCAGGTTGCCCAGCACGCTGCCGACGACGCTGCAGCTGCAACGTCCGGCGACAGCGACTCCGGCACCACCAGCTACTCCTCCGAGCCTGCTGCCACCGATTCCGGTGCCGGCACCCTGGCTTCGGACGAGGCACTTGCTGCCCTGCGCGAGAAGCTGACCGGCAACTAATTGCCGCCGGCCCGGACTTCCGGGCTGACACAGTGGGCCCCCGCGAAAGCGGGGGCCCACTGTGCTTTAAAGCGCCCGCTGTACTTTAGAAGCAACAGGCGCCTAACGCCCTGGCCCCCGTCTGGACGGGTCCCGCCGCCGCACTAAAGGTCGACGACGGCGAGGACCGTCCCGTCGTCGTCGTGCGTCAGTGCCGCGCCTGCCGCCGTGAGCAGCCGCTGGGCGCTGAGGTTCCCGGACAGGGTCCGCGCGGTGACGCGTTTCAGGCCCGCCCGGCGGGCCTCCGCCAGGACGAGGTCCAGGGCGGCACCGCCGATTCCCCGGGATCGGAAGCTCCGGCCAAGCCAGATGCCGGTTTCCGCAGAGGGGACTCCAGCCGCGGGGTCGCGCTTAAGCCGCACGGAGCCGGCAATGTGGGTGCCCTTGAAGACAGCCCAGGACTTTTCCGCCGCAGGGCCGTCCAGCCCTGCGGCCGCAGTGCGGTGGTAGCCGTAGAACCAGGCGGTGCGCTCGAGGTTCCAGCCCGGTCCACCCAGCGGGGGCGCCACTTCATCGGGGGAGGCGTCGCGCTTGGCCAATTGGAGCAGCCGGTCCGCCACGGCCTCGTCCACGTCCGCCAGGGTCACATCAGTCGAGCCGCTCATTAATCCATTCCGTTCCGTCGGGATTGAGCTCGGCGGACCCTGCCGTCAGCTGCAGCAGGCGATCGGACGCAGCGGCGATGGCGGCAGCGTTGTCAGCCACCGCAATCCGGAGCACCGTGTGCCGGTCCTGGTAGCTGGTGTCCGCCATGACCATGCCTGCGGCGCGCAGATCGTTCTCCAGCCGTCCCGCTGCCGCGTGCGGCACCGCCGTGGAACAGATCCGCCGCCTGCTGCGCCGGGCAAGGGGTGCCCGGTCAAGGGCGGCCGAGACTGATTCGGAATAGGCACGGACCAGGCCACCCGCGCCGAGCAGGACGCCGCCGAAATAGCGGACGACGACGGCGCTGACGTCGCTGAGGTCGGTCACCCCCGGCGCGGTTTCCCTTTTCAGCAGGGCTTCGAGCATGGGGATGCCGGCGGTCCCGGCGGGTTCGCCGTCGTCGCTGGAGCGCTGGACGGTCCGGTCCGGCCCGATGACGAACGCGGAGCAGTGGTGGCGGGCGTCGTGGAATTCGCGGCGGAGGCCGGCCACCAGGTCGCGGGCAGCGTCTTCCGTGCCCGCCCTCCGGAGAACCGTGATGAACCTGGAGCGCTTGACCTCAAGTTCATGCCGGAAGTCCCCGCCCGCTGCCAGCGTGGTGTAGGTGGTGGCCCGGCTTTCATGCTCTTGCATCCGGCCCAGTCTAGTGCCGCCATGGGGGCGTGGCCCGGCTGGTTCAGCTGGCCAGGCCGGTTCAGTAGGGTGGGGGTGTGCTGAAGATCGGGTTGACGGGCGGGATCGCCTCAGGGAAGTCGGTGGTTGCCGCGCGGCTGCAGGAACGCGGCGCCGTGCTGGTGGATGCGGATGCGTTGGCCAGGGAGGTGGTGGAGCCCGGGACCGAAGGCCTGGAACGCATCGTGGGGGAGTTTGGCGAAGGAATGCTCGACGACGGCGGACGGCTTGACCGCGCGCGTCTCGGGGCGGCGGTGTTCGGCAATCCTGAGCGCCTCGCCGCTTTGAACGCCATCGTCCATCCCCTGGTGCGCGCCCGCGCCGCCGCCATCACGGCAGCAGCCCCGGCTGACGCCGTGGTGGTCCAGGACATTCCCCTCCTGGTGGAGACCGGCCAGGGGTCCGCTTTCCACTTGGTGGTGGTGGTGGATGCGCCGGACGACGTGCGGCTGCAGCGCATGCTCGGGCACCGGGGAATGACCGCGGAAGCGGCGCGTGCCCGGATGGACGCCCAGGCCTCGCGACAGGACCGGCTGGCCGCGGCCGACGCGGTCCTGGACAACTCCGGTACCGTGCAGCACCTGCTGGGCCAGGTGGACCGGCTGTGGGATGAGCGCCTGGTTCCCTTCGCCCGCAACCTGGTGGCGGGGAAACGCGCACCGCGGAACGGCGGTCCGGTCCTGGAACCGCACCGGACGGAGTGGGCGCAGGAGGCGGCCAGGATAGCGGCCCGGCTGGTGGCGGCAGCACCCGACCTCATCCTGGCCGTGGACCACATTGGCTCCACAGCTGTTCCCGGCCTGCCCGCGAAGGACGTGATCGATCTGCAGGTGGCGGTGCCTGACCTCGCGGTTGCGGCCACCATCGCACCTCTCCTGGCCGCAGCAGGCTTTCCGGCGGTACGGGACGTCGAATCCGACACTCCAAAGCCCAATGCTCCGGACCCGGCAGCATGGTTGAAGCGGTTCCACGCCAACGCGGACCCGTGCCGTGCCGTCAACGTCCATGTCCGGCCGGCCGGTTCGGCCGGATGGCGCTTCGCGTTGATGTTCCGCGATTGGCTGCGGAACGATCCCTCCGCGCTCCGGCTGTACGCGGCGCACAAGGCTGACCTCGCCGCCCGGCACGCCGATTCGGGCACCACCGGCTCCTACGCGGAGGCGAAGGAACCGTGGTTCACGGACGTCGCGTGGCCCCTCATGGCCGCGTGGGCGGACGCAACCGGGTGGGAACCGCCGTCGTGCGCTTCCTGACACCGGCCCGTGCCGTGCTGGATGTTCGCCGGTAACGGACGGGGCCGTCCAGTGTCGGTGCCCGGCTGTAAATTAGATTCATGAGCCTTGCGCAGGAAATCAACCGTGTTGTAGCGCCCTTCGAAGTCATCAGCGAGTTCAAACCTGCCGGAGACCAGCCGGCCGCCATCGCTGAGCTGACGGAGCGCATCAACAACGGCGAGAAGGATGTGGTGCTGCTTGGCGCCACCGGTACCGGTAAGAGTGCCACCACCGCCTGGCTTATTGAACAGGTGCAGCGCCCCACGCTGGTGATGGTGCAGAACAAGACTCTTGCCGCCCAGCTGGCCAACGAGTTCCGCGAACTGCTGCCCAACAACGCGGTGGAATACTTCGTTTCCTACTACGACTACTACCAGCCCGAAGCGTACGTGGCCCAGACGGACACCTTCATCGAGAAGGATTCCTCCATCAACGAGGAAGTGGAACGGCTCCGCCACTCCGCCACCAACGCGCTGCTGACCCGCCGCGACGTGATTGTGGTGGCCACGGTGTCCTGCATCTACGGCCTGGGAACCCCTGAGGAATACATTTCCGGCATGGTGACCCTCCGCCGCGGCGCCGAGATGAACCGGGACGACCTCCTCCGCAAGTTCGTCTTCATGCAGTACGCCCGCAACGACATGGACTTTCACCGCGGCACCTTCCGGGTGCGCGGCGACACCGTGGAAATCATTCCCATGTACGAGGAACTGGCCATAAGGATCGAGTTCTTCGGTGATGAGATTGAGAGCATCCAAACCCTCCACCCGCTTACCGGCGAAGTCATCCGCGACGAGGAAGAGATGTACGTCTTCCCGGCCTCGCACTACGTGGCCGGTCCGGAACGGATGGCGCGGGCCATCAAGCGGATCGAGGATGAGCTGGCGGACCGGCTGAAGGTGCTGGAGGGCCAGAACAAGCTCGTCGAAGCCCAACGGCTGCGGATGCGCACCACCTACGACCTCGAGATGATGCAGCAGATGGGTTTCTGCAACGGCATCGAGAACTACTCGGCGCACATTGACGGGCGGGAGCCGGGTACTGCACCCCACTGCCTCCTGGACTACTTCCCGGACGACTTCCTGCTGGTGGTGGACGAGTCCCACGTGACCATTCCCCAGATCGGGGCCATGTACGAAGGTGACATGTCCCGCAAACGGAACCTGGTGGACTTCGGCTTCCGGCTGCCGTCCGCCATGGACAACCGGCCGCTGAAGTGGGACGAGTTCCTTGAACGCGTGGGCCAGACCGTCTACCTCTCGGCTACCCCCGGCAAGTATGAGCTGGGCAAGGCAGACGGCTACGTCCAGCAGATCATCCGTCCCACCGGCCTGGTGGATCCCGAGGTGGTGGTCAAGCCCACCAAGGGACAGATCGACGACCTCCTCGGCGAGATCAAGACCCGGGTGGAAAAGAACGAGCGCGTCCTGGTGACCACGCTGACCAAGCGGATGGCAGAGGACCTCACCGACTACCTGCTGGGCCACGGCGTCAAGGTGGAATACCTGCACTCGGACGTGGACACGCTGCGCCGGGTGGAGCTCCTGCGTGAACTGCGGTTGGGATCCTTCGACGTCCTGGTGGGCATCAACCTTCTCCGTGAGGGCCTGGACCTCCCGGAGGTGTCCCTGGTCAGCATCCTGGACGCGGACAAGGAGGGGTTCCTGCGCTCGTCCACCTCGCTGATCCAGACCATCGGACGTGCCGCCCGCAACGTCTCCGGCCAGGTGCACATGTACGCGGACCGGATCACCGACTCCATGGCCAACGCCATTGACGAAACCAACCGTCGCCGCGCCATCCAGGTGGCGTACAACAAGGAACACGGCGTCGATCCGCAGCCGCTGCGGAAGAAGATCGCCGACATCACGGACCAGTTGGCCAAGGAAGATGCCGATACCGATGCGCTGCTGGGCAGCTTCGATTACGGCAAGGGCAAGCGCGGCATCACCGGATCCAATAAGGCCGGCGCCAAGAAGGGCGCGGCCCAGGTTCGTTCGGACGGCCTGGCGGCGGCTCCGGCCGAGGACCTGGTGGGCCTGATCGCACAGCTCACGGAACAGATGCATGGCGCGGCGGCAGACCTCCAGTTCGAGGTGGCGGCGCGGATCCGGGACGAGGTCAGCGAGCTGAAGAAGGAGCTGAGGCAGATGCAGGCGGCAGGCCACGCCTGACGTCCGCGGCCGGGCATCCGGCTGGGGTACAGTTAAAGCACGTAGGGGAGTATCCCAAGCGCTACGATCGTCAACACGCAGGGCACAGCTGCCCCGCCGGGCGTAGCGGGCCGCCACATCAGCACCAAGTGCACAGGCAGGCCGGAGAGACTTACACCATTTTGTGTACCCTGCGAAAGGCTGCCCTGTGCTCGACTTGCCCGTATGGTTCGAGGTTGGCTCATTTGCCGTCCTCGGCCTGATTCTCCTGATCGATCTCCTTCTGGTGGTGCGGCGCCCGCATGAGCCGTCCATGAAGGAGGCCGGTCTGTGGGTGGCCTTCTACGTCACCCTTGCCCTGGCCTTCGCCGGTGCCATGTTCGCTTTTACCGGGCCCGAATTCGGCAGCCAGTTCGTCGCCGGCTGGGTGACCGAGTACAGCCTCAGCATCGACAACCTGTTCGTCTTCATCATCATCATGGCCAGGTTCTCCGTGCCCCGGAAGTACCAGCAGGAAGTGTTGATGGTGGGCATCATCATCGCGCTCATCCTGCGCGGTATCTTCATCCTCCTGGGCGCCATCGTCATCGAACAGTTCAGCTGGGTGTTCTACATCTTCGGCGCGTTCCTGCTGTGGACGGCCTGGAAGCAGGCCCAGGACGAGGGTGAAGAGGAAGAGGACCGGGAGAACCCGCTGATAGCGAAGATCCGCAAGGTCATCCCGATGTCGGAGAAGTTCGACGGCGGCAAGCTCCGTACCGTGGTCAACGGCAAGAAGGTCTTCACCCCCATGGTGATCGTCTTCGTCACCATCGGCCTCACGGACCTGCTGTTCGCAGTTGACTCCATCCCCGCGATCTTCGGCCTGACCCAAAGCCCCTTCATTGTCTTCACCGCCAACCTGTTCGCGCTGATGGGCCTGCGGCAGCTGTACTTCCTGCTGGGTGGCCTGATGAACCGGCTCATCTACCTCAAGCACGCCCTGTCCTTCATCCTTGCGTTCATCGGCGTCAAGCTTGTCCTGCACGCCATGCACGTCAACGAGCTTCCCTTCATCAACGGCGGACAGCACATCGAGTGGGCACCTGAGATCCCCACCTTCGTCTCCCTCGCCGTGATTGTGGGCACCATCATCGTCGCCGTCGTCGCCAGCCTGCTCAGCTCCAAAGCCCAGGCTGCCACGGTGGATCCGCGGCTTGAAGAGGACGCCCGGAAGAGCCACAGCGACGCCGAGTAGGCGCGCCCCGGCGCATTCCCCTCCGGTAATCCCGGCCGCCTGAGCCGCCGGGATTACCCCTTTAAGCCTCCGCAGGACGGACGGGTTCCGCACCCCTGTGGGTCTAGCCGGCGCAGGACTATGCTCAGATCATGGCCCGCACGCTTGTGATGGATCAGGGCGCGCGCCAGGTGCAGCGACGTACCGTTTTGCTCTTGAGCGTGGCCCAGGTGTTCGGTGGACTCGGGACGGGATCGACCGTGTCCATTGGTTCCATCCTGGCCGTCGAGCTGTCCGGCTCCAGTGCCTGGGCGGGCTCCGTGGCCACGGTGATGACCCTCGGGGCGGCGGCCGCAGCCCTGCCGTTGGCATCGCTGGCGGAACGGCGTGGGCGCCGGGCGGGCCAGGTGGCCGGCCTTTCGGCGGCGCTGGCAGGGGCGGTCCTCATGGTCCTGGCCGTTGTCACCGGGCTCTTCGTCCTGCTGGTCGTGGGCTCGGCAGGCATCGGCATCGGCACGGCAGCGACCCTGCAGGCTCGGTTTGCCGCGGTGGATCTCGCTGCCCCCGAGCACCGCGGGCGGGCCTTGTCCACCGTGGTCTGGGCGGTAACAGTCGGTGCCGTGGCAGGCCCCAACCTGATCCAGCCCGGAACG
This sequence comes from Pseudarthrobacter sp. 902506025, assembly GCF_040702325.1. NCBI lineage: Bacteria > Bacillati > Actinomycetota > Actinomycetes > Micrococcales > Micrococcaceae > Pseudarthrobacter > Pseudarthrobacter sp. 902506025. Next base: position 544,806 of record NZ_JBFBKW010000001.1, read on the forward strand.
GCGGTGGGAACTGCGCTGGGGCTGCCGCCCATCGCGGGACCGTTCGTGATCTCCGGGGCCGGGCTCCTCATCGCCGCCGTGCTGCTGTTCGCCGGTCTTCGCCCGGACCCGCTGCTGCTGGCACGCCGCCTCGCCGCGGCCAACAATGCCCCCACGGCGGAACGGGGAAGCGGCGCGCTTTCCACCACCCCTGCCGCCGGCACGGCCCCGGAAGGTGCCGAAATGGAAGGCGCCCAACCGGAAGGCTCACCACCGGCAAGGACCCAGCCCGCCGCAGCGGCCGCGCGGGGCTCGCTGGACCGTGGACTGCGGGCTATCCGCAGCTCCCGGATGGCACTGCTGGCCGTCGCCGGCGTTGTGGCAGCGCACGCAGTCATGGTGGGTGTCATGTCCATGACCCCGCTGCACCTGCAGCACCTGGTGGAAGGACCGGGCCCGCATGCCGGCCACATCGCCGAGGGGGACGTGCTGGTCATCATCGGCTTCACCATCTCGCTGCACATCGCAGGCATGTTCGCGCTCTCCCCGGTCATGGGTTGGCTGACTGACAGGGCGGGCCGGATAGAGACCATCATGATCGGCTTCGCGCTGCTGATCGCCGCCGTCGCCGTTGCCGGGTTCGGCCAGGCCTCGACCGGCGCAGTGGCCGCAGGACTGGTCCTGCTGGGCATGGGCTGGTCCGCGGCCACGATTTCCGGCTCCACCCTGCTCGCCGAGAGCGTTGGCCAGGACGCCCGGGTGGCTGTCCAAGGCGTCTCCGACATGCTGATGGGCGCCGCAGGTGCCCTGGGAGGCGCCGTGTCCGGACTGGTCCTGGGCTTTGCCGGCTACCTCGGCCTCAACCTGCTGGGCGGTACCATCGGGGCGGCCGTCCTGGCCGCCGCCGTCGTAAGCCGCACGTCACACCGGCGGTCAGCGGCCGCCTGAGCGGGTCATGCCCAGGAGGCGGGCGAAGATCCTCTCGCCGTCGTCGGCGATCCCGTCATGGTGGAAGTCGGCCGTCTCCCAGACCTGCAGCCCGCGCACCGCAGCTGCCGTGCGCAGGGAAAGGTCCCGGTCAACGTAGATGTCGTCCGAGTAGACCGCCGCTGCCACGGGAACGGTGTTGGCGGCCAGCACCTCCGGGTCGTACAGCGGCTTCCAATCCTGCTTTGCGGCCAGCAGGTCAGCCACCTCCCGGAGCGGCTGGAGTGCGGGGTCCTGCTCGAAGTACCACGGGTACACCATTTCGCCGGTCAGCAGCAGTGGTTCGGCGTCGGGCCTGAACCAGGGATTCTCGCCGAGCATCCGCCAGGCTGACCAGTTGGTGGCCTGCTCCTGGCCGTAAATGGATTCATGCATCAGGGCGTACAGCGGGTTGGAGCGGCGGGACACCACACCGGTGAGCTGCTCCAGGAAAGTGTCGGACAGCCTGGGACCACCGGGGGTGTCCACGAACGCGTCCTCCAGCAGGTAATGCAGGCTGTCCACCCGGGTGTTGCCGCCCAGGAATGCACCGGCCATCTGGAACCGCTCCACGGTGAGGGGACTGCCGTCGGGCAGGAGTTCCGGTGTGCAGCGCAGGTGGCGCGCTATCCGCTCCACTGCGTCCCGGTCCTCCGGATACCAGCCGAAGTATTCGTCGTTCCGTGCCGCTACGCGCTGGAAGGTGGCCCGGTAGACGTCGTCCGCGCTGCCCGTGAGAGGTGCCAGGCCGCCGGTGATGAGGGCTTCGCGCAGTCCTTCGGGGGCGAAGGACAGGTACGTCAGGGCGCAGAAGCCGCCATAGCTTTGGCCGTAGATGGTCCAGGCAGGTGATTCCAGGGCACGGCGGATCAGCTCCGCGTCCGCCACGATCGAATCGGCCCTGAAGTGCTCCAGGTAGGCCGCCTGTTCGGCAGCGGACCCGCGGGCGGGCAAGGTCCTGCGGTCGATGGGCGTCGAGAGCCCCGTGCCGCGCTGGTCCAGCATCAGGATGCGGAAGTCCTGGGCGGCGGCTTTGCTCCAGCCGCCCAGGGAGCCCCACCTGTTGCCGCGGCCGCCCGGGCCGCCCTGCAGGAAGAGGAGCCAGGGCAGCTGTGCGGCCGCTTCCGCGCTGTGCGCCGCCGAGACATACTCGCGGGCGAATACCGTGATGGTCTCTGCGGAGCCGTCGGACGGTGCGGAATGGTCCAGGGGGACCGTGAAGTAGTGCTCCACGGTGCGCATGCCACGGAATTCGTGCGTCGCCCTGACCTCATGGCCCGCAGCGGGGACTGCTGCCCGGCGCACGTCAGCCCTGGGCATGGGCGGAAAGGGAGCCGCGGGAGGCTGCACGTCCAAACTGGTCCAGCGCCTCGCCGGTGAGCCGGAAGGTGGACCACCCGTCCATGGGGCGGGCACCAAGGCGGCGGTAGAAATTGATGGAGGGCTCGTTCCAGTCCAGCACGCTCCATTCCACGCGCGCGTAGCCGTTCTCCACGGCGATGGCGGCAAGGTGCTGCAGCAGGGCCTTGCCATGCCCCTCGCCCCGTGCTTCCGGGCTGACGTAAAGGTCTTCCAGGTAGATCCCGTGGACGCCTTCCCAGGTGGAGTAGTTCAGGAACCACAGCGCAAAGCCCTGCACGCTGCCCGCCGCGTCCTCAGCCATGGCAGCGAAGATCCGCGGGTTGTCGCCGAAGAGGGCCTGCTCCAGCAATTCCGGTGTGTTCCGGACGGCGTCGGGTTCCTTCTCGTAATGCGCCAGCTCGTGGATCATGCGGAGGATGGCGGGAACGTCGTGCCGGGTTGCGGGGCGGATTACACTCATTGTTCGAGCTTACCGCCGGGTCCGGCGGTACCGCCGCAGGGCAAGCGAAGGGCCGGTCCGGGGCTAGAGCCGGTTCACATCCGTCACCCTCACCACCGCCGTTCCGGTCGCGTCGGAGTCCGCCAGGTCCACCTCCGCCGAAATGCCCCAGTCGTGGTTGCCCGCCGGGTCGTCGAAGATCTGGCGGACCTTCCAGGTCCCCGGTTCTTCGGTGATGATGAGCAGGCCGGGACCCCGCGCATCCGGTCCCGTCCCGATGTCGTCGTGTTCGTCGAAGTAGTCGTCCAGCGCATCTTCCCAGCGCTCGGCACCCCAGCCGGAGCCGGCGTCGAGCTCTCCCAGCGCGGTGGCGTCCTCGTCGGCGAAAAGTTCCACGCGGCGGAACATCTCGTTGCGCACCATCACCCGGAACGCGCGGATGTTCGAGGTGAGCGACGGCGGCGGGGGCGGCGGCGCGTCGTGGGGGGTCGGCGCCGCACCGGACGTCAGCTCCTCCCACTCGTCCAGCAGGCTGGAGTCCACCTGCCGGACCAGCTCACCCAGCCATGCAACAAGGTCTTCGAGGTCCTCACGGAGCATGTCCTGGGGAACGGTCTGGCGCAGCGCTTTGAAGGCATCCGCGAGGTACCGCAGCACGATGCCTTCGGACCTGGCCAGGCCGTAGAACTGGACGAATTCGCCAAAGTTCATGGCGCGCTCGTACATGTCGCGGACCACGGACTTGGGGGCGAGCTCAAAGTCGCCCACCCACGGTGCGGCCTTACGGTACACCTCGAACGCTTCGCCCAGGATGTCGGCGAGAGGCTGGGGGTAGGTGACCTCGTCCAGCATGGCCATCCGCTGGTCATACTCGATGCCGTCGGCCTTCATGGCCGCCACTGCCTCGCCGCGGGCCTTCTTTTGCTGCGCCGACAGGATCTGCCGCGGTTTCTCCAGGGTCGCCTCGATGACGGACACCACGTCCAGGGCGTACGACGGCGACTCCGGGTCAAGGAGGTCCAGTGCGGCAAGTGCGAAGGGGGAGAGCGGCTGGTTCAGCGCGAAGTTGGCCTGCAGGTGCACGGTCAGGCGGACCGTGCGGCCATCCGGCCCCTGCTCCTCCGGCGGGATCCGCTCGATGACTTCGGCGGCGAGGAGTTCGCGGTAGATGCCCAGCGCCTTCTTCATGAGCCGCAGCTGGGAGGAGCGCGGCTCGTGGTTTTCGGTGAGCAGCCGCCTGGCCGCGGCGAAAGGGTCGCCGGGCCGTTCCATCAGGTTCATCAGCATGGCGTGCGTCACCGTGAAGCTTGACGTCAGGGGGTCGGGGACAGATTCCACCAGCCGCTTGAACGTGGGCGCACCCCAGGAAACAAAACCCTCGGGCGGCTTCTTCTTGACCACCTGGCGGAGTTTCTTCTGGTCGTCACCGAACTTGGCCGTGGCCTTCGCCATGGCCTTGACGTTCTCGACCACGTGCTCGGGTGCCTGCACCACCACCGTCCCGGCGGTGTCATAGCCCGCCCTGCCGGCCCTGCCCGCAATCTGGTGGAACTCACGTGGGTTAAGCAGGCGGGTGCGGACGCCGTCGTATTTGCTCAGGGCGGTGAGCAGCACGGTGCGGATGGGGACGTTGATACCGACGCCCAGCGTGTCCGTCCCGCAGATCACCTTCAAAAGTCCCGCCTGGGCCAGCTGCTCCACCAGCCGGCGGTACTTGGGCAGCATGCCGGCGTGGTGTACCCCGATGCCGTGGCGCACCAGCCGGTTCAGCGTCTTGCCGAACCCGGCGGCGAACCGGAAATTGGCAATGAGCTCTGCGATCCTGTCCTTTTCCTCCCGGGTGCACATGTTGATGCTCATCAGGTTCTGGGCTCGGTCGATCGCCTCAAGCTGGCTGAAATGCACTACGTAGACCGGCACCTGCCTGGTGGAGAGCAGTTCCTCCAGCGTCTCGTGGACCGGGGTCTGGTGGTAGTAGTAGTGCAGCGGAATGGGCCGCTCGGCAGAACTGACCGTGGTGGTGGGCCGGCCCGTCAGCGCCGTCAGCCCCTCCTCGAACCGGGTGACGTCGCCCAGGGTGGCGGACATCAGCAGGAACTGTGCCTGCGGAAGCTCCAGGAGCGGGACCTGCCATGCCCAGCCGCGCTGCGGGTCGGAGTAGAAATGGAACTCGTCCATGATCACTGCGCCGAGTTCGGCTGCAGCGCCCTCCCGCAATGCGATGTTGGCCAGGATCTCCGCGGTGCAGCAGATGATGGGTGCATCCTGGTTGACCCCGGAGTCACCGGTGATCATGCCCACGTTCTCGGCGCCGAAGATGTCGCAGAGCGCAAAGAACTTTTCGGACACCAGCGCCTTGATCGGGGCGGTGTAGTAGCTCCGCCGTCCCTGGGCCATGGCCTGGAAGTGCGCGGCGATGGCCACCAGCGACTTTCCGGACCCCGTTGGCGTGGCCAGGATGACGTTCGCGCCCGTCGCCAGCTCCATGATGGCCTCGTCCTGGGCCGGGTACAGCGACAGGCCACGGGTTTCCGTCCACTCCACGAACCGGGTGTAAAGGGCGTCGGGGTCGACGGCGGCGGCGTTGGGGACGGACAGATCGTTCAGCTGGTCAACGAGTTTCATTGACTTAAACCTTAGTGCCACGTTGCGTGCGGATCAGGCGGTCGGGCCGGGTTAGGCTACGCCTGGCCGCCGTGCATGCCAGAACCTGGAGAAGATCATGAAATGGGACCCCGCAAAGTACGTCAAATTCGATGACCACCGGAACAGGCCGTTCTTCGACCTGACTGGCCGGATCCATGCTGACCGCCCCGCGCGGGTGGTCGACCTTGGCTGCGGGCCGGGGAACCTGACAGCTGCCCTGGCCGAACGCTGGCCCGGCGCCCAGGTGGTTGGCCTGGATTCCTCCGCGGAGATGTTGGCAAAGGCCGCGCCGCTGGCGCAGGCCGTCCCCGCCCTGAGGTTCGAACATGCCGACATCGCCGAATGGATGCCCACTGGGGAGACGGACGTCGTGGTGAGCAACGCGGCCCTGCAGTGGGTCCCCGGCCACCAGGACCTGATGCGCAGGTGGCTGAAGGCCCTCCGGCCGGGATCCTGGTTCGCCATGCAGGTGCCGGGCAACTTCAACGCCCCCTCGCATTCCCTGATGCGGGAACTCGCGGCGTCCGGCCGTTGGGCGGCCAGGCTGGGCGGCGTGCTCCGCGGCGGGGAGTCGGTGGGGGAGCCCGCGGACTACCTGGGCATCCTGCTCGACGCCGGCTGCGCGGCGGATGCCTGGGAAACGAGCTACCAGCAGGTCCTGCAGGGGCCGGACCCCGTCCTGGAGTGGGTCCGCGGCACGGCACTGCGCCCGGTTATGGCGGTCCTCGGCGACGACGACGCCAGGAATTTCGAGGAGGAGTACGCAGCCGCCCTGCGGGCGGCCTACCCCCAGGGTGCGCACGGCACGGTCTATCCATTCCGGCGGATCTTTGCCGTCGGCCGCAAGGAGGAGTAGGGGCCCGGACGCCATGTTTTCCAGCGCGTCACACGGCGTGACAGCGCCCGAAAGTGATCTGGCTTACAATGGCCACTGTGCTTCAGGGGTCAAGCCGCTGGCCCCCTCTTCGGCCGTAGGCATCTGCAGGGGGTATTTTGCTGGTCGGACTCTTAAAGCGGCAGCTTGCCGGCAAACACGCGCAGTTGTGGGCGATCGTTGTGCTCCAGCTGGTCCAGGCGGGGGCGAACCTGTTGCTGCCCACCGTGAACGCGGCCATCATCGATGACGGGATCGTGGCGGGCGAGCCCGGCGTGATCTCACGGCTCGGCATGCTCATGGCCGCCATTGCCGTGGTCCAGGCAGCGTCCGCCATCGCGGCTGGCTACCTCGGCGCCGTCGTTGCCATGAGTATCGGGCACCGCCTGCGGGCGGAGGTGTTCAGCCGGATCCAGACGCTGTCCTCCCAGGACGTGGCCCTGTTCGGAACCCAAAGCCTGACCACCCGCGCCACGAATGATGTCCAGCAGATCCAGGCGTTCGCCCTGCTGGTTTTTACCATGCTCTTCGCAGGCCCGGCCATGGGCATTGGCGGGATAGTGCTGGCTGTCCAGCAGGACGTGGTGCTGTCCGTCGTCGTCATCGTCATCGTGCCCCTGCTGCTGCTGATCATGTACTTGATCGTCCGCCGGCTCATTCCGCTCTACCGGGAGGGCCAGGAACTGCTGGACCGGTCCGGGGGAATCCTGCGCGAACAGATCATCGGTGTGGATGTGATCCGTGCCTTTGTCCGCCAGGGCCATGAAGGGCGGCGTTTCGCGGCGGTCAACGCCCGCCTGACCGCCAACAACCTCCGGTCGGCGCTCCTGGTCGCCGGGATGCTGCCAATGATCATGCTGGTGGTCAACACCAGTTCGGTTGCCGTGGTGTGGTTCGGCGGCCACCGCATCCAGTCGGGACTCATGAACCTTGGAGCGCTCACGGCCTTCATCGCCTACATCATGCAGATCCTGCTGGCAATCATGATGTCCATGTATGTGCTGATGACGGCGCCGCGGGCCGCCGTCTGCGCCGAACGTATCCAGGCGGTGCTGGACACCGAGCCCTCCGTCAGCAGCCCGGCCGGCCCGCAGCAGTTCCGGCCGGACCTTTCGCAGCCGGCGACCCTGGCCTTCCAGGGCGTTGGCTTCTCCTACCCGGGAGCAGAGGCTCCCGTGCTTGCGGACATCAGCTTTACCGCCGCTCCCGGTACCACCACCGCAATCGTGGGCGCGACCGGGAGCGGCAAGACCACGCTGCTGAACCTGATTCCACGGTTCCTCGACCCCACAAAAGGCCGCATCTCCCTGGGCGGCCATGACATCAGGGACGTGCCCCTGGACCAGCTGCGCGCAGCGATGGCCATCGTGCCCCAGCATTCCCACCTGTTCACCGGCACCATCGCCGACAACCTGCGGATGGCCGCGCCCGGTGCCACGGACGGGGAACTTTGGGCGGCCCTGGAAACGGCGCAGACCATGCGGTTCATGGGTGACCTCCCGCTGGGGCTTGCCACCCCCGTAGGCCAGGGAGGCGCCAGCCTGTCAGGCGGGCAGCGGCAAAGGCTGTGTATCGCCAGGGCGCTGTTGCGCAAGGCACCCCTCTACCTTTTTGACGACAGCTTCTCCGCCCTCGACTACGACACGGACACCAGGCTGCGGCAGGCCCTGGGGCAGGCGCTCGCCGCCGCGACGGTGGTCATCGTGGCCGAGCGCATTTCAGCCGTGGAGGACGCGGACCTGATCCTGGTGCTCGACGACGGCCGCCTCGTTGCGCAGGGAACGCACCGGGAGTTGCTGGAAACGTCCGCCACCTACCGCGAGATTGCCGAATCCCAGCTGGCGCTGGACGGCACGCTGTGACCGCAGGGAAAGAAGCCGGGGAAACGGCGTACAGGTTCTGGCCGACGGCCGGCAGGCTCCTGGGCCTCCTGCGCCCCTTCCGGCTCCAGATGCTCGGAGCCGTGGGATCCACCTGTGCCTTTGCCGTCCTCAACGTCGCGGCACCCAAGTACCTCGGTGATGCCACCGACGAGGTGGTGGAGGGCGTCCTCCAGGGCAGCCTGGACCAACGCCTCGGAATCCTCCTGGCAGCGGTGGCCATGATGTACGTCTTCGCTTCCCTGTTCAACTGGGTCCAGGGCGCATTGACCGCCCGGGCCGTGCAGGGACTCATGTACGGCCTGCGCGCATCCGTGGAGGACAAGCTGCACCGGCTGCCCTCCACCTACTTCCGCGAACGCTCCCGCGGTGACGTGCTGAGCCGTGCCACCAACGACATCGACAACATCGCCCAGGCCCTGAACCAGGTCCTGACCCAGCTCATCGTGTCGGTCCTGATGCTGTGCGGCTCGCTGGCCATGATGCTGTGGATCTCACCGCTGCTCGCGGCCATCGCCATTGCCACCGTCCCCGTCTCCACATTGATCACCGTCCTGGTGGCCAGGCGGTCCCAGGAGCATTTCGCCCGGCAGTGGAAAGAGACCGGGGAACTGAACAGCCACGTGGAGGAATTCATCAGTGGCCACGAAGTCATCAAGGCTTTTGGCCGGCAGGAACAGGCGGCGGACGTCTTTACCCGCAGCAACGGACGCCTGGCGCGGGCGGCAGCCAAGGCCCAGTACTCAGCCGGGGTGGTCCAGCCACTGATGGTGCTGATGTCCAACCTCAACTACATCGCGGTTGCCGTGGTGGGGGCCCTGCAGGTCATCGCGGGCGCCTTGACCATCGGGGGAGTCCAGGCCTTCATCCAGTTCAGCCGGCTGTTCACCCAGCCGGTGGGCCAGATCGGCGGCCTGTTGAACGTCATGCAGTCCTGCGCGGCGTCGGCCGCCAGGGTCTTCGTGCTCCTGGACGCCGGCGAAGACCCGCCGGAGCCGGGCGGGCAGGATGCCGCCGCGCCGGCAGACGGCCGCATCACCTTCCATGACGTCACCTTCGGCTACCCAGGATCCGTGCCCGCCGTCCGCAACCTCACCTTCACCGTGGAGCCGGGACAGGCTGTCGCCATCGTGGGACACACGGGCGCAGGCAAGAGTACCGTGGTGAATCTCCTCATGCGGTTCCTGGAACCCTCATCCGGCCTGATCACCATGGGCGGGCAGGACATTGCGGCAATTCCCCGGGACCAGTTGCGGGCGCAGTTCGGTGTGGTCCTCCAGGATTCCTGGCTCTTCGACGGCAGCATCCGCGAAAACATCGCCTACGGCCTGCCGGGCGCGCCGGATGCTGCCATCGTCGCTGCCGCGGAGGCCACCCACGCGGACCGCTTCATCAGGTCGCTGCCGCACGGCTACGGCACGGTGCTGGAAAACGGCGGGGAACCGCTCAGCCAGGGCCAGCGGCAACTGCTCACCATCGCCAGGGCGCAGCTTGCCGGGCGGGCCGTCCTGGTCCTGGATGAAGCAACCAGTTCCGTGGACTCCAGGACAGAACTGCTCATACGCCAGGCGATGCAGAGGCTCCGCCACGGACGGACGAGCTTCATGATCGCCCACCGTTTGTCCACTATCCGCAACGCTGATCTAATTCTCGTCATGGACCACGGACGCATCGTCGAGCAGGGTACGCACGCAAGCCTGCTGGCCGCCAACAGTTACTACGCCAAGCTGTACAACGCCCAGTTCGCCGAACGGGACGGCAGGGCAGAGGTCCTGGAGGGCGGCCTGTGAGCGCCGCAGGAGAGTTTCCCGGTTCCTGGCGGCCCAATCCTGCCAGCAGTGTGGCGCTGTTCGAACAGCTGCGGCTCCAGGTCATCCATCTGGCGGACAACGGCGCACTGGCGCCAGGCACCCGGCTCCCTGCGGTGCGGGCACTTGCAGAGAAACTCGACGTCGCCCCGCACACCGTGGCAAGGGCGTACAAGGAACTGGAGGCGGCGGGTATCGTTGCCACCCGGGGACGCAACGGGACCGTGGTCTCGGCACGCGACGAAAGGCTGGGAGGCCTGTCCGAGGCCGCTGCCGCCTATGCCGCGGTCGCCAAATCCCAGGGCGCCAGCTTCGCCGAGGCCGTGAAGATCCTCGCTGCCGCCTACGATGTTCCCTGAGGGCGGAACCGTCGGTGTTCGAAAAAGTTTTCGATTAGCATTATGGGGTGCCTAAAGCCTTAGCTGAAGAAACCCCTGCCCCCGCCACTTCCCTCGCAGTCCCCCCTGCTGCTTCCCCGCAGCGTCCGGACCTCTCCCGCCTCGTGGTGAAGGGCGCGCGGGAGCACAACCTGCGCAACGTGGACCTCGACCTGCCGCGTGATGCCATGATCGTCTTCACCGGCCTCTCGGGCTCCGGGAAGTCCTCGCTGGCATTCGACACCATCTTCGCCGAAGGCCAGCGGCGCTACGTTGAGTCCCTCTCCGCTTACGCACGCCAGTTCCTGGGCCAGGTGGATAAGCCCGACGTCGATTTCATCGAAGGCCTCTCTCCGGCGGTCTCCATCGACCAGAAATCCACCAGCAAGAACCCGCGGTCAACGGTGGGCACCATCACCGAAATCTACGACTACATGCGCCTGTTGTGGGCCCGTGTCGGCAGGCCGCATTGCCCGGTGTGCGGCGAGCCGGTGTCCAAGCAGACCCCGCAGCAGATCGTGGACCAGCTCCTTGAACTCGACGAGGGCACACGCTTCCAGGTCCTGGCACCGGTGGTGCGCGGACGCAAGGGCGAGTTCGTGGACCTCTTCAAGGAACTGACGGCCAAGGGATACTCGCGGGCACGGGTGGACGGCAACCTGGTCCAGCTGAGCGATCCCCCCAAGCTGGGCAAGCAGTTCAAGCACACCATCGAAGTAGTGGTGGACCGCCTGGTGGTCAAGGAAGGCATCAGCCAGCGGCTCACGGACTCCATCGAAACGGCCCTTGGGCTGTCCGAGGGCCGGGTCCTGGCTGAATTCGTGGACCTCGAAGCCGATGCGCCCGGACGGATCCGGGCGTTCTCCGAAAACCTTGCATGCCCCAACGAGCACCCGCTTGCCATCGATGAGATCGAGCCCCGCTCGTTCTCGTTCAACAACCCGTTCGGCGCCTGCGCCGCCTGCAGCGGAATCGGCACCCGGCTTGAGGTTGATGAGGAACTCATCGTGCCCAACCCGGAGCTGTCCCTGTCGGAGGGCGCCATCGCACCATGGTCGCTGGGCACCGCCACCACCGAGTACTGGAACCGGCTCCTGGAAGGCCTGGCCAAGGAAGTGGGCTTCTCCATGGCCACGCCGTGGGAGAAGCTGGGCAAGGATGTACGCCAGACCATCCTGCACGGCAAGGACCACAAGGTGGTGGTGCAGTACCGCAACCGCTTTGGCCGCGAACGCAAGTACAGCACCGGGTTCGAAGGCGCCATCCAGTACGTCCACCGCAAGCATGGCGAAACCGATTCGGACTGGGCCCGCGACCGCTACGAGGAATACATGCGGCAGGTTCCCTGCCCCGCCTGCAACGGCGCACGCCTCAACCCCGCATCCTTGTCGGTGCTGATCAACGGCAAGTCCATCGCCGAGGTAGCCGCGTTGCCCATGCGGGACTGCGCGGAGTTCCTGAACAACCTGGTGTTGACCGGGCGCGAAGCCCAGATCGCCCACCAGGTCCTCAAGGAGATCCAGGCCCGGCTGACGTTCCTCCTGGACGTTGGCCTGGAGTACCTCAACCTCGAGCGTCCGTCCGCCACCCTCTCCGGCGGCGAAGCACAGCGCATCAGGCTCGCCACCCAGATCGGCTCCGGCCTGGTGGGTGTCCTCTACGTCCTGGACGAACCCTCCATCGGCCTGCACCAGCGGGACAACCGCCGGCTGATCGAAACCCTCACCCGGCTCCGCGACATGGGGAACACCCTCATCGTCGTTGAGCATGACGAAGACACCATCCACGTTGCCGACTGGATCGTTGACATCGGACCGGGCGCCGGCGAGCACGGCGGCCAGGTTGTCCACTCCGGGACCTACAAGGAGCTGCTGGACAACAAGGAATCGCTGACCGGCGACTACCTGTCCGGCCGCAAGGCCATCGAGGTACCGAAGAAGCGCCGTAAATACGACAAAAAGCGTGAGATCAAAGTGGTGGGCGCGCGGGAGAACAACCTCGTGAACGTCGACGCCGCCTTCCCGCTGGGACTCTTCACCGCGGTCACCGGCGTCAGTGGTTCGGGCAAGTCCACGCTCGTCAACGAGATCCTCTACAAGGTGCTGGCGAACAAACTCAACGGGGCCAAGCAGGTGGCGGGCCGGCACAAGACCGTCCAGGGCCTGGAGCACCTGGACAAGGTGGTCCACGTGGACCAAAGCCCCATCGGCCGTACCCCGCGGTCCAACCCGGCCACGTACACGGGCGTATTCGACAACATTCGCAAGCTCTTCGCCGAGACCACCGAGGCCAAGGTGCGCGGCTACCTTCCCGGGCGGTTCTCCTTCAACGTCAAGGGCGGCCGCTGCGAGGCATGCTCCGGTGACGGCACCCTGAAGATCGAGATGAACTTCCTGCCGGACGTCTACGTGCCGTGCGAGGTGTGCCACGGTGCCCGCTACAACCGGGAAACTTTGGAGGTGCATTACAAGGGCAAGACCATCGCCGACGTCCTCAACATGCCCATCGAGGAGGGCGCGGAGTTCTTTGCGGCGTTCTCACCCATTGCACGCCACCTGAACACCCTGGTGGACGTGGGACTGGGCTACGTCCGCCTGGGCCAGCCTGCCACCACCCTCTCCGGCGGTGAGGCTCAACGGGTCAAGCTTGCGGCAGAACTGCAGAAGCGGTCCAACGGCCGCAGCATCTACGTCCTGGACGAGCCAACCACAGGCCTGCACTTCGAGGACATCCGGAAGCTGCTCATGGTCCTGCAGGGGCTGGTGGACAAGGGCAACACGGTGATCACCATCGAACACAACCTGGACGTCATCAAGAGCGCCGACTGGCTGGTGGACCTCGGGCCGGACGGCGGCTCCGGCGGCGGCCAGATCGTCGCGGCGGGAACGCCGGAGCAGGTGGCCAAGTCCTCCACCAGCCACACCGGAAAGTTCCTGGCCGAAATACTCGGCTGACCGACGGAAACTGCACGGAAGTATTCCTGGAAGGGAATGCGAGTTTCAGGCATTCCTGCTGTCGTGAGAAACTAACCCGGTGACTTCAACAACAGTGCCCGTGATCTTTGACCTGGACGGCACTCTTGTCGATCCGGCCGGTGGAATAACTGAAGGGATTGCCTCAGCCCTCCGCGGGCTGGGGCTCCCGGTTCCCGGCCAGGACCTGCTCGATTCGATGATTGGCCCCAAGCTGAGCGATTCCCTGCTCAACGTGGCAAATGTGCCCGCGGAACGCCTGGAAGAGGTGGTCCACCGGTACCGCGAACACTACGTCGCCAGGGGAATTGCCCAGAGCCGGCTCTACCCCGGTATCCGGGAAATCCTGGAATCCTTCGCGGCGGCGGGACGGCCCGTTGCTGTGGCAACGCAAAAGCCCCAGCGGCTGGCGCATAAAGTCCTGGCACACCACGGCATCGACGGCCTCTTCCACGGCATCCACGGCTCTGCCGACGACGAAACGCTGGTGGAAGGCGTCCCCCTGGGCAAGACCCAGATCATCGCCGCCGCCCTGAGGGACCTGGATACCCAGCACGCGATCATGGTGGGCGACCGCGCCCAGGACGTGTCCGGTGCCATCGCCAACGGGCTGGACTGCATCGGAGTTGTCTGGGGATTCGCGCCCGACGGGGAGCTGGAGGAAGCCGGATCCGTGGCGGTCGTCAGCACGGGCGAGGAACTGGTAGCGGTCATCGAGCGGCTGCAGGCGGTCCACACCGCGGCCATGAGCGGGGTGGTCAACGATGGAAATGTTTGATGCCGTCCGCTGGACCACGCGCAACCTGATCGCCGGCACCTGCCGGCCCACCGTCGTCGGACTCGAAAACGTCCCTGCCGATGGCCCCTTTATCGTGGCACCCAACCACCTGTCCTTCTTCGACAGCGTGATCGTCCAGGCCCTGATGCCGCGGCCGGTTGCCTTCTTTGCCAAGGCCGAGTACTTCACCACGGGCGGCGTCAAGGGCAAGGTCATGAAAGCCTTTTTCGAATCCGTCGGCTCCATCCCCGTGGAGCGGGGTGAGCAGGCAGCCAGCGTCCAGGCACTGAAAACCCTGCTGGACATCCTGGAGTCCGGCCGCGGCATCGGCATCTACCCCGAGGGCACGCGCTCCCGCGACGGCATCCTCTACCGGGGACGCACCGGCGTCGGCTGGCTGGCCCTCACCACCGGGGCGCCCGTGATCCCCGTCGGGCTGATCGGGACCGAAAAGCTTCAGCGTGCCGGCGAAAAAGGGGTCAAGCCGCAGCACTTCACCATGAAGGTGGGGGAGCCGCTGTACTTCGACAAGACGGGACCGGACCACTCACTGCCGGCCCGCCGCGAGGTCACGGACAGGATCATGGACGCAATCGCCGGCCTCAGCGGCCAGGAGCGCTCCGCCAGTTACAACCAGAGCAAGTCCGCCGAGTAACCGGAAACCGCCGCACGCAGGCCCGGACCGGGTCTGGATGCTCCGGTTGGCATGGAGAGCCGGCGCGACTCAGTAGACTTGATAGGTGGCAAATCCAGCAAGTTACCGGCCCAAAACCGGTGAAATCCCCACCAACCCGGGCGTCTACCGGTTCCGTGATCCGCACGGCCGGGTCATCTACGTGGGCAAAGCCAAAAGCCTCCGGTCCCGGCTGAACTCCTACTTCGCCAACCCGGCGGGGCTGCTGCCCAAGACCTATGCGATGGTCCACGCGGCCAGCAGCGTCGAGTGGACCGTGGTGGGCAGCGAACTCGAATCGCTGCAGTTGGAATACACCTGGATCAAGGAATTCAAGCCGCGCTTCAACGTGGTGTTCCGGGATGACAAGACGTATCCCTACCTGGCCGTGACCATGGGCGAAAAGTACCCGCGGGTGCAGGTCATGCGGGGCGACAAACGGAAGGGGACCCGCTATTTCGGCCCCTACACCGCCGGCGCCATCCGGGAGACCATGGACACCCTGCTCCGGGTCTTCCCCGTCCGGAGCTGCAGCGCCGGCGTCTTCAAGCGGGCCGAGGCAAGCGGCCGGCCCTGCCTGCTGGGCTACATCGACAAGTGCTCCGCGCCGTGCGTCGGACGGATTTCGCCGGAGGACCACCGGGCACTGGCCGACGATTTCTGTGCCTTCATGGGCGGCGAAGCCAAACGCTTCATCAACAAGCTGGAAAAGCAGATGGGCGACGCCGTGGCGAAGCTCGACTACGAGCACGCAGCCCGGCTGCGTGACGACATCACCGCGCTGCGGAAGGTATTCGAACGCAACGCCGTGGTGCTCTCCGAGGACACCGATGCCGACGTCTTCGCCCTGCACGAAGACGAGCTGGAAGCCGCCGTCCAGGTGTTCCACGTCCGCGGCGGCAGGATCCGAGGCCAGCGCGGCTGGGTGGTGGAAAAAGTGGAGGACTTCACCACCCCGGACCTGGTGGAGCACCTGCTGCAGCAGGTCTACGGGGAGGACGGCGACACGCACGGCCGGCTGCCCCGCGAAGTCCTGGTGCCGGTGGCCCCCAGCAACCAGGAAGACCTGGCCAATTGGCTGGGCGGGATCCGCGGCGCCAAAGTGGACATCCGGGTGCCGCAACGCGGTGACAAGGCGGCACTGATGTCCACTGTGCGCGAGAATGCCGAACACGCTCTGAAGCTTCACAAGACACGGCGGGCAGGTGACATCACTGTCAGGTCGCAGGCCCTCCAGGAGCTGCAGGAAGCCCTGGACCTTCCGGTTCCCCTGCTCCGGATCGAATGCTTCGACGTCTCCCACGTCCAGGGCACCAACGTCGTGGCTTCCATGGTGGTGGTGGAGGACGGGCTGCCCAAGAAGTCCGACTACCGCAAGTTCTCCATCACCGGCCCCGCGGCCGCTGATGACACCGCCGCCATGCACGACGTCCTGACGCGCAGGTTCCGCCACTACCTCCAGGACAAGTCGGCGCAGGTGGACGAATCCGTGCTGGAAGCTGACGGCCCGGAGGCGGCACCGGGCGCGGAGGTGCTGGACAGCACCACGCCGGCGCCAAAGGCCAAGTTCGCCTACCCGCCCAACCTGGTGGTGGTGGACGGCGGCCAGCCGCAGGTGAACGCGGCCGCCCGTGCACTCAAGGACCTCGGGATCGACGACGTCTACGTCGTGGGGCTCGCCAAACGCCTGGAGGAAGTCTGGCTTCCGGACAGCGACTTCCCGGTGATCCTTCCCCGGACCTCGCAGGGACTCTACCTGCTCCAGCGGATCCGCGACGAGGCCCACCGCTTTGCCATCACTTTCCACCGGCAGAAGCGCGGCAAGGCCATGACGGTGTCGGCACTGGACGCCGTCCCGGGCCTGGGCGCCTCCAAGCGGAAAGCCCTGCTGGCGCACTTTGGATCCGTCAAGGGCGTGAAGGCCGCCACGGTGGAGGAGCTCGCAGAGGCGAAGGGCATTGGCCCTGCCCTGGCCGGGGCCATCGTCAACCACTTCGCGGCGGAGGGGACCGAGGCCGTGACCGTGCCCGCGATCAACATGACCACCGGCGAAATCATTGAAACTTAGCTAGGGTAAAGGACGGGGCAGTGCCACAGCGGCGGCCCCGGGAACAACGAGGAAACGGGGCAGGCTTCATGGCAGACACGACCGCGGGATCCGGAGCGGGCCACGACGGGCTGGAGCCCGTCAAGCCGCTCGAAGCGGAACTGCTGGTGGTCACCGGGATGTCCGGCGCCGGACGGAGCACCGCCGCGGACGCGCTGGAGGACCACGGCTGGTACGTCGTGGAGAACCTGCCGCCGCAGATGCTGGGCACGCTCGCGGAGCTGGTCTCCCACGCCCCGCAGTCGATTCCACGGCTGGCCGTGGTGATCGATGTCCGCAGCAAGGGACTCTTTGCGGATATCCGTGCAGCCCTGGGGGCCCTGGCGGCCAGCGGTGTGACCTTCCGCGTCCTGTTCCTCGACGCCAGCGACAACGTCCTGGTCCGGAGGTTCGAACAGGGCCGGCGCCCGCACCCGCTGCAGGGAGGCGGACGCATCCTTGACGGCATCGCCGCCGAACGTGAGCTGCTGCAGGAACTGCGCGACAGCTCCGACGTCGTCCTCGACACCTCCAACTACAACGTCCACGGGCTGGCCACGGCCATCACCGAACTGTTCAGTGAAACCGGCCCGGTGGCCCTGCGGCTCAACGTCATGAGCTTCGGCTTCAAGTACGGCCTCCCGGTCGATGCCAACTATGTGGCCGACGTCCGGTTCATCCCCAACCCCCACTGGGTGCCCCAGCTGCGCCCGCAGACCGGCCTGGACAAGGACGTCAGCGACTACGTCCTGGAGGCCGAGGGCGTGAAGAACTTCGTGGACCGCTACGTCCTGGCCCTGGAACCGGTCCTGGAGGGATACCGCAGGGAGAACAAGCACTACGCCACCATCGCCGTCGGCTGCACGGGCGGCAAGCACCGCTCCGTCGCCGTCGCGGTTGAACTCTCCAAGAAACTCGCGCAGTATCCGCGGGTCACGGTGACCACCGCGCACCGGGATCTGGGCCGCGAGTAATGGCGCTGTTCACCGGAGCCCTGCCCCTGGTGCCGCCGGCCGCTGGTAAGGGCTCGGGCCAGCAGGACAAGGGCCCCAACGTCGTGGCCCTGGGTGGCGGGCACGGCCTGGCGGCCTCGCTGTCGGCTTTGCGCCTGCTCACCTCCGAGCTCACCGCAGTGGTGACGGTGGCGGACGACGGCGGCTCGTCCGGGCGCCTGCGCGAAGAGTACGGCGTCCTCCCGCCGGGAGACCTCCGCATGGCGCTGTCCGCGCTGTGCGACGACACCGACTGGGGACGCACCTGGCGTGACGTCATGCAGCACCGGTTCCGGGCCGGGACAGGCCCCGGGGGTTCGCTGGATGAGCACGCCATGGGCAACCTCCTGATCGTCACCCTGTGGGAGTTGCTGGGCGACGCCGTCGCAGGACTCAAATGGGCCGGTGCGCTGCTTGGCGCCCGCGGCCAGGTGCTGCCCATGTCCACGGTCCCGCTCACCATCGAAGGCGACGTCCGCGTCACCGCACCCGACGGCGGAACTGCACTGCACACCATCCACGGCCAGGCACGCTGTGCCGTGGCCGGCTCGCTGGAGGAGGTCCGGCTCCTGCCCGAGGCCGCGCCTGCCTGCACCGACGCACTGACGGCCATCGAACTGGCGGACTGGGTGGTCCTGGGCCCCGGCTCCTGGTACACATCAGTCCTTCCGCACCTGCTCCTGCCGGAGATGCGGCAGGCACTGTGCAGCACCCCTGCCAAACGCTGCCTCACCATGAACCTCGCCACGGACACCAAGGAAACCAGCGGCATGACGGCGGCCGACCACCTCCACGTCCTCCGGCGCTACGCCCCCGAGTTCAGTGTGGACGTGGTCCTGGCCGATCCCGCGTCGGTACCGGACCGGCAGGAGTTCGAGAAGGCCGCCGGCATGATCGGCGCGGAGGTGGTCTTGGGTAAAGTAGGGGCGTCGGGACGCCGCCCCGTCCATGAGCCGCTCCGGCTGGCCACGGCGTACCAGGACATTTTTGGGAACAGTTAGGAAGGTGCCATGGCACTGACAGCATCGGTCAAGGAAGAACTGTCCCGTCTGGACATCAAGAAGTCATCAGTGCGCAAGGCTGAAGTCTCCGCAATGCTCCGGTTCGCCGGGGGACTGCACATCATTTCGGGCAGGATCGTCATCGAGGCGGAAGTTGACCTCGCGTCCACTGCACGCCGGCTCCGCGCCGCCATCGCCGAGGTCTACGGACACCAGAGCGAAATCATCGTGGTCTCCGCCGGCGGACTCCGCCGCGCCAGCCGCTACGTGGTCCGCGTGGTCCGCGACGGCGAGGCGCTGGCCCGCCAGACGGGCCTGCTGGATGGCCGCGGCCGCCCCGTGCGCGGCCTGCCGTCCGCCGTCGTCAACGGCTCGGCCGCAGACGCCGAAGCCGTGTGGCGCGGGGCGTTCCTGGCGCACGGTTCGCTCACCGAACCCGGCCGGTCGTCATCGCTGGAAGTCACCTGCCCGGGTCCGGAATCGGCCCTGGCCCTGGTGGGCGCCGCCCGCCGCCTGGACATCCAGGCCAAGGCCCGTGAGGTCAGGGGAGTGGACCGCGTGGTCATCCGCGACGGCGACACCATCGCCGCGCTCCTGACGCGCATGGGCGCCCACGATGCCCTCATGGTGTGGGAGGAACGCCGGATGCGCAAGGAAGTCAGGGCCACAGCCAACCGGCTCGCGAACTTCGATGACGCCAACCTGCGCCGCTCCGCCCAGGCAGCCGTGGCTGCCGGGGCACGCGTGGACCGGGCCCTGGAAATCTTGGGCGACGACGTCCCGGACCACCTGAAGTACGCCGGCGAGCTGCGGGTGGCGCACAAACAGGCCAGCCTTGACGAGCTGGGCCGGCTCGCCGACCCCGTGATGACCAAGGACGCGATCGCCGGTCGGATCCGCCGCCTGCTGGCCATGGCGGACAAGCGTGCGCTTGACCTGGGCATTCCCGGAACGGACGCCAATGTGACGCCTGAAATGCTGGACGAGTAGGCGCCCCATAGAATCAGAAATAATTCCGGGCACCAGCTGCCCGGATGCACAATCCAAGAGTTACCAACCGGGCCTTCCTGGTCCACGATATTGGAGGATTTTGTGACCGAGTACGTATTGCCGGAACTCAGCTACGATTACGCCGCCCTCGAACCGCACATCTCTGCGCGGATCATGGAGCTGCACCACAGCAAGCACCACGCCACCTACGTGGCAGGCGCCAACAACGCCCTGGCCCAGCTGGCCGAGGCCCGCGAAAAAGGCGACTTCGCCAACATCAACCGGCTCTCCAAGGACCTCGCGTTCCACACCGGCGGCCACATCAACCACTCCGTGTTCTGGAAGAACCTGTCCCCGGACGGCGGCGACAAGCCCGAGGGCGAACTGGCTGCAGCGATCGATGACGCCTTCGGCTCCTTCGACGCGTTCCGCGCCCAGTTCTCCGCCGCGGCCCTGGGCCTGCAGGGTTCGGGCTGGGGCTTCCTGGCCTACGAGCCCATCGGCGGGAACCTGGTCATCGAGCAGCTCTACGACCAGCAGGGCAACGTTGCGCTGGGCACCACCCCGCTGCTGATGCTGGACATGTGGGAGCACGCCTTCTACCTGGACTACGTCAACGTCAAGGCCGACTACGTTAAGGCGTTCTGGAACATCGTCAACTGGGCCGACGTCGCCCAGCGCTTCGAGGCAGCACGCACCAACGCCACGGGACTCATCACTCTTCCGTAGTGACGTGCGATATACATCGCTGTAACAAACTTCACATTCTGACTTAAACAGGCCGGGATGTGGACCGTCCGCCCCCGCACTTGCGGGGGCGGACCCAGTTAAACGTAAGATAGGTCACGGAAGGCGGTTAGCCTTCAGCAATGAGGCTGGTCGCCCTCCGTGTAAATCATCTCTGCCCAATGGCGTGCGGGATCTGTTAGTTGGCTTCAACGCCCGCTCAACTAGTAGTGCTTTTCAAAGCACCAAGGAGACTGTAAAAGTGACGACCCGTATTGGTATCAACGGCTTTGGCCGCATTGGCCGCAACTACTTCCGCGCAGCGCTTGCCCAAGGCGCAGACCTCGAGATCGTTGCCGTCAACGACCTCACCAGCCCCGAAGCCCTGGCCCACCTGTTCAAGTACGACTCTGTCGGCGGCCGGCTGAAGGAAACCATCGAGGTCAAGGACGGCAACATCGTCGTCAACGGCAACGTGGTCAAGGTCCTGGCCGAGCGCGATCCCGCCAACCTCCCCTGGGGTGAGCTGGGCGTTGACATCGTGATCGAATCCACCGGGTTCTTCACCAAGGCTGCCGACGCCAAGAAGCACATCGATGCCGGCGCCAAGAAGGTCCTGATCTCCGCTCCGGCTTCGGACGAGGACATCACCATCGTCATGGGTGTTAACCACAACCTCTACGACAACGCCAAGCACAACATCATTTCCAACGCGTCCTGCACCACCAACTGCCTCGGCCCGCTGGCAAAGGTCGTCAACGACGAGTTCGGCATCGAGCGCGGGCTCATGACCACCGTGCACGCCTACACCGCCGACCAGAACCTCCAGGACGGCCCGCACAAGGACCTGCGCCGTGCACGTGCCGCAGCCATCAACATGGTTCCCACCTCCACCGGTGCCGCCAAGGCCATTGGCCTGGTCCTGCCTGAGCTCAAGGGCAAGCTGGACGGCTACGCCATCCGCGTTCCCGTGCCCACCGGCTCCGCCACCGACCTCACCGTCACCGTCTCCCGCGAAACCACCGTCGAGGAAGTCAACGCAGCCCTCAAGCGTGCTTCCGAGTCCGACGAGCTGCAGGGCTTCCTGACCTACACGGAAGAGCCGATCGTGTCCTCCGACATCGTTGGTGACCCCGCGTCGTCGATCTTCGACGCCGGCCTGACGAAGGTCATTGGCAACCAGGTCAAGGTTGTTTCCTGGTATGACAACGAATGGGGCTACTCCAACCGCCTCGTCGACCTCACGGAGCTTGTAGCAGCCAAGCTGGGCTAGGGTTAGACACATGACATCACACACCCTCAACGAACTGATCGCTGAAGGTGTCCGCGGGCGGTACATTCTGGTTCGAAGTGACCTGAATGTGCCGCTCGACGGCTCTACAGTCACTGACGACGGCCGCATCAAGGCCTCACTCCCAGTGCTGGCAAAGCTCACGGACGCCGGTGCCCGCGTGCTGGTAACAGCCCACCTCGGACGCCCCAAGGGCGCCCCGGAGGACAAATACTCCCTTCGCCCCGCAGTGGACCGCCTCGCCGAGCTGGCGGGCTTCAAGGTAACCCTGGCGGCCGATACTGTCGGCGACGCCGCCAAGGCTGCCGCCGCATCCCTGCAGGACGGTGAAGCACTCGTTCTGGAGAACGTCCGCTTCGACGCCCGGGAGACCAGCAAGGACGACGCCGAACGCGGCGCCTTCGCCGACGAGCTGGTGGCACTCACCGGCAGCAACGGCGCCTACGTGGACGATGCCTTCGGTGCCGTCCACCGCAAGCACGCCAGCGTCTACGACGTCGCCACCCGGCTGCCGTCGTACCAGGGCGACCTGGTGCACACCGAGGTTGAGGTCCTGCGGAAGCTGACCGCCGACACCCAGCGCCCCTACGTGGTGGTTCTGGGCGGTTCCAAGGTCTCGGACAAGCTCGCGGTGATCAACAACCTGATCGGCAAGGCTGACACCATCCTGGTGGGCGGCGGCATGCTCTTCACCTTCCTGGCGGCACAGGGCCACAAGGTTGCCTCAAGCCTCCTTGAAGAGGACCAGATCCCGGTGGTCCAGGACTACCTGAAGCGCGCCGCGGACGCCGGCACTGAGTTCGTGGTTCCCACGGACGTGGTGGTGGCAGAGAAGTTCGCTGCCGACGCTGCGCACGAAACGGTTGCAGCCGACGCGATTGAGGGCAGCAGCTTTGGTGCCCAGGGCATCGGCCTGGACATTGGTCCTGATACCGCTGCCGCCTTCGCTGAGCGGATCAAGGGAGCCCGTACGGTCTTCTGGAACGGCCCAATGGGCGTCTTCGAATTCGAAGCCTTCTCTGCAGGCACCCGCGCCATCGCGCAGGCCCTGACCGGCACCGACGGGTTCACAGTGGTGGGCGGCGGAGATTCGGCCGCGGCAGTACGCACCCTGGGATTCAGCGATGACCAGTTCGGCCACATTTCCACCGGCGGCGGCGCCAGCCTGGAGTACCTCGAAGGCAAGGAACTCCCCGGCCTCAGCGTCCTGGACCGCTAGAACCGGACCGGTAAAGCGGGACGGCAGAATCACCGCTGCTGTCCGCCAGTAACGGACCTCGCAGTCCTCCGGCCGGCAGGTTGCCCATTGCAGCCTGCCGGCCGATTACATATCAAGAACTTTTTGGAGATTACGTGACTACGTCAACGAACGGCGCTTTCGACCGCAAGCCCTTCATCGCGGGCAACTGGAAAATGAACATGGACCACGTGCAGGGCATCACCCTCCTGCAGAAACTCGCCTGGACGCTGTCCGACGCAAAGCATGACTACAGCCGCGTCGAGGTTGCCGTCTTCCCGCCGTTCACCGACCTCCGCGGGGTCCAGACCCTGGTGCAGGGCGACGACCTGCAGGTCGCGTATGGTGGCCAGGACCTGTCGCAGTTCGACTCAGGCGCCTACACCGGCGACATCTCCGGGCAGTTCCTGAACAAGCTCGGCTGCAAGTACGTGCTGGTGGGCCACAGCGAACGCCGGACCATCCACAACGAGTCCGACGACGTCCTCAACGCCAAGGTCAAGGCAGCGTTCAAGCACGGCGTCACCCCCGTCCTTTGCGTGGGGGAAGGACTGGAAATCCGCCAGGCCGGGACCCACGTCGAGCACACGCTCCAGCAGCTCCGTGCCGGAGTGGCGGGCCTGACCAACGAGCAGGCAGCCGAACTGGTGGTTGCGTATGAGCCCGTCTGGGCCATCGGCACCGGTGAAGTGGCCGGACCGGAGGACGCACAGGAAATGTGTGCCGCCATCCGTGCAGAACTCGAGAGCCTTTTCGGTGCCGACGTGGCAGCCAAGACCCGGCTGCTGTACGGCGGCTCAGTCAAGGCCAACAACGCTGCCGCCATCCTGCAGGAGCGCGATGTGGACGGCGTCCTGGTGGGTGGCGCCAGCCTTGACCCGGCTGAGTTTGCTAATATTGTTAGGTTCGAGAGCCACCTGGTCACGGACTAGTCCGTAGCCAGCGCATACTCCCGCAATTCCAACTTCCGAAAGGCCGTCGTGGACGTTCTTCATGTCATTCTGCAGATCCTCCTGGGTATCACCAGCCTCCTGCTGACGCTGCTGATCCTCCTGCACAAGGGACGCGGCGGCGGACTGTCAGATATGTTCGGCGGCGGCATGAGCTCAGGCCTCAGCTCCTCGGGCGTGGCAGAACGCAACCTCAACCGCTTCACCATCATCCTGGGCGTCACCTGGGGTGTGGTGATCATCGGGCTTGGCCTGATCATGCGCTTCAGCGGCGCCGGCGACTCCTAAAGGGTCCGCTGGATAGGGTCCTGCGGCACTCCCGCCGCCCCGCCCTGGCATCTAAACTGTGGCTGTCGGTTTACCCGGCAGCCACAGTTTTTGTTTAAGCTGCAGGGCTCCGGCGTCCGCTTCGAGGCAGGAGTTTCCATGGTCCATCCAGCATCAGGCTTCCGAGGCACCCGTGCCGGTGTTGTCGCAGGCTCCGGATCGAGCCTGCAGAACAATGACTCGTCCTCCCGGCCCCTCCCGCGCATCCGGGTGTCCTACTGGTGCGCGAAGGGCCATGAGACCCAGCCGGTGTTCCTGAAAATGCCTGACGACCAGATTCCGCAGACGTGGGACTGCCGGCGGTGCGGCGCGACCGCTTCCCGGGACGGCCAGGCGGCGGCGCCGGATGACCCATTCGACGACGGCTACAAGAGCCACCTGGAATACGTTAAAGAACGGCGCTCCGGCCAGGACGCCGAGGACGTCCTGGCCGGAGCGCTGGAAAAGCTACGCTCCCGCGGCGTCCTTCCGGACCAGCTGCTCGGGGACACGTGAGGCTGCGTTCTCGTCGATAAGCCACAGGGTCCGGGACGTTCCCCGTGGGCCCGACGCAGGCACCTGCACCGGGTTTGCCCCGGCCAAGGCGAGTCCGACGGCTCCGGCCTTGTCCTCGCCTGCCACAACCATCCAGACCTCTGCCGCCGTATTGATGGCCGGCAGGGTCAGGGAAATCCGCAGCGGTGGCGGCTTGGGGGAGTTCCGCACGCCAACCACTGTGCGCTCCTTCTCGCGGACTCCGGCCTGCTCCGGGAACAGCGAAGCAATGTGGGCGTCAGGACCAACCCCCAGCAGCACCACGTCCAGGCGGGGGAGTGCGGACGGTTCCTCGGGCCTGTCGTCGGACATGTCCGCCGCGTGCTCGGCTGCTGCGGCATCCCGCAACTGGCGTGCATAGTCCTCAGCCGCTTCTTCGGGAGTGCCGAACTCATCGGCAGAACCCGGAGAGTGGATCCGTTCCGGGTCCACCGGAATGTGGGACAGCAACGCGTCAAACGCCTGCTTGGTATTCCGGTCCGGATCCGCGGCACCGACGAAGCGTTCGTCACCCCACCAGAAGTTGACCTTGGACCAGTCGACGGCGGGCGCCGCCGGGGAGTCCGCAACAGCCTTCAGCGTGCCGATCCCCACGGTTCCCCCGGTGAGCACCACCGTGGCTTCGCCGTACTTGTCCTGGACATCAACGAGCTTGGTGATCAGGCGTGCCGCTATGGCGGCCATGAGGACGGACGAATCAGGATGGATGCTTACTCGTGGGTCAACGCTCACTGGGTCGGACGCTCCTTAGATTGGTACGTGGCAGTCCAATAGTAATCACTTCGCCAAATACTTCGTCGGGGTCCAGGCGGCGCAGTTCTTCGGCGAGGCAGTCGCGGAGGCTGCGGCGCGGGAGGGAGATCCGCTGGGCGGGCTGGCCCGGCTGGGTGAGCTCGGCGATGGACAGTCCCGGCCGGAAGAGTTGGACGTCCCCGCCTGGGCGGGTCAGCCGCACGCGGCGGATGCCGGTCCCGGCGGGGTCCGCGACGATGGTCACCGGGGCGTCCAGGGTCAGGGTCAGCCAGGCTGCGAGCAGGATGGTGGAGGGTGAGTCCGAGGCACCTTCGACCGCTACCGCCGTCACGGGCGAGGAGTCCACCTCGTCCAGGGCGGCCGCGAGCTGGATGCGCCAGTTGGTCAGGCGCGTCCAGGCGAGGTCGGTGTCGCCTGCTTTGTAGGTCCGGTGGATGCGTTCCAGGGCGGCCTGGGGGTCGGGTTCGTTCGCGGAGTCGGTGATCCTGCGGTGGGCGATCGCACCGATGGACGTTTCGCAGGCGTTCTCGGGGGCGCCGTGCGGCCACCAGGCCACGATTGGCGCGTCCGGGAGCAGCAGCGCGGCGACCAGGGACTCACTTTCGCGGGCGAGCTGGCCGTAGCCGCGCAGCACGATGACCTCGGAGGCGCCGGCGTCCCCGCCGACCCGGATCTGGGCGTCGAGCCGGTCCTCGTTGTCCTTCCCGGCGTCGGCCAGCACGATGATCCGGCAGGGGTGTTCCCGGGAGGCGTCGTTGGCGGCCTCAATCGCTTCTTCCTCGAGCCCGGACTTCGTCACGACCACGAGGGTCAGGACCCGGCCCAGGGCGATCACGCCGCCCTGCTCGCGCAGGGCCATGAGTTTCTTGGACACCTTCGAGGTGGTGGTGTCCGGCAGGTTAACGATCATGGCCTTCTCCAGGTTCGTCCGTCGCGGGCCAGCAGCTCGTCAGCAGAGGCCGGGCCCCAGGAGCCGGGGGCGTAGGGTTCGGGCTGTTCGGACAGTGATGCCCAGTATTCCTCGAACGGGTCAAGGATCTTCCAGGAGAGCTCCACTTCCTCATGACGGGGGAACAGCGGCGGCTCACCCAGCAGCACGTCCAGGATCAAACGCTCGTAGGCTTCCGGGGAGGACTCGGTGAACGAGTGCCCGTAGCCGAAGTCCATGGTCACATCCCGGACTTCCATCTGCGTGCCGGGGACCTTGGACCCGAACCGGATGGTCACACCTTCGTCGGGCTGGACACGGATCACCACGGCGTTCTGGCCGAAGTCGTCCTCGCCGTGGTCCCGGAAGAGCAGGTTCGGGGCGCGCTTGAACACCACCGCGATCTCCGTCACCCGCCGGCCCAGTCGCTTGCCCGCGCGCAGGTAGAACGGCACCCCGGACCAGCGGCGGGTGTGGATGTCCACGCGCACCGCAGCGTAGGTTTCCGTGGTGGAATCGGCGGGGATGCCTTCTTCCTCCAGGTAGCCCAGGACCTGCTCGCCGCCCTGCCAGCCGCCGGTGAACTGCCCCCGCGCCGAATGCGTCGACAAATCCTCCGGGAGCTTCACCGCTGCCAGGACCTTTTCCTTCTCCGCCCGCAGGTCATCGGCGTTGAACGAGATGGGTTCCTCCATCGCGGTGAGCGCGAGCAGCTGCAGCAGGTGGTTCTGGATCACGTCGCGGGCGGCACCGACACCGTCGTAATACCCCGCCCGGCCACCGGTCCCGATGTCCTCGGCCATGGTGATCTGGACGTGGTCCACGTAGTTCGCGTTCCACAGTGGCTCGAACAGCTGGTTCGCGAAACGCAGCGCCAGGATGTTCTGCACCGTTTCCTTGCCCAGGTAGTGGTCAATCCGGAACACCGCGTCCGGCGGGAACACCGACTCCACAATGTCATTGAGCTGCCGGGCCGATTCCAGGTCATGGCCGAACGGCTTCTCGATCACCACCCGCCGCCACTTATCCCCGTCCGCCTGCGCCAGGCCATGCTTGGAGAGCTGACGGCAGACCTGCTCGAACGCCTTCGGCGGGATCGACAGGTAGAACGCGTGGTTGCCCCGGGTGCCCCGGACATCATCAAGTTCCTTGATCGTTTCGCCGAGCCGCTCAAAGGCCGCGTCGTCGTCGAACTCGCCCTGGACAAACCTGATGCCCTCAGAGAGCTGGTTCCACACCGCCTCATCAAACGGGGTGCGGGCATGGGCCTGCACCGAGGCCTTCACCTCGGCGGCGAAATCCTCCTTGTCCCACTCCCGGCGGGCGAAACCCACCAACGCAAAACTCGGCGGCAGCAACCCACGGTTGGCCAGGTCATACACCGCCGGCATCAGCTTCTTCCGGGCAAGATCCCCCGTGACCCCGAAAAGGACCAACGACGACGGACCGGCGATCCGGTTCAAACGGCGGTCACGCGGATCGCGCAACGGATTACGCCCGCGGCCCGCGCCCTTCCTGCCGTATTCAGTTTCTGGCATGGTTACTTTTGCGCCTTAGCTTTCGGTTGCGGATGCGCGGGTGGACAGTGCAGCGACGACGTCCTGCAGCTGGGCCACGCCGGCGGCACGGTCGGTGAGGTGGAGGCGCAGCACGGGACGGCCATGCTCACCCAGGACCTGGGCGTCGCCTGCAGCCTGGGCAGCGATGAGCTCACCAAAGGTGAACGGCCGGTCTGGGATGCCCAGGTCCTCCGCAGGGGCGGCAGTGACCTGGAGGAACACGCCGATGGCAGGGCCGCCCTTGTGGAACTGGCCGGTGGAGTGCAGGAAGCGCGGGCCCCAGCCGAACGTCACGGGACGGCCGGTGGCAGCAGCCAGTTCGTCACGGATGCCTTCGAGCCCGGCGAAGGCCAACCGGTCGAAGTACGCCTGGACGCTCAGGTAGCTGTCGGCGGACAAGGTGCCCAGCAGGGCCTTGACGGCACCCTCTGCGGTAGCGGCCTCGCCAAGCCAGTCGCCGCCGCGCACCTCGATGGCGCCGTCAACGAATGCCGCCGGCGTAGGCTCCGGCTGGGCGTCCAGCAGTCCGCGTGCCGCTACCTTGGCGGCCTCGACGTCGGGCTGGTCGAAGGGGTTGATCCCCAGCAGGCGGCCGGCCACGGCGGTGGCGAACTCCCACACCATCATTTGGGTGGCAAGGCCGCCGGCGATGGCCACCTGGTTGTCGCCGAGTTCGATGTCGGCATCCGCGGCCACAAGCCGCACCACCAGCACGTCAGCCGCGCCGGAAGTGACCTCCGGGGACTGCGGGCCTGCGACGACCGGCAGGATGCCCGTGCCCAGCTTGCCGGTGGATTCGGCGATGAGCTGCTCAGCCCAGTCAGCAAATCCAACAATGCCGGAGCCGTCCTCGGCGATGACAATCTTGTTCCGCAGCGGGTTGGTCCCGCCCAGTGCCGTACCCAGGGCGAGCCCGATGTTTTCAGGTGCATCATCGTTGAGGATTTCGGCAGCTTCTTCTGCCTCGTCCAGGAACGCCTGGATGTCCACCCCGGCCAGGCCGGAGGGTACAAGGCCGAACGCGGTCAGCGCCGAGTAGCGGCCGCCGACGTTGGGATCGGCATTGAAGACAGCCCGGTAGCCGGCTTCGCGTGAGGCCTTGTCCAGCGGTGAGCCGGGGTCGGTCACGATGATGATTCGGCTCTTGGCGTCCACGCCGGCCTCGGTGAAGGCCTGCTCGAAGATCCGCCGCTGGGAATCCGTTTCCAGGGTGGAACCGGACTTGGATGAGACCACGATGGCGGTGGCGGCCAGCCGGTCTGCGAGGGCAGCACGGACCTGGTCCGGGTCCGTGCTGTCCAGCACTGTCAGCTCGACGCCGGCCGTGCCGGCGATGACCTCGGGAGCCAGCGATGATCCGCCCATGCCGCAAAGCACGATCCGGCTGACGCCTTCGGCGCGCAGGGCGTCACGGAGTTCCAGGATGTCCTTGACCAGCGGCTGTGAAACGGTGGCGGCTTCCACCCAGCCCAGGCGGACTGCGGACTCGGATTCGGCGTCCGGACCCCACAACGTGTGGTCCTTGGCGAAGATCCGGGTGGCGATCCGGTCCTCGACGAGGGCGGGAAGGTGCTGTTCAAGCGCCTGCTGGGCAGCGCCGGTGGCGTCGTAGCTGAGAGTGCTCATAGGTGTTAGGAAGCCTTTCGTGCAGAGGCGAGGGCGCCTTCGACGTCGGCCAGCAGTTCCTTCCAGCTGGCCACGAACTTGTCCAGGCCTTCGGTTTCAAGGAGCGCGACGACCTCGTTGTAGGAGACGCCGAGCTTTTCCAGGGCGTCGAGGGTTGCGTTCGCCTCATCATAGGTGCCGGTGACGGTGTCACCGGTGACCACGCCGTGGTCGAAGGTGGCGTCCAGGGTCTTTTCCGGCATGGTGTTCACGACGCCGGGGGCCACGAGTTCGGTGACGTACAGGGTGTCCGGGTACGCCGGGTCCTTCACGCCGGTGGAGGCCCACAGGGGGCGCTGGGGGAGTGCGCCGGCGTCGGCCAGCAGGGCCCAGCGTTCGGTGGCGAACAGTTCCTCGTAGACCTGGTAGGCCAGGCGGGCGTTGGCCACACCGGCCTTGCCCTTGAGGGCCTTGGCCTCGTCGGTGCCGATCTTGTCGAGGCGCTTGTCGATCTCGGTGTCCACGCGGGAAACGAAGAAGGACGCAACGGAATGGATCTTCGACAGGTCGTGGCCGTTTTCCTTGGCCCGCTCCAGGCCGGACTGGAAGGCGTTGATGACGGCGCGGTAGCGCTCCAGGGAGAAGATCAGGGTCACGTTGACGCTGATGCCCTCGGCCAGGGTTGCCGTGATGGCTTCGAGGCCTTCGAGGGTGGCAGGGATCTTGATGTGGACGTTGTCCTTGTTGACGCGCTGGTAGAGGTGCTTGGCCTCGGCGATGGTTCCTGCGGTGTCCCAGGCAAGGCGCGGGTCGACCTCGATGGAGACCCGGCCGTCGACGCCCTTCGTTGCCGCAGCGACCGGGGCGAACAGGTCGCAGGCATCGGCGACGTCGGTGGTGGTGATCTCGAAGATCGTGTCCTCCACGCTGGCGCCTTCTGCTGCCTTGCCGGCGATGATGTGGTCGTAGTCGGTGCCGGAGGTGATGGCGGCGTGGAAGATGGACGGGTTGGTGGTCACACCAACCACGTTCTTTTCTTCGATGAGCTTGCGGAGGGTGCCGGTTTCCAGGCGTCCGCGGGAAAGGTCGTCGAGCCAGATGGAGACACCGGCGTCGGAAAGCTGCTGGGTGGGAGTAGTCATTGTTATATCTCCTAAAAGTTTAGGTTTCAGGGCTGGAGGCTGGAGAGGGAGTCCTTGGCGGCGGCGGCGACAGCTTCTGCCGTGATGCCGAACTCCTGGAAGAGGCGCTTGTAGTCAGCGGAAGCGCCGTAGTGTTCGAGGCTGACGGAGCGTCCGGCGTCGCCGACGAATTCGCGCCAGCCCAGGGCCAGTCCGGCCTCGACCGAGACGCGTGCCCTGACGGCGGCCGGCAGCACGGATTCGCGGTAGGCGGCGTCCTGCTTCTTGAACCACTCAACGCAGGGCATGGACACCACGCGGGCGGCGATGCCGTCGGCCTGGAGGGCTTCGCGGGCCTGGACGGCCAGCTGGACCTCGGAGCCGGTGGCAATCAGGATCACATCAGCCGGAACGGTGGCGCCGTCTTTCGATGCCTCGGCCAGCACGTAGCCGCCCTTGGCCACGCCTGCCGTGGATGCGAAAGTGTCGCCGTCGGCGTCGCCCGTACCGCGTTCCCACGTGGGAATGTTCTGGCGGGTCAGCACGATGCCTGCCGGGTTGGAGTGGTTCTCCAGCATGGTCTTCCAGGCTGCTGCCACTTCGTTCGCGTCACCGGGGCGGACCACGTCCAGGCCCACGATGGCGCGCAGCGATGCGAGCTGTTCCACGGGCTGGTGGGTGGGGCCGTCCTCACCCAGGCCGATGGAGTCGTGCGTCCAGACGTACAGGGACGGGACACCCATCAGGGCGCCGAGGCGGATGGCGGGGCGCTGGTAGTCGCTGAAGATCAGGAAGGTTCCGGAGAATGCACGGGTGTTGCCCGCCAGGCTGATTCCGTTCACGATCGACGCTGCGGCGTGCTCGCGGATACCAAAGTGCAGCACCCGGCCATACGGGTTGCCGGACCAGGCACCGGTCTGCTTGGAGGCAGGCACGAAGGACGGGGAACCCTCGATGGTGGTGTTGTTGGACTCAGCGAGGTCGGCGGAGCCGCCCCACAGCTCGGGCAGGACCGGGCCGAGGGCGTTCAGGACCTTGCCGGAGGCTGCGCGGGTGGAGACATCCTTGCCGGCCGGGAAGACCGGAAGCGCGGCGTCGACGTCGGCAGGAAGTTCCTGCGCCTCGATGCGCTGGAGGAGGGCGGCGCCCTCCGGGTTGGCTTCGCGCCAGGCGTTGAAGGATTCTTCCCAGGCCTTGTGTTCTGCGGCGCCGCGTTCCACCACTGCGCGGGCGTGGTCCAGGACTTCCTGGTCCACCTCGAAGGACTTGGCGGGGTCGAAGCCCAGCACCTCCTTCAGTGCGGCCACCTCTTCGGCGCCAAGGGCGGAACCGTGGATCTTGCCGGTGTTCTGCTTCTTGGGGGCCGGGTAGCCGATGATGGTGCGCAGCGAGATGATGGACGGCTTGGAGGTTTCGGCCTTGGCGGCGAGCAGGGCGCTGTAGAGCTCCTGGACGTCTTCCTTGTATTCGCCGGTCCGGGTCCAGTCCACGCGCTGGGTGTGCCAGCCGTAGGCCTCGTAACGCTTCAGGACATCCTCGGTGAACGCGATGTCGGTGTCGTCTTCGATGGAGATGTGGTTCTCGTCGTAGATCACCACGAGGTTGCCCAGTTCCTGGTGTCCTGCCAGTGAGGACGCCTCGGACGTGACACCTTCCTGGAGGTCGCCGTCGGAGGCGATGACCCAGATGGTGTGGTCAAACGGCGACTCGCCGGCGGGAGCATCGGCGTCGAACAGGCCACGCTGCCGGCGCTGGGAGTAGGCGAATCCCACCGAGGACGCCAGGCCCTGGCCCAGCGGGCCCGTGGTGATCTCCACGCCGGCGGTGTGCTTGTACTCGGGGTGGCCGGGAGTCAGCGAGCCCCAGGTGCGCAGGGCCTCAAGGTCCTTGAGTTCCAGGCCATAGCCGGAAAGGAAAAGCTGGATGTAGAGCGTCAGGGACGTGTGGCCGGGGGACAGGATGAACCGGTCACGGCCAAGCCACTGCGGATCGCGCGGGTCATGGCGCATCAGCTTCTGGAAGAGAAGGTATGCGGCGGGGGCCAGGCTCATGGCAGTGCCGGGGTGGCCGTTGCCCACCTTCTCCACCGCGTCCGCGGCGAGGACACGGATGGTGTCCACGGCGCGCTGGTCCAAGCTGGTCCATGACAGTTCTTGCTCTTCCAAATGTGGCACGAAAACCGGGCCCCTCTCTGTGCTGATGGCGGCGGTACACCGGATCCGTCCAAGGGCGCGCTGTTTGGCGCCCGCTGCGGTGTGTACCAGCCGTTCACCATCGAAACGTTGATCCTTGCATTCAGTCACGGACAGCAAGCGGGAATGCGTTTTCCACCGCTTTCTTGCTGCGTGCTGATCTGGTGACAGCTTAGCTCTTATCCATACTGCGGGCGGCGCAAATCTCACGTTTTGGACGCAATTTCCCCTTTTGTGAATGACCTTCACGGAGGGTTGAGTTAATCTGCTCGAATGGGCCTGCGAGCGATCAATTGCGCATAGTGCGGGGCGGGGGCAGGGCCGTTGGCGCGGTATGATAATCGGAGGCCAACGCCGGGCGCGCATCCCTATCGCCGCCCGGGGTGTCCCGGCTGTTGCACGCACGTGAAGCGTTTCCTTCCTTAAGTGCCGTGCCCGGGTCCGGGCCGCACGACCGGAGCTGCCTGCCAGCCTCAACTGCCACACAGAACGGGTGACTGCCACCGTGAGCACAACAGATACGCCGCTGAACGCATCCCGGGCCTCCGGCATCGGGTTTGCCCGTAAGGCCAAGGCGTATCTCGCCCTCACCAAGCCGCGCGTGATCGAGCTGCTCCTGGTGAGCACCCTGCCCACCATGATTTACGCCGAGCGGGGCTTCCCGTCCATCGGGCTGATCCTTGCCACACTGGTGGGCGGCGCCTTTGCTGCCGGCAGCGCCGGAGCCTTCAACTGCTACATCGACCGGGACATCGACAAGCTGATGCACCGGACGGAGAACAGGCCGCTGGTTACCGGCGAAGTCACCCCGCGGGAAGCCCTGGTCTTTTCCTGGCTGCTGGGCGCAGCCGCCATCGTGATCCTGTGGTTCGGCGCCAATCCGCTCTCTGCCTGGCTGGGCCTGGGTGCCATCTTCTTCTACGTGGTCATCTACACCATGATCCTCAAGCGCCGCACGGCGCAGAACATCGTATGGGGCGGTGCCGCAGGCTGCTTCCCGGTGCTGATCGCGTGGGCTGCCGTGACCAACTCGGTGGAGTGGCCCGCCGTCATCCTCTTCATGGTGATCTTCCTTTGGACGCCGCCGCACTACTGGCCCCTGTCCATGCGCTATGGCGAGGACTACCGGAACGCCAACGTCCCCATGCTTGGAGCCATCGCCGGGGCCAAGGTCGTCTCTGTCCAGGTGGTGCTGTACGCCTGGGCCATGGTGGCCTCCTCCTTGCTGATGATCCCGGCCGGCGGGGCGGGCTGGGTGTACACGGTGACGGCCGTCGTCGCGGGCGCTTGGTTCCTCTATGAGTCCCATGCGCTGTACTCCCGCGCCCACCGCGAGGATATTTCCGACAAGCGCGCCATGAAGGTGTTCCACGGTTCCATCAGCTACCTGACGCTGCTGTTTATCGCCCTCGCGGTGGACCCCTTCGTTGGAAGTGCTGTCATGCCCGGCTAGCCACTGCGGCCTGGCACCACGGCGGCTCCTGCTTCAGGCAGGAGCCGCCGTTGTGCTTTAATCGTCGACAGGACAAATGTGACAAGTTTGTCATATCTATCACATTAACTGTCATTGCCGGTGACCGGATGCTTACGGTGGAGCGGACCCTTCCCGCGACCAAAGGAAATCCCCATGGAAGCCCGTCCCGCTGCCGTCTCCGCCCCCAGCCACAGCCCGCCCGGAGGAGGCGGCGGAGGCCCCCGCCGGTTCCTGTCCCGCCCTCCGTTCTTCGCCCACCTTGGAGCCGACGTGCCGGCATCGCTGGTGGTGTTCCTGGTGGCACTCCCGCTCTCGCTGGGGATTGCAGCGGCCTCCGGGGCGCCCATCATGGCGGGACTTATCGCCGCCACCATCGGGGGGATCGTGGCCGGAAGCCTCGGCGGCTCACCCCTCCAGGTGAGTGGACCGGCGGCCGGACTGACCGTCGTCGTGGCCGGCCTCGTCCAGGAATTCGGCTGGCAGGTGACCTGCGCCATCACCGCGGCCGCCGGCGTCGTCCAGCTTTTGCTGGGTTTCAGCCGGGTGGGAAGGGCCGCCCTGGCGGTGTCGCCGGTAGTGGTCAAGGCCATGCTCGCCGGCATCGGCGTCACCATCATCCTGCAACAACTGCACGTGATTCTCGGGTCCCGGCCCGCCGGATCCGCCCTGGAGAACCTCGCCGGACTCCCGGCGGCCATTACCAACCTCGAGCTGCACGCGGCCCTGCTGGGGCTGGCCGTCGTGGCGATCCTGCTCTGCTGGAAGTTCCTGCCCGCCGCTGTCCGGCGGATTCCCGGGCCCTTGGCCGCCGTCGCGGCAGGAACCGCACTGGCCGTGGCTTTTGCGCCCGGCGTTGAACGCATATCCCTGGACGGGTCCATCTTCGACGCCATCGCCCTGCCGCAGCTACCAGACGGAAACTGGCGCGCCTTCGCATTCGCCGTCATGACCATGGCGCTGATCGCCAGTATCGAGTCCCTTCTGTCCGCTGTGGCCGTGGACAGAATGCAAACCGGTCCGCGGACAAACCTCAACCGGGAGCTTATTGGGCAGGGCACGGCAAACATCCTCTCCGGGTCGCTGGGCGGCCTGCCGGTGACGGGTGTGATCGTACGCAGCGCCACCAATGTGGAAGCGGGCGCGGCCACGCGCACGTCCGCGGTGCTGCATGGGGTGTGGATCCTTGCGTTCTCGGCCCTCTTCTCCGGTCTGATCCAGCTGATTCCGTTGGCTGTCCTGGCCGGCCTGCTGGTGGTGATCGGTGCCCGCCTGATCAAAGTGGCGGACATCCGCACCAGCCTGCGGACCGGGGATCTCCCGATCTATGCGGTGACCCTGGTCTGCGTGGTGTTCCTGAACCTGCTTGAGGGCGTCATGATCGGCCTTGCGCTTGCCGCCGCCAACGTCCTCTGGCGTGTCCTGCGGGCCCAGATCCATGCCCACCCGCCGGCCGCCCCGTCGTCGCCCTGGCGCGTGACGATCGCCGGTTCGTGCAGCTTCTTCGCGCTGCCAAAGCTCAACCCCGTTCTCCAGGTTGTACCGGCCGGCAGGAACGTGGTGGTGGAGCTGAACGCGGACTACGTCGACCACTCTTTCCGTGAAGCCCTGCTCGCCTGGCAGCTGCAGCACCAGGCCACCGGTGGAACCGTGCGCCTTGAGGAACACGGCAACACCGTTTTCCAGGATGCCGGTCACCAGGCACCCAGGCGCGAGGAAGCCACCGAACTGCCGCTCCCGCCGCGGAAGGAACCCCTGCTGGTGGGGGTCAACAAGTACCACCGCCGGTTTGCCCACCAGGTCCGTCCGCTGGTCCATGACCTGACGGAAGGCCAGAACCCTGACAGCCTGTTCGTGGCCTGCGTCGATTCCCGCGTCAACCCGAACCTGATCACCAGCAGCGGCCCCGGAGATCTGCTCACGCTGCGGAACATCGGCAACGTGGTGTGCAGCCACGGGCGGGACGCCTCGATTGATTCGGCCCTGTCCTTTGCCGTCAACGGCCTGCGGGTGCAGTCCCTGGTCATTTGCGGGCACTCCAACTGCGGTGCCATGAACGCGCTCCTTGCGGAAGCCGACAGCGGAGACAACAGTTCCCTGGGCCCGGCGTTCACCCAGTGGCTGGACCACGCCCGGCCCAGCTATGCGGCACTGCTGGCTGGGCACCCGGTGGGCAAGCAGGCCGCCGCAGCGGGCTACGGGACCGTTGACCAGCTCTCGATGGTCAACGTGGCCGTGCAGCTGGCAAAGCTCCAGGACCATCCGGTGGCCGGCCCCGCACTGGCCGATGGGACGGTCCAGGCCACGGGACTTTTCTATGACATTGCCACGGCCCGGGTCCTTCAGGTTTCCGCCGACGGCATCGAGAACCTGGATCCTGCCTTCGGCGCTGGCTGCCGGGGCAGCGTCGCCGCAGCCGGCCGCTAGCCAGCGGACTTAAAAGGGAGGCGCCCCGGTCCTGACGTGGACCGGGGCGCCTGGCGCCAGATGCGCTGGAGGCTATTTCACCTTGCTGGACCGCGCGATGTCCCAGGCATTGGTCGAGGCTGCCATGAGCAGCGCCGCGCCGAGCATGTGCGCTGCCACCAGCAACGCCGGAATGCCGTTGTAGTACTGCGTGAACCCGATGATGGCCTGCAGCACGGTAACGCCCAGGAGCATCAGGACTGCCGTCCGGAACGGGCCCGAAATGCGGCGGGGAATGACCAGCACCAAGGCCACCACGGTGCCGGCGGTGACCAGGTATGCCGGCACTGCGTGGATGTGGGAGAACAGGTCCCAGTCCAGGTCGTTGCGGGGAGCGTCGGCGTCACCTGCGTGGGGACCTGCACCCGTGACCACCACACCGAGCATCACGGCCACGGCGGAGAAGAGTGCGACGGCGGCCGTCACCGGACGCAGCACGGCCGGCAGTTCCGCGGGGCGGCCTGCGGGGAAGCGGCCGGTCCGGCCGAAGGCGCGGTTCACCAGCAGGGTGGAGAACACCACCAGGGCCATCGACACCAGGAAGTGCAGGCCCACCACCCACGGGTTGAGGTTGGTGAGCACGGTAACGCCGCCGATGACGGCCTGTGCGGGGATGCTGGCGAGCAGTCCGAGGGCCAGCAGGAAGAGGTCCTTGCGTTCCTTCCGCAGGTTCCACAAGTAGACCAGCATGAGCGCGGCCACAGCGGCCAGCGCGAAGGTCAGGAGCCGGTTGCCGAACTCGATGAAGCCGTGGATGCCCATCTCGGGAGTGTTCACGATCGAGTCCGAGGTGCAGCGGGGCCAGGTGGGGCAGCCAAGGCCTGAGGCCGTGAGGCGGACAGCGCCGCCCGTGACCACCAGAAGCGTCTGGCCGATCAGGGATGCGACGGCGAGGCGGCGGATGCGTACGTCCACCGTGCGGGGGAGCCGCGACGCCAGGCGGCCGGCAAGCTGGGGAAGGCGTGAAGCCGTGGTCACGATTATCTCAATTCCACTTGAACCAACGGATGGCTGCGGCTCCGGCAATGACTGTCCAGAGCAGCAGGATCAGGGCGGCGCCGCCGTTCACGGCCCCGCCCAGGAAAGCGGCGCGCATCGATTCACCGAGGGCGCCGGAAGGCAGGAAATGGACGACGGCCTGCGCCGCGGCGGGCAGCCGTTCGGCCGGGAGGACGATCCCGCCCATGGCACCGAGGAGGATCCACAGCAGGTTAGTGATCGCCAGCGTCGCTTCCGGCCGGACGGTTCCGGCCACCAGCAGCCCCAGGGCAGTGAAAGCCGCTGCGCCCAGTGCCAGCAGCGCAAGCCCGGGGAGCCAGCCGGCCGCCGTCGGCTGCCACCCCAGCGCCAGGGCAACAAGGCCCACCACCACTACCTGGAGGCAGAGGACGGCCAGCACCGAGAGAACTTTGCCGGCGATCAGGCCGCCGCGCCCAAGGGGCGTCGTGGACAGGAACCGGAGCACCCCGTAGCGGCGGTCGAAGCCGGTGGCGATGCCCTGGCCGGTGAAAGCCGTGGACATGGCGCACAGGGCCAGGATGCCCGGAACGGCCACGTTGATGCGGCTGGAGCCCATTCCGTCCAGGAAGGGCGTCACCGTCAGGCCGACCAGTGCCAGCAGGGGCAGCACCACAGCCAGGATCAGCTGTTCGCCGTTGCGCAGCATGGTCAGTGCCTCGTATTTGCCCTGCAGGAGGACGCGGCGCAGCAGGGACGCGGGCTGTTGCGTCTCCCGGATCGCTGCGGTACTCATCGGATGTCCTTTCCCGAGATATCCAAAAAGACGTCTTCAAGGCTACGCGCCTGGAGGCTCATCGACGCCGGCATGATGTCCTTTGCTTCCCACCACTGGGCAAGCGCAGAGAGGTGGCGGGGCGTGAGGGCGCCGGTGACGGCGTAGCTGCCCGCGCGGGTTTCGGAGACGTCGACGCCGTCCGGCAGCACGGCAGCCAGGTCCAGCCCGGCGGGTGCTTCGAACACCAGGGTCCGGACGTGCTCGCCGGCATGGTCCGCCACGGGGCTGCGCTGCAGCAGCTCATGGACGGTTCCTTCGGCGACGTTGCGGCCGCCGTCGATGATGTACACATAGTCCGCAAGGCGCTGGGCGTCGTCCATGAGGTGGGTGGTGAGGATGATTCCCATGCCGCCGTCGCGCAGTTCGGCAATCAGGTCGAACACCAGCTGGCGGGACTGCGGGTCCAGGCCGGCGCTGGGCTCGTCCAGGAACAGGACTTCGGGCCTGCCGATCAGGGCTGCCGCAAGTGCCAGGCGCTGCTTCTGGCCGCCGGACAGCCGGCGGACGCTGGTGCGGCTGAAAGTATCGATGCCGAGCCGGCCCACCAGGTCCTGCAACGGCCAGGGGCGGGCGTACAGCCCGGCGATATGCCGCAACAGTGGCAGTGGCCTGGCCGACGGCGGAAGCCCGCCGTCCTGCAGCATCACACCGACGCGGGAGCGCAGGTCGGCGCCTGCCGTGGCGGGGTCCTGGCCCAGCAGCGAGATGCTGCCGCCGCTGCGCTTCTGGAGGCCCTGGGCGCACTCAAGGGTCGTCGTCTTTCCGGCGCCGTTCGCGCCCAGCAGGGCGGTGACCTGCCCGCGCTCCGCGGTGAGGGAGACGCCGCTGACAACCCTGAGCATCTTTCCGTCCAGGCTGGAAAGGGGGCCTACGTCCTTGATGAGCCCATGGATGGACAGGACGGGGGACTGGGGGGATCGCACCACAGTATTCTACGGGATGTAGTATATGGAGCCGTCCGTCAGGAAGGTCCCCTATCCTTGGAGTTTTGCGTGCAGCCGGCCAAGGTCAGCCTGCCCTTACTGGAGCACGGGACTAAATTACGACATGATTGTGTTGTGTATTCCATGACCAACGCTACCGCTGTGCCTGTTGCCGGGCCGGCTCCCGCTGCGTCCGGTCCTGTGGCGGACGCCGACGAGCGCACCCGGGACCGGGTCCTTGCTGCCGTCCTGGAACACGGTCCCGTCAGTGCGGCCGAGTTGGGGGACATGCTGGGGTTCACCCCGGCCGCTGTCCGGCGCCACCTCGACCACCTGTCCCGGGCCGGCATTATCGAGGTCAAGCGGGTTGCCAAGCCGGGAGCAGGTGCCGGCCGGCCCGCACGCCGCTACGTTCTCAGCTCGCAGGGCCAGTCCAGCCTGGGCAATGACTACCTGGACATTGCAGCACTTGCCCTCCAGCAGCTGCAGAAGGTGGCCGGCCCCGACGCCGTACGGGCGTTCGCCGAGGAGCGGTTCGCGGACATGGAACGGCGCTACGCGCCCGAAATGGAAAAAGCCGGTCCGGACATCAGGGACCGCGCCACCGCCCTGTCGGCCGCCCTCAGCCGCGACAACTTCGTGGCATCCGCCGCCTCCATCGAGGCCAAGGCACCCCTGCCCGCGGCGCTTTCCAGCGTGCAGCTCTGCCAGGGCCACTGCCCCATCCAGCAGCTCGCCGCCCGCTTCCCGGTGTTCTGCGACGTCGAAACGGAAGTCTTCTCGAGGCTGGTGGGAGTGGACGTACGCCGGCTTTCCACCCTGGCCCGTGGTGGCCACGTCTGCACCACCCACATTCCCACAGGCAGGCTGTCTGCCAGACCGGCCACCGCGCCGGCGGCAGCCCCCGCCCGCCTGGACGAAGTAACCAACCATCAGCAAGAAAGGCCGTGATGACGGACCAACTATCAGAGAAAGCAGTAGCCGAAAACACTGTGATCTCGGAGATTCTGGAGAAGAATCCCGAGCTCCACGGCATCGGCAACTACGAGTACGGCTGGGCTGACAAGAACGACGTCGGCGCCAATGCACGGCGTGGTCTCGATGAAGAGGTAGTCCGGGACATCTCGGCCAAGAAGAGCGAGCCGGAATGGATGCTCGACCTCCGCCTCAAGGGCCTGAAGTACTTCGACCGCAAGCCCATGCCCACCTGGGGTGCAGACCTCTCCGGCATCGACTTCGACAACATCAAGTACTTTGTCCGCTCCACCGAGAAGCAGGCTGCCACCTGGGAAGATCTCCCGGAGGACATCCGCAACACGTACGAGAAGCTGGGCATCCCGGAAGCCGAGCGCAGCCGCCTCGTTTCCGGCGTTGCCGCCCAGTACGAGTCCGAGGTGGTGTACCACCAGATCCGTGAGGACCTCGAGGCCCAGGGCGTCATCTTCCTGGACACCGACACCGCTTTGAAGGAACACCCGGAGATCTTCCAGGAGTACTTCGGCACCGTGATCCCGGTGGGCGACAACAAGTTCGCGTCGCTGAACACCTCAGTGTGGTCCGGCGGTTCCTTCGTATACGTACCCAAGGGCGTCCACGTCGACATCCCGCTGCAGGCGTACTTCCGCATCAACACCGAGAACATGGGCCAGTTCGAGCGGACCCTGATCATCGCCGACGAGGACTCCTACGTCCACTACATCGAAGGCTGCACGGCGCCGATCTACACCTCGGACTCGCTGCACTCCGCCGTGGTGGAAATCATCGTGAAGAAGGGCGCCCGCGTCCGCTACACCACCATCCAGAACTGGTCCAACAACGTGTACAACCTGGTGACCAAGCGCGCGGTCTGCGAAGCCGGCGCCACCATGGAATGGGTGGACGGCAACATCGGCTCCAAGGTCACCATGAAGTACCCGGCCGTGTACCTCGTAGGCGAAGGGGCCAAGGGCGAGACCCTGTCCATCGCGTTCGCCGGCGAGGGCCAGCACCAGGACACCGGCTCCAAGATGGTGCACATTGCGCCGAACACCAAGAGCTCCATCATCTCCAAGTCCGTTGCCCGTGGTGGCGGCCGCGCCGCCTACCGCGGCCTGGTCCAGGTCCGGGAAGGAGCCAAGCACTCCGCCAACACCGTGCGCTGCGACGCGCTCCTGGTGGACACCATTTCCCGCTCGGACACCTACCCGTACATCGACATCCGCGAGGACGATGTGCAGCTGGGACACGAGGCCACCGTTTCCCGCGTCAGCGAGGAGCAGCTCTTCTACCTCATGTCCCGCGGCATGCCCGAGGACGAGGCCATGGCCATGATCGTGCGCGGCTTCATTGAGCCGATCGCCCGCGAGCTGCCCATGGAATACGCCCTTGAGCTGAACCGCCTCATCGAACTCCAGATGGAAGGATCCGTCGGTTAATGACTGCCGAAGCAACTACCGAGAAGGCGCGCATCGGCGCACCGTCGATCGCCGGTTTCACCGAGGAAGGCGAGCACCTGGTCGCCTCCAAGGTTGACCGCCACCACAGCCACGGCACCCAGGTCATGGCCTCCCGCGCCGAGCGGCTCACCAGCCATGACGTGGCCGACTTCGCCCTGCCCAACGGCCGGGAAGAGGAATGGCGCTTCACCCCGGTGCGCGAACTGGCCAACCTGCTGTCCGATACCCCGTCGGAGGCCGGCGCCCTGAGCCTTTCGGTCGAGGCGCCCGCATCCGTGGTCCAGCGGACCCTTCGCGAAGGTGAGGCCCCCCGTGGCTCCACCCTCGTCCCCGCCGATCGGGCCGCCGTCGTGGCTTCCGCGAACGCCGGCGACGCCCAGCTCATCTCCATCCCTGCGAACGCCGAGTTGGACGAGCCTGTGCGACTGGTCCTGACAGGCAACGCTGCAGGACGCCGTACCAACTCCCACGTGGTGATCCAAGCCGGAGTCAACAGCCGCTCCGTCGTGATCATTGAGCACGACGGCACGGCAGACCACAACGGCAACGTTGAGGTCCTGGTCGGCGAAGGCGCCCACCTCACGGTGGTTTCCCTGCAGCTGTGGGGGGACGACGCCAAGCACCTGGCACAACACGATGCCGAGGTTGCCAAGGACGCCGTATACAAGCACATTGCCGTAACGCTTGGCGGCAAGATCGTGCGCCTGAACTCCAACGTCCGCTTCGCCGGGGAAGGTGCCGAGACGCAGCTCCTGGGCCTGTACTACGCCGATGCGGGCCAGCACCTCGAGCACCGCTCCTTCGTGGACCACAACGTGGCCAACTGCAAGTCCAACGTCCTGTACAAGGGCGCGCTGCAGGGCAAGGGTGCGCACACGGTGTGGGTTGGCGACGTGCTGATCCAGAAGCAGGCTGAGGGAACCGACTCCTACGAGAAGAACCAGAACCTGGTCCTCACCGACGGTTGCCGCGCGGACTCCGTGCCCAACCTCGAGATCGAGACCGGCCTGATCGAGGGCGCCGGCCACGCAAGTGCCACCGGCCGGTTCGACGACGAGCACCTGTTCTACCTGATGGCCCGCGGCATCCCCGAGGATGTTGCCCGCCGCCTGGTGGTCCGCGGCTTCCTGAACGAGATCATCCAGCAGATCAAGGTCCCGGCCCTCGAAGAGCGCCTGACCGAGGCTGTGGAACGCGAACTCGCGGCAATCGACTACTAGGGACAGGCAGGCAGGAACGTATGAGCGGCACACCCAAGGGCGAGCTGGTTTGCAGCGCCAATGACATCCAGGTCAAGCAGGCGCTGCGGATCCTGATCGACGGCTACCCCGTAGCCGTCGTGCGGGATTCTATGGGGGACATCCACGCCATTGGAGACACCTGCTCGCACGCGGACATTTCCCTGTCCGAGGGCGACGTGGAAGGCTGCGCCATCGAGTGCTGGGGCCACGGCTCCCAGTTCGACCTGCGCAGCGGCCAGCCACTGCAGCTCCCCGCCTACGATCCTGTTCCGGTGTTCGCCGTCGAACTCGACGGAGACGACGTCTACGTGGACGTCACCAACGTTTTGAACGGCGCAGCAGTAGACAACTACTGAGCGCCCGCAGCATCAGACTTACGAGCGAAAAGAAAGAAGAGCATGTCAACTCTTGAGATCAAGGACCTGCACGTCAGCATTGAGACGGAGCAGGGCACCAAGGAGATCCTGAAGGGCGTCAGCCTGACCATCAGGACCGGCGAGACGCACGCCATCATGGGCCCCAACGGCTCCGGCAAGTCCACCCTGGCCTCCACCATCGCCGGCCACCCCCGCTACACCGTCACCAGCGGCACCATCACGCTGGACGGCGAGGACGTGCT
The DNA here is from genome assembly GCF_040702325.1 of Pseudarthrobacter sp. 902506025. Lineage (NCBI taxonomy): Bacteria > Bacillati > Actinomycetota > Actinomycetes > Micrococcales > Micrococcaceae > Pseudarthrobacter > Pseudarthrobacter sp. 902506025. The sequence goes on from NZ_JBFBKW010000001.1 coordinate 588,802, forward strand.
GGCCATGAGCGTTGACGAGCGCGCCCGTGCAGGCGTCTTCCTGGCCATGCAGTACCCGGTAGAGGTTCCGGGTGTCACCATGACCAACTTCCTGCGCACCGCCAAGACCGCAATTGACGGCGAAGCACCCAAGCTTCGTACCTGGACCAAGGACGTCAAGGATGCCATGGAGAAGCTGCGCATCGATGCCGACTTCGCCCAGCGCAACGTCAACGAAGGCTTCTCCGGCGGCGAGAAGAAGCGCGTGGAGATCCTCCAGCTGGAACTCTTCAAGCCCAAGTTCGCCGTCCTGGACGAGACCGACTCCGGCCTGGATGTCGACGCGCTGAAGATCGTCTCCGAGGGCGTCAACCGCGCACACTCTGAGGGCAACATGGGCACGCTGCTCATCACGCACTACACGCGTATCCTGCGCTACATCAAGCCTGAATTCGTCCACGTGTTCGTTGATGGCCAGGTTGTCGAGGAGGGCGGCCCCGAGCTGGCCGACCGTCTCGAGGCAGAAGGCTACGACCGTTACGCAAAGGGCGCCGGCGCAGCTACCATCGCGGCCGAGGCCGCAGTACAGGCCTAGTTAGGACTTGTCATGACCGAAATCAAGCCGGGCCGTACGGCCCTGGAGGACGTCGAAGAGGCGCTCAAGGACGTCATCGATCCTGAGCTTGGCGTTAACGTGGTGGACCTCGGGCTGCTGTACGGCCTGAAGTACTCCGACGAGGACGGCGCGCTCCTGATCGACATGACGCTCACCACCGCCGCCTGCCCGCTCACCGATGTGCTCGAGGAGCAGGTGGGCCAGGCCCTGGACGGCGTTGTGGACGACTGGCGCCTGAACTGGGTATGGATGCCGCCATGGGGTCCTGAGCGGATCACCGATGACGGCAAGGACCAGATGCGGGCCCTCGGCTTCAACATCTGACAAACCTGAAGTACGACGACGGCCGGTCATCTTCTCCACGAAGGTGACCGGCCGTCGTCGTTGGCTCATCGATTGCTGCGTAAATGTCGTTATGACCTCTCAAAACGGCAATTACTCAGCAATCGATGGGGGTGAGCCGGGTTAGAGGGTTGCGGCGCTGAACGTATCGCACTGGTTGATGTCGCCGGACTGGTAGCCCCGCGAGAACCAGCGCTGGCGTTCCTCGCTGGAGCCGTGCGTCCAGCCTTCGGGGGAGACGCGGCCGGTGGCGGCCTTCTGGATGCGGTCGTCACCCACGGACGCGGCGGCGGACAATGCGTCGTTCACATCCTGCGGGGTGAGGGGCTCCAGGTACGGCTGCCCCGTGGCCGGGTCCGGCGTTGTGGAGGCGTACTTGGCCCACAGTCCCGCGTAGCAGTCAGCCTGCAGTTCGGTACGGACGGAACCGGACTCGGGCCCCTGCGGATCCTGCTGCGCCCGCTTCAGGTCACCGAGCAGGTTCTGGACGTGGTGGCCGAACTCGTGCGCCACCACATACTCCTGCGCCAGGGGGCCGCCGGAGGACCCGAAGCGGTCCACGAGTTCCTGGAAGAACCCGGGGTCGAAGTACGCCGTGGTGTCCGTGGGGCAGTAGAAGGGGCCCACCTCGGAGGTCGCGGAACCGCATGCGGTGTTGGTGCCGCCGCTGAAGATGACCGCTTCAGGCCGGGGGTACTGCACGTTGTACTGCTTCAGGTAGCCGGGCCAGAAGGCGTTAAGGCTGTTGACGGTACCCGTGATCCGGCAGTCCAGCCTCGCGTCGGCGTCAGCGCCGGTGCTGCAGGCTGGCGCCGTACCCTGTGACTGCCCGGCGTTGCCGCCGTCGGTCAGGCCGCCGAGCAGGTTGGGGTTGATGCCCAGGAGGAGGGCAACCAGCAGGACCAGGCCCCCGCCGATGCCGCCGCCCACTTTCACCGCGGTGCCCATGCCCCGGCGGTCCTGGACCTGCGAGGGATCCAGCTGAACGTTGTCATTGAAACTCATAACGTCACATTACCCGCGGGCCGGGCCCTCAATCCGCCTGGCCGGTAAAGTTGGTCCGTGCCTTTCCTCGACAAGCTCCAGCGCTGGGCCGGGCAGCGGCCGCACGACACCGCCGTCGTGATCGCCGGACGCCGCCTGGACTGGGAGCAGCTGCGGGACGCCGCCGCTGAACTGGTGGCCGGGACCAAGTCCGTCACGGCGCTGTGCGAGGCCAATTCCGTGGACTTTGCCGTGAAATTCGCGGCCGCCGTGGCGGGCGGCCGGCAATGCGCCGTCCTGGATCCGGCGTGGTCCGCCCCGCTGCAGGAAGACATCATCCGGCGGGTGGAAGCATGCGCCGGTCCAGCCCCGGTGTCCCCGGATGACCAGCTGGCCGACGGGCCGCCGGACTCCAGCTTCCTGATCGGCCTCACCTCCGGGACCACCGCCGTACCCAAGGCGTTCACCCGCTCCCGGCGGTCCTGGCAGCAATCCTTCGACGCCTCGATCGAGTTCTTCGGGCTTCGGCAGGATGACGTGACCCTGGCACCTGGTCCGCTGGCGGCCAGCCTGAACCTCTACGCCCTGGCTGAGTGCCTGTACGCCGGTTCGGAGTTCCAGACGCTGGAGACATTCGACGTCGGCGACGTCCATGCGGCCATCACCCACGACCGGGTCACCCGGCTGGTCCTGGTGCCCACCATGCTGCGGATGCTCAGCGAACGCGGAATGACCGGATGCGTCGATGCCTCCGGCGTGCGGACCATCATCTGCGCCGGTTCCAAGCTTGATGCCCGCACCTTCGAAGCGGCCAGGCGCTGGGCTCCGAATGCCACCATCTATGAGTACTACGGCGCCTCCGAACTGAGTTTCGTCTCCGGCCTGGGCCTGGCCCCAGGCCAGGCTGCGACCGCCGGAGGCACCGGAATCGGCCAGCCGTTTCCAGGGGTCGACGTCCGGATCCGCGATGACGACGGCGCACCCGTCCCCGACGGCGGCTACGGCAACATCTGCGTCCGCAGCGGCATGGTGAGCAACGGCTACCTGTGGGGTGACGACGGCGAAGCGCTGCGGTCCTTCGGCGACTGGTACACGGTGGGGGACCAGGGCTATCTGGCGGACAGTGAGCTGCACATCCTTGGCCGGCGTGCCGACATGATCCTCACAGCGGGGAGGAACGTCTACCCGCACGAGGTGGAACTGGCGCTGGCCGCCGTTCCCGGGGTTGCGGCAGCTGTCGCCGCCGGGATGGCCGATGACTTGCGCGGCCAGCGTGTGGTGGCTGGTGTGGTGCCGTCCCACGGCGGAATTTCTGCCACCCAGCTGCGGGCCGGACTGGAGGACATCCTGTCCCGGCACAAGCGGCCCTTGCAGTACTACCTGCTCCAGGAGCTTCCCACCACGGACCGCGGAAAGGTCAGCCGGAACCTCCTGCTGGAGTGGATCAACGCCCGCGACCCCAGGGTGCGTGCCCTTGGCGCCTGACCTGCTGCCGCCTGACCTCCTGCCGCCCGAACGCCAGCCGGTCATCATCGCCGCGCGCCGGACCCCCGTGTGCCCCGTCAACGGCGCCCTGCGGAACCTGCGCGCCCACGAACTCCTGGCTCCGGTCCTCCGGGAGCTGGTGGCCGAAGTGCCGCTGGATCCCGCGTCCGTCACCGACGTGGTTATCGGCAACGCCGTGGGCGGGGGCGGGAACGTCGCGCGGCTTGCCCTGCTGGAGGCGGGACTGCCGGCCGGCGTGCCTGGGATCACCGTTGACAGGCAGTGCGGTTCAGGCCTGGATGCAATCGTCCTTGCCGCCCGACTGGTGGCGGCCGGCGGCGGACCACTGTATTTAGCCGGTGGAGTGGAGAGCACCAGTACCGCGCCACTGCGGGCGCACAGGAAGGACGACGGCGGCCCGGAGTTTTACCGCCGCGCCCAGTTCGTGCCGGACAGCTTCGGGGACCCTGACATGGGCGTGGCCGCGGAAACGGTGGCCGAAGAGTACGGTGTTGCCCGCGAACGCCAGGATGACTTCGCGCTGGCCAGCCACCGGAAAGCCCTCGCTGCCATCCGGGACGGACGCTTCATGGACGAACTCGTGCCGCTGGAGACTCCCGCGGGGACCGTCTCGTCGGACGGCGGCCCGCGGGCCGGCCTGACCCCTGCTGTCATGGCACGGTTCCCTGCCGCCTTTGTGCCAGGAGGAACTGTCACCGCCGGAAACTCCTGCTTTGACGCAGACGCTGCCTCCGCCGTCGTCGTAACGTCCCTTGCGCGGGCGCGCCGACTGGGGGTGCGTGATGCCCTGCTGGTGCGCAGCACGGGTACCGCCGGGGTGGCTCCGCAGGTGCTGGGGATGGGCGCTGTTCCGGCCGCGCGGGGTGTGTTGGCTGCTGCAGGCGTGAAAGCGGACGAGGTGGACGTGGTGGAATTCAACGAGGCGTTCGCTTCGCAGACGCTCGCGTGCCTCGACCAGCTGGGCATCGCTCCCGGCCGGGCAAACCTCGACGGCGGGGCGCTGGCGCTGGGGCACGCCTACGGTGCGTCAGGTGCCGTGCTGGTGACCCGGCTGCTGGCCCAGGCGCGGCGGGCGGACACCGAGGGTGCCCTGGGTCTGGCGATGATCAGCATGGCCGGTGGCATGGGCACGGCGGCGCTCCTGGAATACCGGCGGCTGTAACGCCGCCTGGCGTCCCAGCCGGTCAGTCTTCCGCTTCGCCCAGGCCGCGGGCGGCCAGTGCCTCACCTGTTTGGCGGGCGTAGGCCACGGACGTGATGAAGACCGGCAAGACCAGCGCGCGCGGGTTGCGCTCCAGTCCCCGGGCCTTGGCGGAGTCGCGGACGTCGGCGAAGGTGCCCGCGATGAAGGGAATGCTGCGGAGCATGATGCCGATGGTCAGCGCGAAGCGTTCGGGATCGGCGCCGAACCTCTTGAAGGGCCGCGCCAGGTGAACCACACCGTCCAGGAGCCGCTGGATCGGCGTGGTGGCTGTGAGCAGGGACGCTGCCACGACGCAGACCAGGATGTTCAGCACGATCCGGCCCGCCGTGGGGCCGCCAAGCTGCCACCATTGGAAGAGTCCGATGACCAGGAGCACGGGGGCCAGCGGGCGGACGGCGTGCCACAGCCGCTTCACCCCCGCGCGTGTTGCGAGGAACAGGCCGCAAAGGACGGCCAGGATCGCCGCGGAGATGCGCCAGTCCACGATGAGGAAGGAAAGCAGGCCAGAACCGATAACCAGGAGGAACTTCAGGGCCAGCGGCGCCCGGTGTACCAGTGAGGTGCCGGGAACGTAGTTTGCCAGGAGGAAGCCGTGGCCCCTCATGTGGAATCCCGCCCTGTGGCGTCGAGTCCCTGCAGGCACCATGAGCGGTAGGCCGCCACTGCATCCGCCGGGGCGCCGTCGAAGGCGACGCGGCCCTGGTCGATGACCAGGACCCGGTCCATGTCCAGGGCCAGGTCAAGGTCGTGGGTGGACATGATGATTTGCTGGTCCAGGTCCGCCAGGGTCCTGCGCAGCAGCTCGCGGTTGCGCAGGTCAAGGAGGGTTGAGGGCTCGTCCAGCACCAGCACCCGGGGTTGAACGGCAAGCACGGCGGCGAGCGCCATTAGCTGCCGTTCGCCGCCGGACAGCTCGTAGATGCTTTGGTCCGCCAGGTGAAGCAGGCCCAGGCGTTCGAGGGCTTTGTCTGCCAGCCGCCGCCGCTCCGCACCGTTCTTGGTTGAACGGCGGAGGGACAGTTCCACGTCTTCCCGTCCGGTGGGCATCACCAGCTGGGAGAGGGGATCGGTGAAGACGAACCCCACGTTGCGCCTGACCTTCCGGACGGCACCTACTGTGTCGTCGCCGTCGACCGTTACGGTGCCGCTGGTGGGCTGGACGAGTCCGTTGATGAGGCGCAGCAGCGTGGATTTCCCGGAACCGTTGGCGCCGATGACGCCCACCCGGGCTTCGTCCAGCCTGAGGCTGACTGCGTCCAGGAGGACCTTGGGCTGCGGGGAGTCTTCGCTGTCGACGGCGACACCCACCTGGTCGAACGTTACTGCCGGCATGCGTTGTCCCTAGGCGCTTTGGGCGGCCTGGGTGCGGCGGCGCACGCGGCGGACCAGGACGTCGGGGAAGGCCCGGTGGAGGGCGACGGCGACGGCCGCGGCGAGGAGGTTCTTGATGATGTCTCCCGGGTAGAAGACCAGGTCGCTGAGGAAAGCCTGCTCCAGGGTGGCCTTGGAGTTGAGGGCAATTCCCAGGACGCCCAGCGTGTGCACGAAGACAACGCTTGTGACCGTGGCGGCCAGGAAGAACCACAGGGCGCGGGCCTTCGTGGTCCGCCGGATGACCACAGTGGCCAGCCAACCAACCACGGCGGCGGCGATGGGGAAGGCGATGATGTAGCCGGCCGAGGGCCCGGCAAGGATGGCCAGGCCACTGCGGCCCTGGCTGAAGATGGGCAGGCCGGCCAGGCCCAGGAGGGTGTAAAGTCCGACGGCGGCGAATCCGCGGGCGGGGCCCAGCACCAGGCCGGTGAGCATCACGGCAAGGGTCTGGAAGGTGATGGGGACGCCGAAGCCGTTCAGGGCCAGTCCCGGCACCAGGGCTGCGCCGGCAACGAGGGCGGCGAAGACGGCGATCAGTCCCAGGTCGGTGCCGTTCCAGCGGCGGCGCTCCGTCCGTTTGCTGGTTTCTGTGGTGGTCTCGGTGTTGCCCATGATGGTCCTGTCGGGGTTGTACAAGCGGAATCTAATGTACAGCCGACGCTACCGGGGCGGAACAGGGACCATTTTGTAGGGGTCCTACTAAGGGAGCGTGTGGGTGCTTTTGGGTGGGCACAAGCGGGCCGCGCCGCGCTATCCGTCCCTTGTCATGGAGCGGAGCACGGCCTGGAAGCCTGGACTGACGTGGACGGTGAGCGTGCCGTCGTCGCGCACCTGGGTAAGTTGCTCGTAATTCGTGCCGTTCCACCAGTAGACGTGCGGGCTCACCGAGCCGGCCGCATCGGCGTAGCCCATGGCGGTGAACCTTGCCATTCCGTTGAGCACTGGGACGACGGTGGCGTCCTCGATGATGTGCCAGACAACCTGGTGCCGGTTCGGGATGCTCATCAGCCACCCAAAGTCTTTTACAGCGCGCCGGCCCGTGAGTTCTGTGGCCAGACCGGGCAGAAGCAGGGCGCGGCTTGCGGTGTACACGGATTCACCCAGGAGGGCATTGAAGGTGCCCCCTCCAGGTGCGGGGAGGGTTTCGAGTTGTTCGATCTCCAGGCTGCGGAGGTTTTCGATGCCCTGTCCCTGGAGGGCTTCCCAGCCGCCAAACCTGTTCGCGTTGTCATGGTTGAAGACCGCAACGGTGTCTGGAAGGTCGAGGGCGAGCATCTCGACAATGCCTGGTGCGAACTCCCTGTGTGGGTAGCTGTGTATCCCCGGGATGCTTGCCTCGTCGTAGAGGCGGCCGAAGGTCCGGCTCTGTACGTCCTGAGGAGCCAGGACGCCGAACGGATCGGGTGCCTCAAAGCTCGCCAGTACGCGTTCAAGATGGCCGGCGATCACGCCGCGCCAAGTGGACTGGGGCTGCTCATAACACATGGCCCCGATGTTCCAGAAGCCGAATTCGCGTCCGGAACCATCGACGGCATGGCCCGGGTGGACCTCCACTTCGAGTCCCGCCTCGGCGAAGACTTCGCGCGCGGTGGCCCGGAACTCGTCGGCCTTGCAATGGGTGAAGAACGTCAGGGCGGAGTCAGGTGTCTCCGCTTCCGGAGATTTCCTCTTGAAGATACCCACAGATGCTCGCTCTCGGGGGCCGGCACAGCTGGAAAGGGCCAGTCTACGGAATTTCCGCATTACCACCGGGCTCCGGCTGAGAATCTTGAGGAGAAACGCGCTTTTTCGGATCATAGGCAGCGTTGACGGGTGAAGTCTCTGCTCTGGCTGGGAAAATCGGGTCATGGACAACTATCGGGCTGCGGGAGCAAAGCGGTTCATTCTCGCAGGGGTCATCGAGTCAGAAGCTGAAATACCCCGCTACGTCGCCGCCCTGGGTTCCGCTCGAATGTTCGTCTGCCGTCTCGTGGCTCGTCCAGAGGTGCTGGAGTCACGCTGCGCTTCCGCCACCGGGACGATCCTGAACGCCTCACGTGGCATCTGGACCGCGTCAACGGATTATCAAAAATTCTTGAAGCTGCAGAGATCGATGATCTGGTACTGGACTCCTCCGACATTCCTGCCGTAAAGCTCGCAGTGGCTGTTCGGCGGGCTGCCGGCTGGGACTGATCCCGGGAGCGCCGGCCCAACCGAACACGAACTCTGCTGGTCTGTACAGAGGCTGCCGGCGCACGGGAGACTGGCGCCATGCGGAAACTGACCTACGCCATGAATGTGAGCGTTGACGGGTACATCGCAGCGCCCGGCGACGACCTCGGCTGGAGCGTACCGAGCGATGAACTGTTCCAATGGTGGTCCGACCGGGTCGCAGCGACGGGCCTGGCGCTGTACGGCCGCAAACTCTGGGAGACCATGAGCTCGCACTGGCCGACCGCCGACCAGCAGCCTGGCGCCACACCGGCGCAGATCGAGTTCGCCCGCCGCTGGCGCGACATGCCAAAGGTGGTGTTCTCCTCGACGATCAGCACTGTCGACTGGAATGCACGCCTGGTCACCGGCAATCCGGTCGCCGAAATCATCCGCCTCAAGGCCGGCGAGGGCGGTCCCATGGACATCGTCGGTGCCACACTCGCCGCGGCGGCCATGCGGGCCGGACTGATCGACGAGTACGTGACCGTCACGCATCCGGTCCTGCTGGGAGGCGGCACACCGTACTTCACGGCCCTGGAAGGAAGGATGAACCTGGGCTTGGTAGAGACCCGGACATTTCCCGGTGGCGTGGTCCTGACCAGGTACCAGGCCACGCGCTGAGTTCCCCGGATGGATTGGGACGTCCCGAAATCACCTTTACAGCAGTCCGCCTTCCAGACGCTTGGTGGCAGCACGTTCCACAAGGATGGGTACCAAGCTCCGCACGGGGCCGGCGTTGAAGGCGGAGTATTCCTCGCAGACGGCGTCTTCGACGTCCGTCCGGGAACGTCCGGGAAACCTGCCCGCAAGCGTGTTGATGACGGATATCAGTGCTTGTTGTTCCTCACCGCGCTCCATGCCCACCTCTTCGTCGAAGTCCAGCTTAACTAGCCTGCCTAGTATTTAGGGCGGCAAGCAAAAAGTCCAACGCCAGGGTGCCGCAGAGCGCCCGCGTCCGGTGGTGGGCGGGCCTCGACCCGGACAATGCGGGCTTGGTACCGTGTGGCCCATGCCCATCAAACTCGAGAATGTAGGCATCGCGGTCCGCGATTTGGAAGAGGCGATCGCTTTCTTTACCGACCTGGGGCTCACTGTCCTGGGCCGCCAGACTGTGAGCGGGGAATGGGCCGATACCGCCGTCGGACTCGACGGCAACCACGCCCGGATAGCCATGCTCCAAACACCGGATGGCAAGGGCCGCCTCGAGCTCTTCGAATACATCCACCCCGACGCGATCGAGACTGAGCCCACCCTGCCCAACGAGATCGGCATGCACCGCGTTGCCTTCTCCGTTGACGACATTGGCAACGCACTTGAGATCGCCGCAAGGCACGGCTGCCATCCCCTGCGTGGCGTGGCAACGTACGAAAACGCCTACAAGCTCAGCTATGTCCGGGGCCCCAGCGGCATCATTGTGATGTTCGCGGAGGACCTGACGAAGGGCTGAGCCTGCAGGCGGGCTGCAATATACTCCGAATATGCCCATCACGCACCCAGCCCCCAATGCTCAACGCCCTGACCACAAGATTCGCGGGGGCCAGCTTTGAGCGGCGGCCTCGTAGCCCTGCTGGATGACGTCGCAGCCCTGGCCCGCATCGCGGCAGCATCAGTGGATGACGTCGCCGCCGGTGCAGCCAAGGCAGGGGCCAAGGCCGCCGGGGTAGTCATCGACGACGCCGCGGTCACACCGCAGTACGTCTCAGGTGCGGACCCGTCACGCGAACTGCCGATGATCAAGAAGATCTTCTGGGGCTCCATCCGGAACAAGCTCCTGATCATCCTGCCCGCCCTGCTGCTCATCAGCGCCTTCATCCCCTGGATCATCCCGTTCATCCTCATGCTCGGCGGCACTTACCTCTGCTACGAGGGCGCCGAGAAGGTCTGGCACAAGCTCCGCGGCGGCCACCACGAGGAGGAAGAAGCGCCGGCGGTGGAACGCGGGCACGACGCCGAGGCCAAGGTCGTCAAAGGCGCCATCACCACCGACTTCATCCTGTCCTGCGAGATCATGGTTATCTCCATGAACGAGGTGGCCACAGAATCCATCTGGGTCCGTGCGTTCATCCTGGTCCTGGTGGCGTTCGCCATCACGGTGCTCGTGTACGGCGCCGTCGCGCTCATCGTCAAGATGGACGACATCGGTGTGCACTTGGCTGCCAAGGACTCTCCGCGCTCCAAGCGCTTCGGGAGGTTGCTGGTCACGGGCATGCCCGCCGTGCTGGCCACCATCACCTTCGTCGGAACGATCGCCATGCTGTGGGTTGGCGGCCACATCATGCTGCAGGGCGCGCATGACCTCGGCTGGCACGCACCCTACGACCTGGTCCACGCGCTGGAGCACCCGGTGGCAGGGGTCGCGGTTGTCGGCGGTCTTTTGGCTTGGCTCGTCAACACCCTGTGCTCAACGGTCGTCGGGCTCGTCTGGGGCCTCATCGTCCTGGCGGTGGTGGGCCCGCTTCTGAAAGTGCTGCCGTTCGGCAAGGCCAAGGGCGGCCACAATGAGGCGGCCGCGCCTGCCGGGAATGGCGGCCACGGGGCCGCCGAGCCAAGAGGCTGACAGGTGCCGCACCGGCCGCGCGTTTCAGAACGCGTAGCGGATGCGGCAGTACGGTGCGATGTCCTGGATCAGTCCGGTCAGCTGCCGCACGTAACCGGCCTTGGCCCGTGACCGGTAGCGGACGTTGTTGAAACCGTTGGACGAGGTTTTTGATTCCTGCAGGTCGGGGCGCCACAGGACGTTCTCAGCCTGCGGATGCCAGCCCAGGTTGACCTGGTGCAGCTGCTCGTTGTGGGTCAGGAAGATGACCTCCGCCGCGAGCTGGGCCTTCGCTGCCTCCGTCAACGTCGCGTCGAGTTGGCGGAGCAGCGCCTCCCAGTCGGCCAGCCAGGTGTCGGTGATGACGACGGGGGAGAAGTTCACGTGCACTTCGTAGCCTGCGTCGACAAAGTCATTGATCGCGGCCAGCCGTTCCGCGACCGGCGACGTCCGGACGTCAATGGACTTGGCCAGGTCCGCCGGCATCAGGGAGAAGCGGATCCGGGTGTGGCCGCCATGGTCCCACGCCAGCATTTCCCGGTTGACGAATTTGGTGGCGAAGGACAGCTTGGCGTTGGGCAGTTCGCGGAAAAGCCCCACAAGTTCCTCGACGTTGGGGCTGATCAGCGCATCCACCGAACAATCGCTGTTCTCCCCGATGTCGTACACCCACAGCTCCGGGTCGCACTGGTTGGGCTCCAGCTTGAGCCCCTGGCGGGTGGCGTGCCGCTCCAGCGTCGCCGCGATCTGGTCGATGTTGGCGAACATCGTAATTGGATTGCTGTAGCCCTTATGCCGCGGAACGTAGCAGTAGGCGCACGCCATGGCGCAGCCGTTCGCCGTGGAAGGTGCAATGAAGTCCGCCGAGCGCCCATTGGGTTTGACGGTCAGCGACTTTTTGATCCCCAGGACCAGTGCCTCCGTCTTGATCCGGGACCAGCGCGGCACGTTGGTTTCGTCACCGTGCAGGTCCGGGATGTTCCAATGGCTGTCCACCAGTACGACGTCGGCGTCAGGCCAGCGCGCGACAATCTGCTGGCCACGGGGCAGCTCCAGGGCGGCTGGCTGTGCGTAAATACGCCGGATCTGGAGCAGCCGATCGAATTCCATGACCCCATTCTGCTTGAACCTCCGGGGCGCAGCCGGCAGTTAAGCCCACGGAGCCATCACCGGACGGCCGGAAGTTTCTGCTGCTGAAACTGGCGTGGCCCGCCGGACGGTAGACTGGATTGTGCCGTTCTCCGGCCACTCTGCCCCAGCGTCCCTTCGCACACAGTGCGCGGACCGTGGCGTTCCCTGTTGTGAAAGGCCTTACCTGCTGTGATTACTGTCCAGGATCTTGAACTGCGCGCCGGTGCCCGGCTCCTCATGGACCAGGTGAGCTTCCGCATCGACAAAGGGGACAAGATCGGCCTGGTGGGCCGGAACGGCGCGGGCAAGACCACGCTGACCCGTGTCCTCGCGGGCGAAGGCCTGCCCGCCGCCGGCAAGGTGACCCGCAGCGGAGAAATCGGGTACCTGCCCCAGGACCCGCGGACCCCCGACATGGAACAGTTGGCGCGTGACCGGATCCTTTCCGCCCGCGGCCTGGACATCGTCGTCGGCAAACTGCGCAAGGCGCACGACGAAATGGCGAGCGAGGACGCCGACGTCCAGCGCAAAGCCATGAACCGGTACGACCGGCTGGAATCCGAGTTCCTCGCCGCGGGCGGCTACGCGGCCGAGGCCGAAGCAGCCTCGATCTGTTCCAACCTTGCCCTCCCTGACCGGCTGCTGAACCAGCCGCTCAAGACGCTCTCCGGCGGCCAGCGGCGCCGCGTGGAGCTTGCCCGCATCCTGTACTCGGATGCCGAGACCATGCTCCTGGACGAACCGACGAACCACCTCGACGCCGACTCCATCGCCTGGCTGCGGGACTTCCTGAAGAACCACCAGGGCGGCCTGATCGTGATCAGCCACGACACCGACCTGCTTGAAGCCACCGTCAACAAGGTGTTCCTGCTGGACGCGAACCGCGCCCAGATCGACTTCTACAACATGGACTGGAAGCGCTACCTCCTGCAGCGCGAGACTGACGAGCGGGCCCGGAAGCGTGAACGGGCCAACGCCGAAAAGAAGGCACAGGTCCTCATGGACCAGGCCAACAAGATGCGGGCCAAGGCCACCAAGGCTGTTGCCGCGCAGAACATGGCAAAGCGTGCCGAACGGCTGCTCAGCGGACTGGAAGCTGTCCGTGAGCAGGACCGCGTGGCAGCCCTGCGGTTCCCGGACCCCTCACCCTGCGGCAAGACCCCGCTCACCGCGGACGGGCTCAGCAAGTCCTATGGGTCGCTGGAGATCTTCACCGACGTGGACCTGGCCATCGACCGTGGGTCCAAGGTGGTCATCCTGGGCCTTAACGGTGCCGGCAAGACCACCCTGCTGCGCATGCTTGCCGGCGTGGACGCCCCGGACACCGGCGAAGTCATCCCTGGCCACGGCCTCAAGGTGGGCTACTACGCCCAGGAGCACGAGACCCTGGACCACGACCGCACGGTGCTGGAGAACATGCGTTCTTCCGCCCCGGACATGAAGGACGCCGAGGTCCGCGGCATCCTGGGTTCATTCCTGTTCTCCGGCGACGACGTCGACAAGCCCGCAGGCGTGCTCTCCGGCGGTGAGAAGACACGCCTGGCCCTGGCCACCATCGTGGCCTCAAGCGCCAACGTCCTCCTCCTCGACGAGCCCACCAACAACCTGGACCCCGCCAGCCGCGCGGAAATCCTCGGGGCGCTCCGGAACTACACCGGCGCCGTCGTACTGGTCAGCCACGACGAAGGCGCCGTCGAGGCCCTGAACCCGGAACGTGTTGTCATGCTTCCGGACGGCGTGGAAGACCTCTGGAACGAGGACTACTTGGACCTGATCACCCTGGCCTAGCGCACCGTCAGTTCCAGGGCCCCGGTGATGCGGAGCAGGTCCTGGTAGGTGATGCTGAACATCGAGTTGTGGTCACCTGCCCCGGCCCACAGCAGCCCGTGGGCCTGCAGGGTTTCATCCAAAAGTGTCCTGATTCTCTTCGGGTGGCCCACCGGGGCGACCCCGCCGACTTCCTGTCCGGTGTGGTCCAGGACGAATGCGGGGGAGGCCCGGCGGATTTTGCCGGCCCCGAGCCCGGCCGCAACCAGCGCCGTATCAACACGGGCCGCACCGCTGGCGAGGATCAGCAGGGGTTCGCCGCCGACGTCGAAAATGAGGCTGTTGGTGATGGCGGCAAGATCGCATTCCAGCGCCTGGGCCGCGGCGGCTGCCGTGGGCACCCCCGCGGAAAAAGTCCGCACGGTGTCGCCGACTCCGGCCTCGACCAGCGCGGCGCGCACCAAGGCGACCGGACCGCCGTCGTGCTTCTCCACGTCCTAGTACCCCTGCGCGTCCAGGAGGGCGTCTTCTTCCTCCTCGGCCGTCGCCTTCTTCCGCTTGCGCGGCGGTGCGGGCTGGCGCCGGGCGGCCTGGACGGCGGAGTGGACCGCTCCGTCCAGTTCCGGCTCGTCCTGGTCCTCGGCGTCGATCGCTGCGTTACGCGCCTGCTGCCGGGCCGCGTAGCCGAAGCCCACGAACATCAGGACCCCGAAAGCGAACCACTGCAGCGAGTAGGACAAGTGCGTCCCCTCGTCAGTGGACGGTTTGGGGAAGGCAACCGGCATCTCCGCCGGCGCCGGCGTTTCCGAGGCCAGCTGGCCGTACGCACCCGTCATCAGGGGATAACCCAGCTGCGCTGAGTAGGTGGGAAGGTCAATGGATGCCAGCTGCCCCTCGGGCGCCCCGCGCTGCAGCTCCGGCTCACCATGCTTCAAACGGACGACGGCGGTCACGTCACCGGAGGGCGGGGCGGGCACGGAGTCAGGGCTGCCTGGATTCTTGTTGCCGATGGGCAGCCAGCCGCGGTCGATGACAACGGTTTCGCCCGTGGTGAGGCGGAACGGGACCACCACCTCGTACCCGGGCTGCCCATTGAGCGGCCGGTTGCGCACAACCCGCTGCCCGGCGGCATCGTAGGAGCCTTTCAGCTCGACCTGGGTCCATTCCTTGGCCGGGTCCAGCTGGGTGAACTGGTCCCGTGCCTGGGCGAACGGAATGGGAGCCGCCGAGTAATTGCTGACGACGCGGTTGATTTCGGCCAGGGTCTCGGCGCGCCGGTCCATCTGCCAGCGGCCCAGGAAAACGCACGCGGTGGCAAAGATGGCGGCCAGCAGGAGATAGCCCAGCCACTTGCTGGAAAAGAGGAAACGGTACATTCAGATGTCCTGCTCCAGGGGGGCGTCCCCGGCGGCTTCCAGCGGAAGCGTTTCCTTCCAGAGGCCACGCGTCTGCAGGTAGTCCTCCAGCCAGTCCCGGTGGTCGGCGCAGGCCAGCCAGGTTTTGCGCCGCTCAGGAGCATGGATTTTCGGGTTGTTCCAGAGAAGCTGCCAGGACGCCTGGGCCCTGCACGCCTTCCGGGAGCAGACGGCGGCAGCCTCCGATGCCACGTCCGTTCCCGCTGCGAAATCGAAAATGCTCATGATGCCTGCCGCTCCTCCCCGTCCTCCGGGTCCTCGTCCTTCACCAGTTCGCCCTGCAGCACGGCGCTTCCCGGTTCCTCATCCGCCACTGGAGGGGCAGGGCTTTCCAGCTCGGCCAGCGGCGCGGAATCCAGCAGCAGGTCACTGGGCGTTTCTGCCTTGTCGCTGCCGTTGGCAATCACCACGGCGAACCACGGCAGGAAGACCGCGCCCGCCACCGCAATGATCTTGAACCAGCCGTCCACCACAAAAATGAGGATCAGGCAGACCATGCGGATGCCCATGGCCAGGGCGTACTTAATCATCCGCTGGCGCATATCCTCCGAATGCGCGGCGGCGGCATCCGTAATGCTGTGGACCTCGGTGTCGCCGGAGAACCGGCCCGGTTCTTCGGGCGCCGGACGTCCCGCATGGTTTTCAAGGGTCACGGTGAATGATCACGCTCCAAAGGCTTCCCTTAATTCTCGCACCATCGGCAGTGCTGCCCAAACCCGCGGCAGGGCTGCCGCTAAGATCGGTTCCAGCCAAACCACACCCTCTACCGCGGCGCAGCCTGCCGCAGAATTCCGGAGCACCTCCATGACTGAAGCAGTTACCGCACCGCGCAGCGTCCTCATCACCGGCGGCAACCGCGGTATCGGGCTGGCCATCGCGCAGGCGTTCCTCGCCAACGGCGACAAGGTGGCTGTGACCTACCGCAGCGAAACGCAGCTGCCGGAGGGCATCCTCGGCGTCAAGGCGGACGTCACCGACGAGGCTTCCGTGGATGCCGCCTTCAAGGAAGTGGAAGCGGCCCACGGTCCGGTGGAAGTCCTCGTGGCCAACGCCGGCATCACCAAGGACACCCTGCTGCTGCGCATGAGCGAGGATGACTTCACCTCGGTGATCGACACCAACCTGACCGGTGCCTTCCGCGTGATCAAGCGTGCGTCAAAAGGCATGATCCGGCTGCGCAAGGGCCGCGTGGTCCTCATTTCCTCGGTCTCGGGCCTGTACGGGGCGCCGGGACAGATCAACTACTCCGCCTCAAAGGCCGGCCTGGTGGGCATCGCCCGCTCCCTCACGCGCGAACTGGGCTCACGCGGCATTACCGCCAACGTGGTCGCACCCGGCTTCATCAACACGGACATGACCGCCGAACTCCCCGAGGCCACCCAAAAGGATTACCTGGCCAGCATTCCCGCCGGCCGTTTCGCTGAGGCGGCCGAGGTGGCCAACGTGGTCCGCTGGATCGCCAGCGACGAAGCCGCGTACATCTCCGGTGCCGTCATCCCCGTGGACGGCGGCCTGGGCATGGGCCACTGACCCTTCGGCCTCCGCCGCTGCAGGAAACTAGCCCCGCGGTCCTTATTTGTCGAAGTCGGACAACGGATATTGGCCATGGCCGCTGGCATGATGGACTGCAGGCCACAACGATTTAGATGTTTCGAACAAAGGAAGCTCGTATGGGACTGCTGGACAACAAGACGGCGATCGTCACCGGATCATCGCGGGGCATTGGCGCCGACGTAGCCAAGATCCTCGCCTCGGAGGGTGCCGCCGTCGTGGTCAACTACCGCCAGAAGGCGCCCCGCGCCAACAAAGTAGTGCAGGGCATCGAAGCCGACGGCGGCCGGGCCGTCGCGGTCGGCGCGGACCTCACCACCCAGGAGGGTGTGCAGGCCCTGGCCAGCGCCGCCATGGAGAACTTCGGGTCCCTGGACATCCTGGTCCTGAACGCCTCCGGCGGCATGGAGACGGGGATGGGGGAGGACTACGCGCTCAAGCTGAACCGCGACGCCCAGGTGAACATGCTCAACGCGGCGGTGCCCCTGATGAAGGAAGGCTCGCGCGTGGTCTTCGTGACCAGCCACCAGGCCCACTTCATCAACACCGTCCCCACCATGCCGGCCTACGAGCCGGTGGCCCGCAGCAAGCGCGCCGGCGAGGACGCACTCCGGGACCTGATCCCCAACCTGGCGGAGAAGGGCATCTCCCTGGTGGTGGTGTCCGGCGACATGATCGAGGGCACGGTCACCGCCACGCTCCTGGACCGCTCCACCCCGGGCGCCATCGAAGCGCGCCGCGCCGAAGCCGGGAAGCTGTACTCGGTGGAGGAGTTCGCGCAGGTTGTTGCCGGAATGGCAACGGCCGACGTCGAGTCCGGCCACACGGAGTACGCCGGCGGTGCCGACTACTTCGGCAAGAGCGCCGGGCAGGCTTCCAGCTAAGCAGCAGCGGTCAGATGGCCCCCGCCGCCGGGTAATCCGGCGGCGGGGGCCGCTTTGTTATGGGGCGTTGCGGGGGCTCAGACCCCGGCGATGTGGCGGACGGCGTCCAGGTACGGCATGTTCAGGGCGGCGTCGGCCACGGCGCGGACAGCGGGTTTGGCGTTGAAGGCCACCCCGATCCCGGCGGCGCCCAGCATGTCCAGGTCGTTGGCGCCGTCGCCCACGGCGATGGTGTGCTCCAGCGCGATGCCCTCGGCGGCAGCCCACTCCCGCAGGTACTTTTCCTTCGCTGCCCTGTCCACGACCGCGCCCAGCACCTTGCCGGTCAGCGCGCCGTCGACGATTTCCAGCTCGTTGGCCTGCCAGTAGTCCAGGCCCAGGTCCCCGGCAATAGGCTCCAGGATTTGGTTGAAGCCGCCGGACACCACAGCCACCGTGTGGCCGGCGGCTTTGAAAGCGGCCACGAGCTGATCGGCACCTTCGCTGAGCTTCACTTCTTTGCGGACGGAATGGACGACGTCGGCGGGCAGCCCCGCGAGCACCGCCACCCGGGCGTGGAGGCTTTGGGCAAAATCGAGTTCGCCGCGCATGGCAGCTTCCGTTACGGCCGCCACTTCCTCGCGCTTGCCGGCGTACGCGGCCAGGAGTTCGATGACCTCCTGCTGGATCAGGGTGGAGTCCACATCCATGATCAGCAGCTTGCGGGCCGCAGAGCGGAGCCCGGAGGGCACCAGGGCCGTGTCAAAACCATAGGTTGCGGCATCCGCCACAGCCCGGCGGAGGGCGGCCAGGCCGGCCGCGGTGGCGTCGGGAAGGGCCAGGTCAAGAACCTGGACCCCATACCGGCTGTCACCGGCGGAGGATTCGGACAGCAGCTCTGCGCCGTGTGAGGCAAGGACGGAACGCAGCTGCTCCAGCCCGGCGGGGGTCATATTCAGGCCATAGCTGACCGCAGTCACGTTCGAAGTCATGCCTGCAATCTTAGTCAGCGCGGGTGGGGTGTCCTGAATTCATTGCGGGCGGCCGCGGCGAAACCCTTAGGGAGCCTTCACACCGGTTATCAGTCATCTTCTGTTTTGTCCTAGTGTCTACTCCTATGAGTGATGTTCTGGAACTGGACTCCGTCAGCGTTGTCCGTGGTAAGAAGACCCTGCTGGACAAGGTTGACTGGCAGGTCAACGAGGGCGAACGCTGGGTCATCCTGGGACCCAACGGGGCCGGCAAGACCACCCTTCTCCAGATCGCGGCGGCACGCCTCCACCCCAGCAGCGGCACCGCCGGCATCCTCGACGAAGTCCTGGGCCGTGTTGACGTCTTTGAACTCCGGCCCCGCATCGGCCTTTCCTCGGCAGCCCTTGCCACCCAGATTCCGGAGCACGAGAACGTCCTCAACGTGGTGGTCACGGCCGCCTATGGCGTCACGGGCCGTTGGCGGGAGGGCTACGAGCGCGACGACGAACGGCGCGCCTTCCGGCTCCTGAACGACTGGGGCATGGGTCCGCTGCTGAACAGGACGTTCGCCACCCTGTCCGAGGGCGAGCGCAAACGGGTCCAGATCGCCCGGGCCCTCATGACGGACCCCGAACTGCTGCTCCTGGATGAGCCCGGCGCCGGACTGGACCTGGGCGGCCGCGAGGAACTGGTCCACAAACTGGGCGAGCTGGCCCGGGACGAATCGGCCCCGGCCATGGTCCTGGTCACGCACCACCTTGAAGAAGTCCCGCCGGGCTTCACCCATGCCATGCTGCTGCGCGACGGCGGCGTGGTGGCCGCCGGCCCCATCACCGAGGTCCTGACGGAAGAGCACCTGAGCACCACCTTCGGGCTTCCTCTGGATGTCTCCGAGAACGCGGGACGCTACACCGCCACAGCACGCCGCTAGACGGGGCCTGCGCTACTACCTTGGAACTCTTCAGCAGCATCATTGTGTTCATCGCCGGCCTGTGGGCCGGTACCATCAACGCGGTGGTGGGCTCCGGCACGCTTGTGACCTTTCCGGTGCTCATCGCCCTGGGCGTTGCACCCGTCACCGCCTCCATGAGCAATGCCATGGGCCTGGTCTTCGGAACGGGCGCCGGGGCCTTCGGCTACCGCCGAGAGCTGGCCGGCCGGGGACGGCAGGTGCTCCGCCTCCTTCCCGCCTCGGTCCTGGGCGGCGTCACCGGCGCCTGGCTCCTGCTGCACCTGCCGGAGAAGGTCTTCCACTACGTCGCCCCGGTCCTCCTGGTCCTGGCACTGCTGATGGTGGTGTTCCAGCCTCGGCTCCAGGACTGGGTGCGCAACCGCGAGGCCAACCCCGAACACGCCGTCCGGGACAAACGCCACGGCGTCCTCCTGGTGGTCCTGGTCTACCTGGCCGGTGTCTACGGGGGTTACTTCGTCGCGGCACAGGGAATCCTGCTGGTCGGCATCCTGGGCGTGTTCCTTACCGGCACCATCCAGAACGCCAACGCCATGAAGAACATCCTGGTCCTCGGCGTGAACATGGTGGCCGCCATCTCCTACCTCCTGTTCGCCTTCGACCGGATCAACTGGCTGGTGGTGCTGCTGATCGCCATCAGCTCCACCATCGGCGGCCTCCTGGGCTCGAAGGTAGGCCGCAAGCTCTCGCCCCGGGTCCTGCGCGCTGTGATCTTCAGCCTGGGCATCGTGGCCCTCGGCGTGATGATCGCCAACCTGCTGAAATAATCACCCGGTGACTTTCCACTACCTCGAATCCGCCGATGACCCGCGCGTCAGCGATTACACCACCCTGACCGACGTGCACCTGCGCAAGCTCCGTGAACCCGCCGAGGGCATGTACATCGCCGAGTCATCGCGGGTCCTGCGCCGGGCCCTTGCAGCCGGGCACCGGCCCCGGTCATTCTTCCTCGCCGAGAAGTGGATTGCGGACCTCGACGACGTCTTCCAGGGGTACCCGGACGTTCCGGCGTTCATCGGTTCGGCTGCCCTGCTGGAGGAAATCACCGGGTTCCACCTGCACCGCGGCGCCATGGCAGCCATGCAGCGCCCGGCGCCGGTGCCGCTGCCCGAAGTCCTCGCCGGGGCGCGCCGCGTGGCCGTGCTGGAAGACATCGTGGACCACACCAACGTGGGTGCGATTTTCCGCTCAGCGGCGGCGCTGGACATCGACGCCGTGCTGGTCTCGCCACGCTGTGGCGACCCGCTGTACCGCCGCAGCGTCCGGGTCAGCATGGGCACCGTGTTCCAGGTTCCCTGGGCACGCCTGCAGGACTGGCCCGGGGACCTGCGGGTGCTCAAGGACCACGGCTTCACCGTCGCGGCCCTGGAACTGACACCGGAGGCAGAGAATGTCGACGCCGTCGCCTCCCGCAACGTGGACAAACTCGCCCTGGTGCTTGGCACCGAAGGGGCCGGCATGAGCCCGGAGACGCTCGCCGCCGTCGACCTTGCCGTCAAAATCCCCATGCGCAACGGGGTGGATTCACTGAACGTGGCCGCTGCCTCGGCCGTCGCCTTCTGGGAGTTGCGCGCCCGGGACTGACCTGCGGCGCCACCACCTGCTGCCAGGGGTACTGGTTCGTCAGCCCCTGACGGATCGGCTATGATTGATAGCTGGTTGTCCTGCTTTTTCAGCTTCGGCTGATGCGACAGACCGCAGCCATCCCATTCATACCTGGCAGCTGGCAAAATCCAGCTGCGCGAACAAAGGTCCCATTATGAAGTCTGATACACACCCGAAGTACGAAGCTGTTGTCTTCAACGACCTGGCCTCCGGCACCAAGTTCCTGACCCGCTCCACCGTGTCTTCCTCGAAGACCATCGAGTGGGAAGACGGCAACACCTACCCGGTCATCGACGTCGAAATCTCTTCCGAGTCCCACCCGTTCTACACGGGCAAGCAGCGCATCATGGACTCTGCAGGCCGCGTCGAGCGCTTCAACGCTCGCTTCAAGGGCTTCGGCGGCAAGAAGTAATTCCTTCGCCAAGCTTGTTTGCAGAAGGCCCGCACCGGAAACGGTGCGGGCCTTCTGCGTTAACCGCGCACCTGCTTTCTGGGGCAGGATGGGAAGCATGAGCGAGTCCGGATTTCCTGCCAATAACGCCGACAGCAACCAGCGCCTGCACGGGGAGTACAAGGTTCCCGGCGGCAAGCTGGTGGTGGTGGACCTGGCGGTGGTGGACGGCGCACTGGCGGACGTCTCCGTCAGCGGCGACTTCTTCCTGGAGCCGGACGAGGCCCTGGAGGACATCAACCGGGCGCTGACCGGGCTTCCGGACACCACACCTGTCGCAGACCTCGCAGCCGCCGTCACAGCCGCCCTGCCGGCCGGAGCCGTGCTGTTCGGCTTCTCCGCGGATGCCGTTGCCGTGACGGTCCGGCGTGCGCTGGCCAAGGCGACCTCCTGGGGAGACCACGAGTGGAACGTCATCGCGCCCACCGTGCTTCCCACGGAAATCAACGTTGCCCTTGACGAGGTGCTCACCGAGGCCGTGGGCTCGGGGGCGCGGACGCCCACCCTGCGGTTCTGGGACTGGCAGGAACCGTCGGTGGTCATCGGCAGCTTCCAGTCGGTGCAGAACGAGGTGGATCCCGAGGGCGTGGCCAGGCACGGCATCAATGTGGTCCGCCGGATCAGCGGCGGGGGAGCGATGTTCATGGAGGCCGGCAACTGCATTACCTACTCGCTCTACCTGCCCCAGACCCTGGTGGACGGACTCAGCTTCGCCGACTCCTACCCGTTCCTTGACGCCTGGGTCATGGCCGCGCTGGAAAAGATCGGCATCAACGCCTTCTACATCCCGCTGAACGACATCGCCACGGACCAGGGAAAGATCGGCGGCGCCGCGCAGAAGCGCCTCGCCAACGGCGGCATGCTGCACCACGTCACCATGAGCTATGACATCGACGCCGACAAGATGGTCGAGGTCCTCCGGATCGGCAAGGAGAAACTGTCCGACAAGGGCACCCGCAGCGCCAAGAAGCGGGTGGATCCGCTCCGCCGCCAGACCGGCCTGGCCCGCACGGCCATCATAGAGGCGATGATCGAGGTCTTCAGCGAGCGTTACGGGGCCACACCATCAACGCTCGCGGGACACGAGCTCGCAGCTGCCGAGGACAAGGTGGCGGCCAAGTTCGGCACCCCGGAATGGCTCCACCGCGTCCCATAGACCCATCGACTGCTGAGTAATTGTCGTTTTGGGCGGGCAAAACGGCAGTTACGGAGCAATCGATGAAGGTACGACGGCGGCCTGTGCCGTGAGTGCGCGCAGCAGCTGGCTGCGCTGCTCCACGATGATCCGGCGCAGTGCGTGCGGGGCGTCCGGGTTGGCGTCCAGCCAGGCATCGGTCCGCCGGACGACGGGGTGGTCTTTGGGTTCCATGCCGTCCGCGAGGTCCTGGGCTGCCGGGTAGAGGCCCCGGACAATCCGGCTGGCGATTTCGATGCTCCGCGCGTCCCACACAGCGCGCAGGCAGTCGAAGTAGGGCTCCACGTAGGGTTCCAGCAGCGCCGGCGGCGCGGTAGTGAAGCCGCTGATGGTGGCGGTCAGAAGCTGGTTGGACAGCCCGGTCCCGTGGACGGCCGCATCCCAGACCGCAGCCTTGACGTCGAGGTCGGGCCGGGACGCCATGGCTGTTGCATGCCCTGCCCTGCCGGAAGCGGTGGTGTCCCGGGCAAGCTCGGCGTCGAGCTCGGCTGCGGACGCTTGGCCATTGGCTGCCAAGGCATGCCAGAGGTGCCAGCGGAGCTCGGCGTCCACCGCCAGCCCCTCGACGGCGGACGTTCCGTCCAGCAGGCCACGGAGCCGGGGGAGCAGGGCACCGTCCTGCCTGCTGAGTGTGCCGAGGGTGCGGGCCCAGGCGAGCTGCTGGTCCGAACCCGGGGCGGCCCGGTCCAGTTCTGCGGCGGCAGCTGCCAGGAAGGATGCGCGCACCCTGCCCCGGGTGGCGGCGGGCGTGTAGCGTTCGACGGCGGTGGTGGCGTTGTCGAGGACGTTCAGGAGTACGCCGATGCCCGTCTCAGCCGCGGCAAAGGCCGTCACGGCGTCCACGTACCTGGACGCCGGGCTTTCGCCGTCCCGCGCCGAGTTCCACAGCGCCGTCCAGCACAGGGCCCGGGCCATGGGATCGGTGATGCGGTCCAGCGATGCACGTACGGCAGCTTCGGACACCGGATCCAGCCGCACCTTCGCGTAGGTCAGGTCGTCATCGTTGACCAGCAGGAGCGCGGGCCGCGGCTGGCCGGCAAGCTGGGGGAGTTCAGTCCGGGCACCGGCCACGTCGGTTTCGATGGTTCCGGTCCGCACCAGGGCCCCGTCGGCGTCGAAGTCGTAGGAACCGACGCGGAGGCGGTGCGGACGCAGCTCTTCCCGTCCGGTGACCGGGTCCACCGCCTCCTGGACAATCGCCACCTGTCCCAGCACGCCGTCGTCGCCCGTTGCTCCTCCCGCCACGGCCGGGTCCTTGGACGAACCGTCCAGGGCAGAAATATCCAGGGACAGCATCGAGATGCCGGACGTCTGCAGCCACTGCCGGGCCCAGCCGGACAGGTCACGGCCCGAGGCCGCATCCAGTGCCGCCAGGAGGTCGGCCAGCGACGTGTTCCCATAGGCGTGCTTCCGGAAGTACTCCCGGGATCCCGCGATGAACGCGTCGAACCCCACGTAGGCCACCAGCTGCTTGAGGACCGAGGCGCCCTTGGCGTAGGTGATGCCGTCGAAGTTCTGCTTGGCCGCTTCAAGGTCGGGGATGTCAGCCACGATGGGATGGGTGGTGGGGAGCTGGTCCTGCACGTAGGCCCAGGCCTTGCGTTTGTTGGCGAAGTTGACCCAGGCGGTATCCCAGTCCGTTGCCCGGTCCACGCCGAGGGTTCCCATGTAATCGGCGAAAGACTCCTTGAGCCAGAGGTCGTCCCACCACTGCATGGTCACCAGGTCGCCGAACCACATGTGCGCCATCTCGTGCATCAGGGTGTTGGCGCGCGCCTGGTACTGCGCGTCCGTGGCGCGGGAGGTGAACACGTAGCTCTCGGTGAACGTCACCAGTCCCGGGTTCTCCATGGCGCCCAGGTTGTACTCGGGCACGAACGCCTGGTCGTACTTGCCCCACGGGTAGGGGTAGTCGAAGAGGCGGTTGAAGAAGTCCAGGCCCTTCTTGGTGAGGGCAAAGAGCTCTTCCGTGTCGAAGGAACCTGCCATCGAGGCGCGGCAGTAGAGGGCCAGCGGGACGTCCAGGCGCGTGCCGTCGTCGAGCGTTGCCTGCCAGCGGTCCTCAGCCCTGAAGTAGGGCCCTGCCAGGATGCTGGTGATGTAGGTGGACATCGGCAGGGTGGTGGCAAAGTCCCAGCAGGCAGTGGCAGGATCGCTGGTCAGCAGGGTACGGCTCACCTCTGCGCCGTTCGAGGCCACCTTCCATTCCGCCGGAGCCATCACGTGGAAGGTGTAGGTTGCCTTCAGGTCGGGCTGTTCGAAGTTGGCGAAGACCCGGCGCGCGTCAGCCGGCTCGTACTGGGTGTACAGGTAGGTCTGGCCGTCGGCGGGGTCAACGAACCGGTGCATGCCTTCGCCGGAGCGGCTGTACAGCGCCGTACCGGTGACGGCCACCTGGTTCTCGGCCCCGAGGTTGTCCAGCCTGATCCGTGCGCCATCCACCACGTCCACCACGGGCAGGCTCTTGCCGTTGAGGATCACGCTGTGGACGCCGCCGCCGATGAAGTCCAGGAAGGTGCTGGAGCCGGGTTCTGCGGTGAAGGTGATGACACTGCGGCTGGTGTAGCCGGGAACCGCCGGATCTGCTGCCTGCCGCACATCGAGCGAGACGTCGTAGCTGGTGGTGCTGATCAGGGCTGAACGTTCGGAGGCTTCGCTGCGCTGCAGATTCTCATGTGACACCCGGCTATCTAATCACGCGGCCGGTGCGTCCGCTCAGCCCGCGATCAGGAAGGCGGCCGCCAGGCCCAGCACGGCAATCAGGAGCCAGGATGCCAGCGCCGCCAGGAGCGCCTGCCCACCTGTATGGAGCAGTGTTCTGATCCTGACGGCCGAGCCCAGCCCGAACAGGGCAGCCCCCAGGAGGACGTCCTGCAAGGTGGCGCCGGTATCCAGCCAGGCCGGGGCCAGCCAGCCGGTGGAGCGCAGGGCCACCATGGCCACGAAGCCCAGCACGAACAGGGGCACCACGGGCGGCATTTTGGACGCGGTGCCGTTGGCGGCGCCCAGGGCGCGCGCTCCGTTCCTGTGGTGCGCGCCGGCTGCGGCAACAACGGGCGCCAGCAGCAGCACCCGGGTGAGCTTGACGACGACGGCGATCGCCAGGGCAGCGGTCCCGGCGGTTTGCGCCGTGGCCACCACCTGGCCCACGTCGTGCACGGACGCGCCGGTCCAGGCACCGAACACCGTGGCCGTGAGGCCCAGGGGGTGCGCGAGAAGGGGCAGGACGCCGATGGCGAGCGTTCCGCAGAGCGTTACCAAGGCCACCGGCAGGACAGTTTCGGCGTGCCGGATGCGGCGGACGGCGGCCATGGCGCCGATGGCCGACGCGCCGCAGATGGAAAACCCGGTGGCCACCAGGAGCGAGGTCACCGGCGGGAGGCGGAACAGCCGCGAGATTGCATAGGTGCCGCCGAAGCTGGCCGCGACGACGCCCACGATCAGGACCAGGGCCGGCCACCCGAGGTTGAGGACATCCATGACGCTGACTTTCAGGCCCAGCAGCACGATCCCGCCGCGCATCAGATGCTTCCCCGCGAAGTCGAGCCCTGCACGGGCCCGGCCACCGGTCCAGCTGCCGGCACCGGGCAGGTTGGCGGCCAGGACACCCAGCACCACAGCCATGGTCATCGCAGGCAATGCCGGCAGGAGCCCGTGCACCAGGAAGGCCCCTGCCACGGCGGCCGCCGCCGTCAATAGGCCCGGAACCAACCGCGCCACATGGGCCCGGAAACTGCCGTGGCCCGGCACGGGGAGGCTTCTGCTGCTTGGCACTCACCTACTGTGCCCGAAGAGGCCAGTAAAGTACGAACCGGGCTGCCGGCGACAACACGCCAGAATGGATGGCAGTAATGAACTCGAAACAAAAAGATGGTTGGCTATTGGACATGTCAGACCTATTCCAGGATTACTCCGAGGCCGCGGGCCGCACCGGAGCCTACGACGAGATGTTTGCCCCCGGGCAACAGGCCAGGGACTCGTACGGGCAGGTGGCGGAGGCGCTCCGGAAGCTCTCCCTGGCGGATGTGAGCGCACGCGCCGACTCCATGGCCCGCACCTTCCTGGACCGCGGGGTGACATTCGACTACGCGGGCGAGGAACGGCCCTTCCCCCTCGACATCGTGCCCCGTGTCATCCCCGCAGCTGAGTGGGATGTCCTGGAACGCGGCGTGGCGCAGCGCGTCCGCGCCTTGGAAGCGTTCCTGAACGACGTCTACGACAAGATGACCGTGGTCTCCGACGGCGTGATTCCCCGCCAGCTCGTGACCACCAGCGCCCACTTCCACCGGCAGGTCCACGGCTTTGAACCCGCCGGCGGGGTGCGGGTCCACATCTCCGGCATCGACGTCGTCCGCGACGCCGCCGGCACCTTCCGGGTCCTGGAGGACAACGTCCGCGTCCCCTCCGGCGTCAGCTACGTGCTGGAAAACCGGCGCGCCATGGCGAAGGGCCTGCCTGAGGCATTCGGCCAGCAGCTCATCCGGCCCGTGGAAGAGTACCCGCGGCGGCTGCTCTCGGCCCTGCGCAAAACCGCGCCCGCCGGCGTTGACGATCCCACCGTCGTCGTCCTGACCCCCGGCGTGTTCAACAGCGCCTACTTCGAGCACACCCTGCTGGCCGGCCTCATGGGCGTGGAACTGGTGGAGGGCCGCGACCTCATCTGCCGTGGAAACCGCGTGTACATGCGCACCACGGCCGGCGAGCAGCGCGTGGACGTCATCTACAAGCGGATCGACGACGACTTCCTGGACCCGCTGCAGTTCCGGTCCGACTCGATGCTTGGCTGCCCCGGGCTGGTCAACGCCGCCCGTGCCGGCGGCGTCACCATCGCCAACGCGGTGGGCAATGGCGTGGCAGACGACAAACTGGTTTACAGTTACGTGCCTGACCTGATCCGCTACTACCTCAGCGAGGAGCCCATTATCGCCAACGTGGACACCTTCCGCCTCGAGGAGAAGGAGGCCCGGGAGTACACCCTGGACAACCTGGCGGAACTGGTGGTTAAGCCGGTGGACGGCTCCGGCGGCAAGGGCCTGGTCATCGGCCCGGATGCCTCCAGGGACGAACTGGACGCCCTCCGCCAGCGGATCATCTCCGATCCCCGCGGCTGGATCGCCCAGCCGGTGCTGCAGCTCTCCACGGTTCCCACCCTGGGTGGTGACAAGTTCGGTCCGCGCCACGTGGACCTGCGGCCCTTCGCCGTGAACGACGGCGATGACGTCTGGGTGCTCCCGGGCGGCCTGACCCGCGTTGCGCTCAAGGAAGGGTCCCTGATCGTAAACTCCAGCCAGGGCGGCGGATCCAAGGACACCTGGGTCCTTGCCGACTCACCCCAGATGCCGGTGGAGACCGTTCCACGCCAGTCCGTCACGGTCCGGGAACGCGTCTCGGTGTGGCCAGTGGAAAGCAACTGGCGCGACCGCCAGTCGGAGCAGCAGCAGTGAGCCCGGCACGTGAAGACGTCGCCGCCGTCGCACCTTTCTTTGACAACGTTCCGGGCGCGCAGGAGGTAGCCGCGAATGCTTAGCCGTATTGCCGAGTCCCTTTTTTGGATCGGCCGCTATGTGGAGCGGGCGGACGGTACCGCCCGCATTCTGGATGTCCACCTGGAACGCCTCAACCACCTCCCCATGGAGGAGCGGAAGAGCGTGGCGCAGGAACTCCTGGCCGTCATGGGCGCCAAGCCGCAAAGCGAGGATTTCGGGCTGCCGGAACTGCTTCACGCCCTGGCCTATGACAAGACCAGCGCCACGTCCATTGCCGGTTCCCTGGGTGCCGCCCGCGAGAACGCCCGCCGTGCCCGCGAGACTGTGTCCTCCGGGCTGTGGGAAAGCCTGAACACCACCTACTACGGGCTGAGCCAGCACCGCAAGGACGTGGTGGGCACCTACCGGTTCTGCAACTGGACCCTGGAGCGCACCGCCATGGTCAGCGGCCTTGCCGACACCACCGTGAGCCACGACGAGAGCTGGCTCTTCCTGGTCCTGGGCCGTTCGCTGGAACGTGCCGACATGACGGCCCGGATGCTCTCCACCAGGGACGTCCTGTCCGCAGGCATGTCCTGGGTGAACATGCTCCGGTGCGCCGGCGCGTACGAATCCTTCCTCCGCACCCGCCGCGCTGCGTTCGGAGACCAGCACGCTGCAGAATTCCTGCTCCTGGACCGGCTGTTCCCGCGGTCCATCGTCTATGCCCTGCGGGACGCGGACGAATGCCTGGCTAAACTCGACCCGTCCGCCCAGCGCGTGGGTTTCATCAACGATGCCCGCCGGATCGTGGGCCAGGCCCGGACCTTCCTCGAGTTCCATCGCACGGACGACCTCATGTCCGAACTGCCGGAGCACATGGAGCGGGTGCAGAAGGCGGTGTCCCAGGCCTCGGACGCCATTTCCCGTAAGTACTTCAATCAGGCGGACGAACTTGCCTGGGTGGGAGAAGTGTCATGACCCGGTTGAGCATCGTCCACAGGACGGCCTACAAGTACAACAAGCGGGTAACGCTGTCCTACAACGAGGCACGGATGACCCCGCTGACGGATTCACAGCAGGTGGTCCTGGAGTCCGTGGTGAAGGTCTCCCCGTCGCAGGCGGCAGTGAGCACCTACCGCGACTACTGGGGGACCAGGGTCACGGCCTTTGACATGCAGATGCCGCACGAAAACCTTGAGGTGGTCTCCAACATCACCGTCGAGGTGCACCGGGCGGAGAAGATCCCCGCGGAGGCAGACATCGTGGGCTGGGATGAACTGGCATCGCCGGAGACGCTTGATGCGTTCAGCGACTGGCTGCCGCAGTCCCGGCTGAGCGGTCCGGGCGACGAGGTCCTGGGCATCATCCCCGGCGTCGTGGCAGGGAAAAATCCGCACGAGGCTGCCATGGCGGTCTTCGCCTGGATGCGCGGGGAGATGACCTACATGTCCGGGTCCACTGCCGTCACCACCAACGCGGAGGAAGCCTGGGGCCAGCGCAAGGGGGTGTGCCAGGACCTGGCGCACCTGGCCATCGGTGCACTGCGCAGCTGCGGCATTCCGGCGCGCTATGTCTCCGGCTACCTGCACCCGCGCTCCAGCGCCGGAATCGGCGAGACCGTGGCCGGGCAGTCGCACGCGTGGCTTGAATGGTGGGACGGGGACTGGCGCAGCTGGGACCCCACCAACCACAAACCCGCCGGTGACTTCCATGTCACGGTGGCCAGGGGCCGCGACTACCGGGATGTGCCCCCGCTGAAGGGCATCCTGTCCGGCGGCGGCGGCTCCGCCCTGAAAGTCAGCGTGGAGATCACCCAGCTCGCCTGACGCGCCAGGTTCCCCGGCCTCCGTGGCCGGGGAACCCGCCGTCGGCCTATTCCTGGGACGCTTTGGCGGAGCCGCTGATCTGCGTCCACCACGTCATCGGATCGGTGACCTTGAAGCGGCGGCCCGTGACGCTGTCCGGGGTGATGCGCACGAACGCATCCTTCCGTCCCGCCTGCCAGGGGAAGAGGTACAGCCGGGAAGTCTCCAGCACTTCCTCAGTGCTCTTGACCAGGGCGGCGGTGCCCTTGATGACCACGCTCCACGCCAGGCCCGTATCAGGGTCCACGCCGTCCGCCTCCACCGCCACGGGGGCGTCGCCGGAGGCCGCCGACAGCTTGGTGCCCTGGCTGGTGCGGAAGACCAGCGTGCCGCCGTCCACGGTGAAGTTCACCGGGAAGATGTCAGGCCGGCCCTCTGCAAGGACCGCCAGCCTGCCCACGGACACCGTCCGCAGCAACGCCCAGCATTCGTGGTGTTCGAGATTCTGCACTTGGGTGGATGACTCGTTGCTCATGCCGTGAGCATACCCCGCATCACCAGGGGCTGGGCTTGTAATCCTTCAGGAAGACGCCGTACTGGTCCTCGCCCTTTTCACCCATGACGATCGGATCGTAGACCCGCGCCGCACCGTCCACCAGGTCGAGGGGCGCGTGGAAGCCTTCCTCCATGAGCCGGACCTTGGTGAAGTGCGGGCGCTCGTCCGTGATCCAGCCGGTATCCACCGCCGTCATCAGGATGCCGTCCGCGTCCAGCATCTCCTGCGCGCTGGTGCGGGTCATCATGTTCAGCGCCGCCTTGGCCATGTTGGTGTGCGGGTGGCCGGGGCCCTTGTAGGCGCGGGAGAACTGTCCCTCCATGGCGGAGACGTTCACGATGTACTTGCGCCGCGCCGTGGACCGCTTCATGGCGCCCCGGAGCCGGCTGACCAGCAGGAAGGGGGCGGTGACGTTGCAGAGCTGCACCTCGAGCATCTCCAGGGGATCCACTTCGTCCAGCACCTGCGTCCAGCTGTTGATCGTGGCAAGGTCCGGGACCAGGCCACCCGCGTCAATCGCGGTTCCGGAGGCGATGCGCTCCAGCGACGCAGACCCGGTGGACAGCGCCAGAGAGGTGATCGCGTCGCCGGCCAGGACCGGGTGTTCGGTGACGCTGCCGGCAAGGGCCAAGGGGTGCTTGTCATGGGCGTGGCCGAACGTCAGGAGCTCAGGGCCACCGTTGGCCTGCTCCAGGGCCGCCGGAAGCGGCTCGTCCTCTGCGTCCACCAGCGGCTTGTAGGCGTTGCCGGACCGGCGCACGGTCTGGGCCGCGTTGTTGATGATGATGTCCAGCGGGCCGGCCTGGTCGAGTGAGTCGGTCAGGGCCATGACCTGGGCGGGATCACGCAGGTCGATCCCCACGATGCGGAGCCGGTGCAGCCAGTCCCCGCTGTCTTCCATCGCCGCGAAGCGCCGGGCAGCGTCCTTGGGGAACCGGGTGGTGATAGTGGTGTGGGCCCCGTCGCGCAGCAGCCGGAGCGCAATGTACATCCCGATCTTGGCCCGCCCTCCGGTCAGCAGGGCCCGGCGGCCGGTGAGGTCGGTCCGGGCGTCACGCTTGCTGTGGCTGAAGGCCGCGCATTCCGGGCACAGCTGGTGATAAAAGGCATCCACCTGGGTGTAGTGCTGCTTGCAGATGTAGCAGGGGCGGGACCGGAGGAGGTGTCCGGCGATCTTTCCGGTGGCGGATGGTGCCAGCTTGTTGCCGCGGGTCTCGTCATCGATCCGGTCCGGGGCGGCGGTGGCGGTCTGGGCAATCACTGCGCGGTCAGCCTCGGCGATGGAATCACGCTTCGTGACCCTGCGGTGACGCTTGACGGCCTTGAACATCTTCCCCGTGGCGCGGCGCACCGCGACATAGTCCGGGTGCTCCTCGTCGTAGGCATGGATGGTGTTCAGGACCTTGAGGCAGGCCTGGATGTCCTCAGGGGTCAGATCGGGGGAGCTCATTGGGAAAATTTTACAGCGTACGCCGCAGGCCGGGGCACCACGGGTGGCGCCCCGGCCTGCGGGTGGCGTGGGGAATATCTACCTGCGGATCACCGCAGCCGGGCGGCCGGTGCGGCCTCAGCCGCGGCGGCGGCATGCGTTCCGGCCACCTTGTCCGCAGCCTCGCGGACGCCGGCGTACTGCTCCGCAGCAGCCTTGATGGCGTTCGGCAGGACGCTCAGGTGGCTGGCGGCGAGCTTGCGTTCCTCCTCGCCCGGTTCCGGGACTTCCTGGCCCTTGGCCAGGACGGTGATTCCGGACTCGGTGACCTTGAACCCGCGCGCCCTGTCCAGGTCAGGGTCCAGGCCGATGGCCGCACCGGCAGGGACCTTGACGTTCTTGTCCAGGATGGCGCGGTTGATGACTGCCCCTTCACCCACCTGCACCTTGTCCATCAGGACAGAATCGATGACCCGGCCGCTGGTGGCGACGTAGACGTCGTTGGACAGGACCGAGCCCTCCACCACGCCGCCGGAGATCACCACGCCGTTGGCCACGATGGAGTCCAGCGCCGTGCCGACGGTGTTGTTCTTGCCGCGGACGAACTTGGCCGGCGGGGAAATGCTCTGCCGGGTGTAGATGGGCCACTCGGAGTTGTAGAGGTTGAAGACCGGCAGCGGGGAGATGAGGTCCATGTGGGCGTCATAGAAGGAGTCGATGGTGCCCACGTCGCGCCAGTAGGTGCGGTCCCGCTCGGTGGAGCCCGGGATGTCGTTGAGCGTGAAGTCGTAGACGCCGGCCTCGCCCCTGTTGACGAAGTAGGGGATGATGTCCCCGCCCATGTCGTGCTTGGTGTCCAGGCGTTCGGCGTCCACGTGCAGCGCGGCCACCAGGGCGTCGGCGTCGAACACGTAGTTGCCCATGGAAGCCAGGAACTGGGAGGGGTCGGCAGCGAGCCCGGGCGTGCTGGAGGGCTTCTCCACGAACGCGGCGATCTTCTGGGAGTCGTTCTGGTCCACTTCGATCACGCCGAACTGGTCGGCCATGTGCAGCGGCTGCCGGACGGCCGCCACGGTGGCCTTGGCGCCGCTGCGGACGTGCTGGTCCACCATCTGGGCGAAGTCCATGCGGTACACGTGGTCCGCGCCCACCACGACGACGATGTCGGGGTTGGCGTCATGGATCAGGTTCAGGGACTGGTAGATGGCGTTGGCGCTGCCCAGGAACCAGCTCTTGCCGACGCGCTGCTGTGCGGGGACGGAGGCGACGTAGTTGCCGAGCTGGGTGGACATCCGCCATGCTTCGGAAATATGCCGGTCGAGGCTATGGGATTTGTATTGGGTGAGGACCACAATCTGCAGGTAACGCGAATTCACCAGGTTGGAAATCGCAAAATCGATCAGGCGGTAACTGCCGGCGAAGGGCACGGCGGGCTTGGCCCGGTCTGCCGTCAGTGGCATCAGTCTGTTTCCCTCGCCACCTGCGAGGACAATGGCCAGGACTTTTTTGGTCAACGGCATAATGGTCGCTCCTGTACGCCTTCGTAACTCCCCAAGACAGTCCGGTAGGCCCGGACTCCTTCACACTAGAACAGTTATCCGTGAACGACTACCTTGGGTCTTGTGCGAATAGACATTGTGACTAAAGAGTTCCCGCCGGAGATCTACGGTGGCGCCGGGGTGCATGTAGCCGAATTGAGCAGGGTGCTTAGTAAGCACGTTGACCTGCAGGTTCGTGCTTTCGGTGCTCCCCGCGATGCTGACTACCACGGAGCAACCGTGACCTCCTACCAGATTCCCGAGGATCTGGGCGGGGCCAACGCCGCGGTGCAGACCCTGGGTGTGGACCTGCGCATTGTGCCGGATGTACAGGGCGCCGACCTGGTCCATTCGCATACCTGGTACGCCAACATGGCCGGCCACCTGGCCTCCCTGCTGCACGGAATTCCGCACGTTCTCAGTGCCCACAGCCTCGAGCCGCTGCGGCCCTGGAAGGCCGAGCAGCTGGGCGGCGGCTACGCCCTCTCCTCCTGGGTGGAGAAGACGGCCTACGAGGCCGCGGCGGCGATCATCGCCGTGTCCGAGGGCATGCGCCAGGACATCCTGCGCAGCTACCCCAACGTTGACCCGGACAAGGTCCGCGTGGTCCACAACGGCATCGACGTGGAACTGTGGCAGCGTGATGAAAACGACGACGCCGTCCGCGCCCTGGGCATCGACCCCGCCAAACCGAGCGTCGTCTTTGTGGGAAGAAACACACGCCAAAAGGGCGTTCCCTACCTCCTCCGGGCGGCAGCGAAACTTCCGGCTGACGTCCAGCTGGTCCTGTGCCTGGGCGCTGCGGACACCCCGGAACTGGCGGCCGAAACCGCCGCGCTCATTGAGGAACTGCAGAAGCAGCGCACGGGCGTGGTGCTGATTGAACGGATGCTGCCGCGCCACGAGCTGATCCAGGTCCTCAGCCACGCCACGGCCTTCGCCTGCCCGTCCATCTATGAGCCGCTTGGCATCGTCAACCTGGAAGCCATGGCCTGCGGCGCCGCGGTGGTGGCCAGTGCCACCGGCGGCATCCCCGAGGTGGTCCAGCACGGTGAAACTGGCCTGCTGGTGGATCTGGAACAGGTCACCGATGGCACCGGGACGCCCCTGGACCCGGAGAAGTTTGTCGCGGAGTTCGCAGCCGCCCTCACCGAAGTGGTGTCCGATCCCGCACGTGCCCGGGCCATGGGGAAGGCAGGCCGCGAGCGCGCCGAAAAGCACTTCTCGTGGGAATCAATCACGGAAACCACCCTTGAGGTGTACCGCTCGGTGCTGCCTGCCGGAGCCTGAGCGTCCCGGCAGTAGAAGCCACGATGGCGCCGCTCCCTTTGGCAGGGAGCGGCGCCGTCGTTGTTTGCCCGGTTAGTGGTGTCCGCCGGGGTCAGGCCTTCCGGCCCGCGGCCCTGGCAATCAGGACCTTCTCGTCAACCGGTTCCTGCCCGCTGGCGCGCTCAGCGCGGAAGTGCGCACGCGCCTCGTCCTGGCGGCTCTTTTCGGCGCCCGTGGCGATGGCCGCCCGGACGTGCTCGTCGCCGTACCCGAAGGCCTCCACGAGGTCCAGGGCGTGCGGGCGGATTTTCTCCAGCAACCTGTTGATGTAGCCGCCCACTGTGCGGGCCCGCTGCATGGAGAGGCGGCCGTTCATGAGGTACCAGGACAGGTTCTTCTCAATCAGGGACAGGCCGAAGAGGTCACGCAGCCAGGTAAGGACTGTCCTGGTTTCCGCATCTTCCACCTCGCGGAGGGCGTCCGTGAACGCCTCCCACTGCAGCAGTTCAGCGTGCGCCTGGGCGGCGTCGATGAGTTCATTCTGGTGTCGGTTGAACAGGGCCGCGCCTTTGTCCTGCGACAGGCGCTTGCTGCCCTTCAAAGCAGCACCGGCCTCAGCCACCATGGTCTGGACCCGGTCCGTGAGCAGGGCGCGCTGGCCTTCCTCGTCGCGGAGGGCGATTGCGGCCTTCTGGACCGACCCCGTGTCAGCCATGAACTGGGCCACCTGGCGCAGGCCGGTGCGGTGCACAGCGGCGCCCGCGGCCTGGTTCACCACATAACGGGCCAGCACGCCGAAGTCCACGTTACGGAACTCCTTGGCGTAGTCGGCCAGCAGGCGCTTGGCCACCAACTGGAGCAGCACGGTGTTGTCTCCCTCGAAGGTGACGTAAACGTCGAGGTCGGCGCGCAACGAGGCGAACCGGTTTTCGATCAGGAAGCCGGCACCGCCGCAGGCTTCACGGCATTCCTGCAGGGTGTCCAGGGCGTGCCAGGTACTGAGGGGCTTCAGCGCTGCGGCCAGGGTTTCCAGGTCCTGGCGGTCTGCGTCGGTGTCGTGGGCGCCGGAGAAGACGTCGTCGAACTTCTGCAGCAGCTGCTCGTGCGCAAAGCTGGCCGCGTAGGTGGCGGCCAGGCGGGTGAACAGGCGCCGCTGGTGCCGCTGGTAGTCGAGCAGGACTTCTTCCTCGGTGTGCGAGGACGCGTTGAACTGGCGGCGTTCGGTGGCGTACTGGATGGCGGCTTTCAGTGCCACCTTGGAGGCGGCCACGGCTGCGCCGTCCAGTGACACGCGGCCCTGGACCAGGGTGCCCAGCATCGTGAAAAAGCGCCGGCCGGGGCTGGCGATGGGCGATGTGTAGGTTCCGTCT
Organism: Pseudarthrobacter sp. 902506025; assembly: GCF_040702325.1. Taxonomy (NCBI): domain Bacteria; kingdom Bacillati; phylum Actinomycetota; class Actinomycetes; order Micrococcales; family Micrococcaceae; genus Pseudarthrobacter; species Pseudarthrobacter sp. 902506025. The sequence continues at coordinate 624,891 of NZ_JBFBKW010000001.1, forward strand.
GCGTCGACGTTGCCGTACCGGTTCAGGAGGTTGGTCCGGGGGACGCGGACGTTGTCGAAGTGCAGCCGGCCGTTGTCGATGCCGTTCAGGCCGCCCTTGACGCCGTCGTCCTCCCCGCCGATGCCGGGCAGGAACTCCTTGGTCTCCGGATCCCGCAGGTCCACGTAGAAGGCGTGGACGCCGTGGTTGACACCGCGGGTGACCAGCTGGGCGAAGACAACGGCGCCGAGTCCGTCATTGGCCGCGTTGCCGATGTAGTCCTTCCAGGCGGCGCGGAACGGGGTGTGGATGATGAACTCTTCGGAGGCGGGCTCGTAGGTTGCAGTGGTGGCAATGCTTGCCACATCGGAGCCGTGGCCGGTCTCGGTCATGGCGAAGCAGCCGGGGATTTCCAGGCTCATGATTCCGGGCAACCACTTGGTGTGGTGTTCTGCGGTCCCCAGGTGCATCACGGCGGATCCGAAAAGTCCCCACTGGACCCCCGCCTTGATCTGCAGGGACGGGTCTGCCACCACCAGCTCCTCGAAGCCGGCGACGTTGCCGCCGTGGTCGTCGGAGCCGCCGAGCTCCGACGGGAAGGCGCGGTGCACGGCTTCATTGTCCACGAGGTACTTGAGTTGGCCGAAGACGCGGGCACGGTGTTCGGTGTGCGTCAGGCCTTCGATCTTGTGCAGTTCGGGCCTGGCGGCCAGATCCCGTGCCTGCAGCCGGACATCGGCCCACTTGCCCAGGAGTTGCCGGCCCAATGCCTCGACGTCGACGGCGGGCTCGGGGCTTTCGTCCAGGGGCTTGGCTGCAGGGGTTGCGGCGGGGCGGAGACCCTTGCGCGCGGGGCGGTCCACTACGTCAGTCATGTCACAGTCCTTCTTTGGCGGATAACTTGGTGGTCGGTGAAGCGGGGGTGAGTTCGGGGACGATGCCCACGCACAGCCATGCGGTGATCTGGCGGGCCATGGTCTCCTGGTCTGGTTTGGCAGGGGAGTCCGGGGTGCTTAGCCATTGTTCGCCGGCATTCCGGACCAGGCCGATTGCCGCCTTTGGCCAATAGCCGATGACGGTTTCCCTGACATCGCCGAGGTGTGACCGCATGGGGGTGGCGATCATGTCCGCGATGGCGTCGAAAAAGGGGCCTAGCGGTCCGCCGGGCGCAGCAGGGTGCGCGGGGGCGGCGGTATCACCTGGCGCGTAGCTGGTGACAAAGGTGTAGACGTTGGGGCTGGTATCGGCCATCTGGAGGTAGGCCGAAACCATGGCGAGCAGGCCCTCCCGGGGCGTGAGGGCGCTTTGGGCGGCCTCCTGGATGCGGTGCTGCATCTGGCTGAGCACCACCTCACCCACCGCCTGCTGCAGCCCTGCCTTGTCCCCGAAGTAACGGTAGAAGACCGACTTCGACGTTCCGGCCGCTGTGGCGATGTCCTCCATGGAAGCGTCGCTGCCCAGGACGTGCACCGCGCGGCGGGCCTGCTTGATAAGTTCCCTGCGCCGTTCCTCCCGGTGGCTCTGCCAGCGGGATGAACGCCCGTCGGAGCTCGCCGGCGTGGGCAGTTCGATGGTCAGGGGGGAGTGCGTGTCCTGAAGGTTCACGATACCCAGCGTATCAGGTACGCTGGGTATCGGTAACCACTTGTGACCAGAGGAGCCCTCCATGTCCACAGAAGGACAGTCCATCCCCGCAGGCGGATCAGCCACGCCTGCCGTGCCTTCAACCCGCAGGGCGGTGATCGTCGGCGGCAACAGGATCCCGTTCGCCCGGGCCGGGGGAGCGTACGCCAAATCCTCCAACCAGGACATGCTGACGGCGGCCCTCGATGGCCTGATCGCCCGCTTCGGCCTCCAGGACGAACGCATTGGCCAGGTGGCGGCGGGCGCGGTACTCAAGCACTCGCGTGACTTCAACCTCACCCGCGAAGCCGTTTTGGGATCGGCGCTCTCTGCCGAAACTCCCGTGTACGACCTCCAGCAGGCGTGCGCCACAGGCCTTGAAACCGTGGTTGGCCTGGCCAACAAGATCAAGCTTGGACAGATTGATTCCGCCATTGCCGGCGGCGTCGACTCCGCGTCCGATGCGCCCGTGGTGGTCAGCGAGGGGCTCCGCGAGGTCGTCCTGGACCTTCACCGGGCCAAAACCCTTCCCCAGCGGCTCCAGATCCTCAGCCGGCTCCGACCCAAGGACCTGGCCCCTTTGGCCCCGGGCACAGGGGAGCCGCGGACCGGCCTGTCCATGGGCGAGCACCAGGCCCTGACCACTGCACAGTGGAAGATCTCCCGGGAAGCGCAGGACGAGCTGGCATTGAACAGCCACCACAACCTTGCTGCCGCCTACGACTCCGGGTTCTTCGACGACCTGATGACCCCCTACCGGGGACTGACGCGCGACGGGAACCTGCGGGCCGACACTTCACTGGAGAAACTCGCCTCGCTGAAGCCGGTCTTCGGCCGCAACCTTGGCGCAGACGCCACCATGACAGCGGGGAACTCCACTCCTCTGACCGACGGTGCTTCCACGGTGCTGCTGGCCTCCGACGAATGGGCTGATGCCCGCGACCTGCCCAAGCTGGCAGCCGTGGTGGACGCCGAAGCTGCCGCGGTTGATTTTGTCCACGGCAAGGACGGGCTTCTCATGGCTCCCGTGTTCGCCGTGCCCAGGCTCCTCGCCCGGCAAAACCTGACGCTGGCCGACTTCGATTACTTCGAGATCCATGAAGCATTTGCCGCCACCGTCCTCAGTACCCTTGCAGCATGGGAGGACGACGAGTTCGGACGCACCCGCCTCGGCCTTGAGGGTGCGTTGGGCAGCATCGACCGTTCCCGCCTCAACGTCAACGGGTCTTCGCTGGCAGCAGGCCACCCCTTTGCTGCCACCGGTGGCCGCATCGTAGGCACCCTGGCCAAGATGCTCCACGCCAAGGCTGCTTCCACGGGGCGGCCGGCGCGGGGCCTGGTGTCCGTATGCGCGGCCGGCGGCCAGGGCGTCGTCGCGATCCTGGAATCCCTGTAGGAGGCGGCTATGGCGGACACGTACACACAACTGGTCAACAGCGGCCTGGGCCGCAACGTGGCAAAGAAGCTCGGCCTCCCGCAACCGGCGGTCCTTCGCCGTTACCAGCCCGGGCAGCCACTGGTGACCGGACCCGTCGTCGTCCTCGGTGATACTCCGGGGGCGGACAAGCTCGCTGCAGAACTGCTGTCCTGGGACCTCGACGTCCGGCGGCACGCCGTGCCGGCCGAAAAGCTGGGTGCCATCATCCTGGTCCTTGATGAGCTCGCTCATCCGGCAGACCTGGAGAAGCCCGTCCTGGCGGCGGCAGGGTCCCTCCGGGACCTGCGGGCCGGCGGCCGGGTCATCACCTTGTCCCGCCCGGCGTCGGAAGCCTCCTCGCCCGAAACCGCGGCAGCGCGGCAGGGGGTGGATGGCTTTCTGCGGTCCCTGGCCAAGGAACTGCGGGCAGGTGCAACAGGCAACGGCGTCGTCCTTTCTGGCGGTACCACCGCCACCAGCCCCAGTGCCCTGGGCGCCTTAAGGTTCTTCCTCTCCGGCCGGTCAGCGTTCGTTGACGGACAGTTCCTCACCGTGTCAACGGAGGACGGCAGTCTTCCCACAGACCCGGAGCAGCCGCTGGCAGGCAAAGTGGCAGTTGTCACCGGCGCGGCCCGCGGCATCGGTGCCCAGATCGCCAGGACGCTGCACCGCGACGGTGCCACCTTGATCCTGGTGGACATTCCTGCGGCGGGGGACCAGCTGGCCGCAGTGGCAAACGCGGTGCGCGGCACCGCGCTGCAGCTCGACATCACCGGCGCGGATGCGGGCCAGCGGATCATCGACCATGCCGTGCAGCGGCACGGGCGGCTGGACATCGTGGTGCATAACGCCGGCGTCACGCGGGACAAACTCCTGGCCAACATGGACCAGGCACGGTGGAACGCGGTGATCAACATCAACATTGCCGCCCAGCTCCGCATCAATGAGGCACTGCTGGCCTCCGCACACTTCCGGACGGCACCGCGTATTGTTTCGGTTGCTTCCACCAGCGGCATCGCCGGAAACCGGGGACAAACCAATTACGCGGCGTCCAAGGCAGGAGTGATGGGAATGGTGCGTGCCACCGCTCCCCTGCTCGCGTCCCACGGAGGCACCATCAATGCCGTGGCTCCCGGATTCATCGAAACCGAGATGACGGCGCGCATCCCCTTTGCCGTCCGCGAGGTGGCACGGCGGCTGAACTCCCTGCAGCAGGGGGGCCTGCCGTCCGATGTCGCGGAGACCATCGCGTTCCTGGCCAGCGAAGCCGCCGGTGGGATCAACGGGGAGGTGCTGCGGGTGTGCGGGCAGAACCTGGTGGGGGCATGACGGTCCAGCAACCGGTGGTCCTGGCCGAAATGCCGTCATTGTCCAAGCTTTACGTCAATGCCGCCGCGCAGGCGGCACGGCGCAGGCTCCTGGGCACGCACGACTCATCAGTCCTTCCGGCGGAGAGCCATGAAGTCAGGGGCGTCACGGTGGGGGTCGAGAACCTTACCGCGTATCAGCACCTGATCGGCGAAACGGCCAGTGACGTCCTCCCTGCCGGCTTCATCCACGCGATCGCGTTCCCGTTGGCCATGAGCGTCATGAACAGGGACGACTTCCCGCTGCCCCTGCTGGGGATGATCCACCTGCGCAACAGTGTTGAGCAAAGATCACCGCTGGTGTTCACCGATGTCCTTGACATAACCGCCCGGGTGGAAGACCTCCGCGGCCACCGTGCTGGGACACAGGTGGACGTCGTGGCGGAAGTGCGGCGTGCCGGCTCCAGCGATGTGCATTGGTGCGGGGTTTCCACGTACCTGGCCAAGGGAGTGTTCCTGCCGGGGATCGACAAGCCCACCGCCACCGCGCCCAAGGCGGATTTCACGGCACCTGACCCAACGGCCCTGTGGCACCTGGGCGTGGACACCGGCCGTGCGTATGCAGCGGTCTCGGGGGACTTCAACCCCATCCACCTGAGTGTGCTCTCGGCCAAAGCCCTGGGCATGCGGCGGTCGATAGCGCACGGCATGTACCTGGCGTCCCGGGCGCTCGCGGACGCTGGCCCCGCCCGGGGCGACTCGTTCAGGTGGGACGTGGAGTTCGAGGCCCCGGTCTTCCTGCCCTCCCGGGTCGCCCTGGAGATCGCGACGGAACAGGGCGGGGCCGGAGCATGGAAGCGATCCAGCTTTGTCGCCTGGAGTCCGCGGTCGGGGCGGCGCCACTTCAGCGGGACAGTTTCGGCCCTGTAATCACGGCCGGGGAGCTTGGGCTTCGTCTCCGGGACGCGGGCGGCCGGCCTGGTCCTGGGGACGGACCGCCCGGAGGATCCGGTGGAGGCTGAGGAGGACCGATTCTGACGCAGGGACCGTTCCCTGGTCTGCCGGCCTGCGGGCGGTGGCAGCCATACAGGCTTCCACCGCCGCCTTGGCGGCGTCATAGCGGTCCCTCCGGCCCTGCTCGTTGCCGTCGGTATCCGTGGACACCAGTTGTCCGGTTGCGGTGATGGCGTCGGCCAGGGGCTCGTTGTCCTGCAACGGGATGGCATACGGCACGTCGTCTTCCCAGATCACGTCAGACAGCACATCCGTCATGTCCTGGATATGGAACGTGACCCGCTCCAGGTCCTGCAGGTCGCGAAAGTCCTGGTCCATGTCACGCGGGTGCAGCTTCCGGCGGGGGTTGGCCCTGCGGCTGGCATCGGCTTCCTTGACCAGGTGGCGCACGGACCTTGCGGCCTCTGCCAGTTCGTCCGACCTGCGCGACCAGTCTTCGTGCTCTGGGGGCCACTTTTCCTTGAGGGCGGCGCCCATATCCAGCAACTGCTTGCCCAGGGCGACCCTGAGGTCGGCCAGGCTCGACGCCGCTGCGTTGAGGTGCAGGGGTGGGAAAATCAGGAAGTTCACCGCAATGCCCACCGCCACTCCGGCTGCCATCTGCACGAGGTATCCGTAGGAGAAATCTTCGGCGTTACTGCCGCCGACCAGCAGAACCAGCAGGGCCGCCGTCGGAATCCAGTCACTGCCTGAACCGATGCCCGGCAAGCCGCCCAGCAGGACTCCCACCCCCATGAACACGGCGACCGTCAGGGGCGAGGGCGCACCGATGCTCACCAGGACGAAGGCAAGGCCGATTCCCATCGCCAGCCCCGCCAGGGCCTGCGCCCCCTGCTTCACGGACCCGGCGACATTGTGATACATCGCCACCAGGGCGCCCAGCGGCGCGTAGTACGCGTAGTGCGAGGCGGCGCCCGGCATAAGGGGTGCAATGGCGAACGCCAGCCCTGCGGCTATGGCCGCTTTCCCCGCCAGTTGCAGCCGCTGCGCCGCGAAGGCAGCAGAAAGCCCCGCCACTGATTGTCTAAGAAGTTGGGTCCCCCGAGCCCACCGTGCATCCGGCCGTGCCTGAGTATTGCCCATCCGGACAACAGTAGGGCCGGGGGTGCGTCAGGACAAACCGGCTGCTGAACGCCGTACCGCGGCGGCCAGGCGGTGGGACCGGCCCGGAGTGCGCCCCTCTTCCGCGCGACGGGGGATGTAACCGTATCCCAAGCCATAGGACGGATCAGCAAAACCAAGGGCCGCGTTGGCCCCCTCGTGGCCGAAGGCACGGTGGCTGCCGAAGTTCCGTGAAGGGTGGGGCTTCATGAAGACGACAGCGAAGGCATTGTCCAGGCCGGAGGACCGGTCCAGGCCCCACACCTGCTCCCGGGTCATTGCCGCGAGGGTCCCCGCTGTGAGGAACGGCTCACTGCCCTCCACGCCGGTGGTCGCTGCCGCATACAACCGCGCCAGCCCGTCGGCGGACCCTACCCCGCCCGCCGCGGACATGCCCGCGGCGCGCACCGAGCGGATGTTGGGCAGTTCCATGATGGTGCTGACCGGGGCGTTGCCGTTCATGCCATCGAGGCTGAGTGGGTCGACCCACGCCTCCGCCGGGTCTGCTTCATAGAGGACATCCCGATATCTGGCGTCCTGGTCCTCCGGCAGCCCCAGGAAGAAATCCACGTCCCGCGGCTTTCGGATTCTGTGGTCATAGATGTCCTGCAGGGACTCACCCGTAGTCCGCCGGCACAGTTCCTCCATGAGGATGCCGATGGTGAGCGCGTGGTAGCCGAACTGGCGGCCGGGCTCCCAGGAGGGAGCGGCATCCGCGAGTCGGGCGGCAGCCCTGGACGTGGTGAACTCGTCCAAGCCAAAGCCGCCCTCGACACCCAGCAGCCCCGCTTGGTGCGACAGCGCCTCCCTGACCAGGAGCCTGTCCTTTCCGTGCGCGGCAAACTCGGGCCAGTAATGCGCCACGGTCTGGTCCAGGTCAAGGGCGCCGTCCTGGACCAGCAGGGCGATGACCAGTGCGGCGACGCCCTTGGAACAGGAGTAGGCGCCGGTCAACGTATCCGGTGCCATGTCCGGGCCCCCGGTCAGGCGTACCACCGGCACCCCGTTCCGGTAGGCGGCCAGCTGCGCGCTGTAGCGGGAGTCCTCCGCGAGAAAGGACTCAAACAGTGCCAGGACGCCCTCGTACCCCGGCGCCACGAAACCCAGAGAAGTCTGCATGCCTTCCAGTGTAGGAGGAAAGCGGTTTCCTTCAGGGTTTTGCTCAGGCGGCCGCGCCGTGTCCCGCAGCGACTTCCTCGCCCGGCCGGACCGGCCCCGGCGGCGTGCCCCCGCCAAACGGCCGCCCGCCCAGCGACTCCCGCCCGTGGTCCGTCAACCATCCGGACAGGTCCGGGCCGGCCGGCACGATCCCCGTAGGGTTGATGTCCTCATGCACGACGTAGTAGTGCCGCTTGATCTGCACGAAGTCGATGGTGTCTCCGAAGCCGGGTGTCTGGAACAGGTCCCGTGCATATCCCCACAGGTTGGGCATCTCGCTCAGCTTCTGGCGGTTGCACTTGAAATGACCGTGGTACACGGGATCAAACCGTGCCAGCGTGGTGAACAGCCGCACGTCCGCTTCGGTGATGGTGTCGCCCACCAGGTACCGCTGCTGCGAGAGGCGCTCCTCAAGCCAGTCCAAAGCGGTCCACAGCCGCTGGTACGCCGAATCGTAAGCCTCCTGCGATCCGGCGAAGCCGCAGCGGTAGACGCCGTTATTGACCTCGGTGAACACCCGTTTGTTCACTTGGTCGATTTCTTCGCGGAGATGCACCGGGTAGAGCTCCGGGGCACCCGGCCGGTGGAACTCTGTCCACTCGGTCGAGAAATCGAGGGTGATTTGGGGGAAATTGTTGGTCACCACTTCACCACTGTGCACGTCGACGATGGCGGGCACGGTGATTCCCCTCGGGTACCCCGGGAAGCGCTTAACGTAGGCTTCCTGCAGGCGCTCTATGCCCAGGACCGGATCCACTCCGCCCGGATCCAGGTCGAAGGTCCAGGAACGCGCGTCGTGGGTTGGCCCGGGCTGGCCCAGCGAAATGGCTTCTTCGAGCCCCAGCAGCCTGCGGACAATGACCGTCCGGTTCGCCCACGGGCAGGCCCTGGCGGCAATCAGGCGGTAGCGCCCTGCTTCCACTGGCCACCCCGGCTCGCCGTTGCTGCCGGGAGAAGCATCCCTGGTGATGCGGTCCTCTATGTAGTTGGTGTCCCGGGTGAATTCGGCTCCGCCTGTCACATAGGCGCCGCGGGTGCTGTGCCCGTTGGTGTGGTCGGTCGCTGCGGTGGTGCTTTCCGTTTCCTGGCTCATGCCACAAGCCTATGCGCCACCCCTGCGCCCTAGGCGCCTTGCAGCAGGATTACCGAAATGGGCTGCCAGGCCACCAGCCATGCGCCGGCGACCAGGAGCGTGAACAGGCCAATCCAGATTCCGGACGGAACAGACGTGGCACGGTACAGGAGATACGCGTCCGAACTGCTGAGACGGTCCCGGCGGCGGAGGTGCACATGGGTGAGTTTGAGCAGGTCCCGCACCGCGGCGACGAGCAGCGCAAGGCCGAAAATGACGGCCACATGCCCCACGGCGGGAGGCGGCGCAAGGAAGGTGAGGGAGCCTGCTCCGCCGATGGCAGCGCCGGTGATGACGAATCCGGCAAGGTTGCGGAGGAACAGGAGCGTAGCGGCCAGCACCAGCGCACTGACGGCCATGGCGGCGGGTCCCCACCCGTTCAGCCCGCACCAAACAAAGGCGGCGCCCGCCAGGGCGGGCACGGGGTACCCCCAGAAGCAGGACCAGGCGGCGGCCAGCCTGCTTCTGCTGTAGGTGGTGGTGGTTCCGGAGTGGTCAAGCCGGAGGCGGATACCGGACAACCGCTGCCCGGAGGTCAGGGCAGCAAAAGCATGGCCAAGCTCGTGCGTCACCGTGGCGAGGAGGCCGAAGTAGCGCCAACTGCGCCGGGGGATGGACAACCCGACGGCGGCCGCCACCGACAGCAGCATCTCCACCCACGTGACGGTGGGAACGTTCGCCTGGGTGAATGCCGTGGCGAACGTCTCCCATAAGCTGGCGGGGCTGGCCACCGTTGCCTCCTGGCTGCCGGGTAGGCATGGTAGGTGTCGACGTCGTCTGTACTGTCCCCAACGCTACCCAGCTGAGCTGGGTGAAGGCTTAACGGGCACGGGGGCCGGCGGCCGGGCCAGCGTTTAAAGCCGAAAGGCACGCCTGATGCGGCGTGCCTTTCGGGCGGGACCGGGCGAACCTGCCCCTCGGAAAGCTTCTGGACTAGCCTTCGCACTCGGTGCAGTAGCTGTGGCCGTCTTTTTGCCGGGCAATCTGGGACCGGTGGCGGACCAGGAAGCAGGAGTAGCAGGTGAATTCATCCTCAGCCTGGGGGATGACCTGGACTACGAGCTCCTCAGCGACGAATTCGCCGCCAGGGACCCCGGCGCCGTCCAGCCCGTCAGCCTCGTCCAACTCCTGCACAACACTGCGGGCGTCGGGAGCATTCGCTGACTGGAGCTGCTCGAGTGAGTTGTCCTGCGATTCCTTGACGTCGGAACGCAGTTCATCGTAATCGGTTGCCACTTTAGGTGCTTCTCTTTTCTTTGATTGGCTGTCGGGTATGAAACGTACAGCATCAAGCCGGTATTCCCCAACAGGGAGCGTAGATCCACTGCCGATTGGGTAAAGGTTCTAAGGAGCGGCCGCGGGTTTAGAACCGCTGTGCGGCTGCATGGGCAGTGGAGGGGCGGCCGGGCTGTTCCCTCCCGGTGACGGAAGGGGCGGTTTGTGGAGCAACTCACTGCAGAGTTTGGCGGTGCCGAACAAATTGGTGTGGGCGTCGGTCCCGTGCTGGAAAAGTTTGATGATGTGTCCAGGATCGTTGTCCTGCGCGGAGGCGGCCTGGGGGACCTGCTCTTCGCGGTTCCGGCAATGGCTGCGTTGAAGGCGGCCTATCCTGCATCGAGGATCACCTTGTTGGGCACGCCGATCCACAAGGCGCTGCTCGGAGCGGTGGAAAGCCCGGTGGACGAGGTCGTTGTCCTGCCGTTCGCGGAAGGCGTACGGCCCGGGGAAGAGGACGCCGGCGAACTGGACCGTTTCTTTGCTGATATGCGCGCGCGCCACTTTGATGTGGCCGTCCAGCTCCACGGCGGGGGACGGTACTCGAACCCCTTCCTGCTGCGGCTGGGGGCACGCCACACGGTGGGGACCCGGACGGCCGACGCCGCAAGCCTTGAGCGCACCGTCCCGTACCTCTATTACCAGCACGAACCCCTCAGGGCCTTGGAGGTGGCCGGGTTCGCCGGCGCGTTCCCCGTGGACCTTGAGGCGCGGCTTGAACCCTCCCCGCCGGCAGCACCCTCCCAAGTCGACGGCGGCGACGGCGACCAGCCGCTCGTGGTGATCCACCCCGGCGCCACCGACCCCCGCCGTCGTTGGCCCGCAGCCAAGTTCGCGGAACTTGCCGCTGCCTGCGCGGCTGATGGTTCGCGGGTGGTCATTATCGGCGATTCCAGTGAACAGGAGCTGGCAGCGGAAGTTGCCTCCCGGGCGGCCTCCGCGGCAGTTCATTCCGCGGCAGGCGAACTGGAGATGGCAGGCCTGGTGGCGCTGCTGGCGGAAGCCGGCGTTGTGGTGGCCAATGACAGCGGACCGAGGCATCTGGCGCAGGCCCTCGGTGTGCCGACGGTCGGCATCTTTTGGGCGGGCAACGTGATTAATGCGGGGGCGCTGGGGCGGAGCCTTCACCGCGTCCACGCCTCATGGGTCACGGCCTGCCCCACCTGCGGCATCGACGTCACCCAGGTGGGCTGGACAGCACCGCGCTGCGTCCACGACGACTCGGCGGTGGCCGGTATAGGCGTCACGGAAGTCTATGAGGACGTCCGCAGCCTCACCGCCACCACGTTCGCGAAGCAGGACGCATGAGCGGCGCGGTTATGGCGGAGGAGGCCGGTGCTCCGATACCCTCAGACGGCAAACCGGAGCTTTTGGTCCTGCGTGCCTTGAAGCTGGGCGACCTGTTGGTGGCCGTACCGGCGCTGAAGGGCATCCAACGCGCTTTTCCCGGGCACCGGCTCCGCTACGCCGCGCAGGGGTGGCTGTCGGAGGCCCTGGGACTGGTGGGTGGCTATGAGCTGCTGCCTACGCACGGCCTCGACGAACCGCTGGCGATGGATCCCGGCGTGGTGGACGTGGCCATCAACCTGCACGGCAGCGGCCCGGAGAGCCAGGGGAGGATCGAGGCGTTGAGGGCCCGCCAGACCCTGGGCCATCGAAGCGCCTACCGGGACGGGCCGCCCTGGCGGCCGGAGCTGCATGAGCGCGAGCGCTGGGTCCGGCTCCTCGAATGGCATGGAGTGGAAGCCGATCCGCTGGATGTGCAGTTGAACACACCGCACGTCCCCAGTCCCGTCCCCGGCGCAACAGTCCTGCATGTGGGAGCCGCCTACGGCAGCAGGCTGTGGCCGGCGGAGCGGTTTGCCGCGGTGGCGACGGCACTGACCGAAGCCGGACACCAGGTGGTCTTCACCGGAGGTACGTCCGAAAGGGAGCGCGCCGGGGAAGTGTGCCGCCTTGCAGGACTGCCCGGCACGGCCGTACTGGCAGGGGTGCTGGGCCTGGGGGAGTTCGCTGCCACGATTGCCGCCGCGCGCCTGGTGGTCTCGGCCGACACAGGGGCTGCACACCTGGCATCTGCGTACGGCACCCCATCCGTGGTGCTCTTTGGTCCGGCCCCGCCTGAGATCTGGGGACCGCCGCCGGGACCCCATGTTGTCCTGACCCGGGCCGAACTGCGGCGCGGGGACACCTTCGCGGCCCAGCCGGACCCTGCCCTGCTGGCTGTCCAGGTCTCCGATGTCATGGCTGCTGTCAAAGGACTGGGGTTGCTCTGAACCCTGTGGGTTTACGCGTCCATGCTGTGGGTCTGCAGGGGCTGGATCCTGCGCCGCGGGCCTAAAATTGATGCATGAGCACTGAGCTGGAAATCGCTTTGGTGTTGGGGACGGCGTTCCTGTGGGTCACCGTGACGCTGACCATCCTGTCCGCCATCGACCGGCCCGAAAGGAAGGCGCGGCGGCAGGAACGGCGCGACATCCGGACGGAAAAGCGGCGGATTGAGTACCGTCCAGTGGCGGCGGGGCCGCATGCCCAGGGACGGAACCGGCACCCGCGGTCCCGGAGGCTCCACCCGCACTGACCGACGACGTGACTGTCGCGGGTGGGCCGGCGTGGAGCGCGGGCCCGGACCTCCGCGCGCGGCCGCCCGGCCGTCGTCGTACTCTGCCCTGTGGTGGGCGCGCTCGACGTCCCTGCCCCCGTTAGTCAAGTCTTGACGGGGTTGGCCGGATCCCTGACACTTCCCCAATGGGAGTAAGCGAAGAGTTGCGGGCTCTGGGCGATGTGGTGGACAGGCTCGCGGCGAAGTTTCCCGCCCTGTCCAGGGAGCACATTGAGGATGTAGTGCAGCAGGAACACAGCCTCCTGGACACGGGCAGGGTCCGGGCGTTCATACCGGTCCTGGTTGAGCACGCAGCCAGGGACCGCCTCTCGCGTTGATTCGCGGTAAGGCCTCAGGTGGCCGGCATGACGTCGATAAGCACCTTTCCGATGGTCTCCTGTTCCACCGCATCATGGGCTGCGGAAGTCTGCTCCAGCGGGAACCGCGTCAGTGGCAGCCCGTGTTCTTCACCCACCCGGAGCGCACCGGCGGCGAGCGCTTCGGCGACGGCGGCCACGGCGTGCTGCTTCTGTTCGTCGGTGACTGTGTACGTGAGGATGAACTGGTACCGGACGTTCTTGGTCATGCTCTCGCGGATGGGGACCGTCAGTGATTCTCCGGGGTTCGCGGCGTAGATGGAGATGGTTCCGCCCGGCTTGAGGATCTGCAGGTCCGTTTCTATGTTGGCGGGCGCGTTGACGTCCACAATGATGTCGACGCCCTCCGCGGCCACTTGGTGGACGGCGTCGACAACCTCGTCCGTCCGGTAGTTAATGACCGTTCCGGCGCCGGCACGGCGGGCAAGCTCAGCTTTGCGGTCCCCGCTGACGGTCGTGATGACGGCGGCACCGGCCCATCGTGCGAGCTGGATGGCCGCATGGCCTACGGCTCCGGCGCCTCCCGTGACCAGGACGGTGCGCCCCGCCAGGGCACCGGGGGAGAGCCGGGCCGGCCCGTCCTCGTTCGAGGTCAGGGCCCGGTGCGCCGTCAGGGCCGGGATCCCCAACGAGGCGCCGGTGTCGAAGGACTCGGCGTCGGGAAGGGCCACTGCTTTGTGGCTCGGCACCACCACGTATTCCTGGGCGGTACCTTCGTTGCCGCCCCAGGCGACATCCCACAGCCAGACGCGATCGCCCACGGTGAAGCCGGCCACTCCGGCACCCAGCTGGTCGATGACTCCGGCTCCGTCCTGGTTTGGAACCTTCGGGGCATCCAGCTTCCTGCTTCCGCTTCCGGACCGCGACTTCCAGTCGGTGGGGTTCACTCCGGACACCACCACCCGGACGCGGACCTCTCCCGCTCCTGGCTCCGCCAATGGCCTGTCCTGGAGCTTCAGCACGGATGCGGGCCCTGTTTCCTCGTACACGATTGCCTTCACGTTGTCTCCCATGTCCGGTTGCGGATGCCCTACCGCTCCAACCTACCGAAAGCGCCGCACGGGAGCAGCGCCCAGTCCATGGGCGTTCAGTCTTCCTGCAGGTTGGCGGTGCCCACGGCGGCCTTCCCGGCGCAGTCATAGATCACTACGCTGCGAATGGGTTCCCGCAGGGCGGCCCACCTGGCGGCGTCCATTTCCACCCGCTGGCCCGCGCCCGTGAGCGGCCCCAGTTCGATCAGCTTGGCGGAGGACAGTCCAGCGCCGCCGCCCGTCCCTGGGACCAGCACGCCCGGGCTCAACATCAGGCGGAGATCGTCGCCGGCGCCGGTTGCAAGGTTCTCCAGTCGCAGGACAGCGCCGGCCTGGGTGATGTGGATCGTCACCGTTCCCGTCGTGACTGCTCCCTGGGACTGGAACTGCCCCCTCAGAGTCACGGGCCCCGCAGAGGAGGGAACACCGGGAGCAGGTTCCACCGTGGGGCCTTGCTGCTGCGGCCCGGGCGCCGGCCCGGAATCAGTGCAGCCGGCCAGGCCGGCCGCCAGCACCACCGAGAGCGCCGCGGACTGTATCGCCTTCATTTTTCCCCCAATGATTTATTCCCGTCTTCCTAGAACCGGGTCGTGCCACGCAGCGTGCGCGGCCGGCCATCCGGGTCCACAATGAACCGGTAGATGGGCTCGGCCCACAAGCGGTGAAACGGCGGGACGGGCTGGGGTGTGTGGTGACGCACCTGCCCGGCCGGGCGGGGTGTGGAACGGCCGGTGCGGTGCCACTGGTCCAAGCCATCGGCCGCGCTGTTCCACAGCTCCAGTTCGCCCCCGTCCGCCAGGAGACGGGGGTCGTCCTGGTCAAGGCCCAAATGCTCGGCCCAGAGCTGGAGCCGCAGCTTCCCCGCGAGCGGGTGGGTCCCCATCCCGCCCTTGTTGTCGCCGGGCGTCCCGCCGGCCGATGTGTCGATTACCGCACAGGTGAGCTCGCTGTCGGTTGTCCAGGACCGGCGGTTGAAGTTGTCCGACCCGCAGGTGAACCAGGTGTCGTCGATGATGCAGATCTTGGCGTGGACGTAGACCGGCGTCCCGTCGCTGTTCTCCAGGTCGAACACCCCCACCCGGTCCGGAGCGGCCCGGCGGAGCATGCCGATGGCACGCAGTTGCCCCAGGCGCCTGGGCGGTCCGCCAAGGAAGCCGTCAGAGTCCGGGTACCGGGGCACCACGACGATGACGTTGAGCCTGTGGTTGCGCTGTAGGGCGTCTGCAATGCCGGCGGCGACTTCCGTTGACCACAGGTACTGGTCCTCGATGTAGATGAGCGAGCGGGCCTGGGCGAAGGCCTTCGCATACGCCCTGGCTATGCTTCGTTCTCCATTGGGGGCGAACGGGAAGGGCGGATGCTTCACACCGTAGGTGCGCAGCAGTTGGACGGCGTGAGGGCCGGCCGGCGGCGGGGGCGGAGCGGCCTCCGGCAACGGCTTGGGGTGCCTCGGCATGCGGGCCAGGCGCTGCAACAGCATCCGGTAAGGAGTTTTGCGGTCCAGCGGGTGGGGGTCGTTCCACCGTTCTGCGAACACTGCGAGCACATCGGCAACGATGGGGCCGCGCAGTTCAAGGGCGGCATCGTGCCAAGGAGGCCGCTGCCCGTAGCGGGAATCCATCTTCACTGCCTGCGGGTCTCCGGCATGGCCGGCATCATCGCGGCGGCTGTGTGAAAGGTCGATTCCCCCGACGAAGGCTACGTCGCGGGAGGGGTCGTCACGACGGCGGATGACCACCAGTTTCTGATGGTGGGAACCGAAGATCCGGACGCGCTGATCCAACAGCGCCTCCCCGCCGGCGTCGTTGATCTGGCGGCTGAGGAGCTCGTTTGAGCGTCCACTGATGGGGGCTGACACGCGTTCGCCGTGTGACCTCCAGACAAGGCCGCGTACCTCGACGCCGGACCGGGCCAGTTCCGCGAGCAACCCGCCAATCGTCGTGCCACCCGGTTCCAACTGCTCGTCACCGTCGCCGCGCCAGTCGGTGAACCATACCCGGTCTCCGGCCTTCAGGCCGGACAGTTCCGCGTGCAGCCTGGAGAAATAGGCAGCTCCATGCACCAAGGGCCTGACCAGGTTGCCTTCCGACCAGGGTGGAGATTCTGCACCGCCGGCATGGATCAAGGAGGCCGGGTTTCCGCGCTCGGCCCGGTTCAGGAACCACTTGCCAACAGTGCTGTCCACTCGGTGCTCCTTTCGGGGCCCGGGGGACCAGGCCGCTGCGGATTCCAAACTAGCCTATGGCCGCGCGCAAACTGTCTGTTCCCCGGGGGGCCGAAGAAGCCACGATGCGGCAGTAGTCCGGCCAAGTGGGAATAGGCTTGTCCAAAGCCGCTTCCACACCCCTGAAGAATGAGGCAGAACATGTCATTGAAGGAAAAGCTGAAGGGCGACGTCGTCGCCCACATGAAAGCCGGCAACAAGGTCGCCCTCACCACGGTGCGCAACGTCCTTGGTGAGATCGAAACGCGGGAGAAATCAGGAAAGACCCCGGTTGAGCTCGATGACCTCCAGGTCACGGCGTTGCTGCAGAAAGAGGCCGCCAAGCGCCGTGACACGGCCGCCACCTATACCGCCGCCGGGCACGACGACCGGGCACAGGCCGAGATCGCCGAGGCTGAGGTCATCGAGGCCTACCTGCCCAAGGCCTTGACCCGCGAGGAAGCTGAAGCCATCATCGACGGGGTCATCGCTGAATTGGGAGCCGGGGGCACCGCCCTGACCATGCGTTCCATGGGTACGGTCATGAAGTCCGTAACCCCCAAAATCGGCGGACGCTTCGACGGCAAAGCCGTCAGCGAGATCGTCAAGGAACGCCTGGCCTGACGACAGGGCGACAATGCAGTGCGGGCCTGACGGATTTCCCGCCGACCTGCGCATAATGCCGACCTGCGCATAATGAGGCCATGGGGTTCCGGGCTCACCGAGCCGATCAGTCGCGGAAAAGCTTGGCAGTGATGGCCACTGCCGGTGTGATTGTGTCGTGTCTGTCGTCTGCCTGCGGCGGGTCGTGGCAAGGGGAGCCGCCCTGTTTGCCCCCAAGCTATGCCGTAACCCCGGCCGTCGCGAAACCCGGTGACGCCGTCACAGTCCACGCGGCCGACGCTGACTGCAATCCCCGGTACGGCCAGGACGCCCGGATTTACGTCTCGGTCACCGACGCCGCCGGCCACACCGTCTTCAGCACGACTGCCGCGATGAACGATGCCGGCGGGTTTTCTTACCAGTTCGACGTGCCGCTGGCGGCAGCGCCGGGGGAGGCCAGTGTTGAGGCCTACCCTTTCGGCGTGGATTGGTGTGACGATACCGGGACGAACAACCGTGTTCGCCATGCGGAAGGTTTCAGCCGGGCCTCGTGCGCTGCAAGGACGAGGCCGCTGACAATTACCCCCTAGCCGCCCAGTCCGCGCAGGGATCGCATCCCTGTGACGGGGGTTCAGGAGGTGCCGTAATCGATCCTGGCCGTGCCGTCCTTGGGAACGGTGATCCGTCCGCCCTGGAAATCCTGGACGGTGCTGCCGTCTGCCGTCACGTAGTTATCCGTGGTCGGGTAACCAAGCCTGCCCCACTCGAAACCGGTCCCTGCCCAGGCGTCGCGGGTCTTGCCGACGGAGAGGCGAACTCCGGTGGCCGGGCTGGAGATCAGGGCGCCCTTCTGGAAGTTGATGAAGGAGCCACCGTCCTTCAGCCCGGTCACCCGGTTGGTTCCGGGAAACCCCAGGGTGGCTGGACCGTTCACAGCATCGAATGCGGCGCTGAACTCTGACGGCATGGAGAAGGCTCCGAGGGCTGCGGTCCAGTAGATGGATCCGCCCTGGTAGGTCTGTTTGACGCCACCGCTGACCGGTATTTCGTCACTCGTGGGGTAGCCGAGGAACCCGTTCTCGTAGCCGGCCTGGGCCCAGGCTCCGCGGGTGGCACCAATGGACACGTGGGCGCCGGTGGCAGGGGACCAGAGGATGGAGCCGTTCTGGAAGTTCTGGTACAGCCCGCCGTTCTTGATGGCCACCTGGGGACTGACGGCAGCGCCGAGTGAGCGGCCCATTGCCTCATGCTTTGTGAAGATGGCCCCGGATACCGCGTAGGTTCCGACGTTGGGCACGAAGCAGATGACGCCGCCCTGGTAGTTCTGGGCAACAGCGCCTCCTGGCGTGCCGTACTCATCCGTGGTGGGGTAGCCGAGGACACCGTGCTCGAAGTTCTGTCCGGCCCAGACGTTGCGGATGGCTCCCACGGAGATGATGGCGCCGTTTGCCGGGGTCCACAGGATGGAGCCTCCCTGGTAGTTCTGGAAGGCACCTCCTTCTTTTAGGCCGGTGATCACATCGGTGACCGGGTAGCCCAGGCTGCCCCACTCAAAACCCGTGGAGGCCCATTTGTCACGGATCGGGCCGGCGCTGACTGCGGCTCCGGACGCTGGGGAAAACATGATCGCCCCGCCCTGGAACCCCTGCCAGGAGCCGCCATTGCGGAGCCCGCGGAACTCATCGGTTGTTGGGTATCCCAGGGGGCCACCTTCGGCCCCCTGGGAGCGCCACTTGCCGTAGATGCCGGCTGTGACGGCGTGCGTTCCCGCAGCGGGTGAGGAGAAGATCGCGCCATTCTGGTACGCCTGATAGGAGCCGCCGTCCTTCAGGCCGGTGATGACGTCACTGACGGGGTATCCCAAGGCGCCGTATTCGAATCCGGTTTCTGCCCACTTGTCCCGGATTGGCCCGAAAGACGAAAGGTAAGCGCCGCTGGCGGGGGAAAACATGATGACGCCGCCCTGGTACACCTGGTAGACGCCACCGCCACGCAGGCCTCCAACTTCGTCCGTGACCGGGTAGCCGAGGGGGCCGTTTTCATAACCGAGGGAGGCCCACTTGCCGCGGGTGGCTCCCCACGAGAAATGGGCTCCGGAGAGGGGAGACCAGATGATGGCTCCTCCCTGGTAGTTCTGGAAGGCGCCACCGTCCCTCAGTCCACCCACCTCGTTGGAGACCGGGCTGCCAAGCTGGCCGGCCGGCCCTCCGCCCTGGCTGTATTTCTGCGTGATGGCGCCAAAGGGATCCGCTGAATACGGGGTGAAGATGTCATCGACTGCGCCCATGATGATTCGATCGCCGGGGCGGCTGCTGCGCAGGAATCTGTTGACCGTCTCAAGGCTGGTGGACAGGCAGCCGGCGGACGTGGTGCGGCCGGCGTGCAGGAAGATTGCGTAGGAGGCCCCCTGCACGGTATTCATGTCCGGCTGGCGGTTGTAGTTGATGACCGCCGCCTGTTCGTAATACCCCTGGTTCATGTAGGTGTAGAGGTTCTCGTCAGAGGGACCGCCGCTGCCTTCGAAGTACTGGTTGTAGGTAGGTCCGTACTCACCGCCCCAGCGGGAGTTTGCGTTGACCGTATGGTAGGCAAGGGCCGTGCCCGGGTTGGAGCGGCCCAATGCCTCGGTGACGCTGTACGAACCGGTGGGTGACTTGAATGTGTCCTCCCAGGTCAGTCCCGGCGGAGCGAAGCCTTTTAGCCCCGCGTAGCCCCAGTCCTGCCATTCCTGGACATAGCCATTGCCGGAACGAACGCACCCGGTGATGGTGACGACGTTGGATTCACGGCCGGTGGCGGTAGCGAACGTTACCCGGTTAGCACCGAAGCTGTTGTACTTCACCTGTCCCGCAGACAGCCGCTGGCAGGGGTTGTTCTCCTGGGGCCCAGCCTGGGCACTGCCGGTGCCAAGGAAAGCACTGCCCGCGACTGCGATCACCGCCAAGGCGAGTGATAGTGGCCTGGTCCTCTTCACGGGTCCTTCTTCCTGGAAGGCGCAGCATGGCGCCTTGGTGACAAATAGTCCATGCCAGGACATAAAACCCGCGTTGACGTGGGACGATGCCGTATCTGGCGCGGCTGCCCCTAGGCTACCGGGCTGATTGCGAATCCCACGGCACCAGGTGTGGATACGCGAATGAGCGAGTCGGCCCGCGCTGTCCACCGTTGTGCTGATGAGGCAGGACATCAGGCTCGCTTTAGGCCATCTGCCTGGCGCTTGCGGCGCTCGCCGAATTGGCCCCGGGTGTGGACTACGGATGGCGACGAGCCTGTCGCTACCGGTGCCTAGGGCCAACCGCTGTAGGGATCGGCGTTGTAGTTCGTGGGCGGCGGGTCCTTGCACACCCGGCCTCGTTGGGACTGCGCATTGCCCCGGTGCCTGGGCGGCCGGGTACGCCAATGCTTGCGTTGCCAGTGGGCGTCAGCAGCCGTAGCACCACCACGGCAAGAATGACGGCAAGGAAGCCGTAGAGGTACTCCATCAGTTCCCCTGTCCGTTCGTTTTTTCCCGTTCGCGCAGCCAGCGGCGGCGCTTCACGGCGGTCCTGAACGCGAAGGCGGACATCACCAGGCCACCGGTCCCCACGCCAAGCCCAAGGAGGGCGGTGCTCAGTTCGCCGCCCTGCGCGACGACGAGAATCCCGACCGCCAGCATTCCCCCGCTGAGGAGGGCGGTGAAGACAGCAATGCCCGTGATCAGGGCTGGGCTCTGGACGGGTGTGGTGGCTGCCATCGACCATCCCTCGGGGACACCGCCGGGGCCGTACTGTTCCTCGTACTGGCGCACGTTGAAGCTGCTCGGGTCGTAGGGCGTTCCGTCGGGCTTGCGGAATTGCTTGTCCTGGTTGAACACGGGTCGAATCCTACCGGGACGCGCCGGCTGGTCGCCGCGGTTCTGGCCCAGCTCAAGGAGGTTGATGTCGACGCTGCCGCTGGAGCTCGGCTTCGGGGAACCTCGGAGCTTGCGCAACTGGGTGGCCTTGTACTCGTCACGGGCGAGGAAGAACGTATAGAGCGTCAGGAACCCGGCGAAACCGATCAGCCACAGAGCGCCCCACTCCGGCAAGTCGCCATCCCACAGCGGACGCTGGAACAGCCACACGCCGGTGGCCAGGATAAGAACCATGACGACCATCACGATTCCCATGCCCCACCAGGTGCTGACCTGGGCCTGTCCGCCACCGGGCGTGAACCCGATCTCATCGGCCGGGTAGCTGTGCAGCTCGCCCGTGCTGGTCTTGCGCAGGACGCGCTTCTCGCCGGCGGCGACCGCCTGCTTGTGTTCGGCGTAGACGGCGTCCTCGCGTGCAAACCGTTCCCGGTCGTAAACCATCGTCAGGCTCGTTTCTCTTGGCTGGGCAGGTACTCGGGTTCATCCGGGAACGGGCGGGTGCTGAGCGGGAAGTTTTCCCGGCTGATCTCCAGGGTTCCTGGGTGCTCCTCGAACCAGCGCCGGGCCTGGTCGTCGGTGACACCGTGCGTTGGCTTGGGCAGGCCCCTGCCCTTGCGGAGCTTTCGGGCCTTGAGCTCTCGCCGGAGGGCGTGGAGACTCAGCAGCCAGCCGCCGGTGAACAGGACCGTGCAGACAACGGACATGGCGAACCAGATCAGTCCCATGCCCATGTCGCCCAGGTCAGGGGTGGAGGTGATGATCGCGTAGATGCTGACCAGGATGAAGAGTGGAGCGAGGATTGCTGGGATGGTTGCAATCAGGGCGACGATGGCCAGGCCGGTGAATGTCCTTGCCTGGTAGTTGCCTCCGCTGGGCAGGGAGCCGCCAAGCCCCCATTCTTCCTGGGTGTAGGCGTAGATGACCGTTTCCCTGCCCCACCCACCGGTGGCGTAGAAGTACTTGGGGACCTGACCGTCCCTGGTGTTCCGGGTGCCGGCCATCATTCCCCCCTGCTTCCGTCCCGAGGGCCCGCGTTAAGTGCGGGCTGCGAACTCTGACGCGTGCGGCCCACAGGGGCCGTTCCCCTGGCTTCCGGTGTAGCTCCCACCCTAACGAAAACCAAAGCGAAACTATGTTCCTGGAGACCTCCGGTTCGATGCTCCGCTCGTGTAGAGAATCAGGAACGGGGCCACGGTTGGATTCCGGTTGCGACGTGGTTGGAGACACAAAAAAGCCCCGGAACATCATTGATGTTCCGGGGCTTCCCATTGTGCGCGGAGGGGGACTTGAACCCCCACCCCCTTTCGAGGACTAGCACCTCAAGCTAGCGCGTCTGCCATTCCGCCACCCGCGCAGGTGGTATTTCGGGAAGCGTCTCCGCCTTTCAGCGTTTCGCGCCTCTCCGAAGCAGCGAGAAAAACTCTAACACGAACTTTCCGGGAACAACGAATCGGGCCAAGTAGGTAGGCTGAGGGCAGCGATTCAGCTCGTGCCAACCAGTCATTCCCTACCAAGGAGCCATCAATGCCTGACGTCCTGCCCGAGGATGAAGTTGTCCGGATCTGCCAGGAACTCATCCGGATCGACACTTCCAACTACGGCGACGGATCGGGGCCGGGGGAGCGGGCTGCGGCAGAGTATGCCGCCGGGCTCATCGAGGAAGTGGGGCTGGACGCCGAGATCTTCGAGTCGGCTCCCGGCCGTGCGAACGTTGTCACCAGGATGGCGGGGGAGGACCCCTCGGCCAGTGCGCTGGTGGTCCACGGCCACCTGGACGTCGTTCCAGCGCTCCGGGACCAGTGGTCCGTTGACCCGTTCGGGGCAGAACTGAAAGATGGCCTCATTTGGGGACGCGGCGCCGTCGACATGAAGGACATGGACGCCATGATCCTTTCGGTGCTGAGGAGTTTTGCCAGGGAGGGCCGGAAGCCCAAGCGGGACATCATCTTCGCTTTCTTCGCGGATGAGGAGGCCGGCGGCGTGTATGGCGCCCGCTACGCCGTCGACAACCGGCCCGAACTTTTCGAAGGCGCCACCGAAGCCATCTCCGAGGTGGGCGGCTTCTCGGCCACTATCGGCGGCCAGCGGACCTACCTGCTGCAGACTGCGGAAAAGGGCATCTCCTGGCTCCGCCTCGTTGCGCACGGACGTGCCGGCCACGGTTCGCAGATCAACACCGACAATGCCGTGACCCGGTTGGCCGCTGCCGTGACCAGGATTGGTGAATACAAGTGGCCCATCGAACTCACTCCCACCACCCGGCAGTTCCTCGACGGGGTGACTGAACTCACCGGAGTTGAGTTCGACGCCGACAACCCCGACCTGCTGCTCAACCAGTTGGGTACGGTGGCACGGTTCGTCGGCGCGACCCTGCAGAACACCACGAACCCCACCCTCCTCAAGGGCGGCTACAAGCACAACGTCATTCCCGAGTCCGCCGAAGCACTGGTTGACTGCCGGACCCTCCCGGGCCAGGAACAGCAGGTCCTCGAAATCGTGCGCGACCTCGCCGGCAACGGCGTGGACGTCAGCTACGTCCACAACGACGTCTCGCTGGAGGTCCCGTTCGCCGGCAACCTGGTGGACTCGATGATCGACGCTCTCCACAAGGAGGACCCCGGCGCCAAGGTGCTGCCCTACACGCTCTCCGGCGGTACGGACAACAAGTCACTCAGCCGCCTGGGCATCACCGGCTACGGGTTTGCACCCCTCATGCTGCCGGATGAGCTGGACTTCACCGGCATGTTCCACGGGGTGGACGAGCGCGTCCCGGCGGATTCCCTGAAGTTCGGTGCCCGGGTCCTGGACACCCTGCTCACCAACTACTAAGAGGAGCCCGCCGTGAGCCCAGAGGAACTGCTGCCGGATGAGCTCCTGGAGCGCATCCGCAGCCGCGCCGCCGGATATGACCGTGACAACGCCTTCTTCCACGAGGACCTGGAGGAGTTGGCAGCGGCAGGCTACTTGAAGCTTTTCGTACCAGCGTCCGACGGCGGCGCAGGGCTTGGGCTCGAAGCGGCGGCGCAGTGCCAGCGCAGGCTGGCAACGGCTGCCCCGGCCACCGCTTTGGCCGTCAACATGCACCTGGTCTGGACCGGCGTCGCGCACGTCCTGGCGGCGCGGGGCGACAACTCGCTCGATTTCGTCCTCAAGGAAGCTGCCCAGGGCGAGGTCTTCGCCTTCGGCAACTCGGAAGCCGGAAACGACTCGGTCCTCTTCGATTCACGGACCACCGCCACACCGGAACAGGATGGCGGCTACTCCTTCACCGGTACCAAGATTTTCACCAGCCTGTCGCCGGCCTGGACCCGTCTGGGCATCTTCGGGAAAGATGCTGGAGCCCGGGACGGTGCCGGGGAACTGGTCCACGGATTCATCACGCGGGAAACTCCCGGCTACCGGATCCTGGACGACTGGGACACCCTGGGCATGCGGGCCAGCCAGTCCGCCACCACGGTCCTGGAAGCCGTCAGAGCTCCAGCCGACCGCATCTTCCGCAAGCTGCCCGTCGGCCCCAACGCCGACCCCCTGATCTTCGCGATCTTCGCCTGCTTCGAGAGCCTCCTGGCTGCCGTCTACACAGGTCTCGGCGAACGCGCCCTGGCCGTGGGCGTGGAGAACGTGAAGCGGCGTACCTCCTTCAAAAACGGCGGGCGAAGCTACGCGCAGGACCCCGACATACGCTGGAAGGTGGCAGACGCCGCCATGGCCATGGACGTCCTGTACCCGCAACTCAGGACCGTCACTGCCGACGTCGACGCCCTGGCTGACCACGGAAGCCAGTGGTTTCCCAAACTTGTTGGACTGAAAGTGAACGCCACCAAGACCGCCCGCCGCGTGGTGGACCTGGCCATCCGGGTCAGTGGGGGATCAAGCTATTTCCGGGGCTCGGAACTGGAACGGCTCTACCGGGACGTGCTGGCGGGGATGTTCCACCCCTCCGACGACGAATCAGCCCATAACACCGTAGCCAACGCGTGGCTGGGACCGTTGGAAGACTAAACGATCCGCTGGACCGCGCATTTCTAAACGGTCCGCTGGACCACACATTTCTAAACGGTCCGCTGGACCTGCATCACCCGGCGCCGCAGCCAAAAGCGCCTGCCGCCACCCACGTACAGCTTGCTGCGCTCCAGCTCCCACTTGCCGTATTCGGAGTGTTCAACGAGCCGGCGCCGAGCCTCCGGCAAGGAATCATCAGGGCTGACGGTCAGTACGAGGTACTCGTACTGCCGCAAATAATCCCGCTCCCGCTGGACCGAGCTGGTGAGAAATTGTTCCTTCATTTGCTCTCCATTTTCGTCCTTTTCCGGCTAACGTGAAGTCATGAGCATCGATCCGCGTGTCGCGCTTTCGTCCCTGACCACCGCTTTGGAAGAACACCTTATAGCAGCATCGAACCGCCGCGGGGACGGTGATCCCTCCGTTGAGGCAGCGTTTTTCGCGGTTGCCGATGCTTTCGAGGTTTACGAGGACGCCCTCTACGAGGCCTACAACGAAGTAACGCCCCTGCAGGTCTTTGACGACGAGGATGAAGAGGACGAAGAAGCCGACGTGGACGAGGACGAAGATCTGGAAATCGTCGACGAGTAGCAGGGCCGCCCGAACCGCCCCAGGACCAGGGAAGTTGCGGAGCAGAAGCTAGGACACCGCGGAAACATCCTCCAGCGCGCGTGCAATCTGCGGCGGCAGGGGCGTCAGCTGGGAATCGAGGATCTCCTTCAACTGCACCGGTGTCCGGGCGCCAACGATCGCCGTGGCAACTCCGTGCTGTGACAGCAGCCAGGCGAGCGAAACATCCTGCGGAGTCCGGCCCAGCCCGTTGGCAGCCATGCACACCGCATTCACGATCCGCGACGGCTTCTCCTCCAGATACGGCTCCACGTAGGCGGCTTCGCTGACCGAGGCGCCCCGTGAACCGGCGGGGATGCTGCCACGGTACTTCCCCGTGAGCACCCCCCGGCCCAGCGGAGCCCACGCCATCAGCCCCAGGCCGGCATCCTCAACGGCGGGGATCAGTTCCGCTTCCGCCCGCCGGTTAAGGAACGAGTATTCGGCCTGGATGGCCACCAGTGGCACACTGCTCGTGGCGGCGGCCTTGGCGGCCTGCCAGCCCCTGTAGTTTGAGATGCCCGCGTACCTGGCCCGGCCGGTGCGGACCGCGAATTCCAGTGCCGCCAGGGTTTCATCGAGGGGAACGTTGCTATCCCACGCTTCGGCGAACCACAGGTCCACATAGTCGGTGCCTAGCCTGGCCAGGCTTGCATCCAGCCCGGTGAGCATCGCATTGCGTGAGGCGTCCACCGCACGCCGGCCATCCGGCGTCGTCATCCCCGCTTTCGTGGAGATGGAAATCTCCGTGCGGGACACCACATCGCCCAGGAGTGAGCCAAGGATCGCCTCCGAGCCGCCGCCCGCGTAGGACGCCGACGTGTCCACGTGCCGGCCGCCGGCATCAAGGAAAGTGCGCAGCAGTTCCGAGGCGTCCTGTTCGTCAGTGTCGCCACCCCAGGACCGGGTGCCAAGGGAGAGGGCTGAAACTCGCAATCCACTGTTGCCGACGTAACGCTGCTGCATAGCAGCAAGCTTACGGCCAGGAGCGGCGCTGCCATGCCGTAGGGTCTTAGCGTGAACTGGTTTGAAGCGGCCCTGCTGGGCCTAGTGCAGGGACTGACCGAATTTCTACCGATTTCATCAAGCGCACACCTGCGGATCGTGGGCGAATTCCTCCCCAACGCAGAGGACCCGGGGGCAGCCTTCACGGCCATCACCCAGCTCGGCACGGAGACCGCCGTACTGATCTTCTTCTGGCGTGACATCGTCCGCATCGTCAAGGCCTGGGCCGGCTCCCTTACGGGCAAGGTGTCCCGGCAGGACCCTGACGCCCGGATGGGCTGGCTGGTAATTCTGGGCAGCCTGCCCATCATCGTCCTGGGGCTCCTCTTCCAGGACCAGATCGAGTCCGTGCTCCGCAGCATGTGGATCGTGGCCACCATGCTCATCGTCTTCGGCCTCATCCTTGCCGTGGCAGACGCAATCGGCGCCCAAAAGCGGGACCTTGCCCACCTGACCTACAAGCACGGCATGCTGTACGGCCTGGCGCAGGCCCTGGCCCTTATTCCCGGCGTCTCCCGCTCCGGCGGGACGATCACCGCGGGCCTGCTGATGGGCTACACCCGTGAGGCAGCGGCCCGGTACTCGTTCCTGCTCGCCATCCCCGCGGTCTTCGGCAGCGGGCTGTACCAGCTGTACAAGGTGGTTACCAAGGAAGGGGTCTCCGGCCCCTTCGGCCTGCCGGAGACCGCGCTTGCCACCGTGATCGCCCTGCTAGTGGGTTACGTCATCATCGGCTGGTTCCTGAAGTTCGTGTCCACCCGCAGCTACCGGCTCTTTGTCTGGTACCGGATCTTCCTTGGACTCGCGCTGTACCTGCTCCTCGGTTTCGGCGTCATCAGCGCCTAGGACTAGGCTTGGCATGTGAAATCCTGGACTTCCCGCCCTGTGCCTGCCCTGCCCGGAAACATCCCCGCCATCCGGTTGTTCGATACCGCGGCGGGCCGAGAGGTGGCCCTGGAACGGGAGGCCAGGCCTTCCATGTATGTCTGCGGCATCACGCCCTATGACGCAACCCACATGGGGCACGCGGCCAGCTATGTCGCCTTTGACCTCCTGAACCGCGCCTGGCGCGATGCCGGCAGCGAGGTCTCTTACGTACAGAACGTCACTGACGTGGATGACCCCCTGCTGGAACGTGCCACCGCCACCGGCGTCGACTGGCGCGACCTCGCCGCGGAACAGGTGGAACTCTTCCAGACCGACATGGAGGCGCTGAACGTCCTGGCGCCGGACAACTACGTCGGCGCCGTCGAATCCATTGGCCTGATCGTCCCCGAAGTGGAACGCCTGGTCAGCATGGGGCTGGCATACAGGGTGGACGGCACCAACGGCGAACCTGACGGGGATGTCTATTACGACGTCGAAGCCGCCGGCAAGCAGTCAACGGCACCTGATGCCTGGGCCCTGGGATCCATTTCCCACCTTGGCGAAAGCGCCATGCTGGAGCTCTTCGCCGAGCGCGGCGGGGATCCGGGCCGCGCCGGAAAGCGGCAGGCCCTTGACCCGTTGCTGTGGCGGGTGGAACGCGAGGGTGAGCCGAGCTGGCCCGGTGGAAGCCTGGGACCGGGACGGCCCGGCTGGCACATCGAGTGCACCGTGATCGCGCAGAAGTACCTGCCCGCACCCTTCACCGTGCAGGGCGGCGGATCGGACCTGATCTTCCCGCACCACGAAATGGGCGCCGGCCACGCTTACTCCCTGGCCGGGGTCCCCCTGGCCAAGCACTACGCCCACGCGGGCATGGTGGGCCTCGACGGCGAAAAGATGAGCAAGTCCAAAGGCAACCTGGTGCTGGTCTCCAGGCTCCGCGCAGCCGGCGAGGACCCGGCAGCAATACGGCTGGCGATCCTGGCCCACCACTACCGCTCCGATTGGTCCTGGACCGACGAAGGCTTCCAGGCCGCCAAGGCCGACCTTGCAGCGTGGCGGAAAGCCCTTGACCACGCTCCCGAGGGCTCAGGCCAGCAGCTGCTGGCCGAGATGCGCGAGGCGCTGGCAGCCGACCTGAATGCGCCGGCAGCGGTTGCCGCGGTCTCGCGCTGGGCACGGAACGCGAACGACGCCGGTGCTGCCGCCAGCCCCGCTGACGCGGCCCTGGTAAAGGACGCGGTGGACGCCCTCCTGGGCATCCGGCTCTAACGCGTCCGCACATTACGGCAGACGGGAAGGGCCCGGCCGGGGATTGCTCCCGGCAGGGCCCTTCCTGTTAAGGCAAGTCAGTGCGTCAACGTCAGGGGCGGTCCTGGCCCCGCCGCTTCAGGTAACGCTCAAATTCACGGGCAATGGACTCGCCACTCGCTTCAGGGAGGTCGGCGGTGTCCTTCGCTTCCTCCAACTGCCGCACGTACGCAGCGATCTCCGGGTCCTCGGTAGCGAGTTCGTCCACGCCGCGCTCCCATGCATCCGCTTCCTCGGCCAGCTCGTGGGTGTCCAGCGGCACCTGCAGCAACTCCTCGATGCGGTGCAGGAGGGCAAGCTGGGCCTTGGGGGAGGGCGCCTGGGCCACATAGTGCGGCACGGCCGCCCACAACGACACAGTAGGGAGTCCCGCCAGGAGTGCCACCTCTGACAGGACACCCACAATCCCCACCGGGCCCTCATACTGCGACGCTTCCAGGTTCATGCGCTCCCGGAGCGGAGCGTCATCCGAGGACGTGCTCACCGGAATCGGGCGGCTGTGCGGAACATCCGCCAGCAGCGCGCCCACCAGCACCACATAGTCGACATTCAGCGCCTCGGCATGGACCAGCAGCTCCGCCGTATAGGCCCGCCACTTATAGGACGGCTCCGTCCCCTGCACAAAAATGACGTCCACATTGGAGTTGGGTGCACTGGCCTTGTAGATCCGGGTGGAAGGCCATTTGATCTTGCGCTCACCGGCAGCATTCCTGCGCACCGTGGGCCGCGTGAACTGAAAGTCGTAGTACTCGTCTGCATCAATGGAAGCGACCTTCTTGCCGCCCCACAGTTTGTTCAGGTAGCGCAGCGAATCGCTGGCTGCTTCTCCGGCATCGTTCCACCCCTCAAAGGCGGCAAGCATCACAGTTACGCGCTGTCCGTCAGCCACTGGCTGCAGGAACCGTTCCCGCTCGGGTCCGGCACCCTGTTCGGCGGTGTCTCCCTCGAAGCTATTCATTTCTTCACCCTACGTCCAAGGTGCTTGCCCGCGCATGGAATGAAGCGCCGCAAATCCCCTGAAACCCGTCCACAGCAGGCCCGGTCCATGGCATATTCGCCAAGGGCGTAGCCCACAGCCTCCGCCCAGCCACGCACCGTAGACTGGCGTTATGCCATTTCCTGCCGCCAGTTCCCCGCTCAAAGCCGTCCTGTGGGACATGGACGGGACCATCGTGGACACCGAGCCATACTGGATTGCCGCGGAGCACGCGCTGGTGGAGGCCCACGGGGGAACATGGAGCCATGACCAGGCAATGCAGCTGGTTGGCCAGTCACTGACATTCTCCGCGGGCCTGCTCCAGCGGGCCGGCGTCGAACTGGAAATCCGCGAAATCATCGACACCCTGACTGCGCAGGTCATCAGCAGCGTCCAGCAGGAAGTGCCGTGGCGTCCTGGCGCCCGCGAACTCCTTGAGGAACTGCACGTCGCCGGCGTGCGCTGCGCCCTGGTCACCATGTCCGAGGGCCCGCTGGCCCGCGAGGTGGTGGCGAACCTTCCCCGGCCGTACTTCGACGTCGTAGTCACCGGTGACACCGTGAGCCAGGGCAAGCCGCACCCGGAGGCGTACCTGACCGCCGTCGAGCTCCTGCAGGAGAACGATCCCGACCTCGGAATCCACCACTGCGTAGCCCTCGAAGACTCCGTACCCGGCGTGGCTGCGGCCGTAGCCTCCGGCGTCGCCACGGTTGCCGTGCCTCATATTGTCCCGCTGCCTGAGCACCACAGCTACGAGCTCTGGGACACCCTTTCGGGCCGCAGCCTCACCGAACTGGAGGCCTTGCTTCCGCAGCCCGGCGCCGCGGGCGCTCCCGCGGCTTCCACCGGTGACGCCCGTGGCTGAACCGGATGCCCGGCAAAGCGCCAAACCCGACTGCCCGGCGCGGCGTGAAGGCATTCCGCTGGGCCGCATCGCCGGCGTGCCTATTGTCCTCGCGTACTCGTGGTTCGTGATCGCGGCCTTCACGGTGATCGTCTATGGGCCGGTTCTGGCGCGGAACAACCCCATGCTGGGCGTGAGCGCCTACCTCGTGGCCTTTGCCTACGCCGTCCTGCTCCTCATCTCTGTCCTCGTCCACGAGCTCGCCCACGCCCTGACGGCGAAAATCTACGGCTGGCCGACCCAAAAGATCGTCCTGAACCTTTGGGGCGGCCACACCCAGTTCGAAAGCTTCACCTCTTCACCGGGACGGTCTGTGCTGGTTGCGCTGGCCGGGCCGGCCGCCAACTTCGTCCTGGCCGGCGGAGCCTGGCTGCTGCTCGGCACGAACAGCCTGGGAAGCGTCGCCGAAATCCTCACGAACATCTTCATGTGGGCCAACTTCCTCATCGGTGTCTTCAACGTTCTGCCCGGCCTGCCGCTGGATGGCGGCCGGCTGGTCGAATCCATCGTCTGGAAGGCCACCGGCAGCCAGGCAAAGGGAACCGTCGCGGCCGGCTGGGGCGGCCGGATTATCGTCCTCGCCATTGCCTACTGGTTCCTCCTGCGTCCGTTCCTCGCCGGTGACCAGCCGGACTTCAGCCTCCTCATGATCACCATCCTGGTGGGCGGGTTCCTGTGGATGGGCGCGTCGGCGTCCATCCAGCAGGGCACGCTGCGCGGCCGGCTGCCGCTGGTCAGCGCCGCAGCCCTGGCGACGCCGGCTGCCGGCGTTCCTTCCACCGGCACGGTCCGGGACGCCCTCCGCCTGGGCGCAGCGGGAACAAAGTCCGTGGTGGTCTGCGGACCGGACGGACGGCCGCAGGGCGTGGTGGACCCGGGAGCCCTCGCATCCGTACCCGGCGCTGCGGCGGATACCACGCCCGTCACCGCCATTTCGTTCCCCCTGGCTGCCGGAGCCTACATTCCGGAATGGTCCAAAGGGCAGGAGCTGATCCAGTTCCTTTCCCAGCTTGAGGGACGCCATTACGCTGTTGTGGACCACAACGGAACGGTCACCGGGCTGCTGACGCAGGAGGCTGTCCTCGCAGCCATCACCGGAAAGCGCCCCCGCAACGATAGGCACCCGCAGGGCCAGACCCGGTAGAGTTACCTGCCGGTCGTGCATTGCCGCGGAAGCCCAGCGTCCCCAGGGACCATCAGGGCCGCGGCACAACAGGTTTACAGGAGCGAGGAAGAATCATGAGCAGCGAAACTGCCGTCAACGACGCCAAGGGAGCAGCGCAAGCCGGTGCTGCCGCCAGCGGCTCGCAGCCGGTGGGCGCTGCCCGTCGCCGGGGCCCTTTCCGGGAGGGCGAACGCGTCCAGCTGACGGACGAACGCGGCCGCATGAACACCATCACGCTGGAACGCGGGGGTGCCTTCCACACCCACCGCGGTTTCCTGAACCACGACGAAATCATCGGCAAGGTTGACGGCTCGGTCGTGGTGAACAACGTGGGCCAGCAGTACCAGACCCTCCGGCCCCTGCTGTCTGATTTCGTGCTCTCCATGCCGCGCGGTGCCGCCGTCGTCTATCCCAAGGACGCCGGCCAGATTGTCACCATGGCGGACATCTTCCCCGGCGCACGCGTAGTGGAAGCCGGCGTGGGCTCCGGTGCCCTGTCCATTTCCCTGCTCCGCGCGGTGGGGGACAACGGCTACCTGCACTCCTTTGAGCGGCGTGAAGAGTTCGCTGACATCGCCCGCGGCAACGTTGAAACCATCTTTGGCGGCCCGCACCCCGCCTGGCAGATTTCCCTCGGCGACTTCCAGGACGACGTGGTCAAGGCCGAGGAACCGGGCTCCGTGGACCGCGTCGTCCTGGACATGCTGGCACCCTGGGAGTGCCTCGACGCCGTCGCCACGGTGCTTGCCCCCGGCGGCGTCTGGATCAACTACGTCGCCACGGTCACCCAGCTCTCCCGTACCGCGGAAGCCATCCGGGCCGACGGCCGTTTCACCGAGCCCGACGCCTGGGAGTCGATGGTCCGCGGCTGGCACCTCGAAGGGCTCGCCGTGCGCCCGGACCACCGCATGGTGGCCCACACGGGATTCCTCCTGGTCACTCGGCGGCTCGCAGACGGCGTCACCGGCATCTCGGTCAAGCGCCGCCCGTCAAAGACAGAGTTCAACGAAGAGGACGTCAACGCCTGGACTCCCGGCGCGGTAGGGGAGCGGGCTGTCTCGGACAAGAAACTCCGGCGCGCCGCCCGGGACGCCATCGCCGGGACCAACGTGGTGGACAACCCCGAGGTTACGAACTAGTCCACATTTCGGGAGTCTCCATCCCTACCCGCCCTCTTGGGACTAATGTCTTAAGAGAAGCGCAGGAAGGGGCTGATACATCATGGAGACACCAAACCAGGACTCCGGACGTACACCGGCAGAGCAGTCTGCCGCCAACGACCTCTCGGTTGCTGACCGCCAGGTCAACATACTTCGGGACAAGCTCAGGCACATCGACCGCCAGTTGGCAGCGGCAACGCAGAACAACTCCAAGCTGGTCAGCATGCTCGAAACCGCAAAGGCGGAGATCCTCCGGCTGAAAAATGCCCTGGACCAGGAAGGGCAGCCGCCCTACAGCTTCGGCACCATCCTCCAGATCAACCCGAAACGGCAGCCGGCTCCGGGCAACAGCGGCCAGGCCGCCACGGAGGAGTCGGTGGACATCTTCAACGCGGGCCGAAAGATGCGCGTGGGCATCAGCCCGCTGGTGAACATCAACCAGCTTTCCGTGGGCCAGGAAGTGCTGCTGAACGAAGCCCTCCTGATCGTCGCGGGCCTGGGCTACGAACGCGCCGGTGAACTGGCCACCCTGAAGGAAATGCTGGGGCGTGACCGCGCCCTGGTGGTGGGCCGCGCGGACGAAGAACGCGTGGTGCGGCTTTCCGGTGCCCTCCTGTCCGAGAAGCTCCGGGTTGGCGATGCCCTGTCCGTGGATTCACGGACCGGATACGCGCTGGAGAAGGTGCCCCGCTCAGAGGTGGAGAACCTGGTCCTCGAGGAAGTTCCGGACATCACCTACGAGGACATCGGTGGCCTCGGCCCCCAGATCGAGCAGATCCGCGACGCCGTGGAACTGCCCTTCCTGCACCCGGACCTTTACCGGGAGCATGGCCTCAAAGCCCCCAAGGGCATCCTCCTGTACGGCCCTCCGGGCTGCGGCAAGACGCTCATTGCCAAGGCCGTTGCCAACTCCCTCGCTGCCCGCGCCGCCGAGCGCTCCGGGAACGTGGACCTCAAGAGCTACTTCCTGAACATCAAGGGGCCCGAACTCCTGGACAAGTATGTCGGTGAAACGGAGCGGCACATCCGCCTGATCTTCTCCCGCGCCCGGGAAAAAGCCTCCGACGGCAGCCCCGTGGTGGTGTTCTTCGATGAAATGGACTCGCTGTTCCGCACCCGCGGCACCGGCATCTCGTCCGACGTCGAAACCACCATCGTGCCCCAGCTCCTCAGTGAGATTGACGGTGTGGAACGCCTGGACAACGTGATCGTCATCGGCGCGTCCAACCGCGAGGACATGATCGACCCCGCAATTCTCCGTCCGGGACGGCTGGACGTGAAGGTCAAGATCCAGCGGCCTGACGCGGAGGCAGCGGCCGATATTTTCAACAAATACATCACGCCGGACCTGCCGTTCCACGAATCGGACCTCGCCGAACACAACGGTGACGTCCAGGCCACCGTTGACGCCATGGTCCAGCGCACCGTGGAAGCCATGTACTCCACGGACAAGTCCAATGAGTTCCTGGAGGTCACCTACGCCAACGGTGACACCGAGATGCTGTACTTCAAGGACTTCAACTCCGGCGCCGTGGTGCAGAACGTGGTGGACCGGGCCAAGAAGTACGCCATCAAGGACCTGCTGACCTCACACCAGAAGGGGCTCCGGATCGAGCAC
The DNA here is from genome assembly GCF_040702325.1 of Pseudarthrobacter sp. 902506025. NCBI lineage: Bacteria > Bacillati > Actinomycetota > Actinomycetes > Micrococcales > Micrococcaceae > Pseudarthrobacter > Pseudarthrobacter sp. 902506025. The sequence goes on from NZ_JBFBKW010000001.1 coordinate 659,222, forward strand.
CTGCTGCGGGCGGTGGTGGACGAGTTCCGTGAGCATGAAGACATGCCCAACACCACCAACCCTGACGACTGGGCACGCATCTCCGGTAAGAAGGGTGAACGGATCACCTATATCCGGACCATTGTGCAGGGCAAAGCCGGCCAGGAGCCCGGCAAGTCCATCGAAACCATGCCCACCACAGGACAGTATCTGTGACGGGTTCACACGGATCCGCCGGCGGGGAAGCCCTCCCCGCGGGCGGGGCCATGCGGGTCATGGGAGCCGAAACCGAGTACGGCATCCACGCTCCGTCCGCCCCTTCCGCCAACGCCACTATGATGAGCGCCCGGGTGGTCCAGGCCTACGCCCAGGTCACCCGCCAGCGGGCGGCCGGCGGAGCGGAGACCCGGTGGGACTACACGGATGAAGAGCCGCTGCACGATGCCCGGGGCTGGACCGTGGACCGCGGTGCCGCCCATCCCAGCCAGCTGACCGACCAGCCTCCGGTGCTCGACGCGGAGGCGGTGGCCCTTGCATACGGCCGCGAGGAGTTGGAGCTCGACGGGCAGGATGAATCGGGGACCCTCCTGATGAACATGGTCCTCGGCAATGGGGCCCGGCTGTATGTCGACCACGCCCATCCCGAGTACTCCAGCCCGGAGGTCACCAATCCCCGTGACGCGGTGACCTGGGACGCTGCCGGCGATCTGGTGGGTCTCGCCGCCGTTCGCCGGCTGGCCGCGGATCCGGCGCTGCCGCCGGTCAACCTTTACAAAAACAACACGGACAACAAATCCGTGTCGTACGGTTCGCACGAGAACTACCTGATGCCCAGGTCAGTACCGTTCGGAGACATCGTGCGGGGGCTGACACCGTTCTTCGTCAGCCGCCAGGTGGTGTGCGGGGCCGGCCGGTTGGGAATAGGCCAGGACAGCTCCACCCCGGGCTTCCAGATCAGCCAGCGGGCCGACTTCTTTGAGGCCGAGGTGGGCTTGGAGACCACCATCCGCAGGCCCATCATTAACACCAGGGACGAGCCCCACGCCACAGCGGACAAATACCGGCGCCTGCACGTGATCATCGGGGACGCCAACCTCAGCCAGGTGTCCAATTACCTCAAATTCGGCACTACCGCCCTTGTCCTCAGCCTCATCGAGGCCGGGCTCGCTCCCAAGATCGAGGTCTACGAGCCCGTCGCAGCACTCAAGACGGTAAGCCACGACACCTCATTGACCGCCAGGCTTCGCCTGCTGGACGGCAGGCGCGTGACGGCCCTGGACCTTCAGTGGATGTACCACGAGGCCGCAGCAAAGCTCGCCCAGGACACCGGAGTGGGTGACGCCGTGGACGGCGACGGCCATACCCATGAGGTCCTGGAACGGTGGGCGTCGGTTCTGACCCAGCTCGACAGTGACAGGGCTGCGGCCGCCACCTCCGTGGAGTGGCTGGCCAAACTTTCCCTGTTGGACGGCTACCGCCAGCGCGACGGACTGGAGTGGAGCGACGCCCGGCTGGGCCTGGTTGACCTCCAGTGGGCCGACATCAGGCCCGAGAAGGGCCTCTACTACCGGCTCCTGTCCCGGAACCGGATGCAGCGCGTCGTTGATGATTCCGCCATTGCCGCTGCCGTCGCGGAGCCTCCGGCCGATACCCGGGCGTTCTTCCGGGGAAAGTGCATCAGCAGCTTTGGCAAGGACGTTGTAGGCGCCAGCTGGGACTCGGTGATCTTCGACGTGCCCGGCTACGGGAGGCTCCAGCGCGTGCCCACCAGGGAGCCACTGAGGGGAACCAAAGCACTGACCGGAGCGTTGTTCGAACGCTACCGGGAAGCGGGACCGTTCCTCGGCGAACTGCTGGGACACAACAGCACTCCGCCTGCGGCGTAAACCGCGCCGGAACGCCCGTCCCGTGGCAGGATGGGCATATCGGAGGATCCGCCGGATCCACCGACGGAAGAAGGAGGGAAACCAATGGCAGGCCAGGAGCAGCAGCAGCCGCAGTCACGGGACAGCCAGGTCGACGAAGACATCCCCGAGGCACCCCCGGCACCGCCCGAGGCACAGGCATCGGCATCGACCGAAGGCGTGGACGACCTTCTCGACGAGATCGACGGCGTCCTGGAATCCAACGCCGAGGAGTTCGTCCGGGCATTCGTCCAAAAGGGCGGCCAATAACCCGGACGGCTGGGTGGCGGAAGCCGCGGACGGCCGGGATCTGTACCGACGTTGAAGTACCACGTTCAAGGAGTGATGAGTGCAGGAATCAACCGCCAACCAGGTAGCCGCCAACGCCACCTCGTCCTTTACCGAGCACCTGCAGCGGGACCGGCCTGAGCTACTGCCTTTCAGCCGGTCCCTCCAGGGTGGTGCGTCGGTGGCTGCCCCGGTTCAGGTTCCCCATGCCACCACCATCGTTGCCATGAGCTACGGCGGCGGCGTCCTGATGGCGGGCGACCGGCGGGCAACCATGGGGAACGTCATTGCGAGCAGGCACATCGAGAAGGTCTTCCCGGCTGACCACTTCTCCGTCCTCGGCATTGCCGGAACAGCCGGCATAGCAATTGACCTGACCCGGCTTTTCCAGGTTGAACTTGAGCACTACGAAAAGATAGAAGGAACCCAGCTCAGCCTTGAAGGCAAGGCAAACCGGCTGGGTGCCATGATCAGGGGCAACCTTCCCTTGGCCCTGCAGGGCCTTGCAGTGGTGCCCCTGTTCGCCGGTTTCGACACCAGCGCAGGCGTCGGCCGGCTGTTTTCCTATGACGTCACCGGCGGCAGGTACGAGGAACACGAACACCACACCGTCGGCTCCGGCTCCGTCTTCGCGCGCGGTGCGCTGAAGAAGCTTTGGCGGCCCAATCTCACGGCCGAGCAGGCCCTTTCCGTTGCGGTCGAATCGCTGTATGACGCTGCCGACGACGATTCCGCAACGGGCGGCCCGGACACGGTCCGGCAGTTGTGGCCGGTGGTCTATACGGTGGACAGGACAGGCGCCCGGCGGGTGCCCGAGCCGGAACTCGCGGCTGCGTCGCGCAGCGTGATCGAAGCGCGCACCATCGCCGGACGGGAGGCCTGAGATGACCCAGCAGTTCTATGTCTCACCAGAACAACTGATGAAGGACCGCGCGGATTTCGCGCGGAAAGGCATCGCCCGCGGCCGCTCAGTGGTTGTCATCAGCTGCGCCGACGGGATCGCCCTCGTAGCCGAGAACCCTTCGCCATCCCTGCACAAGATCGGCGAGATCTACGACAAAATCGCGTTCGCCGCCGTCGGCAAGTACAACGAATTCGAAAGCCTCCGCCAGGCCGGCGTCCGCTACGCCGACGTCCGCGGATACTCGTACGACCGCGAGGACGTCACCGCCCGCGGCCTGGCCAGTGTGTACGCCCAAAGCCTGGGCGCTGTCTTCACCGCCGAGCAAAAGCCCTTCGAGGTGGAACTCGCCGTTGCCGAAGTAGGGTCCTCGCAGGCCGAGGACCACCTCTACCGGCTGACGTTCGACGGCTCGATCGCCGACGAGCACAGCTTTGTCGTCATGGGTGGACAAGCTGAGAAAGTGTCATCGGCCATCGATGCAGGATGGCAGGCTTCGCTGGGCTTCGCCGACGCCGTCCGGCTGGCCATCAAGGGACTTACGCCCGTCCAGGAGGGTGAGCAGCCCGCGGCGCCGTTGCCGCCCAGTGCATTGGAAGTGGCCGTCCTGGACCGGCTGTCCGAAAGCTCCCGCGGCACCCGGCGTGCCTTCCGCAGGCTGAACGACGCGGACATCACAGCACTGCTGGCCTAGGAGGACCACATGGACAAGAGAATCTTCGGCATCGAAACCGAGTTTGGGATCTCCTACTCGAGCCCCGACTCGAGGCCTCTTGCCCCGGAGGAGGTGGCGCGGTACCTGTTCCGGAAGGTGGTCAGCTGGGGGCGTTCCTCCAATGTGTTCCTCACCAACGGTTCCCGGCTGTACCTCGACGTCGGATCCCACCCCGAGTACGCGACGGCGGAGTGCGATGACCTTGCGCAGCTGATCGCCCACGACCGTGCCGGCGAACTCATCCTTGACGACCTGGTGGATGAGGCCCAGGCGCGCCTTGCCGCTGAAGGCTTCAACGGCACCGTGTACCTGTTCAAGAACAACACCGATTCCGCAGGGAACTCGTACGGCAGCCATGAGAATTACCTGATTCCGCGGCGCGGGGAATTTTCCCGCCTGGCTGAAATCCTGATTCCGTTCCTGGTCACCCGGCAGCTCATCGCCGGCGCAGGGAAGATCCTGAAGACGCCCCACGGTGCCACCTATGCCTTCTCCCAGCGGGCCGACCACATCTGGGAAGGCGTCTCTTCCGCCACCACCCGTTCCCGGCCCATCATCAACACCCGGGACGAGCCGCATGCCGACGCCGAGTTCTACCGGCGGCTCCACGTCATCGTGGGGGACTCGAACATGTCCGAGGCCACCGCGCTGATGAAGGTCGGCACCGTGGACCTGGTCCTCCGGATGATCGAGGCCGGCGTGATCATGCGGGACATGCGGATGGAAAACCCCATCCGCAGCATCCGGGAAATCTCCCACGACCTCAGCGGCCGCGCGTTGGTCCGCCTGGCCAACGGACGTCAGCTCACCGCCCTGGAGATCCAGCAGGAGTACTTGACCAAGGTGACCGCCTTCGTCAAGGAGCATGGCGCCCACAACCCGCACGTTCCCGTGATCCTGGACTTGTGGGAGCGGACGCTCCATGCGATCGAGTCCGGCGATACCCGGGGGATCGACACCGAAATCGACTGGGCCATCAAGAAGAAGCTGATGGACAACTACCGCGAACGCCACGGCCTGGGCCTGGAGGCGCCGCGGATCGCCCAGCTTGATCTGACGTACCACGACATTTCGCGCAGCCGGGGGCTTTTCTATCTCCTGCAGTCCCGGGGTGCGGTGCGCCGCATTGTCGACGACACCGTCATAAAGGGTGCCGTGGATGCGCCGCCACAGACCACCCGCGCCAAACTGCGCGGGGACTTTGTCCGGCGTGCGCAGGAACTGGGGCGGGACTACACCGTGGACTGGGTGCACCTGAAACTCAACGACCGTGCCCACCAGACAATCCTGTGCAAGGACCCCTTCCGCAGCGTCGACGAGCGGGTGGATGCGCTGCTGGACTCCATGGGTTGATCGGCTCCGGGCTGACGTCCAGCTTCAGGGTCTATTCTTGATAAGGTCCCTTTTAAGGGGGCCTCCCACGGCATTGTCCGCCGCCTGGCGGAAAGCCGTCTCCACCCTGCCCCGACGAAAGTTTTACTACGTGCGCCGACTACTAGCAATCCTCCTTCCCGGCCTGCTGCTCCTGACCGCCTGCGGCGGTACAGCCCCGCAGCCCCAGCCGAGCAGCCAGTCCGCCGGGGAGACTGCAAAGTTCGACTCCCTCAAGCTGACCGACAACGGGGACAAGAAGGCCCCGGGTGTGGATTTCGACAAGCCCCTGGCCGTTTCCCAGCCGACCATCAAAGTGGTCTCTGAAGGCAGCGGCGACACCGTCAAGGCAAACCAGGTGGCCAAGATCTCCATCCTTGCCTTGAACGGTACGGACGGTTCCCAGCTGGAGGACACTTTCCCCAACGAGCCTGAAAGCCTTGAGCTGAACGATGAGCTCAAAACCGGCAGCGCCGTCATCTACAACGCTTTCGTGGGTGCCAAAGTAGGTTCAAGCCTTGCCCTGGCCGTCCCCGGCCAGCAGAGTGCTCCTTCGGCAAGCCCCAGCCCCTCCGACGGCGCCAGCCCCAGCCCCAGTGCCGCAGCTGCACCCACCCAGCTGCTGATCATCAAGGTACTCTCCGCTTCGGACCCCACTCCCGTCCTGGACAAGCCGCAGGGCGACGCCGTGACGCCGCCGGCCGGCCTGCCGACCGTGACGGAAAAAGACGGTGTACCTGAGATCAACGTTGCAGGTGCACCCGCCCCCACGGCACTCGTGTCGCAGGACCTGATCAAGGGCACGGGCGCCACCGTCAAGGAATCCGACACGCTGACAGTGAACTACGTGGGCGTCAACCTCTCCGACGGCACCAAGTTCGATTCCAGCTTCGACCGCGGCCAGCCCGCCACCTTCCCGCTCTCGGGCGTCATCAAGGGCTGGACCCAGGGCCTCGCGGGTAAGACCGTGGGCTCCCGCGTCCTGCTGGTCATCCCCAAGGACCTGGCCTACGGAGACGCCGGCCAGGGCCAGGCGAAGGGCGACCTGGTCTTCGTAGTGGACATCCTCGGGGTCAAGTAGCAAGACTTACAGGGACGCCGCGTCCTTCGCGGCACCCATCACCACTCACTCAATAGGAGCAAGCATGTCGTTTGGACAGCGGGAATTCGACCGCCAGAAGCCCGAGATCGACTTCCCGGAAGGCGACGTCCCCACGGAACTCGTCATCACGGACCTCATCGAGGGTGACGGCAAGGAAGCCAAGGCAGGGGACACCGTCTCCACCCACTATGTCGGCGTTGCCTGGTCCACAGGCGAAGAATTCGACGCCTCCTGGGGCCGTGGCGCACCGCTGGACTTCAGGGTCGGCGTCGGCCAGGTCATCCAGGGCTGGGACCAGGGCCTCCTGGGCATGAAGGTCGGCGGCCGCCGCCGCCTGGAGATCCCCTCCGAGCTGGCCTACGGCTCGCGCGGTGCCGGCGGAGCCATCGCCCCCAACGAGGCACTGATCTTCGTCGTGGACCTCGTGGCCGTCCGCTAAGTCGACGGCACACGCGGAAACTTATCGCACCGTGAAGCGCGGCAGCAGGGAGGACAACCTCCCGCGCTGCCGCGCTTTCTGCTTTCACCGGGGGAGTTTAGTAACGTAACCAAGGTGTCCGTATCCCGCACTGAACGACTCCTCAACCTGCTGATTGCGCTGCTCAACACCCGCTACGGGTTGCGCCGCAGCGAACTGCGCGAGAAGGTCTACCACGACACCTCCGGCAATGACGTCGCCTTCGGGCGGATGTTCGAGCGGGACAAAAACGACCTGAGGGCCATGGGCTTCGAGGTGGAAACCCTGACGGACCTGGGCTGGAGCGAGGATGACCCGGCCACCACCAGGTACCGCATCGGCAAGGAGTCCAGCCGCCTCCCGGACGTCCAGCTGGGCCCGGACGAATGGACGGTCCTCCTGCTCGCTTCCCAACTTTGGGAGCGCGCCGCATTGGGGACCGCTGCCCAAAGCGCCCTCCGCAAGCTCCAGGCCTCAGGAAGGCTGGCCGAGGTGGAACTCCCGGCCGGCGTCCAGCCACGGATCAAGCCGGCCGGACAGGCCTTCGATGACGTCGTCGCAGCCATGCACGGCCGCCATCCAGTCACCTTCACGTACCTCGCCGGAAGCACCGGCAAGGAGGAGGAACGGTCTGTAGAGCCCTGGGGATTGGGCAGCCGGTTCGGCCAGTGGTACCTCATGGGATACGACCGCGGCCGAAACGCGCCCAGGCATTTCCGCCTGTCCCGCTTCACGAGCGCCGTGACAACCCTCGACAGGGAGCAGTACGTTCCGCCCGCCAACTTCAGCATCCGCGCCGAACTCGACCGGTTGCCTGAACTGCCGCTGCGCACCGCCGTCGTGGACGTCAGGCAGGGGCGCCTGCTGGCGCTGCGCAGCCGGGCCGTTGAAGGCGGCCGGCACCAGGTTCCCGGCCGGCCCGCCGACGGCGACGACCGGCTGGTCGTGGAATACCGCGATCCGGAAGTCCTCGCCGAAGAGCTGGCCAGCTACGGACCCGACGCCCTGGCAGTGGAGCCCGCAGAGCTGGCAGGGGCAGTGCGGCGCCGCCTGCAGGCTGCAGCGGACTTCACCGCCGCGCCCGTCCCCGCCTATGCCTTCTCCGATACCCGTCCCCGGGCAGCCCGGAAGGGGACCTCGGAGGACCAGCTCAAGCGCATGCTGCAGCTGGTCCCGTTCCTGGTCCACAACCAGGGCCTGCACATCCAGGACGTGGCGAAGCACTTCGGCGTCACCCGGGAAGAGCTGGAGGCAGACCTCCGGATCCTCATTTGCTCCGGATTGCCCGAGGGGTACCCGGATGATCTGCTCGATATCCAGTGGGAGGACGACCACGTCTTCATCACCCAGGACCTTGACCTGAAGAAGCCGGTCCGGTTCACGGTGGCGGAGGCGTGCGCCCTGCTGACCGGCCTTGAGACGCTCAATGGGCTGCCGGACCTGCCCGGCGGCGGCGCCCTCGAATCGGTCACGTTGAAGCTGCTGGCCGCGGCCGGGGAGGAAGGACTCCGCGCCGCCTCCATCGCGGGGCCGCAGGTGGCTCCCGCGGACGCCGCGACCCATGCCACGGTCCGCCAGGCAATCGGGACCGGCGCGCAGCTCCGCCTGAGCTACCTCTCACCCCAGCGTGACGAGGTTACCGAGCGCGACGTCGACCCGTTGCGGCTGTACTCCCTGGACAACACCTGGTACTTCGAAGCCTGGTGCCACCTGGTGGACGGGCTCCGGAATTTCCGGCTGGACCGGGTCCAGGACGTGCGCCCCAATGGCCGGCCCGCCACCGTGCACGGGCCGCCCGATGGCGGCGTTCCGGCCAAACTCTTCACAGCGAACGACGACGACACAACAGTCACCGTCCAGCTCACCCGGCAGGGGAGGGGGCTGGCGGACGACTACTACGCCGAGCGCACCGCAGAGTTGCCCGACGGCGGGCTGGTGGCCCAGATCAGGTTCGGCAGCACCGCGTGGCTGCCGATGTTCGTGGCCCAGCACGGCGGTTCGGCCCGGATCCTGGCTCCTGCCGGGCTGGCTGACGCCGCGCGGGACTGGCTGGCGGCATCGCTGGACAGGTACGCCGGATAGACTTCTCAGCATGCCTTGGTGGTCCTGGATTCTCATATGGGTTTCGCTCGTCGCAGTGTCCCTGCTGTTCTATGTCCTGCTGGGCATCCGTCTCTTCCGCCAGTTCATGGCGACCGTCAAGGACCTCAGTGCTGCCGGTGAGAAGCTGGGGCACCTGAATCCGGTCGAAGCACAGGAATCCCCGGACCCGGAACGGCCGCTCCCGGGTTCCGCCGTTTTTGCCTCACCCGCCGTGATGCGACATGATTACGAGGCATCCAAATTGGCCCGGCGCGAAGACCGCCGCCGCCGGCGAGTGCAGCGCAAAAAGGACCGGGGCCAGCCGCAGGCGCTCGGAGATCTCGACTTCACATAGAAGTAGGATGTATTTAGAGGAAAGGATTTCCCGTGGGAAGACTCTTTGATGGCCCCTGGCCGATCGTAATCATTATCGTCGTTGCTTTGCTTCTCTTCGCCGCCCCCAAGCTTCCGGCCATGGCCCGCAGCCTGGGACAGTCAATGCGGATCATCAAATCCGAGGTCAAGGAAATGAAGAACGACGGCAAAGCCGACTCCACCGAGGCCACCGGCCCGATGGAAGGCACCATCGTGAACCACCCCAAGGCGAAGCCCGGTGAGCCGACAGACGGCACTGACGTTCCGCCGTCAACCCGCGCCTGACCTCCCGTGGCACTGTCGCGGGCCCGTAAAGCCAATCCCGAGGGGCGGATGTCCCTCTGGGAGCACCTCAAGGAGCTGAAGAACCGGCTAATCAAGTCGGCCATCGGCGTCGTCATCGGCGGTATTGGGGGCTGGATACTTTACGATCCGCTGTTGAAGGCGCTGGCCGAACCGGTAAACCGGATTTCGAGTGAGACCGGGGGCCTGGCGGCCATCAACTTCGGCACCATCGCGTCGCCCTTCGACTTCAAGCTGCAGATGTCGCTCCTCATCGGGGCGGTCATCTCCAGCCCCATCTGGATCTACCAGCTCTGGGCGTTCATCACGCCCGGGCTGACGTCCAAGGAACGCCGCTACACCCTGGGCTACATGGCTGCTGCCATCCCCCTGTTCCTTGCCGGAATCTGGGTGGGGTGGCTGGTGGTTCCCCAGGTGGTCCACGCCTTGACCCAGTTCACTCCGGAGGGGTCCTCCAGCGTCATCGACGCCAGGACCTACATCGAATTCGTCACCCGCATGGTGCTGATGCTGGGACTGGCCTTCCTGGTCCCCGTAGTGCTGGTTGGCATCAACATGGCGGGCATCGTTTCGGGCCGCACCATTCTGAAGGCCTGGCGCATCACGGTCTTCCTGGTGTTTGTCCTGGCAGCAATCGCAGCGCCGGGTGCCGATGCCATTTCGATGTTCATGCTGGCCGGACCGCTGTTGGCGCTCTTCTTTGCAGCGATCGGCATCTGCATCATGAACGACAAACGCCGCGAACGCCGGCAAGCCCGGCAGGTCGAAGAGACCGAGGCCACAGCCGATATCGCCACCCCCGGCAGTGAACTCAAGAAGCTGTAGCGTGCCGCTAGGCTTGGGGTATGTCCTCCACCACCGGACCCTTCTCCACCGGCCCCGTCGATCCTGAAGAACTTTCTCCAGCCGAGAGATACCGTGCCAGCGCCGAGCGCAGGGCAGAGGCGGCCACGTACCTTGGGTCCTTTATCCGGACCCTGGAGTTCGAACTCGACGACTTTCAACGGCAGGCGTGCCGTTCGCTTCAGGAAGGCAGGGGAGTCCTGGTGGCGGCCCCGACCGGAGCCGGGAAGACCATCGTGGGGGAGTTCGCCATCTACCTCGCCCTGCAGCGGGGCCTGAAGGCCTTCTACACCACCCCCATCAAAGCCCTCAGCAACCAGAAATTCACTGAACTCAGCGAAAAGTACGGTGCAGAAAATGTGGGCCTCCTGACCGGCGACACCAGCATCAACGGCGACGCGCAGGTGGTGGTGATGACCACCGAAGTCCTCCGGAACATGCTGTACGCGGATTCTGCCACCCTGGAGGACCTCGGCTACGTGGTCATGGACGAAGTCCACTACCTGGCTGACCGGTTCCGCGGGGCGGTGTGGGAGGAAGTCATCATCCACCTGCCCAGCGAGGTCCAGGTCGCCTCGCTCAGTGCAACCGTCTCCAACGCCGAGGAGTTCGGCGCCTGGCTGGACACCGTCCGCGGGGACACCGACATCATCGTCTCCGAGCACCGGCCGGTGCCGCTGTGGCAGCACGTCATGGTGGGCCGGCAGATCATGGACCTTTTCGCCGGGGAGACCACCTTCGACGAGATCGCCCCGCCCGTCGAGGAAGAGGGCCGGCAGCCTGCCACGCCCGGCAAATCCGTCGACACCGCCAAGGGCCGCGGCTTCGACGTCAACCCGGACCTCCTCACCGTTGCCCGCAGCGAAAGCCAGCAAAGCTTCCGCAGCCGTCCCGGCGCCGGCCGCCGCGGCCAGCGCGGCCGCAACGGTTATGACCGCCCGGGCAGGAGCGAACAAACCGGGGTCCGCCCCGCCAGCCGTCCGCAGGTGATCGCCAGCCTGGACCGGATGGACCTGTTGCCTGCCATCACCTTCATCTTCTCCCGTGCCGGCTGTGAAGCGGCCGTGGCGCAGTGCGTCGGTTCGGGCCTGTGGCTCACCACAGAGAAGGAGCAGCGGATCATCGCCCAGCGGGTGGACGAGGCCGGGCAGGACATCCCGCCGGACGACCTCGACGTCCTGGGTTTTTGGACGTGGCGGGACGGCCTGCTCCGGGGTTTCGCAGCCCACCATGCCGGCATGCTGCCCACCTTCAAGGAGGTGGTGGAAAAGCTTTTCGCCGACGGCCTGGTCAAGGCCGTTTTCGCCACTGAGACCCTCGCCCTGGGCGTCAACATGCCCGCCCGCTCGGTGGTCCTGGAAAAGCTGGACAAGTTCAACGGGGAAGCGCACGTGGACATCACCGCGGGCGAGTACACCCAGCTCACCGGCCGGGCCGGGCGGCGCGGCATCGACGTCGAGGGCCACGCCGTGGTGCTGTGGCAGCCGGGGACGGACCCGACGGCGGTGGCAGGCCTTGCGTCGCGGCGGACCTATCCGCTGAACTCCAGTTTCCGGCCCACCTACAACATGAGCATCAACCTCCTGGCACAGTTTGGGCGGGCCAGGGCCCGGGAAATCCTCGAATCGTCCTTCGCCCAGTTCCAGGCCGACCGCTCGGTGGTTGGGCTTGCCAGGCAAGTGCGGAGCCGGGAGGAGTCCCTCGCGGGCTACGCCAAGTCCATGACCTGCCACCTGGGCGACTTCACAGAATATGCCCGGCTGCGCCGGGAACTCTCCGATGCCGAAAGTGCCACCTCCCGGACCAAGTCCCGGGTCCAGAAGTCACTCAGTGACGACTCCCTGGCGCGCCTCCTGCCCGGGGACGTGGTCAACGTTCCCGGCGGGCGCGCCCCGGGGCCCGCCGTCGTCCTCAGCTCTGACCACAGCAGCCGCGAACCCCGGCCTGCCGTGCTCACCCTGGACAACCAGCTGCGCCGGATAGGAACCGACGACCTGGAAGGACCCATCGCGCCGGTTACCCGGATCCGCATTCCCAAATCCTTCAATGCCAAGGTGCCCAAGTCCCGGCGGGACCTTGCCTCCAGCGCACGGAACGCCCTGCGCGAGAACCGGCCGCCTGCTCCCGGGCAGAACCGCAACCACGATTTCGGCCGCGGAGCCGCCTTTCCAAACCAGGAGCGGCGCATCGCCGAACTGCGCCGGGCCCTCAAGGCACACCCCTGCCACGGATGCAGCGAACGCGAAGACCATGCCCGGTGGTCGGAGCGGTGGTGGAAACTGCGGCGTGAAACGGATGGCCTGGTCCGCCAGATCCAGGGCCGCACCAACACGATCGCCAAAACCTTCGACCGGGTGTGCGACGTCCTGTCCGCCTACGGATACCTCGAAGACACCGGCGACGGCCGCCTGAACATCAGCCCGGACGGCCAGCGGCTGCGCCGGATCTACGGCGAGAAGGACCTGCTGATCTCACAGTCGCTGCGGCTCGGCGCGTTCGATGACCTGGACGCCGCCGAAGTCGCTGCCCTGGCCAGCGTGCTGGTCTACCAGGCCAAACGCGAAGACCGGGGCCTGCGGCCGCGCATGCCCAGCGTCTCCCTGGAGACCTCCGTGGACATCGTGGTCAAGGAATGGTCCGTCCTTGAAGACGTGGAGGAGGAGAACAAGCTTCCACTGACCGGCGAACCTGAACTCGGACTTGTCTGGCCCCTGTACAAGTGGGCCCGCGGACGCCACCTCCAGGACGTCCTGAGCGGCACCGACCTTGCCGCCGGTGACTTTGTCCGCTGGGTCAAGCAGGTGGTGGACCTGCTGGACCAGCTCGCCAAGATCCCCGGCCTCGATCCGCGCCTGGCACGGCTCTGCGCCGAAGCGATCAACCTCATCCGCCGCGGCGTCGTGGCCTACTCGTCCGTCCTCTAGTCACACCTCACCCCTTGCCGGCTGCAACCGGCCTGCACTATCCCAGGAGTCCTGCCTTTATGCCCCGCCCTGATCCCGCACCCCGCAACGCCGACCGTCCCGCCCCGGTGCTGTACCGCAACGGATCCGTGTACACCGGGGCTGACCCGTTCGCCACGGCAATGCTTGTGGATGGGGACACTGTTGCCTGGGTCGGATCGGAGCAGGCGGCTTCGTCCATTGCCGACAGCTCCATGGAAGTCATCGACCTCCGCGGCGCCCTGGTTGCGCCGGGCTTCGTTGACTCACACATGCACCTGACCGAGACCGGAATCGCCCTGGAGTCACTCCAGCTGGGAACGCTCAAGTCGGCCCGGGAAGTGCTGGACGCAGTCGCCGGGGCCGCCGGGAATGGACCGGTGCTCGGCCACGGCTGGGACGAGGCCACCTGGGCGGACCCGGCCCTGCCCAGTGCAGAAGAACTCGACCGGGCCGCTGGAGGCAGGCCGGTCTATCTCTCCCGGGTGGACGTGCACTCGGCGCTGGTGTCAACGTCGCTGGCACAGTCCGCGGACCTTCAGAACCGGGACGGGTACGACGGCGGCGCCCGGGTGACGCGGGCCGCCCACGAGGCAGCACGGCTGGCGACCCGGCAGCTGCCGCAGGATGAGCTGAAGCGGCTCCAGGCCCGGGCCCTGGCGGAAGCGGCCGCCAACGGCTACGTCGCCCTGGCCGAAATGGGTGCACCGCACATCGGCGGCGCCGAAGACCTGCGGCTCGCGGCAGCATGGAACGCCGCCGGAACCGGGGAGTCCGGTTTTCCCGAAGTCATGCCGTACTGGGGCGGGCTGGTCTCCTCCGAGGAGCAGGCCCGCGCGCTGGTGGCAGAGCTGGGGGCGGGAGTCCGGGGCCTTGCAGGAGACCTGAACATCGATGGTTCCCTGGGCTCGCGCACCGCCGCCCTGCGCGCCGGTTACAGCGATGCCGGACAGGAGCGCGGCACCTTGTACCTGAGCGTGGACCAGGCAGCAGCCCACCTTGCCGCCTGCTCCGTTGCCGGGATCCAGGGCGGGTTCCACGTGATTGGTGACGCTGGACTGGATGCTGCGCTCGAAGCGCTGGACCGTGCCGCCAGGGAAGTGGGGGAGCAGCGGGTGCGCGCCGCAGGCCACCGGTTTGAGCACGTGGAGATGGCCGATGCCGAAGCCGTGGCCAGACTGGCGCACTACTCCGTGACCGTCAGCGCACAGCCCTCCTTCGACGCTGCCTGGGGCGGCCCCGGTGGCCTCTACGAGCAGCGGCTGGGGGACCGAAGCCGGTCGATGAATCCGTTCGCCGCGTTCTACTCGGCCGGAGTTCCCGTCTGTTTCGGCAGCGACAGCCCCGTCACGCCCCTGCGTCCCTGGTCCAGCGTGCGCGCCTGCGTGGAACACCACAACCCGGACCAGCGTATTTCTGCGCGGGCAGCCTTCCTGGGCCACACCCGGGCCGGCTGGCGGGCCGCGCGGCACCCTAACCCCATGGCCGGGCAACTGGTGCCCGGGGCTCCCGCGAGTTTTGCCGTATGGGAGGTGGAGGAACTGATGGTCCAGGTGGCTGACGGGCGCGTTCAGTCCTGGAGCACCGATCCGCGCGCCAGGACCCCCTTGCTGCCGGCGCTGGACACGGGCTCAGACCCGGTATGCCTGCAAACCGTAAAAGACGGTGCCGAACTGTTCGCCAGCCCGGCCCTGCGTTCCTGACCCGGGAATCCTCCGCCCTATAATGGGGAGTTGCGCCTGCGGCCGGCATGCCCGGCACCAGGTGCACCGACCACTTCCACCAGGAAAGGCCCTCTGTGCGCGTCCTTACGATCATTCCCACCTACAACGAACTGGAATCGCTGCCCAAGACGCTCCAGCGCCTGCGGAAGGCCGTTCCGGCGTCGGACGTGCTGGTGGTCGATGACAACAGCCCTGACGGCACCGGCCAACTTGCCGACGGCTTCGCTGCCGAGGACTCCCAGGTCCACGTCCTGCACCGCAAGGGCAAGGAAGGCCTGGGCGCTGCCTACATCGCAGGTTTCAAGTGGGGCCTGGATGCCGGCTACGACGTCCTGGTGGAAATGGATGCAGACGGTTCCCACCAGCCGGAACAGCTTCCCCAACTGCTTGAAGCCGTGGAACAGGGCGCAGATCTGGCCATGGGCTCGCGCTGGGTCCCCGGCGGCAGCGTGGTCAACTGGCCGCTGTACCGCCAGGCGATTTCCCGGGTGGGCAGCACCTACGCCCGGTTGATGCTGGGCCTGCCGATCCGGGACGTGACCGGCGGATACCGCGCGTTCCGCAGGACCACCCTGGAAAAGCTCAACCTGGACCAGGTGGACTCTGTGGGCTACGGCTTCCAGGTGGACCTGGCCTGGCGCGTGGCCAAACTGGGCCTGCGCATCGAGGAACGCCCCATCACTTTCGTCGAACGGGAGCTCGGCGCATCCAAGATGAGCGGCAACATCGTGGTCGAAGCCATGATCAACGTCACCAAATGGGGTCTGGCCGCGCGTTGGAACACGCTGGCCGGAAAGCTGAAGAACAAGCAGGCATAGCCTCGCGGGACTGCTGCCGCTGACGATGTCCGGGCGGTGCCAAAAAAAAGGGGGCGGCCCCGCACCTTCGTGCGGGGCCGCCCCTTTTTTGGCGGCTGGCCTTATGCCGAGCGGCGCTCTCCGCGGCGTTCGCGCAGGATGGTCAGGCGGTCCTCGAGGATCTGTTCGAGTTCAGGCAGGGAGCGGCGTTCCAGCAGCATGTCCCAGTGGGTGCGGACTGCCTTGTCGTTGCTGGTGTCCGGCTTTTCGCCGTCAACCAGGAGCGCTTCCTTACCGGTCTTGGAGACCCACACCGGGGGAATTTCCGCCTCGGAGGAGAACGTGACGAAGACCTGCTCGCCATCCGCGCAACGGTATTCGACCCGCTGGCGCGGAGCCGGCTCAACTCCGGACTCGGTCTCCATGCTCTGCGCACCAAGGCGCATGCCCCGCAGGCTGCGATCGCTCATGATTTCTCCCTCTGGTCGGTTCGCGGATGAAATCTCCGCGCTAGCCGGTGGCGCCGTGGCACCGCCGGACTACTTTGTGCACTGTGCTGCATCATAGGATTCAACGCATTGCGAAGCTTGGTTGTTCCAGCTGGTAGTCTCCTGCCGGACAAATACCCAATTATACGTTGGTTATCACTGTTGGAACAAAACGGGGAGGGTTCGGCGTCAACCGCCAAGCCCTCCCCGTTTTCCCGTTCAGCTTATGGCTGGGCGCGTTCGGTGGGTGCGTCCTGGAAGAGCGGCTTGCCGGCTGTGCCTTCCGCATTGGTGCCTCCGAGGGCGTTGCCAATGCCCTTCAGGGCTTCCCCGACTTCGCTCGGGATGATCCAGAGCTTGTTGGCGGAGCCTTCTGCGAGCTTGGGCAGCGTCTGCAGGTACTGGTAGGCCAGCAGTTTCTGGTCCGGGTTTCCCTTGTGGATGGCGTCGAACACCTTCTGGATGGCCTGCGATTCGCCGTCCGCCCGGAGGATGGCAGCCTTGGCTTCGCCCTCTGCGGCCAGGATTGACGCCTGGCGCTGCCCCTCGGCGGTGAGGATGGCCGACTGCTTGGTACCTTCGGCCGTGAGGATTGCTGCGCGCCGGTCGCGTTCGGCACGCATCTGCTTCTCCATGGAGTCCTGGATGGAGTGGGGCGGATCGATGGCCTTCAGTTCCACCCGTGAAACGCGGATGCCCCAGCGGCCGGTGGCCTCGTCCAGGACGCCGCGCAGCTGTCCGTTGATCTGGTCCCGCGACGTGAGGGCTTCCTCCAGGTTGAGGCCACCCACCACGTTGCGCAGGGTGGTGGTGGTGAGCTGTTCCACGGCCTGGATGTAGTTGGCGATTTCATACGTGGCCGCCCGCGGGTCCGTCACCTGGAAGTAGACCACAGTGTCGATGGACACCACCAGGTTGTCCTCGGTGATGACCGGCTGCGGCGGAAAGGACACCACTTGTTCACGCAGGTCCAGGAGCGGCAGGAGCCGGTCCACAAAAGGAATCAGGATGGTCAGGCCCGGATTGAGTGTCCGCTGGTACTTGCCGAGCCGTTCAACGACACCGGCGCGGGCCTGCGGAATGATCCGGACGGACCGGACCAAAACTATGATGACAAAGACGATCAGAACCACCAGCACGATGGCCAGTGCGGTTCCGCCTGCGTTTTCCATACAACTCCTTGTTCCCCAATTGTCAGGCTGTATCAGGCCCGGTGGCCGCCGTGGGCGGTACCGAAACCACTGCTGTTGCGCCGTCGATGGCCGCTACGACCACCGTCTGTCCTGCGGGAAGCACTCCCGCAGCGGAGCGCGCACTCCATATATCGCCGCCGATTTTCACCAGGCCGCCGTCGGACGTCACGGCCTCCATCACCACGGCCGGCTCACCGATCAGACGGTCCACGTTGGTTCGCTGCTCGGAGGGGCCCTTCTTCAGGTGGGACAGTGCCACGGGCCGGACAAAGGCCACCATGAGCAGCGACACGATGCAGAAGATGACTACCTGGAGCCAGGCCTCGGCGCCGGCAAAATCGGCTACCAGTGCGGCGAGCGATCCGCCGCCAAGCATGATGAAAAACAGGTCAAGGGTGATCATCTCGATCACTGCAAACGCCAGGAAAGCCGTGAGCCACAACGCCCACCAGTTTTCCCCAAGCCATTCGAACATTCCTGCTTCCCCCTTCGTCACGGGGGAGCCGCGTCCGCGGACCCGCCAGCAACTGTCTTTTCATCCTAGTCCGCGGACCTGGCCTGTGGGCCGGTTCACAGCGGGTGCCGGGGGATAGTGGCCAAGTCGTTACGGGGCGACGTGGGCAGTAGGCCGAAACACGGACAGCCTGAATTTTGCGTCGGCTTCCACCGGTTCCGGTGAGTCTTCGAGGCGGGCGGCGATCTTGTCCCGGTCAAGGTGGTGGCCCGCCGGTCCCATGAACGCCAGGTCCGCGGCGGCTGCGCGGCCCAGCTTGAGCGGTATGTCCACGTCCAGGGCCTTTTCGGGCTCGAAGTGCCCGGCAATCGCCTCTGCCAGCCGCTCATCCTTGCCCTCTTCAATGCCAAGCATTCCGGTCACGGCCGCGATGCCCGCCAGGTGTCCGGGCCGCGGTGTCACCACCGCCAGCACCCCCTCCGGGCGCAGGACCCGGGCGAACTCGGCGGGGTTCCGCGGTGCGAAGACCACGGTGACCGCGTCCACCGAGTTGTCCGCCACCGGCAGCGGCCGCCAGATGTCCCAGACCAGGTTCACGGCTTCCGGGTTGAGGCGGGCAGCCCGCCTGAGGGCGAATTTCGAGATGTCCAGGCCAATGGCGGAAGCCTTCCGCCCCCCGGCAGCTGCAGCATCGAGGATTGCCCGCAGATAGTGTCCGGTCCCCGTTCCCGAGTCAAGCACCACCGCGCCTTCCGGCCGCAGGACGGGTACGACGGCGGAGGCCAGGGCCTGCTGCAGCGGCCCGTAGTGCCCGTTCCCCAGGAAGGCGTACCGTGACGCCACCATCGCGGCACTGTCCGGTTCGAAAGGTGTGCCTTTGCCCACCAGCAGGTTGAAGTAGCCCTGCCGCGCGGCATCGAAGCTGTGCCCGGACGGGCACAGCAGGCGCGGCTGGCGCGTGGCCTCCGCTTCCAGGTACTCCAGCGGACGTGAGCAGACGGGGCACAGGAGGGGAAGGTCCGCGGAAGGCATGGGAACCAGTTTAGGGCGGGCCGGGTATTCAGCCCTGCCCGCCCTGCATGCGGAGGGAAGCGGTGACCGTCAGCCGAGGGAGATCCCCGCAGGGCCGTCGTCGAAACCCAGCCCTTCCCGTGCCTTGTCAATGCCCGCTTCTGCCCAGTGCGCTGCGTATTCGGCATTGCTGCTCAAAGAGCGAAGCTGGGCGCGGTCTATGTACAGGATGCCGTCGAGGTGGTCCGTCTCGTGCTGCACGATGCGCGCCTGCCAGCCGGAGAACTCACGCCGCTCCGCCGCGCCGTCGGGTGTTGCGTACTCCAGCAGCACGGCCTCCGGACGCGCCACCACCGCCTGCAGCCCATTGAGGGAAAGACAGCCCTCATAGAACGACGCGTGCTCCTCCCCAAGCGGCGTGTAATGGGGGTTGAGGATGGCCAGGAAATCCAGCGGACTCCGGTTGCGCAGGGCAGCGGCAGCGGGATCGATGTCGAACTGGTCCTCCAGGACGGCGAGCCGCAGGGGGATGCCCAGCTGCGGCGCGGCAAGGCCCACGCCGGGCGCTTCGTGCATGACCTGCCGCATGATCCCGATCAGGCGGTCCAGCTGGTCCGCTGACAGCTGGCCGTCAAAGTCCGCGGCACGCTGGCGGAGCGCCGGGTGTCCGGCCTGGACGATGGGCGGGAGGGATCCGGCGGCCAGGATCCGCTCGACAATCTCACGGATCTGGCCGGCGCCGGCGGTGGTTGGGGGAACAGTCTGGGTCATGGGGACAGCCTACTGGCGGAGGGCGGGCGGGGACGTTGGGTAGGGTCTACTCCATGGCTGAAGATCCGCTCCCTGCAGCGTCCCCGCTGGAACACGTCCTTGAATTCATCCGGGTCCTCGAATCGGGTGGCGGGGCGGCGGACATCCGGCCGTTCCTCTCTGCAGAGTTCGTGCTGACGGAAGCACCGCACCTGTTGGCCCCGGAAGGCTCCACGCGGACGCTGGCGGCGGTGCTGGCCGGTGCTGACCAGAGCCGCGACGTGGTGGAGGACCAGCAGTTCACTGTCCGGCGGACCACATGTGAAGGCGGCCGGGTGGTGGTGGAGGCGGATTGGTCTGCCACAGTGCTGATGGATCTGCGGTATTGGGACCGCGGCGAGACAATCCGGGCCAGGACCTCGTCCGTCTTTGAGGTCAGCAACGGCGTGATCGTGAGCCAGGACAGCTACGACTGCTACTTCCGGTAACCCGGCAAACCGGTCGGTGGTGCGGCCGCTAGTTCATGGTGAAACGCCTGGCGGCCCACTGGTTCACTGCCGGAATTGCGGCGGCCGCGGCAACACCGGCGGTACGCATCCGCAGGAGCGGGCCCGGCAGCGGCCTGCCCAGCATCATGTTGATTTCGGCCTGCCGGCGTGCCAGGACGGCAGCCCGCCGCCGGCTCTGCTCGAAGTGCCTGAGTTGAGTGCCCGGATCTTCACCGGCCAGTGCCGCGCAGGCCACCGGCACCAGGTCCCGGGCGCCCAGCCAACCGAGGTTCATGCCCTGGCCACCAATGGGGCTGATCTCGTGGGCCGCGTCACCGAGCAGCACCGTCCGTCCGGCGACCGTCCGTTGGGCGATACCGGACTGCACGTTGAAGGCGCTGAGCATGGAGTTCGTGGCCGGATCCGGGCGAATCCCGGTCCTCCTGTGCACCAGCTCCGCGAGATCGCCACACCCGGCCGCCGGTCCGGCCGGCGCACCCAGCCGCACCACCCAGCGCCGGACGCCACCGGGCAGCGGGAAGGACTCAACGATTCCGTCCGGTTCAAGGAACAGGACAGCTTTGTCCCCGTAGTCCGTGCCGTCGTCGAAATCCCCCATGAGGTAGTGGTCGGGATACGTCTTCCGGACCATCGGGACCCCGAGCGCATCCCGCAGCCGTGACCGGGCACCGTCGGCCAGGACCAGCAAAGCCCCCGTCGCACTGCGGCCGGGACCCGTGGCACCCGCGCCGGCATCCACCGCGACGGTGACCGTGCCGGCGTCGTCGCTGACACCGGTGACTTTCGCACCCCTGACAATTGCCCCGGGGTCCAGGGCGAGGACGCGCTCTTCCAGGAACTGCTCCGTCCTGTACTGCGGGAGTGCCAGCACGAACGGAAAGTCCCTGGAGACGTCGTCGAACGCCATGGTGCCCACCGTCTTCCCGCGGCTCACCGCCATGCCGGACCGGATGCGGACACCCTCCTGCACCATGGCAGAGGCCACGCGCACGGCGGCCAGGGCCTCCAGGGCCGGCGGGTGGATGCCGATGGCCCGGGTATGCCGGTTCCGCTGCTGCCGTTGCTCAAAGACCCTTACCGAAACGCCTTCCTGCAGCAGCGCGGCCGCCAGGTACAGGCCCACGGGACCGCCGCCGGCGATCAGGACATCGGCATCCATCTCAGCCCTTCCGGCAGGCCAGGACCTGATGGAAGACCGATGAGTGCTCCACGGACCACCCCGGGGGAGCGGCTGCGGCAAGCTCGGCATGGGTGTAGCTGCGGCGGATGGACGTCAGCCCGTCTTCCCGGATGAAGGATCTCCGGAACGGCAGCGCGGCCACACCGAAGAGGGAGAATGCGATGGTGCTGCGGATGAGATCGTTGTGCAGCGCCTTGTGGCCGGCGAGGGATTCCGAATCTGCCAGCAGTTGCTTGAGCTCCCCGGACTGGAGGTGGTGCAGCACGTGGTTGGAGATCACGACGTCGAACCTGGCACCTTCGCGGACCAGGTCACGGCTGTGCGCCTGGCGGAATTCGACGCCGGGCATGGGGGCGCGCCGGCCGGCGAAGGCGGCAGCGCGGGGATCCGGATCGATGCCGGTCACGTGCATGGACGTGCCGTCCCGGTGTGCCCAGCGGGCCAGCATGATGGCGAGGTCGCCGCCGCCGGACCCGATGTCCAGGACGGTCACGGGGCTTTTGTCCGGTTTGACGATGGTGCGCAGTTCCCTGTTGTACAGGCCCCGCCAGCCGGACAACACCCGGTTGATGACCCAAAACTGCCGGTAAGTATTGTCCAGGAGCTCTTCATCGCAGTCCGTGCGGTCCATCTGCTCGATGTCCCCGGCGGCGCGCGTTCGCAGCAGAATCCCCATGGCCTGGCGTTCCAGTCAGGCCACGGGTGCTTCTGTGGGCGTCCGGTCCTGGCGCGCCTCCGGGGCGAATCCGGCAGCGTGGTCCTGCCGTACGAGGTCCTGGGTTGCGGCGATGGACTGCCGGAGCTTGGTGAACAGCCCCGTTTCCACGGTCAATCCCGGGCCGAAAGCCATGGAACAGATACGCCCGCCACCGTTGGAATCCCCGGGCAGCAGCGGCTGTTCCAGGATGTATTTGAGGACAAAGAGCACCGTGGCACTGCTCATGTTGCCGTAGTTCCGGAGGATGTCCCGCGCCGGAACCAGTTGCGCGTCGCTGAGGCCAAGCCGGGACTGGACCTTGTCCAGGATGCTGCGGCCACCAGGGTGGATGGCCCAGTGGGGGATCGCGGTGTAGGGGAGTGCCGCCAATTCCGGGTCCTTTGCCAGCAGTGGCTGCAGGGCACCCACGATGTGGTCATCGATGATGTGGGGCACATAGGTGCCCAGGACCATCTCGAACCCATGGTCGCCGATGTTCCATGCCATGGAGTCCTCACCGACCGGGGTCAGGACTGTTTCGAAGTGGTCCAGCTTCAGCAGCGCGGCTTCTTCCGCGCCGGGGCGTGCGGTCACGACGGCGGCGGCGGCGCCATCGGCGAAAAGGGCCGAACCCATGATGGTGTCCGGATCATTGGACGTGCGTACGTGCAGGGAGCAGAGTTCGGCGCAGACCACCAGGACCACCGCGTCCGGGTCGGATTCACAGAACAACTTCGCAGCGCGGAGCGCCGGAAACGCCGCGTAGCAGCCCATGAAGCCCAGGTGATACCGCTGGACGGAAGGACTAAGCCCGAGCTCGCGCACCACCTTGTAGTCCGGGCCCGGATTGAAAAAGCCCGTGCACGACACCGTCACGAGGTGAGTTATGTCAAGTAAATCCAGTTCGGGAGCCGCCTGCAGGGCAGCGCGGGCAGCCTCAACGAACAGCTTGGTGGCTTCCCGGGCGAAGATGTCGTTGCGGACCTTGGTGCTGGGATTCAGCAGGAGCCCGGTGTCCGGGTCATAGAACTGAGGATTGTCCGAGCGTGAGGTGTTGGTGAGTTCGCTGACTGCCGTAAATCTCGTGTCTATGGCTGCGCCGTCAAAGCAGGTGGTGACCAGGCGTGAACCAAGCCGGGAAAGACCCGGCTGCGCGGCGAATACATCACGGGCTTCGGACTGGATCAGCTTTGTCGTCGGAACTGCAGTTTCAAGTGAACGCACGTAGACCGTCATCACGTCATTCTTGACGTGCGCTTTGATTATGACAATGGTCCCGGCGGAATTGAACAGCGGTTTCGCCATGCATTTGTCCCGGGAAGCAGGCGCAAGTGTCCTGGATTGCAGGGCCTGGATTGCTTCGCATCCTGCCCGCTCCGAGCCTCATCCCATTGCGCCGATAATCTACATTATGTCAAGTAGTACTCTGCGTATTGCATCAGATGAATCAATCGTCCCGATCCCCCGCTGCCGCAAGAAGTTCTCACACTTCGTTGAGATACCGCGGAAATTGCGGCCTGACAGCTGGGATGTGCCGCTGTCCAGGTGTCGTCTGACGGCTGCAACGCCGAACCTGGAAACGGTTGAGATACGCGTCTGACCTGCAGTTTTGTGCTGGTGATGCATTTAATGAATCATTGATTCAGGTATTGAATGCGTCTAAGGCCGATTTGGGGGCAAGTTATGGCAGTTGATGGATCCGGGCGCGTGCTACAGCTGAGTGCCGTTTCATTGCTGCATCCCGAGGAACAAACGCTCGAGGACATGTTCACGGGCTGGCGTAACCAGCAGCTCTCCCGGAACCTGCAGTTCGACACGATTGATAAGGGCATCGGGTGCGTCCGGCGGTTCGTGGACCATGTGAACGAGTTCCCGTGGAACTGGTTGCCTGAGCATGTCGAGGAGTATTTCGGGGATCTGCGCTCGATCCATCAGCTCAAGCACTCCACCATCCGTGGTTACCAGTCAACCCTCCGCCGCTTTTCGTCTTACGTGTCGAACCCGGACTATGGCTGGGACAGGGTCTGTGAGCAGCGCTTCGGGACGCACCCGTCCCAGGTCTTCTTTGACTGGAACACCGCCTCCCACTCGCAGGAGTACGAAGGGCGCCCTGCCAAGCGGCCCTTCACCAAGGCCGAACTTCAGATGCTGTTCGACCACGCCGACGACCAGGTCGAACTCATGGCAGCCTCGGGCAGAAAGGGTTGGAAAGCTGCCTACAGGGACGCTGTCATGCTGAAAGTGACCTACTCGTACGGGCTGAGGTTCAATGAGCTCCGGCACCTGCAAACCGTCGATTTCGCGACCAACCCGCAGGCGCGCAGGTTCGGGAAAGCAGGTGTCTGCAAGGTCCGTTTTGGCAAGTCCCGCAAGGGCTCCCCCTTCAAACCCCGCAGCGTCCTGACTGTCTTCGACTGGACTGTCGGTGTCATCGAGGACTGGCTCGCCAACGGGCGCGGCACGCTTGAAACACTGGACCTGTTTCCCAGCGAACGCGGCGGCCTGATCTGTGAATCGACCCTGCTGCGCCGGCTCCGGCGTTACCTGGCCGAGTTGGGATTGCCGATGGATGGCCTGGACCTGCATTCCCTGCGACGATCTTATGCAACGCACCTGCTGGAGGACGGATGGGATCCTAGATTCGTGCAATATCAAATGGGCCACGAACACGCCTCCACCACCGGGATCTACCAGTTCGTCAGCGACGACTTCCGGAACTCCACCCTGCGGGCTGCACTGGACCGCACCATGGACGAAGTCCTGGGCGTGCAGATGAGAGGCCAATGGTGAGACGCGACGTCGAATACAGATGGCGCCTTTCTGAGCTCATGGCAGCACGGGGTCTCCACAACACCACCGATCTCATCCCGTTGCTAGCCGAGCGCGGCATCACTTTGTCCCGGCCGCAGGTCTACCGGCTCGTCAACCAGAAACCCGAACGCGTCGCACTGCAGGTTATCGCCGCGATCTGCGACATCTTCTCCTGTGGACCCGAGGACCTCATCACCGTCACCGCAGCCGATGCCCGAGCGCGCAAAACAGGCACCAGCGCCCCCAACGTCGTCGACCTGAACCGCACCGTCCGCCCACGACGGGCACGCATCATCGACGATGACCACTGACCAGCCCCACGGTCTCAGCCCACGAAGCACCAGCCGCGGCCGGCCCCGCACCACCGGAACGGCAACCTGCGCACGCTGCGGTCGAACTGCCGGCCGAACACGCGCCACCTGGCCCGAAGGCCGAATCTGCGGCCCCTGCTTCACCACCGCCACCCGCACCCACGGCGTCTGCCCCGACTGCGGTCAACACCGACTGTTACCCGGGCCGCCCGCAGCTGTCGGAGGGCCCCGCTGCGCGCCCTGCGCAGGCATCCTCCATGACTTCCACTGCAGCCGCTGCAATGTTGAAGGCGAGTTCTACCGGCGCGGTATCTGCGCCCGCTGCGCCCTCCGGGAGGACCTCAACGAACTACTGCTCACGCACCCTGCCGACCCGGACACTGCCGGCAAAATCGTCGATGTCCTCTGCAAAGCAGACCGGCCCGAAAGCATCATCACGTGGAAGCGCTCCCCCAAAGTCCAAGCCCTCCTGACTTCTCTGTCATGCGGGGAAACTCCCTTGACGCACGAAGGACTCGATGCCGCGGCTGAGTCAGCGAACCGCGAAGCCAGTCACCTGCGCGCCCTGTTCATTCATCATGGGCTCCTCCCCTACCAAGACCCGTATCTGGCCCGGTTCGAGACTTGGATTGAGAACAAGCTCCGCGACTTGCCCGAGGAGGTCACCAAACCCGTCGCACAGTTCGCCACCTGGCATCACCTCCGGCGCATCCGGTCCATGACAACACCGGAGAAGAGCGCTCAGGCCCCGGTGCACTCTGCCAAACAGGAGATCACGGAAACCGTCAAGTTCCTGGACTGGCTCTGGGATACCCACCAGCGGACCGCGGCGAACTGCACCCAGCAAGACGTCGAAACCTGGCTCGCCACCGGCCCGACGACCAGAAAAGCCATCCGCACCTTCATCGTCTTCATCAAGAACACCGGAACAAATTACCGCGTGGAAATGGGCCACTACACAGCCAAAAGCCGCCCAGCAATTACCCAGAACCAGCGCGTGGCCTGGCTCCGGGAACTACTCACCGGCGCGAGCGAGTCCATCCCCTACAGAGTCGCCGGCATCCTGCTGCTTCTCTACGCCCAGCCGCTCGTGCGGGTCGCTAAACTCCGGACCAATGCCGTCGAAATCAATGAAACCACGGGCAACATGCGGATCACCTTCGGCGCGCGCCCAGTGCCCGTTCCCGAGCCTTTCGCCGACTTGCTTCGAGAGCACCTTGAAAGCCGTCCGAACCTCAGAACAGGATCAGACACCCAAAGCCCTTGGCTCTTTCCCGGAACCCGAGCCGGACAACCCCTACACCCCAACGGCATCATGGACAGGCTCCGTAGCCTGGGCATCGACCTGCGTGGCGCACGAAACACTGCCTTGGACGAACACTTATTAGTCTCACCGCCGCCACTGGTCGCCGACGCCCTCGGCTATAGCCACCAAGTCGCTTTCCTCCACGCCGACGCGGCAGGCGACGCCTGGTCCCGGTACGTCAACCTTCGCATCAAGCCCTGACCCTTGATCTAGGTTCACAGCCGAGGTTCTCAACGCTACCCGGCCCAGCCAAGTGTCATTAGAAAGCAGCGATGGCGGCTTCCCATGGCCCTTTATCCTCACTGAAACTATGCTCACGTCATGGACACCGGCGGGTTTCAACTGGGCGAGATCTTCATAGCAACGAGTACAAGATCGCCTCGATTTATCGAGCCGCGATGACCAGCCTGCCCCGATCCCAGGGAGTCCGGCCCGGTGTCATCGGATTGATTTCTCTTATTGCGGTTTGTCTCGCCGGGATCGCATACGTGACGTCGCAACTGTTAGTCCGACCCAACGGATGGGCTGGGATTCCCTTCCTCATCCTGTTAAGCATGGGAATCGTCAGCTTTGTGCGAGGACTCGTGACGAGAATTAGGACCCTCACCGCGGTGAACAAGGGCGACTACGCAATTCAGAAAACTCTTTCACTGACCGAGGCCTTCGTTAACCTGCACGGAATGTCTCCCCAGGAGGCGCTTCACCGTTGCTTTGATGAGATGAATGCCGCGAACGGCTACGAGGGCCGCGTTATGGAAGCCAACCGATTGACTGCACTCCTGAAGCGGACTTTTGCTCGTAGCCATGTTCGATGTTCGGTTTCCGTCGTAGAGAACAGCCTCAGAATCAGCTTCGAACTGGTGGAGGGCGGCGCAATCTGGGCAGATGGCGGAAGATTCGAACGTGAAATTCATCGGCTGGCTCGACGACTTCACTCACGGGCTCAGTAACTCGTCCGGGGACGGCGCCAGACAGAACCTACTTCTCACGACCGGCTTTGGTTCCTATCGTCTACTTGGAAGCCGGCGTTAACGGACGAATACGCCCACATGCAATCCGCAGGGATGCCAGTAATGTTTCGAGCGCTGCTGGTAGAAGCCATTCCGGCGAGGTCCCCCGCGCTGGTGGTCAATGACGCCTTTGCATCGAGGCCCCGACCACAGCTCCGACTCCGAGCCCCAGCGCAAAGCCCCAGAATGGCGTGTGGAAAATCGCCAGCCCCAGGCTGATTCCCAAGGCTGCACCCACCAGGCTGCAAATCCATAAGGCTTTGTTCACGATCTCTCCGTTATGGGCGGGTGGGCTCAACTACTGCAGCGACCTTACTTCATCCCTATCCGGTACATGCTTAAAAACGGGGAGATCCTCATCGAAATTGGGTAGCTCCCACCCATGCGCCAACGGCCTTGGGCGTCCTAACCTTTTGGACATGGCGGCAGGCCCACCCGGCCCGCCGCGGGCGCGCGATGGGGCGGTCCCTGGATCCTCCTTTGGTCATGCAGACGGCGGCGGCGCCCGGTACTCCTTTTACTCCCCAGGACGCCCCCATGCGCGAACTCCCCCGCCCCCACACCTGCCCGCATTCCACGGCTACCTGCCCGGCTTGCCGTTCCGAGATGCGCGACGAAGCCCTGCGGCAGGCTCCCGGCAGACCCATTATTCTGCTGCGCCCCGCACCCGTCACGGTGCGTTCCATGCCGGCAAACGCCTTGGCCTACACCGTGACCGATGTCCTCATTGAGTGGGACGCGGACATGGATTACCACCTGCGGTGGGAGGCAAGCTGGCTTGTCCACCGGGTACAGGCAGCACACAAAGACCGCCGCCTCCAGGAAACAGTCTGACCGCCCGCTCCCCCACCCCGGGCACCGGGACATCCCAACATGGCAGCCTCCCGTCGGCGGCTAAGCTCGAAACCATGAGTTCGTTGAAAACCAAGCCTGCACAGACATCACCGGCACGGGCAGCAGTGGTGGCGGCAGCGGTGGATATGGTGCTGATCCTCGTTTTCGCCGCGATTGGCCGCGATGCACACCACCGTGAGGAGCCCATCCTCGGTGTGCTGTTGACTGCCTGGCCGTTCCTCGCCGGCGCGGCCGCCGGATGGCTGATCGCCCGCGTATGGCGGAGCCCCTTCTCCATCACCCGGGCAGGGGTTCCAGTCTGGCTCGGAAGCCTGGTGGGCGGCATGCTCCTACGGGCATTGACCGGGCAGACAGTGGTCCTGCCCTTCATCATCGTTGCCACGATTGCCCTGGCGGTGTTCCTTGTGGGCTACCGCCTCCTGCTGGCAGGCGCCTCACGCCTCCGCCGCAGGCCGGGCAGGTAGCGGGCACCAGAAGTTGGGCGGCAGGGTGGCGGCAGGGGAAACGGCACCCGTGTAATAGGCTGGCTGGAGAGAAAAGCCTGCCGTTCCCCAGTGCGGCGGCACCGATTGAAGGGGTACAGACGTGGTTACCGCATTTGTTCTGATCAAGACCGACGCCGCCCGCATTCCGGAGACGGCGGAAGAAATTTCGGCCATCGAAGGCATCAGCGAAGTGTATTCCGTCACCGGCGAATGGGACCTCATTGCGGTAGCCAGGGTCCGCAGGCATGAAGACCTCGCGGACGTCATTGCGGACAGGCTCTCGAAAGTTCCCGCCGTGGTCCACACCACCACGCACATCGCCTTCCGGGCGTACTCACAGCACGACCTCGACGCCGCCTTTTCGCTGGGTTTCGAACAGTAATCCGGCAACCCGGCCGTTAGGCGCGGGAGAGGGACACCCAACGGTCCAGGACGGCAGCGGCAGCACCGGAGTCGATCGAATGCGCGGCACGCGCGAAAGCCTCCTGCATCCGTGTCAGGAACGGGCCCTGTGCTTCGAGGTCGAACGCAACAAGGCCGGCCGCGGCGTTCAGCAGGACCGCATCCCGAGCGGGACCCTGGCTGCCGGCAAGGACGTCGCGGACCACTCCCGCGTTGGCCGCCGCATTGCCGCCGCGAAGCTGTTCAACAGTAGCCAGGCTGATGCCGAGGTCCTGCGGCGAGAAGTGCAGTTCATTGACGGCTCCGTGCCGGATTTCCCACACGGTTGATGGGCCAGTGGTGGTCAGCTCGTCCAGGCCGTCGTTGCCACGG
Organism: Pseudarthrobacter sp. 902506025; assembly: GCF_040702325.1. Classification (NCBI taxonomy): domain Bacteria; kingdom Bacillati; phylum Actinomycetota; class Actinomycetes; order Micrococcales; family Micrococcaceae; genus Pseudarthrobacter; species Pseudarthrobacter sp. 902506025. The sequence goes on from NZ_JBFBKW010000001.1 coordinate 688,839, forward strand.
AAGACCAGTCCCCTGCTCCCCCGGCGGGCCAGGACGCCCGCCACCAGCGGCGCCATCCGTGCGTTCGCAACGCCCACCGCCGAAGCCTGGACATTGGCGGGATTGGTCAGCGGTCCCAGGAAATTGAACGCAGTGGGCACTGCCAGCTCCCGCCGGGGCACGGCGGTGTGGCGGAATGACGGGTGGAACACCTGCGCGAAGCAGAACGTGATTCCCGCCTCTTCAGCGTTCCGGGCCACCCGGGCGATAGGCAGGTCAAGCCGGACACCGAGCGCTTCAAGAACGTCAGCAGACCCGGACGACGACGACGACGCCCGGTTGCCGTGCTTAACCACCTTCGCGCCGGCCCCGGCAGCGACCAGGGCGGCCATGGTGGAGATGTTGATGGTGTTAAGTTGGTCACCACCCGTGCCGACGATGTCCAGTTTCTCCCCGGTGATTGTCACAGGGTTGGCGTGGGCGAGCATTGCCTCAACCAGGCCGGAAAGCTCGTCCACCGTCTCGCCTTTGGCACTGAGGGCCACAAGGAATCCGGCAATCTGTGCAGGCGTGGCTTCACCGGACATGATGGTGTCCATGGCCCAGGAGGTGTTCTCCGCAGTGAGGTCATTGCCCTTGATCAGGGCCGAGATCAACCGGGGCCAGGTGTTGCCGGACGCTGTAGTTGCCTGAGAAGTCACTTGCTGATGCTATCGACCGACGGCGGCCACTGACCAATGTGAACGGTTGCGGGAACTTTTCCCGGCGATTTCGCGTCTTTGTAGAAAAAGTCCCCCGAAAAGGCGGTTTGCGTTGGGCAGCACGGACTTTTACAGACATAATGTCTATGTGACATCTGCGACCCATGCCCCCAGTACCCCGGCGCACCCCACGCTGAACCGCCCCAATATGGTTTCTGTTGGAACCGTTGTGTGGCTGTCCAGCGAGTTGATGTTCTTCGCCGGTCTCTTCGCCATGTACTTCACTCTGCGCTCCACCAGTGGGCAGATGTGGGCGGAAGAGACAGCCAAGCTCAACTTCCCCTTTGCGCTCGTAAACACGATCGTCCTCGTGGCCAGTTCCTTTACTTGCCAGATGGGCGTCTTCGCCGCAGAGCGGCTGCAGCCGCGGCGCACCGGAGGTGCACTGCAGTTCGCCCGCTGGGGAATGAACGAATGGTTCACCCTGACGTTCCTCATGGGCGCGTTCTTCGTTGCCGGCCAGACCACCGAGTACGCAATGCTGGTTTCCGAGCACGTCTCGCTCTCCTCCAACGCTTATGGCTCGGCCTTCTACATGACCACCGGCTTCCACGGCCTCCACGTCATCGGCGGCCTGATTGCCTTCCTGCTCATCATGGGCCGGTCCTTCGCGGCGAAGAAGTTCGGGCATTTCGAAGCAACGTCCGCGATCGTCACCTCTTACTACTGGCACTTCGTTGACGTCGTGTGGATTGGCCTCTTCCTGGTCATCTACGTACTCAAGTAGCCAGCTTTGATTCTTTTTCTACAAGAGGCAGAATTTCAGGTAGCGGCTCCCGGAGCCGGCGCAGGATCGAATAAAGGAACCACCACGTGAAGGCACTCTCACAAAAGCGGCGTCACCCACTTGCAGCAATAGCGCTGCTTCTGATGGGGCTCCTCATCACGGGTGGGCTGTACGCCGTGGCAACCACCGTCAACCAGGCCAAGGCTTCGACCACCACGTTCAGCGCAAGCGACACAGAGGAGGGCGGCAAGCTCTTCGCCGCCAACTGCGCCACCTGCCACGGCATGGGCGCCAGTGGTTCCAAGGACGGTCCCTCGCTGGTGGGTGTCGGTGCAGCCGCTGTTGATTTCCAGGTGGGCACCGGCCGCATGCCGATGCAGATGAACGGCCCCCAGGCCATGAAGAAGCCCGTCCAGTTCAATGACGAGCAGACCCACCAGCTTGCAGCCTACGTCGCCTCCCTGGGAGCCGGCCCGGCAGTTCCTGCAGAAGACCTGACAAACGGCGGCGGCGATGCAGCTGCCGGCGGTGAGCTCTTCCGGACCAACTGCGCCATGTGCCACAACGCCGCCGCTGCCGGTGGCGCGCTGACCCGCGGCAAGTTCGCACCCGCCCTTGCCGATGTATCCGGCAAGCACATCTACGAGGCCATGGTCACGGGCCCGCAGAACATGCCGGTCTTCAACGACGCGAACATCACTCCTGAAGGCAAGAAGGACATCATCACCTTCCTGAAGCAGATCGAGACCACCGGTTCACCGGGCGGTGCCGACCTCGGCTCGCTGGGTCCGGTTGCTGAAGGCCTGTTCGTTTGGGTTGCCGGTCTTGGCGTCATCATCGCCTTCACCATCTGGCTCACCTCCAGGACGTCCTGACGTTCCGCAGGAACACACAACTTCTGCTGCCCTGTCAGCAGCTTGAAATTAGAAACTAACCCGGCAAATGCCGGGACGAGAGAAGGATGAGGCGAATTATGGGCAACCATAGTGACGGCAGTCCGAACCACTCGGGCACCGTAGCTACGGCTGGTCAGAATGAGGTGGAGAAGTTCCAGGATCCTGGAATTCCCCCGCATCGTTTGCGCCTGGCTGACACGGACCCGAAGGCCGCAAAGCGGGCAGAACGGCAGGTCGCCTTACTATTTGGCATTTCTGTTGTTGGAACCCTGATCTTCCTGGTGGCGTACTTCGCCATTGATCTGGGTGATGACTCCAGCATCGCCACCATCCGGCTCCAGAACGCCCTGCTCGGCGTTGGCACTGCCTTCGCAATGCTGGGTATCGGTACCGGTATCGTGCACTGGGCCAAGGCCCTGATGCCCGACCACGAAGTCTCCGAGGAACGCCACGCCATCCGTTACGAAGAGGACCGCCAGGCTGCGGTGCGCATCGTTGACGACATCGTGGAAGAGACCGGCATCAAGCGCCGCCCGCTGATCCGCAACACCCTCCTGGGTGCGGTCGCACTTGCCCCGCTTCCCGCCGTCGCCATCTTCGGTGACCTCGGACCCCGCCCTGACGACAAGCTCGCGCACACCATGTGGGCTCCCCAGGACGGAAAGCGCAAGCGCCTTACCCGCGACCCCGATGGAACCCCCATCAAGGCCTCGGACGTCACCATCGGTTCCGCCTTCCACGTCATTCCCGAGGGCCTGAACGAACTGCAGGAGGGCAAGCTCAACGAGAAGGCAAAGTCCGTTGTGCTCCTCATGCGCCTCGATCCCGCGTCGCTGAACCCCTCCAAGGGCCGCGAAGAATGGGGTTACAACGGAATCGTTGCCTACTCCAAGATCTGCACCCACGTTGGCTGCCCCGTCGCTCTGTACGAGCAGCAGACGCACCACCTGCTGTGCCCGTGCCACCAGTCCACCTTCGACCTCACGCAAGAGTGCAAGGTGATCTTCGGCCCCGCCAGCCGTCCTCTCCCCCAGCTGCCCATCGCAGTTGATGACGAGGGCTACCTCGTCGCTACCAGCGACTTCCATGAACCCGTAGGACCAAGTTACTGGGAGCGTGATTCGCATGAGCGCAGCATCAACAGCTGAGCCGGCATTCGTCGCCAAAACCAAGGCAGGCCGGATCACCGACTTTGTCGACTCACGAGTTGGCGGCTCCGGGATCCTCCGCGAGTTCGGCCGCAAGGTCTTCCCCGACCACTGGTCATTCATGTTCGGTGAAGTGGCGCTGTACTCCTTCGTCATCCTGCTGCTGTCCGGAACGTTCCTGACGTTCTTCTTTGATCCGTCCATGGCGGAGACCCACTACGACGGCGGCTACATTCCCCTTAAGGGAGTGGAAATGTCGGTAGCGTACAGCTCCTCGCTGAACATCTCCTTCGACATCCGCGGCGGATTGTTCATGCGCCAGGTGCACCACTGGGCTGCCCTGCTGTTCGTGGCATCCATCGCAGTCCACATGCTGAGGGTCTTCTTCACCGGCGCATTCCGCCGCCCGCGTGAAATGAACTGGGTGGTGGGCAGCGTCCTGCTGATCCTGGCCATGGCTGCAGGCTTCACCGGGTACTCGCTTCCTGATGACCTGCTGTCCGGCAACGGCCTGCGCATCATCGACGGCGTCATCAAGTCCATCCCGGTCATCGGAACGTACATCTCGTTCTTCCTGTTCGGCGGGGAATTCCCCGGCACGGCCATCATCAGCCGCCTCTACATGCTGCACATCCTGCTGGTGCCGGCGTTGATCCTGCTGATGATCGTCCTGCACCTGTTCATGGTCGTGGTGCACAAGCACACGCAGTACCCCGGTCCCGGTCGCAACGACAACAATGTTGTCGGTTACCCCCTGGGTCCTGTTTACGCAGCGAAGGCCGGTGGATTCTTCTTCATCGTCTTCGGCGTGATCGCCCTGATGGCGGCATTCTTCACCATCAACCCCATCTGGAACTACGGTCCGTACGACCCCTCCCCGGTGTCGGCCGGAACCCAGCCTGACTGGTACATCGGTTTCGTCGACGGTGCCCTGCGACTCATGCCCGGCACACTCGGCAACTGGCACGTGGAACAGATCTTCTTCGGTCACGTGTTCACGTTCAACGTGCTCCTCCCGGCCCTGGTCCCCGCTGGCATCCTGTTCACCGTGATGTTCACCTACCCGTGGATCGAGCGCTGGATCACCAAGGATGACCGCGAGCACCACGTCCTGGACCGCCCGCGCAACGCCCCGACCCGTACGGGCATCGGTGTTGCCGGATTCATCTGGTACTGCGTGATGTGGGCAGCTGCAGGTTCCGACCTCATTGCCACCCACTTCCACGTGTCCCTGAACGACGTCACGTACTGGCTCCGGGCCCTGTTCTTCGTCGGACCGATCATCGGCTTCATCGTTGCCAAGCGTGTTGCCCTTGCACTGCAGCGCAAGGACCGGGAAATCGCCCTGCACGGCCGCGAGACTGGCCGTATCGTCAGGCTCCCGCACGGCGAATTCATCGAGGTGCACGCCCCGCTGGATGAGTACAAGCGCTACAAGCTGGTTGGCTTTGAATCACCCGAGGTCATCCCGGCCCTGCCCAACGAGCACGGTGTCGTGACCCGCAAGGAGAAGCGCCGCGCGTTCCTCTCCCGCTGGTTCTTCGAGGACCGCGTTGCTCCTGCTACCCCTGCAGAGCTTGAAGCAGCCCACGGCCACGGCCACGAGGCAGTTGAAGCAGCAGAAGGTTCCAAGAGCCTGACGCACTAAGCGACGATTGATACAGGAAGGGCCCGATCCTATGGATCGGGCCCTTCCTGCTTTAAGAGTTCTCCTGCGTGCGCCACCAACGGCCCATGGCTGTGGCCTCCCGGCGTGCTGTCAGTGGTTGCGGGCGCGGCGCGCTCCCGGCCGCTGCAGTGGCACCCACAGCTTGTACCGGTCGGCCCTGTAGTACGACACGGAATAGTCAACCATCGCCCGTGCCACAAAGGCGTGCCGCTGGATCTTCAGCAGGGGCGCACCCACCTCCACGTTGAGCAGGCGTGCCGTGGACGGGGAGGCGGCGGTCGCCTCAATCATGTCCTCGCCCCACTCCATCACCAGGCCAAACTGTTCGCTCAGGACGTTGTAGAGCGACGTGGGTGGCTCGCCGTCGAGCAGGCCCGGGACGCGGTGTGCCGGGATGAAGTTCTCGTCCACGCTCATCGGTTCCCCGTCGGCCAGCAGGAGCCTGCGGAACCGGACCAGGGGTGTGCCCTCGTCCAGCTGGAGTTCGCGGGCCAGGAACGCGCTGGCGCCGATCTGCTCAAAGCTCAGCACCTTGGCAGCAGGCACCATGCCGCGCCTCTGCATCTCTTCGCTGTAGGACGTGAGCTTCACCTGCAGGTCGAGTTTCGGGCGCCGGACAAAAGTTCCCAGGCCCACTACGCGCTCGATGACCTCCTCCCCCACCAGGGCGTCGATGGCCTGCCGGACCGTCATCCTTGCCAGTCCAAACCGTTCGGCAAGGTCACGTTCTGATGGCAGCGCCGATCCGGGCGGGCACGACTGTGCGATGTAGCTCCGCAGGATCTCCCGAAGTTGCACGTAGATGGCCGTACCGCTGGTGCGGTCTATTTCACCCGTGATTGCCGTGGCGCCAGCTGCCATGATCTTCTCCTGCCGTTGGTTTCCCCTCAATTTTAGGACGGTCTAGACCAGTCCCGGGACGCGGACGCTCTTTCGCGCGGCAGGCATGGCGGCCGCTATATTTGGTCTGGAAATTTTGCCAGCAGACGGATGGGGCCGTCTTTCGTATAAGGAGTCCCTTTGCCAACACAGAAGGCCGTGGTGGCAGCGCCGGTAGGCCTGCATGCACGTTCCGCCGCGGTATTTGTCCGGGCTGTCACCGATACAGGGCTTCCGGTCACCATCAGCAAGGCGGGCGCGGCGAAGGTGGACGCCCGGTCCCTGCTCCAGGTGATGGCCGCCGACTTTGCACAGGGGTGTGAGGTGGAGCTGTCCGTCAGCGAAGCCGCGCTCGAGGACGACCTGGGACGTGAAACCGTGGAGGCGGCCCTTCGGGACCTTCGCGTACTTTTGGAGTCCCAGGGGGCCGGCTGAGGGCCGTAAAAACCCCTTAACGACGTCGGGCCCCACCATATTGGTGGGGCCCGACGTCGTTATTCTTATTGCTTGCCTAGTGTGCGTGGTCTCCGCGGCTGTATTCGTACACCCAGCCGACGAGGGCTACGATGGCGATCCCGCCGGCGATGAAGATGACCCAGGCGCCAACTGCCAGGCCCAGGAAGCCAGTGGCGCAGGCGATACCCAGGACCAGGGGCCACCAGCTCCAAGGGCTGAAGTGCCCCTGTTCGCCGGCGCCCTCGTGGATTTCCGCATCGCTGCGGTCCTCGGGACGAAGGCCTACGCGCTTGCCGGTGAAGCCCAGGTAGGCGCCGATCATGCCGGCCAGGCCGGCCACGAGCAGGATGCCCAGGATGCCCACCCATTCGCTCCAGTTGGTCAGGAATCCGTAGACCAGCGAGACGGGAACGAAAAAGAAGACTCCGGAGCCAAAGATCCAGGATTCGATTTTCACTGTGCGGTGTCCTTCTGGTCGGCGTTGCCGAGTACTGCCGCTGCGGGAGCCGGCGAGTCAACGGTGTGGACTTGGCGGAGTTCCGGGTGGTGCAGGTCCAGGGCGGGACGCTCGGAACGGATCCGGGGCAGGGACGTGAAGTTGTGGCGTGGCGGCGGGCAGGACGTGGCCCACTCGAGCGAAGCACCGAAGCCCCACGGATCATCGACCTGGACCTTTTCGGCCTTGCGCCAGGTGATGTAGACGTTCCAGAAGAACGGGATGAGGGACGCGCCCAGCACAAAGGATGCCACGGTGGAGAACTGGTTCATCCACGTGAAGTTGTCCTCCACGAGGTAGTCCGCGTACCGGCGCGGCATGCCTTCGACACCCAGCCAGTGCTGGATCAGGAAGGTGCCGTGGAAGCCCAGGAACAGCAGCCAGAAGTGAATCTTGCCCAGGCGCTCGTTGAGCATCTTGCCGGTCCACTTGGGCCACCAGAAGTAGAACCCGGCGAACATGGCGAACACCACGGTGCCGAACACCACGTAGTGGAAGTGCGCCACCACGAAGTAGGAGTCCGAAACGTGGAAGTCAAGCGGCGGCGAGGCCAGGATGATGCCGGTAAGACCACCGAAGAGGAAGGTGATCATGAAGCCGAGGCTCCAAAGCATGGGCGTCTCGAAGGTCAGCGACCCGCGCCACATGGTGCCGATCCAGTTGAAGAACTTCACGCCGGTGGGCACTGCGATGAGCATGGTCATGAACGAGAAGAACGGCAGCAGGACGGCGCCGGTGACGTACATGTGGTGGGCCCACACGGTGACCGAGAGGGCCGCGATGGCGATGGTGGCGTAGACCAGACCCTTGTAGCCGAAGATCGGCTTGCGGCTGAACACCGGGAAGATCTCCGAGACGATGCCGAAGAACGGCAGCGCGATGATGTACACCTCGGGGTGTCCGAAGAACCAGAACAGGTGCTGCCAGAGGACGGCACCGCCGTTCTCAGGATCGAAGATGTGGGCACCGAACTTGCGGTCCGCGCCGAGGGCGAACAGGGCGGCGGCCAGCGGCGGGAACGCCATCAGGACCAGGATCGCGGTGATCAGGGTGTTCCAGGTGAAGATGGGCATACGCCACATGGTCATGCCCGGAGCGCGCATGCAGATGATGGTGGTGATGAAGTTGACCGCACCGAGGATCGTGCCGAAGCCGGACAATGCCAGGCCGAAGACCCACAGATCGCCACCAATGCCCGGGGTGAACGTGGTGTTGGACAGCGGCGCGTAGGCGAACCAGCCGAAGGATGCAGCACCCTGCGGGGTGATGAAGCCGGAGACGGCGATGGTGGAGCCGAACAGGAAGAACCAGAAGGCCAGTGCGTTCAGACGCGGGAACGCGACGTCGGGCGCGCCGATCTGCAGCGGCATGATCACGTTGGCGAAGCCGGCGAACAGCGGGGTAGCGAACATCAGCAGCATGACGGTGCCGTGCATGGTGAACAGCTGGTTGTACTGTTCCTTGGTCTGCAGGATCTGCATGCCGGGCTCGAAGAGTTCCGCACGGATCAGCAGGGCCATGACGCCGCCGAGGCAGAAGAACACGAAGGACGAGATCAGGTACATGTACCCGATGGTCTTGTGGTCAGTGGAGGTGATCCAGTTGACGACGATGCGCCCCTTGGATTTGGGTACCACGGGAGCCGACAGGACCCCCGTGGGTGCGGATTGGGTGTACGTAGCCACGTCGCTCCCCTTACTTGGTTTCGTTCAGGTTCGGGTTGCGGTCGTACTCCACGCCGAGCAGGCCGGTGTTGCCTTCAGCCTTGAGCTGGTCCATGTGGGCCTGGAATTCAGATTCCGACACCACCTTGACGCGGAACAGCATTTCGGAGTGGTACTCGCCGCAGAGTTCGGCACACTTACCGTCGTAGGTGCCCTCTTTAGTGGGGGTGAACCGGATGTAGTTGGTCTTGCCGGGAATCATGTCGCGCTTCTGCAGGAAGGCGGGAACCCAGAAGGAGTGGATGACATCGCGGGCGTTGAGCTCGAGGTCAACGGACTTGTTCACCGGCAGGTACAGCGTGGGGAGCTGTTCCTTGTCGATGGTGTTGCCGGTGAGGTGCGCCTGGACGCCGGCCTCGTGGAGGTCTTCCTGGATGACATCGCCGGACTTGTAGTTGAAGTCCCATGCCCACTGCTTGCCGCGGACGTCCACGACGACGTCGGCAGGCTGTGAGCGGTCATCGATGGCCTGCTGGTCACGGTCCGTGAAGTAGAAGAACACCAGGACCATGAAGATCGGGATGGTGAGGTAGAAGACTTCCAGCGGAAGGTTGAAGCTGGTCTGCCGCGGGAAGCCCACGGTTCCCTTGCGACGCCGGTAAGCGACCACGCACCAGATGATCAGGCCCCACGTGATGGCGCCGACCACGAGCGCAGCAATCCATGAGTTGACCCAGAGGTCCATGATGCGGTCGGTGTTGCTGGTGGTGCCACGTTCAGTGGGCATCCACCCTTTCTCTACCTCTGGCGAACATCCGGTCAAAACCAACGCGCCGGCTATAGCCAAGCTTGAGATCGTGGTGATCGTGTTGCGTCGGCTGCCGGTTCGGTTCTGCGAACTCACAGACGGCCCTTCCTACTTGTTGCTGTTGTCCGGGCAGCCATCGGCGCTCCGGGCACAAAAAAGTTTTACTACTCGGTGTAGAGCTTACCGCTCCCCCGGGCGTTTCGCCCACATGTCGGCGCCGAGCCCCCGTGCCGTTTTATGCGGCAGGAAGCCCGGCGCCGACATCAGGCGAAATAACCGGCCTAGTGGAATGAATCGCCGCAGGCGCACGAGCCGCCGGCGTTCGGATTGTCGATGGTGAAGCCCTGCTTCGAGATGGTGTCCTCGAAGTCGATGCTTGCGCCGCTCAGGTACGGCACGCTCATTTTGTCGACGACGACCTCGACTCCGTCAAAGTCGCGGACGGCGTCTCCGTCAAGGAGCCGCTCGTCGAAGTAGAGCTGGTAGATCAACCCTGAGCATCCGCCGGGCTGCACGGCCACGCGCAGGCGCAGGTCCGTGCGGCCTTCCTGCTCGAGGAGGCTGCGGACCTTGCCGGCGGCGACGTCGGTCAGGTTGACCTCGTGAACGGGCAGTTCGTCGCTGGCCACGGTGGTGGCGGTGCTGTTTTCGTTGGTTGAGGTGCTCATTGGCCTACCTTCTTAGGACGGTCTGGCGGCGTCGCCGTAACGGCGCCTGCCCCTACAAATACGGTATGGGCTATAGCTACATGCTACGCGCGGCAGTCCTGTAGCTCTAACTCCTGGCGTAACCGTCAAAGCACGCCGGTTGTTCCCTGGAAGCAGGGCGGCCGCCCGCACGCCGAAAGCTGCTCACTCCCCTGCGGTGAGGCCCTCGCTGTTCAACCGGGCCAGCATGAGCGCCTCCGCCAGAATGGCATTGCGGAAGTCACCGATGTGCAGCGACTCATTGGCACTGTGGGCCCGCGAGTCCGGGTCCTCCACGCCTGTAACCAGGATCTGCGCGTTGGGATACAGGTCGGTGAGGTCGGCAATGAAGGGGATGGACCCGCCAATGCCGGTTTCCACGGCCGGAACCCCCCAGGCCTCCCCCAGTGCCCACATGGCCACCGTTGCCGCGGCGGATGACGTATCGGTCTGGAAGGGGTTGCCCGCCTCCCCCGGCGTGAAGACCACCTTTGCACCGAAGGGCGCGTTGGCCTCGACGTGCCTGCGCACCGCTTCCATGGCCTCGGCGGGAACCTGGCCCGGCGCCAGCCGCAGGCTGAACTTTGCCCGCGCACGTGGAAGCAGTGTGTTGGATGCCACGTCCACGGCGGGGGCATCGAAGCCGATGATTGACAGCGCCGGCTTGGTCCACAGCCGCGAGGCGATGCTTCCCGTTCCGGCAAGGCGGACGCCGTCGAGTACGGACGCGTCGGCCCGGTAGTCCGCCTCCGGCATCTCGACGGCAGCCGTGTCGGTGGCCACCAGCCCTTCGATGGCAACGTTTCCGTCGGCGTCGTGAAGTGTGGCAATCAGGCGGGACAGCAGGATGGGCGCATCCAGGACCGGCCCACCGTACATGCCGGAGTGCACCGCATGGTCAAGTACCTGCACCTCGATGGTGCCGTCCACCAGGCCGCGAAGGCTGGTGGTCAGGGCCGGTATCCCGACTTTCCAGTTGCTGGAGTCAGCCACCACAATGACGTCGGCCCGCAGCAGTTCACGGTTCGCCTCCAGGAACGTCCGGAATGTGGGTGACCCCGCTTCTTCCTCGCCTTCGATGAAGAACGTCACGCCCAGCCCCAACGAGCCGGCGACGACCTCGGCAACGGCGGCGTAGGCGGCGACGTGGGCCATGATCCCGGCCTTGTCGTCCGCGGCGCCCCGGCCGTAAAGGCGTCCGTCTTTTTCGACGGCGGTGAAGGGCTCCGTTTCCCACAGGGATTCGTCGCCCACCGGCTGGACGTCATGATGGGCGTACAGCAGGACGGTGGGTTTTCCTTCGACGGCAGGACGGCGGGCGACGACGGCCGGCCCACCGGGCGTACCGTCGGCTTTGTCCACGGTCAGCACCTGGACCTCTCCGATCCCGGCACCCCGAAGGAGTTCCGCGACGGCCTCGGCGCTTCGCTCCAGGGGGGTGCGCTCAAAGCTGGGCCAGGCAATCCCGGGGATGGCAACGAGCTCCTTGAGCCGTGCAAGTGTCTGGTCGAAGGAACGGTCTACCGCTGAACGAAGATCTTCCGTCCTTCCGGTAGCTTCAGGGCCTGGTCCTGCCGTGGTGGTGGTGGTGCTGTGCGGGGTTGCCGCGGGTGATGGAGTCATGGCCAAAACATTACCCCCGTCACATTCGGGTGCCGGCCGGGGCAGGCGCGGAAGCAAGCAGCGGGCACGCCGCTGCAAGGTATTCTGGTCAGGTGTTCGGACGTAGAAAAGAAGCGCCCTCGGCGCAGGAAACCATAGACCAGCAGGCAGCGGAGGCAGCGGCGCGGCAGAACAGTGTGGCGGGCAAGGGCGCCCCGACCCCCACGCGGAAGGCCCAGGAGGCCGCCCGCAAGCGGCCGCTGGTGCCCGAGGACCGCAAGGCCTCCAAGGCCGCCGAACGCCAGGCCGTGCAGGACCAGCGCCTTAAGATGCGCCGGGCCCTGGACACCGGTGACGAGAAGTTCCTGCCGCTGCGCGACAAGGGGCCCCAGAAACGCTTCGCCCGCGACTTCGTGGACGCGCGTTTCAATCTCGGGGAATACCTGATGTTCGGTGCGTTGGTGTTCGTGCTGGTGTCCCTGGTGGTCCCGGCTTCCAGCGACATGATGATCTACGTCCTTGGCGCTTTCTGGGTCATGTTCCTGGCGGTCTTCGTGGACGTCTTCATTCTGTCCCGCAAGCTCCGCAAGCGCCTGGCGGAAAAGTTCGGGCAGGTGGAGGGCGGCACCGTCTGGTACGGTTCCATGCGGTCCCTGCAGTTCCGGAAGCTGCGGCTGCCCAAGCCCCAGGTCCAGCGCGGACAGTACCCGGCCTGACCCCACAAAATTAAACAACAGACACCCCGGCGGAAATACCGCCGGGGTGTCTGGTTTAAAGCGCCTTCCCCGTCACGGGAGGCATCCGGCAGGGCGCGTCAGGACCGCCACGTCCGCGCAAGCTGCTTGTTGATCCGGGCTGCCCAGAACGGGCCCTCGTAGAGGAAAGCGGTGTAACCCTGCACCAGGGTCGCGCCGGCGTCGAGCCTGTCCTGGACATCCCGGGCCGACTCCACGCCGCCCACCGACACGAGGGCCAGGGCGTCGCCGGTGGCGTGCTTGAGCCGCTTCAGCACCTCGAGGGAACGCTCCTTCAGGGGAGCGCCGGACAAGCCGCCTGCGCCGCATTTCTCCACCTCTTCGGCCGGCGAGGACAGTCCTGCGCGGGCGATCGTGGTGTTGGTGGCAATGATGCCGTCCAGTTTCAGGTCCAGGGCAAGGCGCGCCACGTCGTCGATGTCCTCGTCGCTGAGGTCCGGTGCGATCTTAACCAGCAGCGGTACGTGGCGTCCCGCGGCACGGTCAGCTTCCTGTCCTACGGCGGTCAGCAGCGGACGGAGCGTTTCCACGTCCTGGAGCAGCCGCAGTCCCGGGGTGTTGGGAGAACTGACGTTGACCACCAGGTAGTCAGCGGCGGGCGCCAGGCTGCGGGCGCTCACCAGGTAGTCGTCCACGGCGTCGGCAAGTTCCACCACCTTGGTTTTGCCGATGTTGACGCCGATGACCGGACGCACCGCCGGGTAGCGGCGCTGAAGCGCGGCCCGCGCGGCCTTAAGCCTGGGCGCAACGGCCGAGGCGCCGTCGTTATTGAATCCCATGCGGTTGATGACGGCCCGGTCCTGGACCAGGCGGAACAGCCGCGGTTTTTCATTGCCCGGCTGTGCCTGCCCGGTGATGGTGCCTACTTCAATGTGCCCGAATCCAAGATCCGTGAGCGCCTCGATGCCGTGCCCTTCCTTGTCAAAGCCGGCAGCCAACCCGAACGGCGACGGGAAAGTGACGCCAAAAGCGGTGGTCTGCAGGGACGGAGCAGGGTCGGTCAGCTTCTGCAGGACCCGTCCGGCGCCCGACGCATGTGCGAGACGGATGCCCTTGAATCCGATCTTGTGGGCGCGCTCGGCGTCCATCCATGAAAAGGCCAGCCTGAAGAAAGTGGGATAAACGCGCATGCCTCCAGTTTCCCGTCTCCGGGGGCGCCACACCAAAACGGAGAAGCTGCCCCACGGGCGGCGTGCCCCGGCGCGCCGGTCTAGCATGAGGCCATGCAGTGGCAGCAGGACATCCTGGGCGGGGATTTCGAGTCCCACACTTTCGCGGCCGCCGGCCCCGACGGGGTGGCACGGACGGCAACCCTGGTACGGCTCCGGCCGGATCCGGACAGCCGCGTCGCCGACGGCCACCGCCGTGCCGTGCTTTTCCTGCACGGCTGGAGCGATTATTTCTTCAACGTGGACCTGGCGCAGTTCTGGGCCTCGGCCGGTTACGACTTCTACGCACTGGACATGCACAACCACGGACGGAGCCTGCGCCCGGAGGCTCCGGGCGGTTATGTGGCGGACCTTGCCGCCTACGACGCCGAAATCGAAGACGCAGCCCGCATCATCCGCCGGGAGGGTGCGCCCGGACCGTTGGCGCTGATGGGCCATTCCACCGGGGGGCTGGTGGCGGCCCTGTGGAGCAGCGGGCATCCGGAAGCCGTTTCACTGCTGATCCTGAACAGCCCCTGGCTGGAGATGCACGGGAGTTCGCTGGTGCGGCGCGCCGCGTCCAGCATGGTCCGTCCCGTGGCCCGCTTCCGCCCGCAGGCGGTTCTCCGGCTCCCGGAGCGAGGCCACTACTGGCGCACCATCAGCAGCGCGGCCGACGGCGAGTGGCCGGTTGATGAGCGGTACCGGCCCCGCATGGCATTCCCGGTGCGCGCAGGCTGGCTGCGGGCGGTACTCGCCGGGCATGCCCGGGTGGCCCGCGGCCTGGAAATCGAGGCGCCGATTCTGGTCCTGCTCTCCAAGGGAAGCGCGAACGGCCTGCTCTGGTCCGAGGAAATGCGCCGCACCGATGCCGTCCTGGATGTGAATATCATCGGTACCCGCGCACTCACGCTGGGGCGCACGGTGACCATCGAGCGGATTGACGGTGCCCTGCACGACGTCTTCCTCTCGCCTGAGCCGATCCGCACCGATGCCTACTCGCGGCTGGCCCGGTGGCTGCGGGCCTATGGGCAGGGCTAACCCGCCTGGGGATCCGCCGGTGCAGGGGCTGCATCAACGGCACCGCCATACCGGCGGTCCCGCCTGGCATATTCTTCGACGGCGGCCCAGAGGGTCCGCCGGTCAACATCCGGCCACAGCGTGTCCATGAAGACGAACTCCGCATACGCGGACTGCCAGAGCAGGAAGTTGGACAGCCTCTGCTCCCCCGAACTGCGCAGGAAAAGGTCGACGTCGGGAAGATCGGGTTCATCCAGGTACTTCTGGATGGTCCGCTCGGTGATGGCGCCCGGCTTCAGCCTGCCGGCCGCCACGTCTTCGGCAATCGCGGACACGGCGTCGGTGATCTCGGCCCGGCCGCCGTAATTAACACACATGGTCAAATTACAGGTGGTATTTGCCACCGTGAACTGCTCGGCCTCCTCCAGCTCCCGTATTACTGAACCCCAGAGGCGCGGCCGGCGCCCCGCCCAGCGTACCCGGACACCCCAGTCGTCCAGCTGGTTCCGCTGCCTTCGAAGCACGTCCTTGTTAAATCCCATCAGGAAGCGCACCTCCTCCGGTGAACGCCGCCAGTTTTCGGTGGAGAACGCATAGACGCTGACATATTCGATGCCCAGTTCGATGGCTCCTGCCATGACATCGAGCAGCGCGGGCTCCCCCGCCTTGTGCCCCTCGATCCGCGGCAGCCCGCGCTGGTTGGCCCAGCGGCCGTTGCCGTCCATGACGATTGCCACATGCCGGGGAATGAACTCAGCCGGGATGGACGGTGCCACCGCACCGGAAGGATGCGGGTAAGGGGCCACCACGGGGTGGGTACGCTTCCGGGGGGCGTTGTTCTTTTTTCCCAGGGCCACTGTCAGCTACGCTCCACATGTTTGAGGGACTTCAATACTCGTTCCAGATGCCACTGCAGGTAAGCGGCCACCAGGCCGGCGGCCTCCTTGCGGTGCTGCAGCAAGGACGCGTCCGCGGTGCTCCAGTCCCCGGTCAGCAGGGCCGCAAGCAGGACCACGGTTTCGGCTGCGGGGGCCGGTGACCCGGGCGGCCGGCACTGTGCACAGACCATGCCGCCCAGGGGCGCGGAGAACGCCGTGTGCGGGCCCGGCATGCCGCAGCGGGAGCAGTCGGTGAAGCTGGGGGCCCAGCCGCCGGTGGCCAGGGCGCGCAGCAGGTAGGAGTCCAGGATGAGGCCCGCCGCATGTTCGTCACGGCTCAGCGCAGCGAGGGCTCCCACCAGCAGGTTGTACTGCGCGGTGCCGGCCTCGCCGTCCACGTCCGTCAGTTTCTCGGCGGTCTCCGTCATGGCGGCGGCAACCGTGTACCTGCCGTAATCCGCGGCGATGCTTCCGCCGTAGGCCCCTTTGGCGACGGCCTGCGTGACGATGTCCAGCGTGCGGCCGGAGACCAGTTGCAGGTCTGCCACCATGAAGGGTTCAAGCCGGGCACCGAAGCGGCTGCTGGTGCGGCGCACACCCTTGGCGACGGCGCGGACCTGTCCATGGTGCTTCGTCAGGAGGGTGATGATCCTGTCCGCCTCGCCCAGCTTGTGGGTACGGAGCACCACGGCGTCGTCCCGGTAGGCCCGGGAGGCAAAAGACTGTTGGACCACGCTCTATCTTCCCATCCTGCCCGGCGGCGCGCTGCCACGCCACGGTGGTGCCGCCGGTTGGTCCCGGCGGCACCACCTGCAGGTATCAGGCCCGGGCATCCCGGATGGCGCGGTTGACTGCCGAGATGACGGCCTTGAGGGACGACATGCTGGTGTTCGCGTCGATGCCGACACCCCACAGGACCCGCTCCCCCACGGCGCATTCGACGTAAGCAGCCGCCGCGGCGTTGCCGCCTTCAGACAGTGCGTGCTCGCTGTAGTCCAGCACCCGGACGTCCACGCCGTCCTCGTGGAGGATGTTCAGCAGTGCGGCAATGGGACCGTTGCCAGTGCCGGTACGGCTGACCTGGGCACCATCGATGGTGAGTGCGGCGTGAAGCGTCATGCCGCCGTCGGCGTCCGTTTCCGTCTTGACCCCGCCCAGGGAGTAGCGTCCCCACTGCCCGTCAGCCTGCCCGGAGGGCAGGTACTCGTCCTGGAAGATCTGCCAGAGCTGGGCGCCGCTGACTTCGCCGCCCACGGTGTCGGTGCGGCGCTGGATGACGCCGGAGAACTCGATCTGTGCGCGGCGGGGCAGGTCCAGGCTGTGCTCGTTCTTGAGCAGGTAAGCCACACCGCCCTTGCCGGACTGCGAGTTCACGCGGATAACGGCCTCATAGCTGCGGCCCAGGTCCTTGGGGTCAACCGGCAAGTACGGAACCTGCCAGGTGAAGTCGTCCACGGCCTTGCCTGCAGCGGCGGCGTCGCGCTCCAGGGCTTCGAAGCCCTTCTTGATCGCATCCTGGTGGGAACCCGAGAATGCGGTGAATACCAGGTCGCCACCGTACGGCGAACGCTCCGGTACCGGCAGCTGGTTGCAGTACTCAACGGTCCGGCGGACCTCGTCGATGTTGGAGAAGTCGATCATGGGGTCGATGCCCTGGACGAACATGTTCAGGCCCAGGGTGACCAGGTCCACGTTGCCGGTCCGTTCACCGTTTCCGAACAGGCAGCCTTCAATGCGGTCGGCGCCGGCCATGTAGCCCAGCTCGGCGGCAGCCACCCCTGTTCCGCGGTCGTTGTGCGGGTGCAGCGAGAGGATGATGCCTTCGCGCGGGTGCAGGTGCCGGCTCATCCACTCGATGGAATCGGCGTAGACGTTGGGGGTGGCCATTTCCACTGTGGCCGGCAGGTTGATGATCACCTGGCGGTCGGCGGAGGCTTCGAACACATCGGCCACCGCGTTGCAGACCCGGACGGCGTACTCGAGTTCGGTACCGGTAAAGGACTCCGGCGAGTACTCGTAGGTCACGTGGGTGTCCGCGAGCGTTTCCTCATACTTCTTGCACAGGCGGGCACCCTGCAGGGCGATGTCCAGGATGCCGTCTTCGTCCTGGTTGAACACGACGCGCCGCTGCAACACGGACGTGGAGTTGTAGAGGTGGACGATGGCCTGCTTGGCGCCGACGAGGGACTCGTAGGTCCGCTCGATCAGGTGTTCCCGGGCCTGGGTCAGGACCTGGATCGTGACGTCATCCGGGATGTGGTTGCCCTCGATGAGCTGGCGGACAAAGTCGAAGTCCGTCTGCGATGCCGACGGGAACCCGACCTCGATCTCCTTGTAGCCCATGCGGACCAGCAGGTCGAACATCTTCATCTTGCGGGCGGGGCTCATGGGGTCGATCAGTGCCTGGTTGCCGTCGCGCAGGTCAACGGCACACCAGCGCGGGGCCTTGGTGATCACCTTGTCCGGCCAGGTGCGGTCCGGCAGCTCAACTTTGATCTGGTCCTGGAACGGCGTGTACCGGTGGGCGGGCATTCCTGAGGGCTTCTGTGCGTTTCGCATGATGTTCGTGGCCTTTTCTATCGATCTTCAGTGAAAGGGTGGCCGGGCAACACAAACTCCGCAGCGAGGGTGGGCCGTGCGCTAGATAGCGTCTGTGGCCTCGCCGCGGCAGCTAAGGAGAAGGAGCTCTGCACGCACACTTTGAGGGTAACACGGGTGCGTAAGATGAAAGGGCACTACCGTCCGTAAAGTCCAGCATGCAGACGCCTTCCGGTGTTCCGCCCGGCAGCAGCGTCCCAGCAAAGGAGTTGCAGTGCCCATTTCGGGGATCGATCTTTCCACCATTGATCACACAGTCCGGCCGCAGGATGACCTCTACCAGCACGTCAACGGCGCGTGGCTGAAGGCCACCGAGATTCCGGATGACCGGCCCTTGGAGGGCACCTTCACCGCCCTGCGTGACGGGTCCGAGATCGCCGTCCGGGACATCATCGAGGAAGCGGCGGCCAAAGGCGACGACGCCACGGGGATCGAGCGGAAGATCGGCGGGCTGTACAACAGCTTCATGGACGAAGCCACCGTTGAGGGCAAGGGCATGGAGCCCATCCGCGGGCGGCTCGCGGAGGTTTTCGCCACGCCCTCGGTCCCGGAGCTCATTGCCCTGGCGGGCCGGTTGTTCCGCGCGGACGTGGGCGGCTTGTTCTACATCTATCCCGCCCCTGATGCGGGCAACCCCGACCGGGTCCTGCTGTACACCGGGCAGGGCGGCCTGGGCCTGCCCGACGAGTCCTACTACCGGGAAGAGAAGTTCGCCCCGATCGTCGCCGCCTACACGGCGCACGTGGAGAAGATGTTTGAACTGGCCGGCCTGGCGGATCCGAAGGGCGCCGCGGAGCGCGTGGTCGGGCTGGAGACAAAGCTGGCATCCCACCACTGGGACAACGTCACCCTCCGGGATCCGCAGAAGACCTACAACCTGAAGACGGCAGACGAAGCCACCGCACTCTTCCCCCTCTTCGCCACCTGGTTCGAGGCCGCGGGAATCGACGCTGGCAAGCGCACGGAAATCGTCGTCAGCACCCCAGACTTCTTTGCCGGCGCCGCCGGGCTCCTGGACGAAGTCCCGGTGGCCACCTGGCAGGAGTGGCTGGCCATGCGCGTCGTCAGCGCGGCGGCGCCGTACCTGTCCTCCGGGTTCGTGGATGCCAACTTCGCGTTCTACGGCACCACCATCAGCGGCACGCCCCGCAACAAGGACCGGTGGAAGCGCGGAGTGGCCGTCGTCGAGGCAGGGCTCGGGGAGGCCGTCGGCCAGATCTACGTAGCCCGGCACTTCCCCGAGTCCCACAAGGCACGGATGCAGACCCTGGTGGCGAACCTCATCGAGGCGTACCGCCGCAGCATCAATGACGTCAGCTGGATGGGCCAGGACACCAAAGCCGAGGCCCTGCGCAAGCTGGAGGCGTTCCGCGCGAAGATCGGCTACCCGGACGAGTGGATCGATTACTCGGCCGTGGAGATCGACCCCGACGACCTGCTGGGCAATGTGGAGCGCGCGCACAATGCCGACGTCGACCGTCACCTTGATGAGGTGGGCAAGCCGGTGGACCGGAACAAGTGGCTGATGACGCCGCAGACGGTCAACGCCTATTACCACCCCATGATGAATGAAATTGTGTTCCCCGCGGCCATCCTGCAGCCGCCGTTCTTCACCGCCGACGCCGACGACGCCGTGAACTACGGCGGAATTGGGGCCGTGATCGGCCACGAGATCGGACACGGCTTTGATGACCAGGGTTCACAGTTCGACGGCGGCGGGGCCCTTCGCAACTGGTGGACGGAGCAGGACCGCCGGGCCTTCGAGGCGCTGACGGCCCGCCTGGTGGCACAGTTCGATGCGCTCTCCCCCACGGCCGCGTCCGGGCACCACGTCAACGGCCGGCTCACGCTCGGCGAGAACATCGGCGACCTGGCAGGGCTGACCATCGCCTACAAGGCATACCGGATCAGCCTGGACGGCAAGGAGCCGGAGGTCCTTGACGGCCTGACCGGGGAACAGCGCTTTTTCGCGTCCTGGGCAGCTGGGTGGCGCCAAGTCATCCGGCAGGAGGAGGCCATCAGGCGGCTTGCCACCGATCCCCACTCCCCCAACGAATTCCGGACCAACGCCATCGCGAAAAACCTCGACCCGTTCCACGAGGCATTCGATGTTACCGAGGACGACGGAATGTGGATGCCCCCCGCTGAGCGCGTGAGCATCTGGTAGCTGAACAGCAAAAATGGGCCCCGCCATTGGCGGGGCCCATTTTGTTGCGGGACAGATTTGTCCGCGCAGGGAAGACCGGCTGTTACTGCCGCACGATCAGGTCAGGATTCGCCTGCTGGCACACCTTGTCCCCTGCCGTCTGGTTCACAATGTCCTGGGGCAAAGCCGCGGCGGCTCCGCCTCCTGCCCCAAAGGCAGTGCCGGTGGTGAAGTCGCTGCCGACGTACACCTGCACGCCTGCCACGCCCGGAGCAGGGATCATGAGGGTGGCAGGAATTCCCAGCAGTGCCGCCACATCGGCAGCAACGTCGGCAAAGCCATTGCCGTAATACACCGCGGTCTTTGCCACCGGCTGCGCGAGGAACTGGCCGGTCTGGGCGAAGCCGCCTGCAACCAGCGCCTGGACAAGCTCCTGGGCACGGCCGTTGATGCCACTTCCGTTGGCGACGGTCACGGGCTGGATCGCTTTGTTGTAGGGCGGCACGGGCGTCGCCGTCTCAGTGGGGGCAGGAGGTGCTGCTGTTTCGCTGGGCGACGGCGTGGTGGGCGCGGTGGGATCCGTCAGGTCCACATTCTTGCGCATTGCCGAAAAGAGCTGCGCACCTGCGGGTTCTGCGATGACCAGCCTGTTGGGGTCCACGGGCGCCGGTGTGGTGGGCACCGCGACAAACGCCACCTTGCTGATGTCGATGTCCTTGAGCCGGTTTCCGATGGTCAGCAGCGTGGGAACGGACGCAAGACCGTTGTCCACTGTCAGGTTCTGGGTCACGACGTCGGCGATCTTCAGCATTTTCGCGGGGTCGGATAGGGTCCCGTCGTCCTTGATCTTGCGGGTCAACGATGAGAGGAAGCCCTGCTGCGCCTTGATGCGGCCCAGGTCGCCGCCGTCGGCAAAGGCATGACGGGTGCGCAGGTAGGCAAGTGCCATTTCGCCCTGGACGGACGACGTTCCGGCGGGCAGCCGCAGCCGGGAGTCGGGATCGTACACCGCGTCGCTGATGCACACATCCACCCCGCCCACGGCGTTGGACAATTCCTTCACGGCGTTGAAATCAGCCATCATGAAGTGGTCCACCTGCATGCCGGTGAGCTTGTTGACCGTGTCCACGGCGCAGCCGATGCCGGCCTCGCTCATGGCCTCATTGATCATCACGCCGGTGCGGGCAGGGTAGTCCTTGTTGGTCTTCCGGTCCTTGCAGTCCGGAATGTCCACCAGGAGGTCCCGGGGAAAGCTGATGACGTTGACCCGCTTGTTGTCCTCGGAGATGTCCATCAGCATCATGACGTCCGACTTGCCGTAGCCGGTGGAATCGTCGGCGGTTCCGTACTCTGAGTTCTTCCCGTCCCGGGTGTCCGAGCCGAGGATCAGGATCTGCAGGCGTCCGGTGGCATCGTTCCCCGGGGACTCGGTGCTTTCGCCGCCGGCGTTCAGCGGGGCCTTGGAGATGTTGTTCTGGAGCCGGAAGAACCAGAACCCGGCGAACGCGGCAGCCGCCACCAGGACCAGGGCCACCACGCCGGTGACGGCCTTCAGCCACAGGGGCATGCTGCGCAGGGGGCCAAGGTGCCGTGCGGCACCGACGTCATGGCTGTCCGCGTGACGGGACGCCGGTCCCGGTCCGGCTGACAAGTCAGCCTCGTTGTCGCGGTTATCGCGGCCTCGACCCACGTGGTGAACCTTCCTCTAAAAACGAAATCCGGTCCATTTTAGTGGTCCAGTCTGGAGAACATGCCGGGAACGCCCCAGGGCGGGGCGTTTGTACGGGTCAGAAACCCAGTTTGACCAGCTGTTTCGGGTCGCGCTGCCAGTCCTTTGCCACCTTGACGTGGAGGTCCAGGTAGATGCGCGTGCCCAGGAGGGCTTCGATGCCCTTGCGGGCGTTGGTGCCGACTTCCCGCAGCCGGGCCCCGCCCTTGCCAATGATGATGGCTTTCTGGGAGGGACGCTCGACGTAGAGGTTGACGCGCACGTCCAGGAGGGGGTTGTCGTCCGGCCGGTCCTCCCGGGGGACAATTTCCTCCACCACGACGGCGAGGGAGTGCGGGAGCTCGTCCCGGACCCCTTCCAGGGCTGCTTCGCGGATCAGTTCAGCCACCATTACGGCTTCGGGCTCGTCGGTCAGTTCCCCGTCCGGATACAGGGGAGGCGACGGCGGCATGTGGCTGATCAGCACGTCGGCGACCGTTTCCACCTGGAAACCGTCGGCAGCGGAAACGGGAACGATGTCCTTCCAGCCATCCTCGCCCATCACCTCGCGGCCGAGCGCCGCCACGGCAAGGAGCTGTTCGGTGAGCGCCTGCTTGTCCACCAGGTCAGCCTTGGTGACGATGGCGATCACAGGTTTGCGGCCGACGGCGGCAAGCTGGGCGGCGATGAACTTGTCGCCGGGTCCGATCTTCTCGTTGGCAGGCAGGCAGAATCCGATGGCGTCCACCTCGGCGAGGGTGTCTGCCACGAGGTCGTTCAGGCGCTTGCCGAGCAGGGTCCGGGGACGGTGCAGGCCCGGTGTGTCCACCAGGATCAGCTGGGCGTCGTCGCGGTGGACGATGCCGCGGATGGTGTGCCGCGTGGTCTGCGGTTTGGCGGAGGTGATGGCCACCTTCTTGCCCACCAGGGCGTTGGTGAGGGTGGACTTGCCCGCGTTGGGCCTGCCGACCAGGACGGAAAAACCGGCGCGGAAACCGCCAAAGTCGTCCGGTTCGGCAGCCTTATTTTTCTTGCTCACGTGGAACTCCCTGCTGGGTTGCTTCGGCCTCTTCCAGGAGGCCTTCAAGGTCAGTCTCTACTCTTGGTGCGGGTGCCGCAATGATGTGGCTGACCCGGTTCCGCCGGCCTTCCAGCCGGTCCGCCCGCAGCGATACGCCCTGCACGTCCACGCTGCTGCCCACGATGGGAACGCGGCCCAGCGCCTTGGCGAGGAGGCCACCCACGGTGTCCACCTCGTCGTCGTCGATCTCCAGGTCGAACAGCTCGCCCAGGTCGTCGATGCCCATCCGGGCGCTGACCCGGTAGGAGCCGTCTCCCAGGGCCACGGCTTCGGCGCTCTCGGTATCGTATTCGTCGACGATCTCGCCCACGATCTCCTCGATCAGGTCTTCGAGGGTCACCAGGCCGGCAGTGCCGCCGTACTCGTCGATCACGATGGCTACGTGCGTGGACTCCTTTTGCAGTTCGCGCAGGAGGTCGCTGACGGGTTTCGACTCCGGCACGTAGCGGACCTCGCGGGCCAGCGACTCCACCAGGGGCGGCGCCTGGTCCGCTCCCAGCTGGTGGATGACGGCCGCAACGTCCTTGAGGTAGACGATGCCGAGGATGTGGTCGGTGTTCTCGTTGATGACCGGGATTCGCGAGTATCCCGAGCGCAGGAACAGGGACATGGCCTGGTGGAGGCTTGAGCCGGCGTCGATGCTGACGATGTCCGTCCTGGGAACCATGACGGCTCGCACCAGGGTGTCCCCAAAGTCGAAGACCGACTGGATCATTTCGGCTTCGGTGTCCTCGATCATGTCGGACTCACTGGCCCGGTCCACGAGTTCCCGGAACTCCTGTTCGCTGAAGAACGCGTCGTCACCGCCGGGCGCACCGGGAGCCGCGGAGCTCCCCAGGGCCACGAGCCACCCTGGAATGGGCCCCAGCACGCTGGTGAGGAACCGGACCATCGGTGCGGTGAAGCGGACCACCGCGGTGGAGTGCAGCCTGCCAAGCTGCCTGGGTGAAACACCCACGATCACGAACCCCAGGAGGGCCATGATGCCGGTGGCCACCAGGCCGGCGACCCAGACGTTGTCCAGCAGGCTGGCGATCAGGACGGCGACGGCAACGGCCGAGGCCATCTCGAACCAGACGCGCCAGAAGCGGAGGGCCCGGGTGTGGGCAACCGGTTCTGCAAGGATGCGGCGCATGGCGGTGCCGCGGCTTCTGTGGAGCGCCTGTTCAGCGTCGTGCCGGGGAAGGAAACTGAAGGCGGCCTCGGCCGCTGTCAGCAGGGCCGCGACGGCAAGGAAAACCAGTGCCACCGCGACCAGGAGCAGTTGCGTCACTGGGTCGTCTCGGCAGGTGCTTCTTTGCCGGTGAAGCCGGACAGGAGTTCCCGCTGGAGCCCGAACATCTCCGCCTTCTCTTCCGGTTCGGCATGGTCGTAGCCCAGCAGGTGAAGGATCCCATGCGTGGTGAGCAGCAGCATCTCGTCCTGCAGCGAGTGGCCCGCGTTCCGGGCCTGCACCGTGGCCACCTGCGGGCAAATGGCAATGTCGCCCAGCATGCCCTGGGGTGTGGGCCGGTCAGGGGTCCCTGGAGTCAGCTCGTCCATGGGAACCGAGAGCACGTCCGTGGCTCCCGGTTCGTCCATCAGCTCGATGTGCAGCTTCTCCATGGCCGGTTCATCCACCAGGAGGATGGAGAGTTCAGCCTGCGGATGGATGTAGAGCTGCTCAAAAATGTACCGCGACAGGGCCACGAGCCCGGACTCATCCACCTGGACGCCGGACTCGTTGTTCACCTCGATGCTCACGCGTGTTCCCCCCGTTTTTCGCGGCTTGCTGAATGTTTGACGCGGTTCCGCTGGGCTTCATCCCAGATGCTGTAGGCGTTGACGATGTCGCCAACAAGCCTGTGCCGCACAACGTCGGCGGCATCCAGGACAGAGAAGTTGACGCCCTCGATGCCCTGCAGGATTTCTTCGACGATCCGCAGCCCGGAACGCGTTCCGAAGGGCAGGTCCACCTGGGTGACGTCTCCGGTGACCACCATCCTGGATCCGAAACCGAGCCGGGTGAGGAACATCTTCATCTGTTCCGGCGTGGTGTTCTGGGCCTCGTCAAGGATGATGAAGGCGTCGTTGAGGGTGCGGCCGCGCATGTAGGCGAGGGGCGCCACCTCGATGGTGCCGGCCGCCATGAGCCGCGGGATGGATTCCGGGTCCATCATGTCGTGCAGGGCGTCGTACAGCGGGCGCAGGTAGGGATCGATCTTGTCGCTGAGCGTGCCGGGCAGGAACCCGAGCCGCTCCCCCGCCTCCACCGCAGGGCGCGTCAGGATGATCCGGCTGACCTCTTTCTGCTGCAGTGCCTGGACGGCTTTCGCCATGGCGAGATAGGTCTTGCCGGTGCCGGCCGGGCCGATGCCAAAGATGACCGTGTTGGCATCGATGGCGTCAACGTAGTTCTTTTGGTTCAGCGTCTTGGGCCTGATGGTCCTGCCGCGGCTGGAGAGGATGTCGTGGGTGAGCACATCCACGGGATTCTGGAGTGACTGGGTGCGCAGGAGGGCAACCAGCTGCTGCAGCACCGCGGGCGTGATGACTGTGCCCCGGGCCACCAGGCCACGGACTTCCTGGAGGAGCCGCATGATGCGGGGAACGTCACTGACGGGGCCGCTGATGGACAGTTCGTTGCCGCGGGCATGGAAGTTGACGTCCGGGAACTGCTCTTCGATGAACCGCAGCGCCTCGTCATGGCTGCCGAGCGACTGAACCATTTGGTCGGAGTTCTCAAAGAGGACTACTTCGGTCCGGATGCCAGGCAGGGAGTGCGGGAATTCCCCCGGACTGCCGTCGCCCGTGTTGAGCCGGCGCTTACCATTTGCTGATTCAGTCATGGTGCTGGCCCGCAGGCCCGTGGTCCCCTCGAAGATCGACATCATTTGTTTGCTTCGGCTGATGCCGGCGCCCCTTGCACGGTGCTCCTTGCCCAGCGATCCCTTTATCTTACGCCAGCACCCGCCCTGACCGGGCACTGGAACGCATACCAGGCCGGTCACCCGGCTGCCCGCGGCACCGGCCCTTCAGCCAGGGAAGTGGACCCGCAAACGGGTAAGAATGCAGCGTTAGGTATCAACTTCATATCGGCCTCATATCGTTCCCGTTGCAGTTGCGGCCGGGGAGGCCAAAGAGCGGCTGGAGGCACCCTCCCCTGTGCAATGCTGGAAATCCAGCGTCTGCTGGAACGCCAGGCCGCCAGGGGGATCGGCCCGCCACGCCAGGAAAGGACTAGGCAGGACAGTGCCGGAAACCTCTGTGCCCGAACGGGCAGGACGACCGATGGGCCGAGTGCGCCCTGCCGTCCTCGCAGGAATCCTGGTGCTCGTTCCCGCCCTTGCAGCCTGCACCGCCGAGAACGGACCAACGCCCTCCGCCACCTCCGCCTCAGTCCCGGCCACAGGCGGCACCATGCCGGACGCGCCGGCCACCAGCGCCCCACTGGAAACCACCCAGTCCTCCAATAAGGCCCCGGTGTACTGGATTGGCCGCAGCGGCGGGAACATCTTCCTCTACCGTGAGTTCCGGGACGTTCCGGAACAGGAGAACCCGGTGACACGGGCACTCCGCGCCATGATGTCGGAGAAGCCGCTGGACCCCGACTTCTTTACGCCCTGGCAGAACCCGGACAAACTTGCCACCTCCATCTCGGGCAAGGACATCATCACGGTCGACGTCTCGGCCGACGCCTTCAACAGCAACCTCGACGCCGACATGGCCGCCCGCGCCATCCAACAGCTGATCTACACGGCGACCGCCGCCGCTGCCAGTTCGGGCCTGATCGACACAGGGCAGCAGGTCCGGGTGCGGATCCTCGTGGACGGCCACACGGACTATGTCGCGTTCGGAAAAGTCCAGCTGGGCGCACTGATGACCCGGGCAGCCGGGCTGGTGGCGCCGGTGTGGATCATTGATCCGCAGGAAAGCACCGAGGTACCTGCCGGCAGCGTAAAGATCACCGGCCGCAGCACGTCGCCGGGAGCAAAGCTCCGCTGGCAGATCCTGCAGTCCGGGGACGGCGGCAGCAAGGCCCCGTTCCTGACCGGTGAAACCACGGCCGGCGCCGGGCAGGGGCAGGCGGGCGTCTTTACGCTGGCACTGACCTTGCCGGCCGGCGACTATGAGCTCCGGGTGGCGCAGGCAGGGTCCGGCGGGGAGCCGGACCGCAACGAGGACACCAGGTCCTTCAAGGTCAGGTAGCCGTCCACCGGCCGAGGATGTCGCTTGCAAGCACGACGGCGGCAGGCCCGGCCGTGGAGGACCGCAGGACGTGGTGCCCCAACAGGGCGGTCACAGCGCCTTTGTCGCAGAGTTTCGTTACTTCCCGCGGGCTGATTCCGCCTTCCGGGCCGACGATCAGCAGGACTTCCCGGATTCCGTCGTGCCCACTCCCCTGCCACGCTTCCAGGACGGTCCGTAGCGGACGCACGGCATCTTCGTGGAGGATGACGGCCAGGTCTGCACCCTCCACGGCGGCGGAAAGCCCGGCAGTATCGACGGCGGCCCGGACCTCGGGGATCCAGGCGCGCCGCGCCTGCTTGGCGGCGGCGGCCACGGTGGACTCCCACTTGGCGTGGGCGCGGGCGGCCCTGTCACCTTTCCAGCGCACGATGGACCGCTCCGACTGCCAGGGTATGACGGCATCGATGCCCAGCTCGGTGGCCGTTTCAATGGCCAGTTCGTCGCGGTCGCCCTTGGCCAGGGCCTGAACCAGCACCAGACGGACGTCCGGCCTGTCTTCCATTGCCAGTGCGCCGCACTCCACTTCAAGTCCCGTGGGCGCGGCGGAGGCGACCTTGCCGCTCATGCGCGCGCCGGCGCCGTCGACAATGTCCACGGCCTCGCCCGGAGACAGGCGTTTGACGGTGACTGCATGCCGGGCCTCCGCCCCTTCGAGGACAAAGAGCTGGCCGGGCACCATGCCCGCCAGTGAACCGGCGGAGGTGAAGAAGACGGGGTTGCTCACCGCTACAGGTTACCGAGCCGGTCCCGGAGCTTGGCGAACATGCCGCCGCTGGCGGCGAGCTTGCCCTCGGTGATCTGTTCGCCGCGGAGCTTGGCGAGCTGCCGGAGGAGGTCCTCCTGTGCCGGGTCGAGCTTGGCCGGAGTGTCCACCTGGAGGTGGACCTTCAGGTCCCCGCGGCCGTATCCCCGCAGGTGCGTGACACCCAGGCCACGCAGGGTGATGATCTCGCCGGACTGTGTTCCGGGCTTGACGTCGATGTCCTGGGTACCGTCGAACGTTTCCAGGCTGACGTCCGTGCCCAGTGCAGCCGCCGTCATGGGGATGTGCAGGGTGGCGTGGAGGTCATCGCCTTCCCGCACGTAGGTGGCGTCATTGTTGACGCGGATTTCCACGTACAGGTCACCGGTCGGTCCGCCTGCAGGTCCGGCTTCGCCCTGCCCGGCGAGCTGGATCCGGGTTCCGGTGGCCACACCAGCGGGAACCTTGATGGTCAGCGACCGCCGGCTGCGGATACGGCCCTGGCCGCTGCACTCGTTACAGGGATCCTTGATGACCGTGCCGAAACCTTCGCAGGTGCCGCAGGGGGCGGCCGTCATGACCTGGCCCAGGATGGAACGCACGGCCCGCTGGACCTGGCCGCTGCCGCCGCAGATGTCGCAGCGCTCGGGGTGGGTGCCGGGCCGGCAGCAGGATCCGTCACAGGTGGGGCAGACCACGGCAGTATCCACTTCGAGCTTCTTGTTCACGCCGAACACGGCGTCGCGAAGGTCGATCCGGACGCTGATAAGGGCGTCCTGGCCGCGGCGGACGCGGGAAGCCGGGCCGGAGGTGCCACCGGCGCCGAAGAAGGTGTCGAAGATGTCCTGGAAAGCGAAGCCCTGGCCCGCGTAACCGGCACCGCCGAAGCCGTTGTCCGTGCCGTTCTCGTTGCCTGTGGTGTCGTAGATCCTCCGCTTTTGGGGGTCGGAAAGGACCTCGTAGGCGTGAGTTACTGCCTTGAAGCGTTCTGAAGCGTCCGCACCGGGGTTTACATCCGGGTGAAGGCTGCGGGCCAGTTTGCGGTAGGCCTTTTTGATCTCTTCGCCCGTAGCTTCGGGTGAGACTCCAAGGACGTCATAGTGGCTGCTCAAAGTTCGTATCTCTTCCTTGTTGTACTGCGTTCAGTTTGGGCGGCCCCGCTCTGTGTTCCGGTCCGGAAAAGGCTCCGGCGGCGAAGAGTCAGGGCCCCAAAATCCTGGAAAGGTAGCGGGCCACAGCCCTGACGGCGGCCATGGTGGTGGGATAGTCCATCCTGGTTGGGCCGAGGATCCCTACCTTCGCGGCGCTGTCCGGGCCGTAGCCGGTGGCCACCACGGAGGCTTCGGCAAGGCCGTCATAAGGGTTTTCCCTTCCGATACTGACAGCCACTCCCCGGTGGTCCTGGGCCATTTCGCTCAACAGCCGCAGCATCACCACCTGTTCCTCCAGTGCCTCGAGCACGGGGCCGATGCTGAGGGGGAAATCCACGTTGGACCTGGCCAGGTTCGCCGTTCCGGCCATGACCATCCGGTCCTCCCTGGTGTTTTGCGCCAGCCCCTCGAGGCCAAGTGCCAGGGCGTGCGCGGCCTGGCGCTGGCCGTGCGCGGTGCCGGCCACGACGGCGGGGAGCGCCTTGGCCAGCTGGCTGAGCGGAGTTCCGGCCAGTGCGGCAAGGAAGCGGGTGCGGAGCGCGGCCAGGGCGTCGTCGCCAAGGTCCTGGCCGACGTCGATGACCCGCTGCTCCACCTTGCCGCTGTTCGCAATCAGCACCACCAGCACCTTGCGGGGGGCCAGGAGCACGAACTCGATGTGGCGCACCAGTGCCTTGCTGAGGTGCGGATACTGGACCACAGCCACCTGGTTGGTCAGCTGCGACAGCAGCCGGACGGTGCGGTCCAGGGCGTCGTCGAGGTCGTCTGCGCCTTCCAGGAGGGACTGGATGGCCCGGCGCTCCGCTGCCGACAGGGGCTTGACTGCCGAGATCTGGTCGACAAAGAGCCGGTAGCCCTTGTCCGTGGGAATCCGGCCTGCACTGGTGTGCGGGGCCGTGATCAATCCCTCGTCTTCAAGGGCCGCCATGTCATTGCGGATGGTTGCGCTGGAAACGCCAAGATGATGCCGTTCGACCAATGCCTTTGACCCGACCGGTTCGCGGGAGTGGACGTAGTCCTCCACGATGGCCCGCAGCACTTCCAGTTTGCGTGGCTCGCTCACTCTCCACCTCCATCCATGGTCCGGGGCGCATACCCCGCCAGGTGCCACCAGTGTTAGCACTCGACATGCCTAAGTGCTAACAGTCTATTATGCCTCGGCCCGTTGTTAGCATTGGTACCGCTCCGGGCGAAATTCCGGTGCGGAGGACCTAGCGCTAGGCGGATTGAATCCATGGATTACCAAAACTGGGGGCCCCGCGGCATTTCCGCCCCGGCCAAGGCGGAATTGCCCGAGGTGCCGGTGGAGCGGGGCATGGTGCTCGAGGATGTCCAGTCGGGCTGGGTAGGCGCCGTCACCCGGGTGGAAAAGTCCGGCGGCATGCACGTCGTGGCGCTGGAGGACCGCCGAGGGAAGTCCCGGTCCTTCAAGCTCGGCTTCGGTTTCCTCCTTGAGGGCCGCCCCATCCGGCTGATGCCTCCCGCCGCCCGGCCGGCAGCCTCCGGCCCCGCCGCCGGCAGGACAGCCTCAGGCTCCGTCCGGGTCGCCGGCCAGCGGGCCCAGGTCGCCAAGGCAAGCCGAATCTGGGTGGAAGGCAAGCACGACGCCGAACTGGTGGAAAAGGTCTGGGGAGACGACCTTCGGGTGGAAGGCATCGTCGTCGAACCCCTGCACGGCATTGACGACCTCACCGCTGCAGTTGCCGCCTTCAAACCGGGGCCGGGCCGTCGCCTCGGCGTGCTCGTTGACCACCTCGTCCCTGACTCCAAAGAGTCCCGGATAGCCGACGCCGTCATGGCATCCCCCGGCGCGGCCGGAAATGTCCTGATCGTGGGCCATCCCTATGTGGACGTCTGGCAGGCAATCCGGCCCGCGGTCCTCGGGATCGACAAATGGCCTGCCGTGCCGCGCGGACAGGATTGGAAGACTGGAATTCTGAAGGCCTTTGGCTGGCCGCACGCCACCAAGGAGGACATCGGGCTGGGGTGGCAGAAACTGCTGGGCGCGGTCCGTACCTATGCGGACCTGGAAGCGTCGCTGCTGGGGCGGGTTGAGGAAGTCATCGACTTCCTCACCGTCCCCTGAAGGCCGGGCCCCGGCCCGGGAGCCAGTATTCTTGGTAGTGCAGCGCCTTTTCCGAAGGCCGCTGCACACCGCGCCCGTACATGAAGTCAGCACCACTTGCACCTCCGAAGGAACAGACTGTGGCAGAAAACGCACGTGATCACAGGGACGGCCAGGGCCGTTCCGAGTACCATGGCGTCCCCGCCAATGCGCTGCCGCTCACGGCCAGCGAAGACCGCCAATGGGCCACGCTCGCGCATTTCGGCGGGATACTGGGGTGCGTCCCCTCGCTGCTGATCTACCTGATCTTCCGTGACCGCGGCCCGTTCACCGCGCAGGAATCCAAAGAAGCGTTGAACTTCAGCCTGCCGCCCACCATCGCCGCCGTGCTGGCCAACATCCTGGTGTTCATACCTTATGTGGGAAACATCTTCGCGGTCATCGCCACCCTGATCTGGGTGGCGCTCACCTGCTTCTCCGTGGCAGCAGGGATCCACGTCAACAAGGGCCAGCCGCACCGTTACCAGTTCAACCTGCGCTGGATTAAGTAGCCGCGCCTCCCCGCGGGGCCACCGGCCCCGCGGGGAGGACCCGACGGGCGTGGGCCCAGTCAGTCGGGCAGGATACGGCGGACTACCGCGTCTGCCAGGAGCCTGCCCTTGAGCGTGAGGACCAGGCGGCCCTGGAAGGCAGCGGCAGGTTCCACCAGGCCGTCCGCGATGAGGCCGGCCACTTGATGCCGTCCGGCTGCGCTAAGAGTGGAGACTTCAAGCCCTGACTGCAGGCGCGCCTCCAGCATCACCCGCTCCAGGTTCCTGGTTTCGGCACCCAGGGTCTCCCTGCCCGCCGCAGGCGACAGGCCCTGGGACAGGCGGTTCGCATAAGCGGATGGGTGCTTCACGTTCCACCAGCGCACCCCGCCCACGTGAGAGTGCGCGCCGGGGCCGATGCCCCACCAGTCGTCGCCACGCCAGTAGGCCAGGTTGTGGCGGCACGCGTGCTCCGGGCTCCGCGCCCAGTTGCTGACCTCATACCAGCCGAGCCCGGCTTCGGTGATGAGCTGGTCGGCGAGTTCGTACTTGTCGGCGTGGTCGTCGTCGTCAATTCCCGGCACCTCGCCGCGGCGCATCTGCGCGGCCAGCTTGGTCCCGTCCTCGACAATCAGGGCGTAGGCGCTGATGTGGTCCGGCTGGTAGGAGAGTGCCGTCTCCAGGGAGTGGCGCCAGTCCGCCAGCGACTCCCCCGGCGTGCCGTAAATCAGGTCCAGGCTGACATCCAGCCCGGCCTCCCGCGCCCACTGCACCACCTGCGGAACGCGGCTGGGCGTGTGGGTGCGGTCCAGGACCTTGAGCACGTGCGGGACGGCGGACTGCATGCCGAAGGAAATCCTGGTGAAGCCCGCCTCCTTGAGGACGGCGAGGGATTCGGGGGTGACCGAATCGGGGTTGGCTTCGGTGGTGACCTCGGCTCCGTCCTCGATGCCCCACTGGTCAATGGCAGCGCGAAGGATCAGGGCGAGGTCATCTGCCGGCAGCAGGGTGGGCGTGCCGCCGCCGAAAAAGACAGTGCCGAGCTTCCGCTCCGGCAGCCCTGACCGTGCCATCACGGTGCCGGCCAGGGACACTTCCGACACGGCGGTTTGGGCGTAGGCATCCTGTGACGCGCCGCCGCCCAGTTCCGTGGCGGTGTAGGTGTTGAAATCGCAGTACCCGCAGCGCACGGCGCAGAACGGGATGTGGACGTACAGGCCAAAGGCCCGGGCCGCCGCACCGTCCGCCGCCTGTGCAGGCAGCAGACCGTCCGACGGCGCCGGGTCGCCGAGGGGAAGAACGCTGGGCATCAGCGGGTCCCCTGCTGCGCAGTGGTCACTTCTTCTTGGCCTTGTCCTTTGATTCGTCGGTGGTGAGGGCCGCGATGAACGCTTCCTGCGGTACCTCCACCGTTCCCACCATCTTCATGCGCTTCTTGCCTTCTTTTTGCTTTTCCAGCAGCTTGCGCTTTCGTGAGATGTCACCGCCGTAGCACTTGGCCAGCACGTCCTTGCGGATGGCCCGGATGCTTTCGCGGGCGATGATCCTGGATCCGATGGCCGCCTGGATGGGCACCTCGAACTGTTGCCGCGGGATGAGTTCGCGGAGCTTTCCGGTCATCATCACGCCGTAGGCGTAGGCCTTGTCCCGGTGGGTGATGGCGCTGAAAGCGTCCACTTGCTCGCCCTGGAGCATGATGTCCACCTTCACCAGGTCGGCAACCTGCTCGCCGTCGGCCTTCCAGTCCAGGGAGCCGTAGCCACGGGTCTTTGACTTCAGGATGTCGAAGAAGTCGAAGACGATTTCCGCCAGCGGCAGCCGGTAGCGGATTTCCACCCGGTCCTCGGAGAGATAGTCCATGCCGCCCATCACGCCGCGGCGGGACTGGCACAGTTCCATGATGGCGCCGACGAATTCGTTGGGGGCCAGGATGGTCGCCGAGACCATCGGTTCGCGGACCTCGGCGATTTTGCCCGTGGGGTACTCGCTGGGGTTGGTCACGCGGACTACCTTCTTATCCTCCAGGGTCACCTCGTATTCCACGTTGGGTGCCGTGGAGATGAGGTCCAGGTTGTATTCGCGTTCCAGGCGTTCGCGGGTGATCTCAAGGTGCAGCAGGCCCAGGAAACCCACGCGGAAGCCGAAGCCCAGCGCAGCGGAGGTCTCCGGTTCGTACACCAGTGCGGCGTCGTTGAGCATGAGCTTTTCGAGGGCGTCGCGCAGCACCGGGTAGTCAGCGCCGTCCAGCGGGTACAGGCCCGAGAACACCATGGGTTTGGCATCGGCGTAGCCGGGCAGGGACTCGGCGGCCGGCTTGGCCAGGTTGGTGACGGTGTCGCCCACTTTGGACTGGCGGACGTCCTTCACACCGGTGATCAGGTAGCCCACTTCGCCAACACCGAGGCCCTTGGAGGGTGTGGGTTCCGGGGAGCTGACGCCGATTTCCAGGAGTTCGTGCGAGGCCCTGGTGGACATCATCTGGATGCGTTCACGCGGGTGGAGCATCCCGTCCACCACGCGCACATAGGTCACCACGCCGCGGTAGGTGTCGTAGACCGAGTCGAAGATCATGGCACGGGCCGGCGCGTCGGGGTCGCCCTTTGGCGCCGGGAGGTCGCGGACGATCTTGTCCAGGAGGGCTTCCACGCCAACGCCGGTCTTGCCGGACACCCGCAGCACATCCTCGGGGTCGCCGCCGATCAGGCTGGCGAGCTCGGCGGCGTACTTTTCAGGCTGCGCCGCCGGCAGGTCGATTTTGTTCAGGACCGGGATGATGGCGAGGTTGTTCTCCATCGCCAGGTACAGGTTCGCGAGCGTCTGGGCCTCAATGCCCTGGGCTGCGTCCACCAGCAGGATTGCGCCCTCGCAGGCGGCCAGTGACCTGGAGACCTCATAAGTGAAGTCCACGTGCCCCGGGGTGTCGATCATGTTCAGCGCGTAACTGACACCGTCCACCTCCCACGGCATGCGGACGGCCTGGGACTTGATGGTGATGCCGCGTTCGCGCTCGATGTCCATGCGGTCCAGGTACTGGGCCTTCATGTCGCGCGCCTGGACCACCCCGGTGGACTGCAGCATACGGTCAGCCAGGGTGGACTTGCCGTGGTCGATATGCGCGATGATGCAAAAGTTCCGAATAATTGCCGGATCTGTCGCGGCGGGCACCGGTGCGGTGCGGGCCATGGGAGACACGCAGGGTCCTTACTGTTGGCTTTTCTGCAGCCATCCGCCAGGCACGCGAAAGGCGCCTGCGGTCCAGCCGCACATCTTCAACGTCCAGTGTCCCACGTCCGCGACCCCGCCACCGCATCCTGGCTGGCCCATGCACGCTGTTTCAACGGCAGCCCCGCCGATAGGCTGTCGGGATGGCCATAGATCTCCGCTCCCTGGGAAACGCCGTCCGCCGCGGCCTGCGCATGCTGCAGAAACGGTCCATCGCCCCGCGGCCGGTCCAGGACCAGCGCCCCGGCGGCAATCGGCGCGCCGACGGCCAAGGTGTTCCCGGCGAAGCGGCGGCCTATCCCGGCGATTACCGTGGCCGCGCCTCTGTCCGCTACGCTCCGCAGCCCGACGGCGACCCCGATCCGGGCGAGGTGGTGTGGGCCTGGGTGCCCTATGAGGAGGATCACGGCAAGGGGAAGGACCGGCCCGTGCTGCTGGTGGGGCACAACGGCCCCTTCCTCCTGGGGCTCATGCTGACCAGCAGGGACAGGGTTCCTGCCGGGACGTCGTCCGGGGACTACGTGGATCTCGGCTCCGGGGGTTGGGACAGGCAGGGCCGGGCAAGTGAGGTGCGGCTGGACCGGATCCTGCAGATCCGCCCGGACAGCATCCGGCGCGAAGGCGCGGTATTGGACAAGGCGCGGTTCGAGAAGGTGGCGTCCGGGCTTCGGCGGCGACACGGCTGGGCCTGACCCGCTGAAATGGCCAGAGCCGCCGCTGACCTGCTAGTCTTTATTGCTGTGTGTCCGTGCAGGTCGACGGTCACTGATGGTTGGCCGCCATAGGTATCCCCACGCCGCTCAGTCAAGGCCAGCCTGAAAGCCCTCTAGACCATTTCCGCATTACAAAGAGAGTTCACACGTGGCGAATATCAAGTCCCAGAAGAAGCGCATCCTGACCAACGAGAAGGCCCGCCTGCGCAACAACGCAGTCAAGTCCGAGCTGAAGACGGCCATCCGCGCCGTCAACACCGCTGTTGAGTCCGCTGACAAGGAAGCTGCTACTACTGCGCTCGTTTCTGCCAGCCGTAAGCTGGACAAGGCTGTCAGCAAGGGTGTTCTGCACAAGAACAACGCAGCGAACCGTAAGTCGGCGATCTCCAAGAAGGTCAACGCACTCTAAGGTTTCCAGTTCCCACGAACTGATGGTGTGGCCGGTACCCTCGGGTGCCGGCCACACGCCTTTAAGCCGGCAGTCCGCGAGCCGCGGCAGCTCGACGCCAGGAGCGTCCGGGCCTGCTGGGCGCTGCGGGGGTCTATCTGCCCTGGACGGACATGGCAATCACGGTGACGGCGTGCTCCACGGCGTACACCGGATCCCGGGACAAGCCTTTGACCTGCGCGTCGGCTTCCGCCGTGGCCTGGATGGACCGCACCAGGCCTTCAGGGGTCCAGCGCCGCACGTCGCGCTGCGCCTGCTCCACCAGCCACGGCTGCATGCCCAATTCCGCAGCGATCTGCGCGGACGGCCCTGAGGCGCCCGCCACCCGCGCCACCGTCCGCAGCTTGGAGGCAAGTGCAGCGACCAGCGGTACCGGATCAGCACCGGTGGCGAGGGCGTGGCGCAGCGTCGACAGTGCAAGGGGGGCGTTTCCGGCCATGGCGGCGTCGGCCACCTTGAACGCGGTGGCTTCGACCCGTCCGCCGTAATACTTGTCGACGGTGTCAGTGGTGACCGTGCTCCCTGCATCGGCGATCAGCTGGGAGCAGGCGGCAGCGAGTTCTGACAGATCTGCTCCCACGGCATTCACCAGGGCCTGCACGGCGTCCTGGTTGATCCGGCGTCCGGCCGCCTTGAATTCCGCGGCGACGAACTGGACCTTGTCCGCGTCCTTCTTCAGCGGCTGGCACTCCACTACCGGCCAGCCCCCTTTCCTGACGGCGTCGAGGAGCTTCTTGCCGCGGACCCCGCCTGCGTGGCGCAGCACGACGACGGCGTCCTCCTCCGGGTGCTGCAGGTAGCCGAGGGCATCGGCAAGGAAGGCGTCATTCATCCCTTCCACAGCCTCCACCTCGATCAGCTTGCTCTCGCCAAAGAGAGATGGACTCACCTGCATGGTCAGGGTGCCGGCCTCATATGCCGCCGCGTTGATGCGGCTGACCTCCACGTCCGGCCCGGCCGCCCTGACCTGGGACCGGATCCTGTCCATCGCCCTGATACCCAGGTACTCTTCGGGACCGCTCACCAGTACGATCCGGGCCGGGGTTACGTCCCGCCAGGAGGCTGTGTTCGACGCCGGGGAGCGGGGTGATCGCTTTTGCGCAGCGGCCATCGACAGTTCCTTCCGGAGGTTTTATTGCAGGATCCCAGCCTGCCACGTCTGTGCCCGGGGTCCAAGCTGCGGACACCCCGGAAGCGATGCAGGCGCGACTCCAGCAACTCCAGGAATACGACAGTTCCTGCGTGCGCCGACCGGACCCACCGGATGAGGCGGACCGGCCTTGCCGCCGCCCCGACGCAAGCCAGCGACAGGACCGACAGCAGCACCATGGACAGCATCCCGGGCACCCCTTCCGGCCATGGGAGCGCGGACCCCGGCAGCTGGGCCGCGGTCCTTGCCGCAGCCGCGACGCCCCCGCTGAAAGTCCCGGCAACGGCTATCAGCGCTGCGGCGGCCCACGGCAGGACGACCACCAGGGGCACCGCTGCTGTTCCCAGCAGGGTCACGGGAGCCACCAGGGGCGAGGCGACGACATTGGCTGCCAGGGAATAGGTTGAAAACTGGGGCTGCAGAAGCACGATGACGGGCCCGCACAGCAGCTGGGCGGACAACGGAACCGCTACCGCGGCAGCGAGCCACCGTGGGACCGCCGCGGGAATCCAGCTGATGATCCGCCGGCCTATAAGAACGATTCCCAGTGTGGCCAGGACAGAAAGCAGGAAGCCAAAACTCGTGCCAAGGGCTGGATCCGCCAACAGCAGCCCCAGGACAGCCAGGCAAAGGAAGCTCAGTCCACGCCCTGAACGTCCACCCGCCAGCGAGGCGATGCCGATGGCTCCCATCAGCGCTGCCCGCAGAACGCTGGCATCAGGCCCTACCAGGACCACGAACAGGGCCAGGCCGCCAAGGGCCGCAGCTGCGGCAGGGGCACGCGGCATCCGGAACCACCGGCACAGCAGCAGCAGCGCCCCCAGCACCAGGCTGCAGTTTGCCCCGCTGACTGCCGTCAGGTGCGTCATGCCAACGGCCTTCATGGCGTTGTTCAACCCCTCATCCAGCGCACTGGTGTCACCGGTGACCATCCCGGGGAGGAGCCCGCGGGCATCCGGTTCGAGGAAAGCCGAGGCGGAAACGAATCGCCCGCGGAGCTCCCTGGCTGACTCTTCCAGCAGTGAGCCACCCGAGGGCTTGCCTGGAGCCGTCGATGCGGCCAGGTTTCCCGCCTCCTGCCCACCGGGGTCTGCCGGCCGCAGCTTGCCGGCAGCGCGCAGCGTCTGCCCCGGCACCACGCCGCCCCACCCCTGCCCGCCCATCACCACGAGCCGGGCGCGGGTGCGAACCAGGATGCCACCCGTTGTCACTTCCTGCGTCCACACCGGGACCGACCACCTCTCCGCCGCCCCTCCGGGTCCGGCCAGGGCCCGCGGGTTTCCGGCTACCTCGACAATGACGACGGCCGACTTTCCGCCCGCGATGGCCTCAGCGAGCGGCCCCTCGGACCGCTGGCTTGAGGAGGTCGCGGAATGGGCTGCCGCCGCGGCGGCCAGCATCAGGGAGACGCCCAATGCTGCCCGAAAGCTTCGGCCCCGGACACCGAGCCTCCATCCCGGCCCCGAACCGCGGGCGGCGGCACGCAGGCTTCCCCTCCGTCCTCCCTTCGCGGCACGGGCCAGGAAAAGGCCGCCAACTGCCGCAAGCGCGCAGCACACAGTAGCCAGCCACGGGGGCGGCAGCCAGAGCCCCGCTACCGAGGCAGCCCACACCGAAACTGCGGGGAGGGCAAGCCGGAGGTCCGTGCGGCGTCCCGGTCCTACTGAGCCGGAGTCGCTTTCCTCCCGCTCGTGGCCGCTTTCAACCAGCCGCCGGCGAACGCGGCCCAGGCACTGCGCCCAATACCCTTTCATGTCCCCAAAGGTCAGCGCCCGGCAGGTCAGAGCCCCGGCTTTCAGGGCGCGGCCCTTCGGGGTTCGGCCTTTTGGGGCCAGGCGTTTCGGGGTCAGGCGTTTCAGGGCGCCGCAACGGCGGCGTGCGGGCAGACCTGGCGGTTGCAGGCGTGCCCGTCCCACCGACGGTGGGACTGCTCCGGGACGCGAACAGGATCCGGACGGTTGCGTTGTCGATGGGTGCACCGTCCGTGCGGGAGCCCCGGTGTTTGGCCTTCGGCCGGGCCCCTGAACCGCGGATTCCACGAACCGGCTCCAAGGGCTCGTGGCTCCCTCTCCCCCGGCGGGGCCTTCCCGCCTTTGCGGGCCGTCGGCCCTGCCTGGCCTGCCCCTTTCCGTCGCCATCCGGGATGCCTTAGACCGTCACCAGGGGCAGCAGGGCCTCGAGCATCTTCGGTCCGACGCCATCCACCGCGTCCAGTTCCTCGACGCTTTTGAAAGGTCCATGGTCTTTTCGCCAATCCACGATCCGCTGAGCGAGTACCGGCCCGACCTTTGGCAGCGTGTCCAGTTCCGCGGCGCCGGCGGTATTGAGGTTGATCTTCCCGCCGGCTGCCCCTCCTGCCTGGCCGGTGCCGGTGGACCCAACGCCGCCCGGGTCCATGCCACCCGGGCCCGTTCCCCCGGAACCGGAGGATTCGGCTGCGGAGGACGCCGGCTCCCCTTGCCGCGGGACATAGATCTTCTGCCCGTCCTCCACCGCCAGGGCAAGGTTGAGTCGGTTCACGTCCGCGTCCGGGGCAGCCCCGCCCGCGGCAGCAATGGCGTCATCAACCCGGCTGCCCTGCTGGAGCCTGATGACACCGGGCGCGGCTACAGCCCCGGCCACGTGCACCACTACAAGGCCGCCGGACGCGGGCTGCCCCGGGCCGCGCCCGGATTCCCCGCCGCCAGGTCCCCCACCGTCTTGATCCACCGGCGTAGTGCTGTCCGCGGCGGCTCCTCCGCTGCCCGGGGCCTTGCCGCCGGAACTGGCGCCGCTCAGGGGCAGGACCTCCGGGGATGCCGCCCCGGCCTGCCACCAGAACCAGGCTCCCGCAGCCACTGCCAGGACACCCAGCAGCAGGGCAACCCGCAGTCCCACCCGCCACCGGAGCGACGGCACACCGCCGGAACAGCTCCCGGATCCGCCCTCAGGGCCCCTGCCGGTTTCGGATCCGCCCGTTACCGTGCCTGTTTCGCCGGGGCCGCTGTACTCGAAACCGCCGGGGCCGGGCCCGTCCTCCAGGAGCCCGGGGGGCGCGTCCCCCAGGGTGGCCTGCAGCCGGTCCCTCGCATGCCGGGCCTGCTGACGTGCTGCTCCAGCATCCCGGCGTGACATAGCTCCACCCTAGGAACCTCCCCCGCTGCGCGACACACTCAAGGCCGCTATGTGGAAAGCTGCGCACGCCGTACAAGTCCGGCAGTGGCGGCTACTGGTTCCTTGCCGCGTCGATAAACTCCTTCGCAATCTGCGTCATCACGCTAAGGGCCTCTTCCTCGCTTATCGCCATCCCGGTGTTGGAGCCCATGTCGAGCTACACTGTTCCGGCAAGGACGCGGAACCCGACGCCGGTGATGTTGCCGTTAGAGGATTGCCTGGTCGCGTAGGACTTCTCGCCGATGTCCGGACCGGGAAGAAGTTGAATGGTGAGCTTCTGGGGTGCGGTGGCGCCGGTCACTGTCTGGTCGAACGTGGCGCAGCGAGCCATCAGCTCCTGGCTGTAATCAAAGTCGGCTTTGGCGAGGGTGTCCCGGGGCGCGCTTCGCACATCGAAGAGGATCATGCCGACTCCATGATCGCCAAGGTTGGACACTTCCCCCAGCGCAAAGCCCATGGAGAGGTCCAGCTGTGCCTCGTGCTGCCACGACCTGTGGAATACGTCGCATTCTGCTGGTTCGGTGGGACCCAGAGGGGACGACCCGGACGCAGGTGGCTGGGTCATCAACGCGTACGACTTGCGTGCCATGGCCATGTCAGCTGGCTGGCCGGACCCGCATGCGGTGAGGATCAACAGCGCAGCGGTTAGCACTCCAACGCTTCGGAACCGACCCGCGCACGTGGGCTTTTGCACGGAGCTGGCTTCCCTGGCCATCCGGATCCCCTCCTACGTGTACAGCCCTGGAGTTTGTTGGCGCAACAGGCACAGGCTGGCTTAGAAGTCGATGCCCTTGACCAGCGTGACGAACTGTTCCTTGATCTGCTCTTCGGTGGGCCCCTGCGGTGAAATCAGGAGCTGTGCGGTGAAGATTGCCATGTTGTTGCCGCGTGCCACCATCAAGGTCATGGAGGTGACCGGAACGCTGCTTTCCGGCCTGAGGGACTTCGGTCCGCCCGGATTTGAGCTGATAATGAGCGTTGCTTTGTCGCCAACGCCCTGGATGTTTTGTCCATGCGGCGGCAAAATGCCGGACAGCAGGGACGCGCCGCCTTCGTGGAGTTCGATGGCGAACACGAGCGAGTCCGGACCGGGTGTGCCCAACGCGCCAAAGCGGTACCGGCAGCTGCCCTCCCCCGGGAGAACCTGCGCCTGGGTGGTGGTACCAAAGGCCTGCTTGAGGGCATCAGCACTGACCAGGGCGCATACGGGGCTGTTTGTGGACGTCTGCGGACCGGTAGATGGCGCCGGCGGAACCCGAAGTTCAGTGCCGTTGCCCCACCCGGCCTCGACAACCGCCTGCGCCAGGGCGTGTGCGGACACGTTGCCGTCCGGTACCGGGGTTCCTGCTGCGATGGGCGGCATTGCCACGATGCGGAGGTCAAGGGATTCCTGGCCCTTGACGGCCTTAAGCACGGTGTTCGCCGATGCCCCGCCGGGCTCGCCGCGGAACCATCCCGTCCACTGCATGCAGGCGAAGTCCCCAATGCCATCCACCACAGAGCAGTCGGGGGCCTTTTTCGCGTCGGTGATGTCGGCGGCCGATGCGGGCGAGATGAGCGAGACGGAGAGCGCAAGGACCTTCTCGTACTTGCTCATGTAGCTGCACAGATAGGCCGGGCTTCCCGCCGGTTTCCCGTTTTGCCCCATCTGGACCAGGCCGGGATCGACCTTGGCAGCGATGGCAGGCGTGATCAGGTCGCAGGCCGGGTTCGGCGATCCGCTTGACGGGGCTTGGGTGGGCGATGGCTGGCGGCTTTCCTGTCCGCACCCGGCCAGGACGAGAGCCAGTAGGGCCGGGAGCGCAAGGACGGCCCGGAAAGTGCGAATTCCGTGAACACGCATGCTGGTCCTCCGGCCCCCAAACTGCCGTCCCGAACCGAAACGGCGACGCTGATGCGAACGCTACGGATCCCGGTGAACTCCCACCAGAGGCCAAGGACCCGGCGAAAGACCTGCGGGCGCTCAGCCTGCGTGGAGGCCTGCGGGCCCCCACCTGCCAGGGCTTACCCTGGCAGGTGGGAGCCGGTGGTCCTGCCAACAATCACCGCAAGGACCCCAAGGCCGGCGTGCGCTGCCAGGACGGCAGGAAGGGAACTGATCTGGGCCGGTGGGCACTGTGGAAGGGCCGCCTCCAGCCGCACAGCCAGGCTCTCCGCTTCCTCAGGATTGCCGAAGTGGTGGACGGCCAGGACCACGGAGTCGCCGGGATGCGCCTCCGCCTCCGCCACGACGATTTCCTCAAGCCGGGCCACAGCCCTGGCACCTGAGCGCACCTTTTCCAGCGGAACTATCCTGCCGCCGTCGACCGCCAGAATTGGTTTGATGGCGAGCATGGTCCCCAGGAGCGACGCCGCCGCCCCGATCCGCCCGCCGCGGCGCAACTGCTCAAGGGTGGGCACGTAGAAGAAGACCTTGGTGCGTGCTGCCTGGGCCGTTGCCGCGCCGGCCACCGCGGACCGGTCACCGCCGGCTGATGCTGCTTCCACCGCTGCCCGTACGGCCATGCCCTGCGCCATGCCCACGGTTCCCGTGTCCACCACGTCCACAGGAATCCCCACCCTGGCCGCAGCCAGGCGCGCGGCGTCCGCGGTGCCGGAAAGTCCGCCCGAGATGTGGACCGAAACGATCGCTTCGTATCCCCGGAGTTCAGCGGCCCGGTAGGCCTGCTCAAACTGCCCGGGTGAAGGCCTGGACGTCTTGACCGGCGTCCCGGCGGCCAGGGCCACGGCGATGGTCTCCAGGATGTCGTCTTCGCCCTCACCGTAGATTTCAGCGCCGACCATGACAGGCATCGGAGTCACCGTCAGGATCCCGTCCCGCGGCAGTCCGGCAACGTAGTCCGCAGGCAGGGCAGCAGCAGAGTCCGTGACGACGGCGGTGCGGGCGACAGGGCTGGCACCCGGACGCCGTGTTCCCGGCCGGGCCGCAGGACGGAGGCCCGACAGCCGGGCACGGACCCAAGGCCAGGCGGCGGCGTTACTGTCGGGCAAGGGGCCTCCTGGAGACGCTGTCCGGCTCAACCGGCACCGGCCGCCGGAAAGTTTCCGGCGGCCGGTGCATCACTGCGGGTGCAGCAACTAGGCCGGAACGATGTTGACCAGCTTAGGCGCCCGGACGATCACCGTGCGGATGCCCCGGCCGTCCATTGCGCGCTGGACGTTCTCCGACGCCAGTGCCAGTTCGCGCAGCTCGTCTTCGGAGACGTCCGGGGACACCTCCAGCCGGTCGCGGACCTTGCCCTGGACCTGGACGACGGCGGTGACCGTGTCCTGGACCAGCAGGGCGGGGTCGTGGGACGGCCAGCCGGCGTTGGCAACCGATGCAGGGTGGCCCAGCAGGTTCCACATGTCCTCTGCGGTGTACGGCGCGAACAGGCTGAGGATTACGGCAACCGCATCCGCGGCCTCGCGGACTGCGGGATCCGCTGCGCCCGCACCGGAGTCGATCGCCTTGCGGGTGGCGTTGACCAGCTCCATGAGCTTGGCCACCACCACGTTGAACTTGTTGGCGTCCAGCAGTTCGGCGGCATCGGCGATGGTGCGGTGCGTTACCGAACGCAGCCCGCGGTCTCCGGCGGCGGCATCCACTCCAGGTTCACTGGTGACGTCCTGTGCCAGGCGCCAGGCCCTGGCCAGGAACTTGGCGGAACCGGACGGCGACACGTCGGCCCAGTCCACGTCGTCCTCGGGCGGGGACGCGAACACCATGGTCAGGCGGACAGCGTCCACGCCGTATTTGTCCAACTGCTCGCCGAGGTCAACGCCGTTGCCCAGGGATTTGCTCATGGCCTTGCCGCCGTTGAGCACCTGGCCCTGGTTCAGCAGCGCACTGAACGGTTCGTCGGCATCGATCATGCCGAGGTCGTGGATGACCTTGGTGAAGAAGCGTGCGTAGAGCAGGTGGAGGATGGCGTGCTCCACGCCGCCCACGTACTGGCCCACCGGCATCCAGTCATTGATCTTCTGCGGATCGAAGGGCCCCTCGGTGTAATGCGGGGAGACGAAGCGCAGGAAGTACCAGGACGAGTCCACGAACGTGTCCATGGTGTCGGTGTCCCGCTTGGCGGGCCCGTGGCAGGTGGGGCATTCCACATTGACCCAGGACTCCGCCGCAGCCAGCGGCGAGGTGCCCTTCGGTGCAAGGTCCTCACCACGGAGGTCCGCGGGCAGGGTAACGGGCAGCTGCTCATCGGGCACGGGGACTTCACCGCAGGACGGGCAGTGGATGATGGGGATGGGGGTGCCCCAGAAGCGCTGGCGGCTCAGCAGCCAGTCGCGGAGCCGGAAGTTCACGAACTTCTCGCCGGTACCCTGCTGTTCCAGCATGGCAATGGCGGCAGGAATGGCCTCAGCCTTGG
Organism: Pseudarthrobacter sp. 902506025; assembly: GCF_040702325.1. Classification (NCBI taxonomy): domain Bacteria; kingdom Bacillati; phylum Actinomycetota; class Actinomycetes; order Micrococcales; family Micrococcaceae; genus Pseudarthrobacter; species Pseudarthrobacter sp. 902506025. Next base: position 733,706 of record NZ_JBFBKW010000001.1, read on the forward strand.
GCAGGCCGTCCAGCGCGCCGGAGTTGATCAGGGTGCCCTCGCCCGCTGTCGCGGTGCCGGAGACGGCCGGGTCTTCTTCGCCGGTGTCCAGGACAGCGCGGACCGGCAGGTCGAAGGTCTTGGCGAAGTCGAGGTCGCGCTGGTCGTGGGCCGGGACGGCCATGATGGCGCCCGTACCGTAGTCCGCCAGGACGTAGTCGGCGGCCCACACGGGCAGCTTCTCCCCGTTCAGCGGGTTGATGGCGTAGCGGCCGGTGAAGACGCCGGTCTTCTCGCGTTCCGTCGACTGGCGTTCGATTTCCGAGAGTGCCTTGACCCGTTCACGGTATTCGTCCAGGGCCGCGGCGTGTTCGTCCGTGACAAGTTCGACGGCGAGCGGCGCGTCCGCAGCGACCACGAAGAACGTTGCCCCGTACAGGGTGTCCGGGCGGGTGGTGAAGACCGTGACGTCCTTGGCGGGCCTGCCGCCATCGGCCTCGATCACGAAGTTCACGTGCGCACCCTCGGAGCGGCCGATCCAGTTCTTCTGCATGGCCAGGACGCGTTCGGGCCAATGGCCGCGGAGCTCGTCCATGTCATCCAGCAGGCGGTCCGCGTAGTCGGTGATCTTGAAGTACCACTGGTTCAGGGACTTCTTGGTGACGGTGGTGCCGCAGCGCTCGCAGGCGCCGTTGACAACCTGCTCGTTGGCCAGGACGGTCTGGTCCTTGGGGCACCAGTTGACCGGGGAGTTCTTCCGGTATGCCAGGCCACGCTCGTAGAAGCGCTTGAACAGCCACTGCGTCCAGCGGTAGTACCCGGGATCGGAAGTGTGCAGGCGGCGCGACCAGTCGGCGGAGATGGCGTACCGCTTGAAGGAGGCTGCCTGGGTGTCGATGTTGGCGTACGTCCACTCGCTGGGGTGGGCGTTGCGCTTGATGGCAGCGTTCTCCGCAGGCAGGCCAAAGGAGTCCCAGCCGATGGGATGCAGGACGTCGAAGCCCTTCTGCCGCAGGTAGCGGGCTACCACGTCGCCCATGGCGAACGCCTCGGCATGGCCCATGTGCAGGTCGCCGGACGGGTACGGGAACATGTCAAGCACGTAGCGGCGCTCCCGCGACCCGTCGTCCACCGGGGTGAAGACCTTGAGGTCGTCCCACACCTGGGGCCATTTGGCCTCCATGGCGGCGAAACTGTAGGTGCCCTCTTCAGGCTCCGCCGATACTGTTGTTGCTGTTCCGGTCTCTGTCTCCGGCTGAACGCCCACTGCTGCCCTCTTCTGTTCTGTTACGGCATCTGTGCTGCCATAACGGCCTGATCCTCCTGCTGCCGGCCCGGCGCCATGCCCCGGACACACAAAAGCCCCTCTCCATGGAGGGGCTGCCGCTCAGCTGTCCGATAATCGGAGCCGGCGGCTAACTAAGCAGAAGGATCGCACGCATGGATCTACTTTAGCGCACCGGCACGTCCCCCGCCTCAGCCAGGCCGAACGGCCCTTTGCATTGGCCGGGGCAAGTGCGCATGATCGTCCCACAACGTTGGGAGGCGGCACACCATGTCAGAGGAAACCACCGCCGGGCCTGCTGAAGGACAGCCCCTCTCCCTGTGGCTGGCAACCGCCGGCGCCACCGATTTCCCGCAACTTCATGGCACCGTGGAAGTGGACGTGGCAGTCATCGGCGGAGGCATCGCCGGGCTGACCGCAGCACTGGCCCTGAAACGTTCGGGACACTCGGTGGCAGTCCTGGAGGCCGGCCGGATCGGCACGGGCGTCACTGGCCACACCACCGGCAAGGTGACCTCACTGCACCGCCTCGCCTACACGGACCTGCAGCGCAGTCACGGCGTTGCAGCGGCCAGGAGCTATGGATTGGCGAACCAGGCGGCGGTGGAGTACATCGGTGCGGTGGTGGACGCTGAGAACATTTCCTGCGGTTTCCGCCGGGTCGCCAACTACACCTTTGCCGCAGGCCCTGACGCGCTGCCACAGGTGCGGGCCGAAGCCGGGCTTGCGGCGGACCTCGGCCTTCCGTCAACGTTCACCGTCGACGTTCCCCTGCCGTTTCCCGTAGCCGGTGCCGTACGGTTTGACGGCCAGGCCCAGATCCATGCCGTCCAGTACCTCCAGGGGCTCGCCGGACGGGTGGACGGAAACGGCAGCTTCGTCTTCGAACGCACCCGTGCACTGGAGCTGCGCGAGGGCCGTCCCGTCACGGTGGCCGCCGCCGACGGCACCGTGCTCGCCCGGGATGCGATTGTGGCCACGAATGTTCCCTTCGCCGACCACGGCCGATTCGAAGCACTCTGCCGGCCGCACCGCTCCTACATCGTCGCCGCGCCGATCGATACCCCTCCCCTGGACGCCACCTTCATCAGCGCGGATGAGCCCATGCGTTCGCTGCTGACGGTCCGCCTCAACGGGGTGACGTACCTGCTGACGGGCGGCGAGGGCCATCCCGCGGGCACGCAGGTAGACCCGGCACCGCGCCAGGCGAGCCTGGCCCGTTATGCGCGCGTCCAGTTCGGGGCCGGCGGCGTGGCCTACCGTTGGTCCACCCAGGACGCGCTGCCCCTCGACGGCGTGCCCTACGCCGGGCCCCTGAACCCGGACAGCCGGCACGCGTTCGTCATCACGGGCCTGCGTAAGTGGGGCCTGACCAACGGTACGGCCGCGGCGCTGATGCTGGCGGATCTGCTCAACGGCACGCCCAATGAGTGGGCGGCCCTGTTTGACACCAACCGTGCGACGTCGCGGGCCGCCACGGCCCCAGGGCCACCAGCAGCGCCCGGGGACACCGTTCCCCGGCAAAAGGCCGCACGCCGGACAGCGGACCTTGCTCCCGGCGACGGCACTGTCATTGAAACGGACGGGACCAGCACCGCGTGCTACCGGGATCCTGCAGGACAGGTCCACGCGGTGTCCGCGACCTGCACCCATCTTGGCTGCACTGTCGGATTCAACCGGGAAGACCGCACGTGGGACTGCCCCTGCCATGGCTCCCGCTTCGATGTGGACGGCAAAGTCATCCAGGGGCCGGCCACCGAGGACCTGCCGGGGCGCCCTGCGCCGTGACGTGCCCGCACGCTGCCGGCCGAACCCGGCCTGGCACAAATCCCGGAAAGGTCCGCCGGACACGGCAGGGGCCGCCCTGCCTTTCCAGGCAGGGCGGCCCCGAGGTGTGAAGGACGTTACCTGACGTCCTCGTCCACCCACTCCATGGACTTGGTGACGGCCTTCTTCCAGAGACGCATCTGGCGTTCCTGTTCGGCCTTGTCCATCTGCGGCTCCCAGCGCTTGTCCTCGGACCAGTTGGCCGAGCACTCGCCCAGGTCCTTCCAGAACCCGACGGCCAGGCCTGCCGCGTAGGCAGCCCCCAGCGCCGTGGTCTCAATGACCTTGGGACGGATGACCGGGACGCCAAGGATGTCCGCCTGGAACTGCATCAGGGCGTCATTGGCAACCATGCCGCCGTCGACCTTCAGCTCGCTCAGCGGCACGCCCGAGTCAGCGTTGACCGCGTCCAGCACCTCGCGGGTCTGGAACGCGGTGGCCTCCAGCGCTGCGCGGGCGATGTGGTTCTTGTTGACGAACCGGGTCAGGCCCACAATCGCACCCCGCGCATCGGAGCGCCAGTACGGGGCGAACAGGCCGGAGAACGCCGGGACGATATACACGCCGCCGTTATCCTTGACCGACGCGGCAAGGGTTTCCACCTCGGGGGCGCTGCTGATCATGCCCAGGTTGTCACGCAGCCACTGGACCAGTGAACCGGTGACGGCGATGGACCCTTCCAGGGCATAGTGCGGTTTGGCGTCGCCCAGCTTGTAGCCCACCGTGGTGAGGAGCCCGTTCTTCGAGTGGACGATTTCCTCGCCTGTGTTGAAGATCAGGAAGCAGCCCGTGCCGTAAGTGTTCTTCGCTTCGCCGGCGTCAAAAGCGGCCTGGCCGAAGGTTGCGGCCTGCTGGTCGCCCAGGATGCCCGCAACCGGTGTCTCGCGGAGCAGCTGGGAGCTGTGCACGGTGCCGTACACCTCGGAGGAGGACTTGATCTCAGGCATCATGCTGCGCGGTACGCCCAAGATGCCGAGGATCTCGTCGTCCCACTGCAGGGATTCCAGATCCATGAACAGGGTGCGGGACGCGTTGGTGACGTCGGTGACGTGGACGCCGCCGTCGACACCGCCGGTCAGGTTCCACAGGACCCACGCGTCGGTGTTGCCGAAGACCAGGTCCCCGGCCTCTGCCTTTTCCCTGGCGCCGTCAACGTTGTCCAGGATCCACTTGATCTTGGTGCCGGAGAAGTAGGTGGCCAGGGGCAGGCCCACCTTCTGTTTAAAGCGGTCTGCCCCGCCGTCCTTGGCCAGCTGGTCCACGATGTCCTGGGTGCGGGTGTCCTGCCACACGATGGCGTTGTAGACCGGCTTGCCCGTGGTCTTGTCCCACACCACGGCGGTTTCGCGCTGGTTGGTGATGCCGACGGCGGCAATATCGTGCCGCGTCAGGTTCGCCTTTGACAGGGCCGAACCGATGACCTCACGGGTGTTGTTCCAAATCTCCGCGGCATCGTGCTCCACCCAGCCGGCCTGCGGGAAGATCTGCTCGTGTTCCATCTGGCCGGAAGAGACGATCGCGCCGCTGTGGTCGAAGATGATGGCGCGGGTGCTGGTGGTGCCCTGGTCAATGGCGATTACGTACTGGTTCATAATGACGTCCTTGTCTTGTTGTTCGAACTGGGTGCCGGGGGTTTAGGAAGCGGCGGTGACGATGATCGGGGCGATCCGGGCAACAACTCCGGCCAGGGCGCCGCCGACAAGCGGCCCCACCACCGGAATCCAGGAGTAGCTCCAGTCACTGGAGCCCTTGCCCTTGATGGGAAGCACTGCGTGGGCAATGCGGGGTCCGAGGTCACGGGCGGGGTTGATGGCGTAGCCGGTGGGGCCGCCGAGGGATACACCGATGCCAACCACGAGCAGTGCAACGGCCAGCGGGCCGAGCCCCGAGGGGGTGCCACCGAGGGTGAGGATGACGAAGACCAGGACAAAAGTGCCGATGATCTCGGTGATCAGGTTCCAGGGGGTGGACCGGATGGCCGGGCCGGTGGAAAAGGTCCCGAGCTTGCCGGCAGGCTCCGGCTCGTCATCGAAGTGCTGCTTGTAGGCCAGCCAGCAGACCACGGCGCCGAGGAAGGCGCCCAGAAGCTCGCCCCCGAAGTAGGTCAGGGTGGAGGCGAAGTCGACGGCGACTCCCGGAGCGTATTCCGGCTTGCCGTTGAGCAGCAGGCCGAGGGTGACGGCCGGGTTGAGGTGCGCGCCCGACTTGGCGGCGACGAAGACACCCGCGAAGACGGCGATTCCCCACCCCCATGTGACCATCAGGAAACCGCCGTTGTTGCCTTTTGTCCCCCGCAAAGCCACGTTGGCAACGACGCCGCAACCCAACAGGGTCAGCATGCCCGTGCCAAAGACTTCGGAGAGGAAGACTATTCCTAGAGACATCTTTGACTCCTTCTTTGTTTAGTTGTCGGTCCTCCGCGGGTGAAGGACCGTGGGGCCGGGACGCTGGCACGCCCCGGCCGGCCGCCTGGCCTTAGGAGACCAGGCTGTGCGTTTCCACGCGGTGGAAACGCTGCAGCACGTCCTGGGCGTGCTTGATCTCAGCGGCGCGGGTTGCGCTGTCCCACTTGAGCGGGACGGACAGCACCTCCGCCACTTCGTTGAGCAGCTCTCCGGTCACGAGCCCCCGGAATGCAAGGGAGGTGCGCCGGACGAGGACATCCACCAGGTGCCCCACCTGCTCGTTTGCCGCCATGAATTCCAGTTCGCGGACGCTGAGTTCCCGTGTGGACCGAAGGGCCTGGTCAGGCTCGGCATCAAGGTATTCGATGACGGCTTCGGCCCGGGTCCCGTAGCGCGTCAGCAGCCCGGCCGTGCGGTCTGCGTCGCGGCCGGCGGCCATGTGGGCCTTGATCCACTTCTGAACGCCTGCTTCGTCGGCAGGGAAGCCCGCACCGCCGCCGATGGGAAGCTGCGCGGTCGAAAGCCTGCGCTGCACGCCGAGTTCGGAGAGGACATCGTTGGTCAGGTGTTCTGCGAGGGCGCGGAAGGTGGTCCACTTGCCGCCCACCAGGCTCAGCACGACGGCGCCGGTTCCGTTTGTTCCGGACGCGCGGCGTTCGATGCGGTAGTCCCGGGAGACAAAGCCCGGCTGGGTGGCGTCATGGCTCGGCAGGGGGCGGACGCCCGAGAACGTATAGACGATGTCGTCTGGGGTCACGTCGATGGACGGGAAGACGTGGCCGATGAGGTCGAAGAAGTATTCGATTTCCTCGTCCGTGCAGATGGCGTCCTCTGACATGTCCGCGTCGACGTCCGTGGTGCCCACAAGCACCCGGTCACCCATGGGGTAGATGAGGACAATCCGGCCGTCAGTGTGCTCAAAGAAGATTTCCCGGCCCCGGCAGGCGGCGAGCAGGCCCGGGTGGTCCAGCACGATGTGGGAGCCCTTGGTTCCGCCCATGAAGGCGGAGGCTGCGCCCATGGCCCCATTGGTCAGGTCCACCCACGCCCCGGTGGTGTTCACGATGATGTCCGCAGTGAAATCGAACTCTTCCCCGGTGAGTTCGTCGCGGAGCCGGACAGTGCTCCCCCGGCCGGTGCCCGGGTTCGGGGTGGAAGACATGGACTGCAGCGAGAGGTAGTTGCTGGCACGGGCCGTGTCACCCTGCGTGCTGGTTCCCTGCGCGTTGCCTGCCCGGCCCGCCTTCTCGCCATCCTGCAGGACGTCGAGGGTCAGCCGCTCAGGGTTGTGCACCGAGGCGTCGAAGTAGGTGGCGGTGTACTTGACGTCGGGCCGGAGGGCGGGCAGTTCCTGAAGGGCTGCCTTGTGGGTGCGGAACTGGTGCCGGGGCACCGTGCCGCCGTCGCGGGAAAACGAATCGTAGAGGCTGAGGCCCGCCTTGATGAGGAACGCGCCGCGCTCCTTGGGCTTGCCCTGTTGCTTGTGAGTGAGGAAGCGCAGCGGCGCGGAGAGGATGCCGGAGAAGGTGCTGAAGATCGGGATGGTGGTCTGCAGCGGCTTGACGTAGTGCGGGGCGATCTTCAGCAGGCGGTTACGCTCCACCACGGATTCCCGGACCAGGCGGAACTCCCCGTTTTCGAGGTAGCGGATGCCACCGTGGATCATGTGTGAGGACGCGCCGCTTGCACCCTGGCAGTAGTCACCGCGCTCCACGAGCGCCACATCGACGCCCTGCAGTGCCAGGTCACGGAACGTGCCCACTCCGTTGATGCCGCCGCCAACCACCAGGACTTTTGCGTGCGGCCGGCGCCGCAGGCTGTGGACCGATGCGCGTTCGGCTCCTGGCCGGGGCGCACTGACAGATGGTTGGACAGTTGAATCCTTGGGTCCCAAAACGACTCCCTTGGGGCTTTGTGTGATGCGGTCACCGCTGGGTGGCGCCGCCGTTCTGCTCTATTGTTTGGAGAAATGGAAAATGGAGTCAAGCACTATGCACAAACGTGCAGAACGGAAGTGAGATGGCACTTTCCCGGGACCAGGATGCCCTCCGAGCTGCACAAATGTATTACCTGCAGGACCTCACCATGGATGCGATCGCCCGCGAGCTGCGGACGTCCCGGTCCACCGTTTCCCGGCTTCTGTCCTCGGCACGGGAGTCGGGACTGGTGCAGATCCAGATCCGCAACCCGCTGGACACCGGACCCGAGCTGGAGGGCATGATCCGGCGCCGGTACAACCTGGATGTCCACGTGGTTCCCATCCTCGGAACACTCAATGAGGCTGAGACCCTGGACCGGGTGGCCATGCAGGCTGCGCGGACCATCGGACCCCTGGTGGACTCCAACGCCATCATCGGCGTGGCCTGGGGATCGACGCTCAGCGCGGTGAGCCGGCACCTCACCCGGAAGATCACCCACGACAGTGTGATCGTCCAGCTCAACGGGGCCGGGAACATGCACACCACAGGCATTACCTACGCAAGCGACATCATGCGCCGGTTCGGCAGCGCCTACGGGGCACGGGTGGAGCAGTTCCCCGTCCCGGCGTTCTTCGACCATGCCGCCACCAAGACAGCCATGTGGAACGAGCGCAGCGTGCAGCGCGTCCTGGAACTGCAGGCAAAGATGAGCATCGCCATATTCGGCGTCGGATCCGTGCACGCCGACTATCCCAGCCACGTGTACGCCGGCGGGTACCTCGACGAAGACGACCTCAATGCCCTGGCCAACTCAGACGTGGTGGGCGACGTTGCCACAGTGTTCTTCCGGGCCGATGGGTCCTCTGACGGGATCGTCCTGAACGAACGGTCCACCGGCCCGTCCCTCGCCCAGCTCCGGGAGGTGCGCCGGAGGATCTGCGTGGTGTCAGGGGTCTCGAAGATCAACGGCCTGCGCGGGGCACTGGCAGCACGGCTCGCCACGGACCTGATCCTCGACGAAGCCACCGCACGCCGCCTGGTGGATTACGAGGGCCTCACCAGCTGAAGTGGGTAGAGTCGTTGCCATGAGAACCTCACCCCGGCTCAGCCTGAACAACGGCGTGCTGATAGACCAGCTCGGCTTTGGGCTGTACAAGGTGCCGGCAGCAGACGCGGAAGGGCTGGTGGCCACCGCGCTCGCCGCCGGCTACCGGCATTTCGATACCGCCGCCATGTATGGCAACGAAACCGGCGTGGCGCGCGGCATCAGTTCCCAGCTGGACGCGGGGACCGGCAGCGGCGGCTCAGGCGAACTCTTTCCGTCCCTGACCCGCGAAGACGTGTTCATCACCACAAAGGTGTGGAATGACCACCACGGCTACGATGCGACGCTGCGCGCCTTCGACGATTCCATGGTCAACCTTGGACTGGATTATGTGGACATGTACCTCATCCACTGGCCGTGCCCCCGGCGGGGCCTGTTCCCCGAAACCTACCGCGCCCTGGAGACGCTCTACCGGGAGGGGAGGGTCCGCGCCATCGGCGTCAGCAATTTCCAGCCCGCCCACCTTGACCGCCTGCTGCAAAGCGCCGAGGTAGTCCCCGCCGTCAACCAGATCGAACTCCACCCATGGCTGCAGCAGGAGGAACTCCGCAGCAAGCATGCGGAACTGGGCATCCGGACCGAAGCGTGGAGCCCGCTGGGCCGCGGCCAGGTGCTGGCCGATCCCGTCATCCAGGCCTGCGCCGCCGAGCACGGCCGGACCCCTGCGCAGGTGATCCTCCGCTGGCACATGCAGCTGGGACATATTGCCATCCCCAAGGCCAGCTCTGAAGCCCGGATCCGGGAGAACCTCGACGTCTTCGGTTTCGAGCTCTCCGGGCGCGACCTGGTGGCCATCAAGGCGCTGGACCGCGGGCAGCGGACCGGGTCGCATCCGGACAACGTCAACTAGGCCTCCGCCATGGATACCGTGAACCCGGGGCCTTCCCCTGCGCCTGCGTACCTGAGTGCCGGCCTTGCCGCCCGCACCTCCGCGTCCACCGTGAGCCTTGACGGCAGCACAGTGGCTTTTTGGACCTATGAGCCCGTCGAGGAGACCCCGGAAACCCGCACCATCCTGGTGGTCCACGGATTCCGCGGCGACCACCACGGACTCCTTCGCGTGGCCGACCAGCTTCCGGACATGCGCATCATCATGCCGGACCTTCCGGGCTTCGGCAGTTCGGACGCATTTGCCCGGGGCCCCCACTCCGTGGAGCGCTACGGACAGTTCATCAGCGGCTTCATGGCCAGCCAGGGCCTGGGGCCAGACACCGTGCTGCTGGGACACTCGTTCGGGTCCATCGTGGCCTCGCACTTCGTGGCCAACAACCCGCAGGCCGTGCGTCCCCTGATCCTGATCAACCCCATCGCAGCTCCGGCTTTGGAGGGTCCAAAGGGCGTGATGACCCGCCTGGCCGTGCTGTACTACCAGCTCGCGGCACGGCTTCCCCGCGGCCCGGGACTGGCTCTGCTGCGCAATCCGCTGATCGTCCGGGTCATGAGCGGGACCATGGCCAAGACCCGCGACCGGGAGCTGCGGGCCTTCATCCACGGCCAGCACTACGCCTACTTCAGTTCCTTTGCCGACCGGGACAGCCTCCTGGAGTCCTTCACCGCCTCCGTCAGCAACCATGTGGCGGAGGTGGCCGGCCAGCTGGACCTGCCCGTGCTGCTGGTCGCCGGCGAAAAGGATGAAATCGCCACCCTCCCCAACCAGCACCGCCTCCTGGAGCTGCTTCCCGACGGGGAGCTGAAGGTGATTCCCGGCGTCGGGCACCTGATCCACTACGAGACGCCTGAGCCGGCCGCCCGTTACATCCGCAGCTTCCTTAAGGACCATCCCGCGTGAAGATCGTCATTGATGCACGGTTCACCCGTACCGACCACCACGACGGCATCAGCCGCTATGGAGCCAGCCTGATTGCTGCCACGGCAAAGATCGCGGACGTCTCCATGCTGGTGTCCGACGAGCGGCAGCTTGCCCTGCTGCCGGACGTTCCCTACACGCTCATCAGCAGCCCGCTCTCGCCGCTGGAACTGTTCGTTGCCCGGCAAGTCAACGCCACAGGAGCGGACGTGGTGGTCTGCCCCATGCAGACCATGGGCACCTGGGGCCGGAAATACGGGCTGATCCTGACCCTGCACGACCTCATCTATTACGAGCACCCCGCTCCCCCGGGGTTCTTGCCGGCCCCGGTCCGGCTGCTGTGGCGTCTCTACCACAAGGCTTTCTGGCCCCAGCGCGTGCTCCTCAACCGGGCCGATACCGTGGCAACGATCAGCCAGACCACGGCGGCGCTGATGGCCAAATACCGGCTGACGCGCAGGCCCGTGCGCATCATCGCCAACGCACCGCAGCCGGCGCAGGAACCCCGCGACCCCGCCGCCGGCGCGGACAAAACGATCATCTACATGGGGTCGTTCATGCCGTACAAGAACGTGGAAACCATGGTGGCCGGCATGGCCGGGCTGCCCGGCTACACCCTTCACCTCCTCAGCCGGATCACGCCGCAACGCCGGGCTGAACTCGAAGCCATCGTGCCTGCGGGCGCCTCGGTGATGTTCCATAACGGTGTGACCGATGCTGAGTATGACGGGCTCCTGCGACGGGCCACGGCCCTGGTGAGCCTGTCCAAAGCGGAGGGGTACGGCCTTCCGCTGGTGGAGGCGATGGCGGTGGGTACGCCCGTGATCGCCAGCGAGATTCCCATCTTCCGCGAAGTCGGGGCGGACGCCGCGCTGTACGTGGATCCGGAGTCCCCCGGGCAGTTCGCGGACGCTGTGGGTCAGCTCCAGGACGACGTGCACTGGCAGGACATGTCCCGGCGTTCGATTGCGCGCGCGGCGGAGTTCAGCTGGGATGAATCGGCGCGCCAGCTGGTGGATGCCGCGCATGAGGTCGTGGCGAAAAGGCGCCGGGCCTAGAGGACGTCCACGCCATCGAGCCGCAGCTGCACGGGGTCCAAGGTCCGCTTTGCAGCCACGGCTGCCCGGGTTACCCGCAGGACGCGGACGACGGCGGCAGCCTGGCCGTACGGGAAGAACAACAGGGTCCGGACGTCCTCGGCCGTGCGCCTGCCGGAGGGCGGTGCGGTGAGCAGCAGCGGCGCGGGGCCAGCCGTACGCACCGCGATGCCCGAGCCAGCCAGGTCCGCTTCCACCGCACCCGTGTAGTGTTCGACGGCGGCCCGCGGCCCTGTCACCGATGCGATGCGCACCGCCGGTGGAAGCTGGAGTTCCATCCGCAGGGACAGTTCACGGTGGGCGTAGCCGGCCGGATCCCACCGCAGCAGCGCCCCCGTGGCAGCGGTGTCCGTAGCCGTGACCACCACCAGTCCTTTGTCCGGGGCGGGACGCACCAGGGCGGCTGCGTTGAACCAGCGGCGCACGGTGTCCTCGCCCGCGCGGAGGGTTTCGCGGCGCAACAGGGAATCGCCGTCCAGCAGCAGTGCGGCAGCGTACCCGCCGTCTGCAACGGGTTCGGCCCCCACCGTGGCCACCACCAGGGCCTTGCCGGCACCCACTGTGGCCTTCACCTGGTCCCCCGAGGACGTGATGACCGTCGTCCCGGGAAACGCGCGGCCAAGCTCTTCGGCGGTTCGCAGGACGCCGGTGGCACCTTTTCGCAGCCGCCTGCCACTGCAGTGCGAGCACTTCCAGTCCGGGGCGGGGGTGGAACACCAGCGGCATTGGGGCAAAACGGAGGTGCCGGCCAAAGCCAGGGGCCCCTGGCAGTGCGCGCACCGGGCGGGTTCACGGCACGTCTCACACACAAGGGAAGGTGCATAGCCCGCCCTGGCGACCTGGACCAGGACGGGACCACGCTCCAGCCCCTCCTTGGCCGCCTGCCACGCGGCATGCGGCAGGCGGGCGATGGTGGCCAACGGGTCCCGGCCCTGCTCGAAGCTGTCGGCAGTGCTGACGACGCGCGGAACCGACGCACGGACAGTGGACCGCCCGGCCTCCACGGGGACGGCCCAGCCGGCCTCCACCAGGCGCTGGACTTCGGTGCTGCGGGCGTGTCCGGCAAGGAGGCAGGACGTACCCTCCTGTTCTGCCCGCAGGAGCAGGACCTCCCGGGCGTGGGCATACGGTGCGCGCTGCTCGATGTGGAGGTCGTCGCCGTCGTCCCAGCAGGCAACCAGCCCCAGGTCCTGCACCGGGGCGAAGGCCGCCGACCGCGTTCCGATTGCAATTTTGGCCCGGCCGGCCAGCAGGCGCAGGAAGTTCCGGTAGCGCGGCGTGGGACCGTCGTCGGCCGTGAGCCTGGCCACGGCCTCCTCCGGCACCAGGCCCTTCAGGGCATCCTCGACGCGGTCCAGGTCCCTGTAGTCGGGCACCACCAGGAGCGCGCCCCGGCCTGAGGCATAAGCGGCAGCTGCGGCCTGCGCCAGCAGGTCCGGCCAACCGGTGGGCCCGTACCCGTGCAGCGGATTGATAACGGCGCGGGGGGCGCCCCCTGCGGCCAGGTGCTTGAGGAAGGCAGCGCCGGTGCGGTACGGTGCCCACGATGAAACACCGGGGGCACCTGGCAGAACGGGAACGCCTTCCGCGTCCCCGGTGTCCAGGGACGCAGGGTAGTCCTTCTCCAGCCTGGCAACCCGGGGCGGCACCGCAAGGCGGAGGACGTCGCTGACGGTGCCGGCATACCGTGCAGCAACGGCAGCAGCGAGGTCCTTGACGGCAGGCGTGAGGACCGGAACCGGCGACACCACTTTTGCCAGCGGCACCAGGGTGTGTCCGGCGTCGGACTCAGCGACCCGTTCAAGGAGGAATCCGTTGAGGTCCTGGCCGTTGAACTTGACCTTGACCCGGACACCTGGCTGGGCTGCCTGGTCCAGCGCAGCCGGGACCGCATAGTCAAAGGGCCGGTCCAGATGGGGCAGCGAAGACTCAACAAGGACCCGGGCCACGGGAAGGTGCCCTGCCACGGCAACGCCAGTGGGGAGGGTGCGTGCCGGGAAGCCCTGCAGCAGGGACGGCTGCACGGAACTGTCAGCAACCACTGCGGTTACCTCCGTTCAGCTGCCGGGTTGGACAGGGACAGCAAAACACGGGGCACTGACAGTGGACTTCCAGCCTGCCCCGAGGGATTCCTGCCTGCGCCGTGGGACTGTAGCTGCAGCGCGGCTAGGCGTTGAAGAAAGCCTTCAAATCATCCACCCGGTCAAGGCGTTCCCACGTGAAGTCGGGTTCGTCGCGGCCGAAGTGCCCGTGGGCAGCCGTCTTGGCGTAGATGGGGCGCTTCAGGTCGAGGGCGTCGATGATCGCCCTCGGACGGAGATCGAAGATTTCCGCGATGGCTTCGCTGATGCGGGCCGGGTCCACGGTCTCGGTGCCGAACGTCTCCACGTAGGTTCCCACGGGCCGGGCCTGGCCGATGGCGTAGGCGATCTGGATCTCGGCACGCTTCGCCAGTCCTGCGGCCACCACGTTCTTGGCGACCCAGCGCATGGCGTATGCAGCGGAGCGGTCCACCTTGGACGGGTCCTTGCCGGAGAAGGCGCCGCCGCCGTGGCGGGCCATGCCGCCGTACGTGTCGACGATGATCTTGCGGCCGGTGAGGCCGGCGTCTCCCACGGGGCCGCCGATAACGAACTCACCCGCAGGGTTGAGGATGTTCGCGGTGCGGGAAATGTCCAGGTTGGCGGCGGCGAGGACCGGCTCAATGACGATGGCGGCGAGGTCGGCGCGCAGCTGCTCAAGGCTCGCACCCTCGGCGTGCTGGCTGGAGATCACCACGGTTTCAACGGATACCGGAACGTCTTTGTCGTAGCCCACGGTGACCTGGGTCTTGCCGTCCGGGCGGAGGTAGGCCAGTTGACCCGTCTTCCGGACGTCGGTGAGGCGTTCGGAGAGCCGGTGGGCCAACCAGATGGGCGTGGGCATGTAGGAAGGGGTCTCGTCGCTGGCGTACCCGAACATCAGGCCCTGGTCGCCCGCACCCTGGAGGTCATAATCGTCTTCCTGGCGGCCTTCGCGGGCTTCCAGAGAGTTGAAAACGCCGCCGGCGATGTCATTCGACTGTTGGCCGATGGATACGGACACGCCGCAGCGGGCACCGTCAAAACCGTTGGCTGAAGAGTCGTAGCCGATGCCGAGGATGGTCTCGCGGACGATCTGCGGGATTTCGACGTAGGCGTCGGTGGTGACTTCGCCCGCCACGTGCACCAGGCCGGTGGTCGCCATGGTTTCCACGGCAACACGGGATTCGGGGTCGGCGGCCAGGAGCGCGTCCAGAATGGCGTCGCTGATCTGGTCACAGATCTTGTCCGGGTGGCCTTCGGTGACCGACTCGGACGTGAAGAGCCGGAGCGCGGAGGGCGTGGCCCCATGGGACTGGGGAAGGTGCAGCGGTAAAGTCACTCAACTACCTTACTGGTTGGAGCACGCCGGCCCTGCGGGAGATGTCTTCCCGCGAAGCAAACGTGGTGCGGAACACTCAGGTCCGGGGTGAAACCCGGTTCAGTTCAAAGCTGATGCGGGTAATGATGGTCTCGGCAACCTCAGTCTTGGTTCCCGACGCTTCCTGTGGTTCGGAGCCGGAGCGGGAGAGGATGACCACGGAGTTCGAGTCCTGCCCGAAGACCTTGTCCGTCCCCACGTGGTTGACCACCAGCAGGTCGCAGCCCTTCCGCTGCAGTTTTGCCTCCGCATACTCCAGGACGTCGCCCTCGCTGTCCCCGGTTTCCGCGGCGAAGCCGACGATGAGTTGCCCGGCTGCCGACGCAGCGGCATTGCGCTGTTCCACGAGCTCCTGCAGGATGTCGGGGTTGCGGAGCAGGGTAATGACGGGATCTGCGGTGTCGTCCCGCTTTTTGATCTTGGTGTCCGAGACATCGGCCGGGCGGAAGTCGGCCACAGCGGCGGACATAATGACGACGTGGGAGTCCGCAGCGGCGTCCAGCGCAGCTTCCCGGAGCTGCAGGGCGGTCTCCACGCGGACCACCTCCACCCCGGCCGGGGGCGCAACGTCCATGTGGGCGGCCAGCAACCGCACGGTGGCGCCGGCGTTCCGGGCAGCGACCGCCAGGGCCACGCCCTGCTTGCCGGAAGAGCGGTTGCCCAGGAATCGTACGGGGTCCAGCGGTTCGCGGGTGCCGCCGGCGCTGATGGTTACGGTGCGGCCCGCAAGCGGCAGCTGGTAATCGGACTGTCCCTGGACCAGCGCCATGGCTGCGTCGAAGATCACTTGCGGTTCCGGGAGCCTGCCCGGGCCTGAGTCTGCGCCGGTCAACCTTCCGGAGGCCGGCTCCAGGACGGCGGCGCCGCGGCTGCGGAGCGTTTCGACGTTGGCGCGGGTTGCCGCGTGCTGCCACATTTCGGTGTGCATCGCGGGTGCGAACAGCACGGGCCCGTGCGCCATCAGCAGCGTGTTGGTCAGCAGGTCCCCGGCCTGGCCGGTGGCAGCTTTTGCCAGGAGGTCCGCCGTGGCCGGTGCCACAACCACCAGGTCTGCCTCATGGCCCAGGCGGACATGGTTGACCAGGTGCACGTCATCGAAAACGCTGTTGCTGACCGGGTTTCCGGACAGCGCCTCCCAGGTGGCGGTGCCGATGAAGCGGGTGGACGCCTCCGTGGGAATCACGGTGACGTCATGGCCGGCTTCAGTAAAAAGCCGGAGGAGCGATGCCACCTTATAGGCGGCAATCCCTCCCCCGACTCCGAGGACTATGCGCACGTGACCTCCGTCAACAGCAAGTCAGTTCAGCGGCAGGATTACTCTGCGGCTTCGATCGGCGTGGAAACCAGCTTGCCTTCGTTGATCTCGCGCAGTGCGATCGAGAGCGACTTTTCGTTCAACTTGGTGTCGACCAGGGGGCCGACGTATTCGAACAGGCCCTCGTGCAGCTGGGCGTAATAAGCGTTGATCTGACGAGCGCGCTTAGCACCGAAGATCACCAGGCCGTACTTGGAATCAGCTACCTTCAGCAGATCGTCGATCGGCGGGTTGATGATGCCTTCAAGGTTCGTGGACACGAATTCTCCAAATTCCTAGCGGGCTGACGGTTCCGGCAGGTGTGGATGCGGTGTCAGCCCCATGAGTGAAACAAGCTCGTCCGCTGCCCGGCGGACGTCGTCATTGATGACGGTATGGTCGAACTCCGGTTCAGCAGCAAGTTCCAGTTTAGCGGTTTCCAGGCGCCGCTGCTGTTCTTCGGGAGTTTCGGTGCCACGGCCCACCAGCCGGCGCACCATCTCGTCCCAGGTGGGCGGGGCCAGGAAGACGAACTGGGCGTCCGGAACGGCTGCCTTGACCTGGCGTGCACCCTGCAGATCGATCTCCAGCAGCACGGACCGGCCTTCCGCGATGGCCGCATTCACGGTGCTCTTCAGCGTGCCGTAAGTGTTCTGGCCGTGCACAACAGCCCACTCCAGGAGTTCACCCTCGGCAATGAGCCGCTCGAACTCGTCCTTGCTCTTGAAGAAGTAGTGGACACCGTCCACCTCGCCCGGCCGGGGCGCCCGGGTGGTGGCTGAGACGGAAAGCCAAACCTCCGGATAATTGTCCCGGATATAGGTGGACACGGTGCCTTTGCCAACAGCCGTCGGACCTGCGAGGACTGTCAGTCCAGGTTTCTTGCTCACGTATTCCTTTTGCCACGGTTGGGGAAGGGCAGGCGCCGCCTGCCTCAGTGCTCGTCTATAAAATCTACCAGCGCCCGGCGCTGGTGGACGCCCAGGCCCCGGACCCTGCGGGACGCTGCGATCCCCAGCTGCTGCATGATGGCTGCGGCACGCACCTTTCCGATGCCGGGCAGCGCTTCGAGCAGTTCAGAAACCCGCATGCGGGCCAGGGCGTCGTCCTCCAGCGCGGAGCTGATGATGTCCGCCGCCGACCTGTCGCCATTCCGGAGGCTTTCCTTGGCGGCGGCACGGGTTGCCCTGGCTGCTGCCGCCTTGCCCAGGGCGTCGGCCCGTTCAGACGCAGATAGAGGTCGCAGGACCATCACGGACACCCCCGAAGTCGGCGGATTCATCCAAGGGCGGCCGCCCTTGGACCTGTCCTGAAACTACCCTCTGGTGCAGCCTGAATCAATGCATCCGGACAATTGCAGGCCTATTCGCCCCGCAGTCCGTCCAGCGTCCGCAGCGCGGCCTCGCGCAGGCCCCGGGTTTCCGGTCCCGCCGACAGGATGTCGCGGCTGGACGTTCCCAGGACCAGCGGGTAGGCAGCGCCGAAGGTGGCCCGCAGGTCAGCCGGTGTTGCCCCCTGGGCCCCGAGGCCAGGCGCCAGGACGGGGCCGCGGACCGCAGCAAGGTCCAGTCCCAGGTCTTCCAGGGCGCTGCCGACCGTAGCGCCGACCACCAGGCCAACGGAACCGAGGCTTCCGGGATACCGGGAGTTCTCCGCTGCCGCGGACTCCGTGATCCTGCGGGCCACGGAATCCTTTCCGCCCACGTGCTGGACGGAGGCGCCCTCGGGGTTGGACGTCAATGCCAGCACGAACACACCCCGCCCGGTTTCCGCCGCGAGGTCCAGCGCGGGGCGAAGGGACTCGAAGCCGAGGTAGGGGCTCAGCGTGACGGAGTCCGCCGCGAGCGGAGACTCGTCGCGCAGCCACGCGTCGGCATAGGCGGCCATGGTGGATCCGATGTCGCCGCGCTTGGCGTCGGCGATGCTGAGTACGGATTCGTCCCGGGCCGTGGCCAGGACCTCCTCCAGCACCGCCATGCCGGCAGAACCGTGGCGTTCGTAAAGTGCCACCTGGGGCTTCACGGCGGCAGCGAGCGAAGCCACTGCCTCCAGGACCGTCAGCGAGAACCGCCGAAGCCCCGCGGCGTCGTCGTCCAGTCCCCAGCTCTTCAGCAGCGCCGGGTGGGGATCAATGCCAACGCAAAGGGGACCACGGGCGGCCATGGCCGCGCCGAGCCGGGAGCCAAAGGACTCCCGGCCGGCAGTGGCTGCCTGCTCAGGCATGCTGCAGGGCCGCCTTCTGCGAATCGGCCAGCGCTGCTGCGTGCTCCTGCAGGCTGGTGACAGACCACTCGTAGGTGCGCATGGCTTCGATGGCCTGGACGGCGGCGTTGAACTCGGCCACCGTGGTGATGCACGGAATGCCGATGGACGTTGCCGCGGCGCGGAGCTCGTAGCCGTCGCTGCGGGCTTCGCCGCCGGAGGGCGTGTTGAAGACCATGTCGATCTCGCCGGCCACGATGAGGTCGGCAATGGTGCCCTCCCCCTCGGCGCTGCTGCCCTCGGCAACCTTGCGCACCGGGGTGGCCTGAATGCCGTTGCGGCGCAGGACGTCGGCGGTCCCGCCGGTGGAGACGATCTCGAAGCCGAGGTCGGAGAGCCGCTTGACGCCCATGATCACGGAACGCTTGTCGCGGTTGGCCACGGAGACGAACACCTTGCCTTCGGTGGGCAGGGCGTTGTTGGCGCCGGCCTGGCTCTTGGCGAAGGCGGTGTCGAAGTGCTTGTCGATGCCCATGACCTCGCCGGTGGAGCGCATTTCCGGTCCGAGCAGGGAGTCCACCACCTTGCCTTCAAGGGTGCGGAACCGGCTGAACGGCAGTACTGCTTCCTTGACGGCCACGGGGGCGTCGAGCGGCAGGGTTGAGCCGTCACCGGTTTCCGGCAGCATCTTGTAGGCGCTGCGGAGCTGGTTGATGGTCACGCCGGTGCCGATGAGGGCAGCGGCCTTGGCCATCTGGACGCCGGTGGCCTTGGACACGAACGGCACGGTGCGCGAGGCGCGGGGGTTGGCTTCCAGGACGTACAGCACGTCCGAGGCCAGCGCGAACTGGATGTTGATCAGGCCGCGCACGCCCACGCCTTCGGCGATGGCACGGGTTGCCACCCGGACGCGTTCGACGACGTTGCTCCCCAGGGTGATGGGCGGCAGGACGCAGGCGGAGTCGCCGGAGTGGATGCCGGCTTCCTCGATGTGCTCCATGATGCCGCCCAGGTACATGTCGGTGCCGTCGAAGAGGGCGTCGACGTCGATTTCGACGGCGTCCTCCAGGAACCGGTCGATCAGTACCGGGTGGTCAGGGGTAATCTCGGTGGCGTTGGCGATGTAGCGCGAGAGGTTGGGCTCGTCGTAGACGATTTCCATGCCGCGGCCGCCCAGGACGTAGGACGGGCGGACCAGGACGGGGTAGCCGATCTCGTCGGCGATCTTCTTGGCGTCCTCGAAGGAGACGGCGGTGCCGTTCTTGGGCGACACCAGGCCGGCCTTGTCCAGGACGCGGGAGAACGCGCCGCGGTGCTCGGCGAGGTCGATGGCCTCCGGTGAGGTGCCCAGGATCGGCACTCCGGCATCGGCGAGCTGCTGCGCGAGCTTCAGCGGGGTCTGGCCGCCGAGCTGGACGAACACGCCCATGACGCCGCCGGTGCGTTCCTCGGCCGCGATGACCTCCAGCACGTCCTCGAGCGTCAGCGGCTCGAAGTACAGGCGGGTGGAGACGTCGTAGTCGGTGGAGACGGTTTCCGGGTTGCAGTTGACCATGACGGTCTCGTAGCCGGCCTTGCGCAGCGCCATGGAGGCGTGGACGCAGGAGTAGTCGAACTCGATGCCCTGGCCGATGCGGTTGGGGCCGGAGCCGAGGATGATGATGGACGGCTTGGAGTGCAGCGCGACCTCGTCCTCCTCGTCGTAGGCCGAGTAGTGGTACGGCGTGTAGGCGGCGAACTCCGCGGCGCAGGTGTCCACGGTCTTGTAGACGGGGCGGATACCCAGGGCCTGCCGGACGCCGCGGACCACTGCCTCGGAGTTGTGGGTCAGGGCACCGATCTGCTCATCCGAGAAGCCGTGGCGCTTGGCGCGCTTAAGCATGTCGGCGGTCAAGGCGCCGGCCTGGCGGATTTTGTGGGAGATCTCATTGAGCAGCTGGAGCTGGTCCAGGAACCAGGGGTCGATCTTGGTGGCTTCGAAAAGCTGTTCCACGGTGGCGCCGCCCAGGAGGGCGCGCTGGACCTGGTGGAGGCGCTCCGTAGTGGGGCGCTTCGCCTTCTCGATGAGTTCGGCGACTTCCCATTCCGGGACGCTGCTGAAGTCCAGCTGCGAGCCCTTCTGCTCCAGGGAGCGCAGGGCCTTCTGCAGGGCCTCGGTGAAGTTGCGGCCCATGGCCATGGCTTCGCCGACGGACTTCATGGTGGTGGTGAGGGTGTTGTCCGCCGCCGGGAACTTCTCGAAGGCGAACCGCGGGACCTTGACCACCACGTAGTCCAAAGTGGGTTCGAAGGACGCAGGGGTCTTCTGCGTGATGTCGTTGGGGATCTCGTCCAGGGTGTAGCCGAGCGATAGCTTGGTGGCAATCTTGGCGATGGCGAAGCCGGTGGCCTTTGACGCCAGTGCCGAAGAACGGGATACGCGCGGGTTCATCTCGATGACCACCACGCGGCCGGTGGCCGGGTCGATGGCGAACTGGATGTTGCAGCCGCCGGTGTCGACACCCACCTCGCGGATGACGGCGATGGCAACGTCGCGCAGCTTCTGGTATTCGCGGTCGGTGAGGGTCAGCGCCGGGGCCACGGTGATGGAGTCGCCGGTGTGCACGCCCACGGGGTCGAAGTTTTCGATGGAGCAGACGACAACCACGTTGTCGTTCTTGTCCCGCATCATTTCGAGCTCGTATTCCTTCCAGCCCAGGATGCTCTCTTCGAGCAGGACCTCGCTGGTGGGGCTGTACTGCAGGCCCTGGCCGACGATGCGGCGCAGGTCATCCTCGTTGTAGGCCAGGCCGGAGCCCAGGCCGCCCATGGTGAAGGACGGGCGGACCACCATCGGGTAGCCCAGGTCCTGTGCTGCCGCGAACGCCTCGTCCATGGTGTGGATGATGTGGCTGCGGGCGGATTCGGCACCGCAGCGCTCAACGACGCCCTTGAACTTCTCGCGGTCCTCGCCGAGCTCGATCGCGGCGATGTTGGCACCGATCAGCTCCACGTTGTACTTCTCCAGTACACCGTTCTTGTCCAGGGCGATGGCGGTGTTCAGCGCGGTCTGGCCGCCCAGGGTGGGCAGTACGGCGTCGGGGCGTTCCTTGGCGATGATCTTCTCCACCACCTCGGGGGTGATGGGCTCAACGTAGGTGGCGTCGGCGAACTCGGGGTCGGTCATGATGGTGGCCGGGTTGGAGTTCACGAGGATGACGCGGAGGCCTTCCTCCTTGAGGACCCGCAGGGCCTGGGTGCCGGAGTAGTCGAACTCGGCGGCCTGGCCGATGACGATCGGGCCGGAACCAATGACGAGGACGCTTTTGAGGTCTGTACGTTTCGGCATTACTTCTTGTCCTCAGTCTTGTTGTCGGTGGCGGTCTTGGTGTCAGCGTTCTTGGCGTCGCCCATGAGGTCGATGAACCGGTCGAACAGGTAGGCGGCGTCGTGCGGGCCGGCCGCAGCCTCGGGGTGGTACTGGACGGAGAAGGCCGGGATGTCCAGGCAGGCGAGGCCTTCCACGACGTCGTCGTTCAGGCTGATGTGGCTGACTTCCACCCGGCCGTAGCGTGCCTCCGGAGCCTGGGTGGCGCCGTCGAGCGGGGCGTCCACGGCGAAGCCGTGGTTCTGGGAGGTTATTTCCACCTTGCCGGTGCGGCGGTCCATCACGGGCTGGTTGATGCCGCGGTGGCCGTAGCGGAGCTTGTAGGTGCCGAAGCCCAGGGCCCGGCCCAGGATCTGGTTGCCGAAGCAGATGCCGAAGTAGGGCAGCTTCTCATCCAGGACGGAGCGCAGGAGCTTCACCTGGGCGTCGGCCGTGGCGGGGTCGCCCGGGCCGTTGGACATGAAGAAGCCGTCCGGGTTGACGGCATTGACATCCTCCAGGGTGGCGGTGGCAGGCAGTACGTGGACGCGGACGCCGCGCTCGGCGAACCGTACCGGGGTCATGGCCTTGATGCCGAGGTCGATCGCCGCGATGCTGAAGCGGGGTTCGCCCTCCCAGCCGTGGTCCTTCGGTTCCACCACGTAGGCTTCGTCGACGCTGACTTCCTCGGCCAGGCGCGAACCCTCCATGGGGGCGCTGGCCAGGACGGCGTCGAGCAGCTCCTTGTCGGTGCCCTGCGCCGCCTCGCCGGAGAAGATGCCGGCGCGCATGGTCTTGTGCTCACGCAGGTGCCGGGTGATGGCGCGGGTGTCCACACCCTGGATGCCGACGATGCCCTGGGCCACCAGTTCCTCATCCAGCGACCGCTCGGAACGCCAGTTGGAGGGCCGGCGCGCTGCGTCGCGGACAATGTAGCCGGCCACCCAGATGCGCCGGGACTCGGCGTCGTCATCATTCACGCCGGTGTTGCCGATGTGCGGGGCGGTCTGGACCACCAGCTGCCGGGCGTAGGACGGGTCGGTGATGGTTTCCTGGTAGCCGGTCATGCCGGTGGCGAAGACGGCCTCGCCCAGGGCGGTGCCGGTGGCGCCGTAGCTGGTGCCGCGGAAAATGCGCCCGTCTTCGAGAACCAGCGCAGCCGGGGCTGACACAGGAGCGGAGGTGGTTGCTGTCAATGTATTCGCTTTCACTGTCTTACTTTCCACTGGTGGCACCAGCCGCTGGGGCTGACGAAATCAATTCCTGAAGGGCCTGGTACAGCACGTCCTTGTCCGCGGCGAGGCGGGTCCGGAAGCCGGTGTCCAGTTCATGCTTGCCGTGCGTCCACGCGATCACCAGCAGGCCGTCCTTTTCCACGAACTTCCCTGCCATGCCGCTGTCCTGCCGGACGCCGGTGAGGGACGCCGCCGGGATATACAGGGCAGGAGCGCCGGAGCGTTCATAGAGGACGCCGTGGGGGTAGACCGCTAGGGTCGAGTTGGTGCGGATGCCCAGCCCGTGCACCGCGATCCGGTCCAGCCAGTCACCGGCCGTCGTGGTGGCCACGTACTGCCCCTCGGCGGCGGCTGTCGGCTCGCCGGGGGCTGTGGGCACCTGGGGAAGCTGTTCGACGTCGGACTGGCGCCTCAGGCGGTTGCGCCACCCCACGGCGATGAGGACAAACACGACGCCGGCCACCGCCAGCATGGCAAGTCCGGGAAGGATCTTGTCCATCAGGCAACGCCTGCCGGTGTTGCGGCGGCATCCGGGTGCGGGCTGTTGAGGGCGCCGTCCAGGACGGTGGGGTGTCCCTTGAAGAAGGTGGCCACCACCTTGCCGGGCAGTTCGCGGCCCTTGAACGGCGAGTTGCGGCCCATGGTGGCCATGGTGAAGGGATCAACCGTCCACCGCGCCTCCGGGTCCACCAGGATCAGGTTGGCGGGTTCGCCTGCCTCGATAGGGCGGCCCTGGTCAGCCAGGCGGCCGATCTTTGCGGCTGCGGTGGAGGTGACCCTGGCGAAGTCCGCCCAGGTCATCAGGCCGGTCTCGATCATGGCGTGCTGGACCACGGACAGAGCCGTTTCCAGTCCGGTCATGCCCATGGCGGCCTGCGCCCACTCGCATTCTTTGTGCTCGCTGGGGTGCGGTGCGTGGTCGGTACCCACAACGTCGATCGTGCCGTCTGCCAGGCCTGCGCGCAATGCCTGGACGTCGGCGTCGGTGCGCAGCGGCGGGTTGACCTTGAAGACGGGGTCGTAGCTGCGGACCAGGTCGTCGGTCAGCAGCAGGTGGTGCGGGGTGACCTCAGCCGTGACGTCGATGCCGCGTTCCTTGGCCCAGCGGATGATTTCCACCGAGCCTGCCGTGGACACGTGGCACACGTGCAGGCGGGAACCGACGTGCTGGGCAAGGAGGACATCGCGGGCGATGATGCTTTCCTCGGCCACGGCTGGCCAGCCGGTGAGGCCGAGGACGGCGGAGACGTCGCCCTCGTTCATCTGGGCCCCGGCGGTCAGGCGGGGTTCCTGCGCGTGCTGGGCCACCACGCCGTCGAACGCTTTGACGTATTCCAGCGCGCGGCGCATCAGCACGGGGTCGTGGACGCAGATGCCGTCGTCGGAGAACATGCGCACCCGGGCACGGGAATCGGCCATGGCGCCCAGCTCAGCCAGCTGCTCCCCCGCCAGGCCAACGGTGACGGCGCCCACCGGGCGCACGTCCACCCATCCGGCGGCGCGGCCCAGCGTGTAGACCTGTTCCACCACACCCGCGGTGTCGGCGACGGGCGTGCTGTTGGCCATCGCGTGGACCGCGGTGTAACCGCCCAGCGCCGCGGCACGCGTTCCGGTTTCCACGGTTTCGGCATCTTCACGGCCGGGTTCGCGGAGGTGCGTGTGGACGTCAACCATGCCGGGGAGTGCCACCAGGCCGGCGGCGTCGATGACGGTGGCACCGTCAGCGGAGAGCCCGTGGCCGATCTCGGCGATGATGCCGTCGCGGACCAGCAGGTCCGTGGGGTCGCCGCCCAGGATGGCGGCGCCCTGGATAAGGTACGTTCCGGTGTTGCCTGCCATCAGTTGCTCTCCTTGGTGGACGGGGCGGCGGCGTAAGCCGGCGCCCGGGTTGCGGCTGGTTCCCGGGTGTCCCCGGAGAGCAGCAGGTACAGTGCGGCCATCCGCACGGACACGCCATTGCGGACCTGGGCCAGGACGGTGGAGCGGGGTGAGTCCGCGGCGGCTGCGCTGATCTCCAGGCCACGGTTCATGGGGCCCGGGTGCATGATGATGGTGTCCGTCATGCCGAGGTCATCGAGGGCCCGGAGCCGGTTGTCGTCGAAGCCCCAGCGGCGCGAGTATTCGCGGGTGCTCGGGAAGAACGATGCGTTCATGCGTTCGCCCTGGACCCGGAGCATCATGACGGCGTCAACGCCGTTTGCGAGGGTTTGGTCCAGGTCGTAGCTGACGCTGCAGGGCCATTTGTCGACGCCGACCGGCAGCAGGGTGGGTGGCGCCACCAGTGTGACCTCCGCGCCAAGGGTACGGAGCAGCCACACGTTCGAACGCGCCACTCGGGAGTGCAGGACATCGCCTGCGATGGCGACCCGCATGCCTTTGAGGTCTGTTCCCTGGGAATCGGTCCCGGCCAGGCGGGCCCAGTGCCGGCGCATGGTGAAGGCGTCGAGGAGGGCCTGCGTGGGGTGCTCATGGGTGCCGTCGCCGGCGTTAATGACGGCGGCGTCGATCCAGTCGGTGGCAGCCAGCCGGTGCGGCGCGCCGGAAGCCCAGTGCCTGATGACGACGGCGTCCGCCCCCATGGCGGACAGGGTCTGGGCAGTGTCCTTGAGGGACTCGCCCTTGGAAACGGATGATCCCTTGGCGGCGAAGTTGATGACGTCCGCCGACAGCCGCTTGGCCGCGGCTTCGAAGGAGATGCGGGTGCGGGTGGAGTCCTCGAAGAAGAGGTTGACGACCGTGCGGCCGCGCAATGCCGGAAGCTTTTTCACTTCCCGCTCCCCCACGGCCGACATTTCCTCGGCAGTGTCCAGGATGCGGATGGCGTTCGAAAGGCTGAGGTCCCCGGTGGACAGGAGGTGTTTCATGCGCCGCCCTCAATCACGACTTCGTTGACGGGCGCTCCGGCCTCGGACGTGTCCGTTTCCTCCAGCCGGACCCGGACCTTCTCGGCGGAGGAGGTGGGCAGGTTCTTGCCTACATGGTCTGCGCGGATGGGAAGTTCGCGGTGGCCCCGGTCAATCAGGACCGCGAGCCGGACAATACGGGGGCGGCCGAGGTCGACGAGGGCGTCAAGGGCGGCGCGGATGGTGCGGCCCGAGTACAGGACGTCGTCGATCAGCACCACGACTTTGTTGTCGATGCCGGTGCGGGGCAGCCTGGTGGGGTACGGCGGCCGGGTCCCCTGGTGGGAGAGGTCGTCACGGAACATGGTGACGTCCAGCTGGCCCACAATGGCAGCGGCGTCAACGGTGTTGTCCGCGGCGGCGATCTTTTCGGCCAGCCGGACAGCCAGCGGGTAACCGCGGCGGGGAATGCCCAACAGGACAAGGTCCCGGGATCCCTTGTTGGCTTCGAGGATCTCGTGGGCGATACGAGTGAGGGCCCGGTCAATGTCCGCCTGGCTGAGGACAACCCTGGCTGGAACCGGTGCGCTGGTGACAGATGTCAACGCTCGTCTCCCCTTTCCCCGCCTCACAGGACGGAATTAAAAAAGGAATGTTTGCTGTTCAAAATTACCACACGGTCCCTGCCGGGCCGGTGCCCGGACAACGCGGCGCTGATCACATTCCAGCGGCCCTGGAGGCCGGGTCCTTTGTGGTCCGGCAGCACCCGCTTAGGCTTTCGGGTATGCCGACGTACCCGCAGCAGCCTCCTTCCGGCCTCCCCGACGACCACTACCGCGCCGGCTACCGTCCCCTGCCCCAGCAGGCCAACCCCAGCTGGATGGGCCATGTGCAGCCGGAACACTACCAGGCTGCCCCGGGCCACCAGGGCCAGCCGCTGGCCGTGATGGTGCCGGCCCAGGCCCAGGGGACGGTGCTGCATGCGACGCGGGCCCGTGGCGGCCTGGTGGGGTTGTCGGTTGCCGGCGGCGTGCTCGCTTTCCTGAGCCTGTTCCTGGTGGTGCCGTTCCTTTTATCCAACACGGGCGCCGCCGGATTCCTGATCGGTTTCCTGGCATCCCTGGTTCCGCTGGCTGTGGTCCTGACGGCGGTCCACATCATCGACAGGTGGGAGCCGGAGCCGAAACGCCTGCTGTTCTTCGCCTTTACGTGGGGCGCGGCGGTGTCCGTGGCCGTCACCCTGCTGATCCAGCCGTTTTTCGTCATCGCATTCCAGTTCACCGACCAGCCTGACCTGCAGACCTATATGGCAACGGTGCAGGCGCCCATCGTGGAGGAATTCGCCAAGTCCCTTGGCCTGCTGATCCTCCTGCTCGCGGCGCGGCGGCATTTCGACGGCCCCGTGGACGGCGTGGTGTTTGCCTTCACCATCGCCGGCGGGTTCGCGTTCACCGAGAACATCCTCTATTTCGGCCGGGCCATCGCGGAGTCGGCGTCACCGGCCAGTGACTTCGCGCAGGTCTTCTTCCTCCGCGGAGTCATGTCCCCGTTCGCGCATGCCATCTTCACCGGCACCACCGGACTTGTCATGGGCTTCGCCGCACGGCGCTGGCACACCGGCGCGTCCATTGGCGCCTTCTTCGTGGGCCTGCTGCCGGCCATGTTCCTGCACAACAGGTGGAACAGCATGGGCCAGGGCTTCCTGCTGGACTACATCGTGGTCCAGGTGCCGATCTTCGTCCTGGCCGTGGGCGGCATCATCTTCCTGCGGGTGGCCGAAAAGAGGCTGACGCGCCAGCGGCTGATGGAGTACTCGGCGGCGGGCTGGTTCACCCCGGCCGAGGTCCAGTTGCTGGCCACGTTGGGCGGCCGGCGCACTGCCCTGGCCTGGGCCGCGAACTCCGGCCGGAAGCCGCAGATGAAGCAGTTCATGAAAGCCGCCACCCAGCTTGCCAATACCCGGCAGCGCATCCTCAGCGGGCGGGACGTGCCGCTCCACCAGGCCGAGGAGCGGCAGCAGCTGCAGCGGATCCTCGCCCTGCGCGCGGCCGTGGCCGGCTGAACCTGCACCCGTGGGAACGCGAAAGGGCCCCGCCTGTGGCGGGGCCCTTTCGCGTTGTCCTGCGGGGAGGCTAGGCGAGCAGCGAAGGCTTCAGCTGCTGCAGCCGGCCCAAAAGGCCATTGATGAACTGCGGAGACTCGTCCGTTGACAGTGTCTTGGCCAGCGCAACAGCCTCGCTGACCGCCACGCCATCGGGGACGTCGTCGTTGTACAGGAGCTCCCAGGTGCCGATGCGCAGGATGATACGGTCCACGGACGGCATGCGCTCCAGGGTCCAGCCCTGCGAGTAGGTCTCCAGGAACTCATCGATGGCGGCCTGCTGGGACACTACCCCTTCGACAATTTCCAAGGTGTAGGGGTTGACCACCTGGTCGGTCTTTTCCCGGCGTGCGCGAAGCACGTCGAACGCCGAAACAGAGCGCTGCTCCGCTTCGAAAAGAACATCCAGTGCCCTGCTGCGGGCTTTACCGCGGGCGCTCACTACTCAGAAACCCGGCCCAGGTAGCTGCCGTCGCGGGTGTCCACCTTGACCTTGGTGTTGTTCTCGATGAACAGCGGGACCTGGATTTCGTAACCGGTCTCCAGGGTGGCGGGCTTGGTGCCTGCAGAGGAGCGGTCGCCCTGCAGGCCCGGCTCCGTGTAGGTGATTTCCAGGACAACGCTCGGCGGCAGTTCGATGTAGAGGGGGTTGCCGTCGTGGATGGCGATGTTGACCATCTGGTTCTCGAGCATGAAGTTGGTGGCGTCACCAACCGTGGCGCCGGACACGGTGATCTGGTCGTAGTCCGAGGTGTCCATGAAGACGAAGTCTGCGCCGTCCTGGTACAGGTACTGGTAATCGCGGCGGTCAACGGTTGCCGTTTCGATCTTGAGCCCGGCGTTAAACGTCTTGTCAACAACCTTGCCGGACATCACGTTGCGCATCTTGGTCCGGACAAAGGCGCCGCCCTTGCCGGGCTTGACGTGCTGGAATTCGATGACGTTCCAGAGCTGGCCCTCGAGCTTCAGGACCGTTCCGTTCTTAATGTCGTTAGTGGTTGCCACTGGTTTCCTCTGGTTTCTTTGTCTGGCCGCGTGGTCAGATGCTGTATGCCGGGCGGGCACGCCACAACGGCCCGCCTGCACGTGTTTGTCAAAAATCGCGTGGATGCAAAAATTCCACAACCATTCTACCGGTAAATCCCGGGCAGCCTTTCCGCGGCCACCCGGCTCCGGATCAGCAGGCCAGGTCCAGGACGTCCCGGGCGCGCTGCAGGGCCACCGTGGAGGAGTAGATCTGGGCGGCATCGGCGGACTGCGCCACCCGCAGGTCAAGTGCCTTGGAGAAGGATTCAACGGCCGCGGACGTGTGCCCGGCCGCATACTGCGTCCGTCCCAGGTATTGCAGGGCCAGCGCTTCACGGGAGGTGCCATGCACCTCCGCCACAAGCTGGCGGAACAGTTCGATGGCACGGTCCATCCGGTGGGAGACGCTCAGCACCTCGGCCTCGAACACGCGCAGCCGGAACGATTCCGGGTCCTTGAAGCGGGCTTCGGCCAGCAGTTCGGCGGCGTCGGACGCGTGGCCCTCAACCAGCAGCACGAAAATCGGGTCTGCGGGATCGGTGGAGGCGGCCAGGGCGTCGCGGACAGCGTCCTCGTTCACGATCTGCGGCCGCAGGGTGTCCGGGTTGATCCGGATACCCGGGAACCCTGCCTCGGGCCAGTCGCCGGTGCCGCTCATGTCGCCCTTCATCAGGAAGCAATTTCCTGGTAGGCCGCAAACAGCAGCGACGTGTCCGGGACGTCGAGGATTCCCGGCTTGGCGATGCCGTCCAGGACAACAAAGCGCAGCAGGTCGCCACGGGACTTCTTGTCGCGGCGCATCCCGTCCAGCAGGCCCTGCCACCGGTCGCGCCGGTAGGTGACCGGAAGCCCAAGCCCGTCCAGGATGCTCCGGTGCCGGTCGGCGTCGGTATCGCTGAGCCGCCCGACGCTGCGGGCAAGTTCCGCGGCGAACATCATGCCCACGGAGACTGCGGCCCCGTGCCGCCAGGAGTAGCGTTCCACCAGTTCGATGGCGTGGCCCAGGGTGTGGCCGTAGTTCAGGATTTCCCGCAGCCCGGACTCTTTGAGGTCCTCGGAGACCACCCTGGCTTTGACGGCGATAGCCCGCTCGATCAGCTCGCGGAGCGCGTCGGAGCGGGGGTCCACCACTGCGGCGGGGTCCTTTTCCACCAGGTCAAGGATGGCGGGATCGGCGATGAAACCGCACTTGATGACCTCGGCCAGGCCTGAAATGATCTCGTTCTTCGGCAGGGTGTCCAGGGTGTCCAGGTCCGCCAGGACGGCGGCGGGCGGGTGGAAGGAGCCTACGAGGTTCTTTCCTTCGGCGGTGTTGATGCCGGTCTTGCCGCCCACGGAGGCGTCCACCATGCCCAGCAGGCTGGTGGGCATGTGGATGACCTTGACTCCGCGCAGCCAGGTGGCGGCGACGAAGCCTGCGAGGTCGGTCACTGCTCCCCCGCCCACGGCGACAATGGCATCCGAACGGGTGAAATCGTTCTGGCCCAGGACCTGCCAGCAGAAGGCGGCCACCTGGATGTGCTTGCCTTCTTCAGCGTCCGGGATTTCGGCGGTGAGGGACGTGAAGCCGGCGGCTGCGAGTTCGTCGCGGACGGTGTCACCGGTGAGGCGCAGGGCGCGGGGGTGGATCACCAGGACCCGGCGGACCCGCTCTCCGAGCAGCCCGGGAAGGTCACCAAGCAGGCCGCGCCCGACGACGACGCCGTAGTTGTTGCCGGCACCTTCGCCGGTGACGTTGATGACTGTTGATTGCGTGTTCACTTTTCAACTTCCTGTTTGGCAGCTGCGTGGTTCCGCAGTGCTGCTTCCAGCCGGCCGCCAAGCTCGGGTACCGAGCCGTGGCGGACGTCCAGGGTGATGTCGGCCAGCCTCTCGTAGACCGGCCTGCGGGTGGCGAACATTGCTGTCCAGCGGCCCATGGCGTCGCCGGCGAGGAGCGGGCGGCCGGAGTTCCGGGCGATCCTGTCCGCCACGGTATCGGCGTCGCACTCCAGGTAGACAACCGTGCAGCGGCTGATCAGCTGCTGCGTGCCCGAGTCGAGCACCGCACCGCCGCCCAGCGAAATAACGGTCAAGGTCCCTTCGGCTTCCTCCACGGCGTCAGCGACGGTGCGGGCTTCGATCTCCCGGAACGCGTGCTCGCCGCGGCCCGCGAAGATATCGGCGATGGAGCCGTGGCCGGCAACGATGACCGCGTCGGTGTCAATGAACCGGGCCCCCAGCTGCTGGGCAAGCTGCTGGCCGATGGCCGATTTGCCCACCGCCATGGGACCGATGAGCACTATCGGCCGGCCGCCGAGGGGTGCGGGACTGCTGCGGTGGAGCACTACTGGCCGATCGAGTCCAGGGATGCCGGGATGTTGTCCAGGTAACCCTTGATGTTGCGCGCGGTTTCCGCCACTGAGTCACCGCCGAACTTTTCGATGACGGCCTCGGCGAGGACCAGGGCCACCATTGCCTCGGCCACCACTCCGGCGGCCGGTACTGCACAAACGTCCGAACGCTGGTGGTGTGCCTTGGCCGGTTCGCCGGTGCTGACGTCGATGGTCCGCAGGGCGCGTGGAACCGTGGCGATGGGCTTCATGGCTGCGCGGACGCGGAGGACATCACCGATGCTCATGCCGCCTTCGATGCCGCCGGCACGGTTGCTGGCGCGGACAATCCGGCCGTGACCGTCGCGGACGATTTCGTCGTGGGCGGCGGAGCCGCGGCGGGCAGCGGTCAGGAAGCCGTCACCGACCTCCACGCCCTTGATGGCCTGGATGCCCATGAGTGCCGCGGCCAGCCTGGCGTCGAGCCGGCGGTCCCAGTGCACGTAGCTGCCCAGTCCGGGCGGGAGTCCGTATGCCAGGACCTCCACTACGCCGCCCAGGGTTTCGCCTTCCTTGTGCGCAGCGTCCACCTCGGCCACCATGGCGTCGGAGGTTTCGCGGTCGAAGCAGCGCAAGGGGTCTGTGTCCAGGGCAATGACGTCGCCGGGCACGGGCAGCGGGCGGCCTTCGGGCACCGTCACGCTGGCAATGGACACGGTGTGGCTGACAAGTTCAATGCCGAGGTGCTTGAGGAACTGCGCGGCCACCGTGCCCAGCGCCACGCGGGTGGCGGTTTCGCGGGCGCTTGCACGCTCCAGCACGGGACGGGCCTCATCGAAGCCGTATTTCTGCATGCCCGTGAAATCGGCATGGCCCGGGCGGGGGCGTGTCAGGGGTGCGTTGCGTGCCTGGTCGGCGAGGAGTTGGGGGTCCACGGGGTCGGCGGACATGATCTGCTCCCACTTGGGCCATTCGGTGTTCGCCACCTGGATGGCGACGGGACCGCCCTGGGTCAGGCCGTGGCGGACGCCGCCAAGGATAGTGACCACGTCCTGCTCGAACTTCATCCGGGCGCCGCGTCCGTAGCCAAGCCGGCGGCGGGCCAGGGAGTCTGCGATGTGGCCGCCGGTGATTTCAACACCGGCGGGGACGCCTTCAATAATTCCCATCAGAGCCGGGCCATGGGATTCACCGGCAGTCAACCAACGCATAATTTCCATCCTGCCACGTAGGGCGGTCACAACGCCCGTCGGGCAAGGCCGACTGCGTCACACATCACATCTATGACAGGTGCGTTAACGTCTTCCCCGCGGCGGGTGAAGAGCCGCACCTGTTCCACGGCCTGGTACAGCAGCATCTCCAGGCCCGGCACTACGGCGCCCCCGCCGGCCTGCCACACCGAGGCGATGAGGCTGGGCCACGGATCGTAGGCAACGTCCAGCAGGACGCCGGGCGTCCTGGTCTTCAGCGCCGCAATGTCGGCGGCGAGTCCATCTGCGGCGCGGGGCGGCAGGGTGGAAATGACGACGTCGGCATCCGCCGTGGGGCGGGCCGCACCCGCCAGCGGGCGCACCTCAAGGGCCACGCCCAGGCTGTCCGCGGCGGAGCGGACGTCTGCTGTCCGCGACGCATCACGGACAAAGACCTGCACGCTGCCGGTGCCCAGTTCCTTCAGGGCCGCGACCGCGGATGCCGCTGTTCCGCCGCCGCCGAGGATGACGGCGGACGGTGCTGCCCGGGTACCGGCGTGGCGCAGGGCGTTGACGATGCCGGTCACGTCCGTATTGGAGCCCACAGTCTTCACTCCACCGGCGGATTCCTCGAAGGTGACAGTGTTCACCACTCCGAGGGTGCGTGCCACGCCCCGCACTTCGTCCACCTCGCTGAGCATGGCCGTCTTCAGCGGCATGGTCACCGAGAGCCCGCGCCAGCCCGGCTGGTTCCGGATCTGGCGCATGAAGGACGGCAGCAAGGCCTCCGTGACGTCGATGGCCGTGTAGCTGATGCCCGCACCCAGCCGCTCATAGGCGGACAGGTGCAGCGCCGGGGACTTCGAGTGGCTGATCGGGTGGCCCAGGACGGCAGCCCGCAGGCTCATGTGCAGCGGCCCGCGTTGGCCTGGCACCACGCGTTGTACTGCTCGACGTAGGCGTTGTGTTCGGCCAGTGTCTTGGCGAACTTCGTCTCCTTGGTGTCCAGGTTGATGGTCACCCAGTACAGGTAGTCATTCGCCTTCGGCCGGGCGGCCGCATCAATGGCGGTCTTGCCGGGTGAGCCGATGGGTCCTGGCGGCAATCCGGGATTCGCGTAGGTGTTGTACGGGTTGGACTTGTCCTGCCGCTGCTCATCCGTGAAGTTGAAGCTTCGGGTGCCAAGGCCGTACGTGACGGCAGAGTCAACCTGCAGGAAACCGCCGGTCTGGTCGTTGGGCTTGAGGCGGTTGTAGATGGCACCGGCCACGTCGCCGTAGTCGGCCTGGCCGCCCTCGGCCTGGACGATGCTGGCCACAATGACGGCCTCGTACTGCTTGGCGGGGTCGGTGATGCCCTGCGATACCAGTTCGTCGGTGGTGGCCTTGACCAGGGCCTGCAGGATGTCCTTGGCTTGCGTGCCCAGCGGGAAGCGGTACTCGCCGGGGGCCAGGTAGCCTTCTAGGTTTTTCGCGTTGGGAGGCAGGCCGAACTGGGCAGGCTGGTTGCTGAGCGCCTGCAGGGTCTGCATGGACACTCCGGAGCCCTCCGAAATTGCCTGCAGGGACTCGTTGACCCGCAGGCCCGCGCTCAGGGCGAAGTAGATGACTTTGGTCTTGTCCTTGCCGAGCAGCACATTGACGGCGTCCGCGTTCTTCATCTCGGTCTTGAAGGTGTAGTCCCCCGGTGACAGGGTCCCGCCGGAGGCGTGGAACGCCTGCATGAAGGTATCCGCGTTGGCGACCACGCGCTGGTTTTCCAGCTCGGTGGCGACAGAGCGAGTCCCTTCACCGCTGGCGACGGTCACCTGGACCTCACCCGACCCGGGGCCGGGGAAATCCGAGGGCTTGCCGCTGCCCAGGAGCGGCTTGAGGAACTGGGCGCCCACGGCGACTGCCGTTACAAAGACAGCGAGGGTCAGGAACAGGGCCAGCAGCCTGCGGCGGCGCCGGACCTTTTTGGACGGCCGCACTACCGGGGCGGACGATGAGCCTGGGAGCAGTTCGTGGCCTGCGTCCTGGTGCGGGACCTCCGCGTGGGCGTCCTCGTGGTATCCGGCGGAGTGGTACGCATGGTCGTCGTGCACGCCTTCCTGGTGGCCGTGCACGACGGCCTCGTGGTGCAGGTCCGCCTCGTGGTGCGCGTCGAAGTGCT
Source organism: Pseudarthrobacter sp. 902506025 (assembly GCF_040702325.1). Taxonomy (NCBI): domain Bacteria; kingdom Bacillati; phylum Actinomycetota; class Actinomycetes; order Micrococcales; family Micrococcaceae; genus Pseudarthrobacter; species Pseudarthrobacter sp. 902506025. The sequence goes on from NZ_JBFBKW010000001.1 coordinate 768,274, forward strand.
GCTCGTGCGCGTCGAAGTGGTGGTTGTCCAGTGGGTGCGAAACGTCGTCGTGTTGCGCGGGGTCATCGTAGTCCACCCCGGCGTGGTGGACGTCGTCCGGATGGTGCCCGACGGCGTCCGGGGTGGCGTGGTGCGCAGCGTCCTCGTGCCCGGGGAAGGCGTCGCGGTGCTGGAGAGGGGCCGGCACACCGGTGCCGGCATCGCTGCCGAAGGAACCGGGCGCTGGCTGGTCTTCCTGGATGGACGGCGGTGTCTCCGGAACAGCCGGAACGTCTTCGGCGGCGGGGAGCGGAGCGAAGGTGGATTCGGCCGCGGGAGACGCGGCCGCGGGAGGAGCTGCGGGCGGCGGCGGGACGTCACCGGTTTCGTAGGCCTGCTCGGGCACGGCGTCGTGGCCTCCGGTGTTGAGGCTCTTCTCCCGGGCCCGCAGTTCCTTGCGGGTCAGCGGCCTCGCGGCCCCGGGGTCCAGCGGACCGGAGGTGTCGTCAATGTTGGCAGGGCTCACTGTTGCCTTCCATTATGTGAAGATTGGGCCGTGTCTGCGGGCATGGCGCGGACGGGCTGGTCCGCCCCACCAGCCCCCAGGTCCACGGACGGGGATGGCGCTGTCACGCGTGAGCCGACATCCGCTCCCCTGGCTTTCTGCATGTCGATGGCGTGCTGGAGAATCCCCGCCGCCGCGACCTGATCAACTACTTTACGGTGATCCCTGCTGCTCATGCCAGCTTCGTGCAGGTTGCGGTGGGCCGAGACACTGCTGAGGCGTTCGTCCACCAGGTTGACCGGGACTGCCAGGCCGCGGGCGGCGAGCTCGGCCGCCAGGAGCAGGGCGTAGTCCGTGGCCATCCTCGCCGAGGAGTGTTCCTCGCCCTTCATGGTCCGCGGCAGGCCAACGATGACCTGCACGGCTCCCAACTCCTCCGCCAGTTTGGCGATGACGCGTACGTCGGAGTTTTTCCTGGCATTCCGGTCGAGGGTTTTGTAGGGCGTGGCCAAGATGGAGTCCCGGTCGCAGATGGCCACCCCTACGCGGACGGTGCCGACGTCCACCCCCAGTTTCACACCCTGGGGGTAGCCGCCGGCAGCAACAGCATCGGTCATGGCTGGGTTATCGCCCCGCGATGGCGTCGACGACGGCGGTCAGGGCAGCGCCGACCTTACCGGCATCGGTACCGCCACCCTGGGCAACATCGTCCTTGCCGCCGCCTCCGCCGCCGAGCACGCCGGCAGCGACGCGCACCAGGGCACCGGCCTTGACGCCGGCCTCCCTGGCCGCTTCGTTGGTGGCGACCAGGATCAGCGGGCGGTCGTTGGCGACGCCTGCCACGGCAACCGCGGCAGCCGTGGAGCCGAGGCGGTTGCGCAGGTCAAGGGCCAGGCCGCGGAGGTCGTCGGCACCGCTGACGGTTCCCGCATCGTGGGCCACCACCCGGACGCCGGCGGCATCCTTGGCGGTGTCCACCAGCTGCGCGGCAACAGCGGTCAGTTGTTCCTTGCGGAGCCGGTCCAGTTCCTTCTCGGTAGCCTTCAGCTTGGCAAGGGTGGCGGAGATCCTGTCGGCGAGCTGGCCGGAGGGCACCTTCAGCAGGTCCGTGAGCTCGGTGACCAGGGCGCGCTCAGCCGCGAGGTGGCGGAACGCTTCCATGCCCACAAACGCTTCCACGCGCCGGTTGCCTGAACCCACGGACTGTTCGCCCAGGAGGGACAGGCTGCCGATCAGCGAGGTGTTGGCGACGTGGGTGCCGCCGCACAGTTCGCGGGACCAGGCGCCGTCGATTTCCACGACGCGCACTTCGCTGCCGTAGTTCTCGCCGAAGAGGGCCATGGCGCCCATGGCCTTGGCTTCGGCCAGGCCCATGATCTTCGTTTCCACGGAGTAGTTGTTGCGGATCGCGAGGTTGGAAACCTCTTCGATCTCGGACCGTGTGGCTGTGCTCAGGCCCTCGCCCCAGGCAAAGTCGAAGCGCAGGTAGCCGGCCTTGTTGAAGGAACCGCGCTGGGTGGCTTCCGGGCCAAGGATCTGGTGCAGGGCGGCGTGGACGATGTGCGTGCCTGTGTGGGCCTGCTCGGCGGCATGGCGGCGTTCACGGTCGACGGCGGCGCGCACCAGCGAGTCGGCGCCGATTTCGCCCTCGCGGACAATCGCCTTGTGCACGCTCAGGCCCTTGACGGGGCGCTGGACGTCGAGGACCTCGACGACGAAGCCGTCGCCGGTGATCAGGCCCGTGTCCGCGGCCTGGCCGCCGGCCTCGGCGTAGAACGGGGTTTCCGCGAGGACCAGTTCAATCTCGTCTCCGGTGGCTGCCTGCTGCACCTGGCGGCCGGCGCTGAGCAGGCCGCGGACGCGCGACTCGCCTTCGAGCTCGGTGTAGCCCGTGAAGACCGTCTCGCCTTGGCCCAGGAGTTCCTGGAAGACGCTGACGTCCGCGTGGCCGCCCTTCTTGCCCTTGGCATCGGCCTGGGCGCGCTGGCGCTGTTCCTGCATCAGGCTGCGGAAAGCCGCCTCATCCACTTTCAGCCCGGCTTCTTCGGCCATTTCGAGGGTGAGGTCGATGGGGAAGCCGTAGGTGTCGTGCAGCGCGAAGGCGTCCTCGCCGGACAGCGGCTTGTTGGCTGCCTTGGATTCCTTGACGGCGTCCTCGAGCCGGGCAGTGCCGGAGGCGATGGTGCGCAGGAAGGCCTTCTCCTCGGCGTAAGCGATGCGGCTGATCCGGTCAAAGTCGGTGGCCACCACGGGGTAAACGCCCTTCATGGCGTCGCGCGAAGCAGGCAGCAGGTCAGGCAGGCAGGCCTGTTCGACGCCAAGCAGGCGCATGGAGCGGACGGCCCGGCGGATCAGGCGGCGCAGGACGTAGCCGCGGCCCTCGTTGGAGGGGGTCACGCCGTCGGAGATCAACATCAGGGCCGACCGAACGTGGTCCGCCACGACGCGCATGCGGACGTCGTCCGTGTGGTGGGGATCGTCCTCGGACTCGGCGGAGGTGTACTCCTTGCCGGAGAGTTCTGCGGCTTTGTCGATCACGGGACGGACCTGGTCGGTCTCGTACATGTTCTCGACGCCCTGCAGGATCATCGCGAGGCGTTCCATGCCCAGGCCGGTATCGATGTTCTTCTTGGGCAGCTCACCGACAATGTCGAAGTCGACCTTGGAGCGGACGTTTTCGATCTGGTACTGCATGAACACGAGGTTCCAGATCTCGATGTAGCGGGTCTCGTCAGCCAGCGGTCCGCCTTCGATGCCGTAGGCCGGTCCGCGGTCATAGTAGATCTCGGAGCAGGGACCGGCCGGCCCGGGCTGGCCCGTCGACCAGTAGTTGTCCGACTTGCCCATGCGCTGGATGCGCTCAGCGGGCACGCCGGTGTTCTTCAGCCACAGCTCCTCGGCTTCGTCATCCTCCTCGTAGACCGTCACCCACAGTTTCTCGGGCGGAAGTCCGTAGCCGCCGTCGTCAACGCTCTTGGTGAGCAGCTCCCAGGCGAACTTGATGGCGTCTTCCTTGAAGTAGTCGCCGAAGGAGAAATTGCCGCACATCTGGAAGAACGTGCCGTGGCGGGCAGTCTTGCCCACTTCCTCGATGTCGCCGGTGCGGATGCACTTCTGGACGCTGGTGGCGCGGGAGTAGGGGGCTTCCTCGCGGGCGGTGAGGTAGGGAATGAACGGGACCATGCCGGCCACCGTGAACAGCAGCGAGGGGTCGCTGGAGACCAGCGATGCGGAGGGAACCGCGGTGTGGCCCTTGCTGACAAAAAAGTCCACCCAGCGCTTTGTGATCTCCTGCGACTTCATGAGCTGTTTTCTTACCCTTCTTGGTCCGCGCCGAGGGGTGGCACGGGTATTTCGTTCAAGTGGCGGGTCCCTCAACGGGGACCTGCCGGTTGTTGGCTGGCTGCCTGCGTGAAGCCCCTGAGGGCCTTAGCGGCGGACCACTTCAGCGGACTCGATGCCCAGGGCGGACCTCAGGTCGGTTTCCCGTTCATGCATCCCTGCGCGGACGGCGTCGGCGAAGTCGTAAACCCCGTCGGCCAGCCGTCCCACGGTGCGGTTGAGGCCCTCCGGCCCGAGGCTGGACTGGGCCTGGCTCACTTTTCGGAAGGCAATGACGCCAATGGCCACGCCGATTCCCATCCAGACAATTCTTTTCATGTTTGTTCTTTTCGGATCTAGCGGCTGCGGCGCCCGGCGGCGGGCTTCCGGCGGTTGGCGAAGGCGCTGCGGACGCCGTAGCTGAAGGCGGCAACCTTGATGAGCGGGGAACCAACCGTTGCGGCCACCAGCGAGGACAGCGCTGAGATGTTGGCGGACGCATCCGAGACGTTCGACGAGATGCCGTCAACCTTCTTCAGCTGCTGGTTGGTGGTGGAAACGGTGGCCGTGACCTCGTCCATCAGGGGGGTGGCGCCGTCGCTAAGGGACCTGATGGTGGTCCGCACCTCATCGAAGACTTTTCCCAGCTTCAGGATGGGCACCGCCAGCAGCAGGACCAGGAGCGCGAACACCCCGGCAGCGATCAGGCCGGCAATATCGCCACCAGACATAGACGTTCATCTCCTCGAAATTCCGTGGGTGGGTCCCATCCTGCAGGCGCCCGGAGGGGGCGCGCGCAGATGTCCCCCAAGTACCTTACATACAAAGAAGCCCGCGGCGCTTGCCACGGGCTTCTTTGGGTACGCTGCTGGGATTTAGCGTGCGTAGAATTCGACGACGAGCTGCTCTTCGCAGGTCACCGGGATTTCGGAACGCTTGGGGCGGCGCACCAGGCGGGCCTGGAGGGCTTCCAGCTTGACGTCCAGGTAGGCCGGAACGGCAGGCAGGACGTCGCGGTGGGCACCGGCGGCGGCAACCTGGAGCGGAACCATGGTTTCGCTGCGGCTGTGGACGTGGACCAGCTGGCCCTCGCCGACGCGGAACGACGGGCGGTCAACGCGGACGCCGTCAACCATGATGTGGCGGTGCACAACCAGCTGGCGGGCCTGGGCGATGGTGCGGGCAAAGCCGGCACGCAGGACCAGGGCGTCAAGGCGCATTTCGAGCAGTTCGATGAGGTTCTCACCGGTCAGGCCCTTGGTGCGGCGGGCTTCTTCGAAGGCACGGGTCATCTGTGCTTCGCGGATGCCGTACTGGGCGCGCAGGCGCTGCTTTTCGCGCAGACGTACGGCGTAGTCGGAGTCCTGCTTCTTGCGGGCACGGCCATGCTCACCGGGGCCGTACGGGCGGCGCTCCATGTACTTGGCGGCCTTGGGGGTCAGAGCAATGCCGAGGGACCGCGAGAGGCGGGCCTGACGGCGAGCACGAGTGTTGTTAGCCACTTGTGTCCTTCCAATATCTGCGGTGTGTCAGTGTTACTGGCCTCCACGATGGAGAGCATCGGCCAACCGCTGCCTTTTGCTACTGGGCGCAGGGCATAACCTTGCCAACCTGAATTGGGGAGATTGTGCGTCCGCGCCTTGCCAGACAAAGATTCAGCTTACCACGGCATTACGTGCCCCGGACAATCCTCCGCAGGCGTTCCAGCCGTTGGGCGATATCCCGTTCGGCACCGTTGCCGGTGGGCTGGTAGTAGTCGCGGCCCACCAGGTCATCCGGCGGGTACTGCTGGGTGGTCACTGCGTGCGGCGCATCGTGGGCGTATTTGTAGCCAACGCCGTGGCCCAGCTGCTTGGAGCCCGGATAGTGGGCATCGCGCAGGTGCGCGGGAATTCCGACGCCGAGGCCCGCCCGCACGTCCGCGATCGCTTTGTTGATGCCCATGTAGGCGGCGTTCGACTTTGGTGCGGTGGCGAGGTGGACCACGGCCTCGGCCAGGATGATCCGGCCCTCGGGCATACCGATCAGCTGGACCGCCTGTGCTGCTGCCACGGCGGTCTGCAGCGCGGTGGGGTCTGCCATGCCCACGTCCTCCGCCGCGGAGATGACAATCCGCCGGGCGACGAACCGGGGGTCCTCCCCCGCCTCGAGCATCCGGGCGAGGTAGTGCAGGGCCGCGTCCACGTCGGACCCCCTGATGGATTTGATGAAGGCGCTGGTTACGTCGTAGTGCTGGTCGCCGGCGCGGTCATACCGGACGGCGGCCGCATCGAGGGCGCGCTCGGTGTGGCGCAGCTCCACGGTGACCGGCTCTTCGGCGGCAGGCGCGGAAGGTGCGCCTTCCTCCCCCACGGAACGTTCGACGTCGTCCGCGTCACCGAACGCGACGCCGGCCGCGGCCTCCAGGGCCGTAAGGGCGCGGCGGGCGTCGCCGCCGGACAGCCGGACCAGGTGTTCCAGCGCTTCATCGCTGAGCCGGACCTTGCCGCCCAGCCCCCGCGGATCCTCCACGGCCCGGACCAGGAGGCCCTCGATGTCCGCATCGGTCAGGGGCTTGAGCGTGAGGAGTAGGGAACGGGAGAGCAGGGGCGAGACCACCGAGAAGGAGGGGTTCTCCGTGGTGGCAGCCACCAGGACCACCCAGCGGTTTTCGACGCCGGGCAGCAGGGCGTCCTGCTGGGCTTTGTTGAAGCGGTGGATCTCATCGAGGAACAGCACCGTGGTGGTCTTGTACAGGTCGCGGGCCGTCAGGGCGTCGTCCATGACACGCCGGACGTCCTTGACGCCTGCGGTGATGGCGGACAGCTCCACGAACTTGCGGCCGGGTCCGCGCGCAATCACATGCGCCAGCGTGGTCTTGCCGGTACCCGGAGGGCCCCAGAGGATCAGGGAGCTGGGTCCGGCCGGACCGGCGGCATCCGCGCCCGCCCCGGCTGCCAGCTGGCGCAGCGGCGACCCCTGGCCGAGCAGGTGCTGCTGGCCCACCACTTCGTCCAGGGTGCGGGGCCGCATGCGGACGGCCAGCGGGCTGCGCGGCGAACCCTTGCCCCGCGAACCCTGTCCCCGGGAACCTGCGCTTTCCCCCGCGACGGGACGATCGTCGTCGTCGTTTTCTGGCCCGTTCCCGAAGAGATCATCCACATAGATAGGCTACTTCCAGTCCAGCACCTGCTTTTCCCCCTCCCCCAAACCCAAGGAACCGCCATGCCCGCCCCAAGTCCAACCGGTGCCCCGCCGTCCGTGAGGACAGCATTCGTGTCCGGTCCGCGGCTGGCGGGCTGGGCGGAACGCTTCGGCACCTCCCACGGCGGCTACCGGCTGCAGGATGGCGACGACGGCCTGCTCCTTGTGGCGGCCGACGGCACGGAGGCACTCCTGCAGGCGCCGTGGCCGGCTGATGGGCGTCCGGGACGCGGCGCCGGCCCGCTGGAGCGGCTGGCTGCATTGGCCTCGCAACCACGCCGGCTGGGACTGCTGCTGGCGCGGCGGGGTGGATACGGCATCGGGGTGGCAAGCGAAGGCACCCTGCTCGCGTCCAAAGCCGGCACCCGGTACGTCCAGGCCCGAACGGCGGCTGGCGGCCAGTCCCAGCAACGGTTTGCCCGCCGCCGTTCCAACCAGGCGGATGCCCTGGTGGCGGCCGTGGCGCAGCAGGCGGCGGAGGTGTTCCGCGCGGCCGCCTTCGAATATGTGGTGCCCGGCGGCGACCGGGCCCTGGCTGACCTGGTCCTCCAGGACCCCGCCCTGCGTGATTACGCGCGCCTGCCGCGCCTGCCCTACCTGGACGTTGCCGAGCCCAGGGCCGCCGTGTTGAAGAAGGCTGCGGCTGATGCGTGCTCGGTGCGGGTTACGGTAACGGATCCGGCGGGTTAGCCGGCCGTCCCTGGTTGTCAGCAGCCGGTCAGGGCTCGCCGCGGGCGTTCCTGCCGGTACAGGTAGCGGCCGGCCTCACGGAACCCTGCGTGAGCGTAGAGCTCCTGCGCGCCACGGTTCGCTGCCGTGACCAGCAGCCAGAAGCCATCCACGCCCCGCTCGCTACCGGCCTGCAGCAGGGCCTGCAGGATGGCGGCCGCGAAGCCCTGGCGGCGCGCGTCCGGAAGGGTAGCCATGCAGTACAGGCCGCCCTGCCCGCTGCCGCGCGGGAGGGCAAGGCGCCCGACGGCGGAAGCCCTGCCATCGCCGTCCCGCACCAGGGCATACACGGACGGACAGCCCCTGAGGATGGTTTCCGCGACGGCCAGGGAGTCCTCCCCGCCGCGGCCGTCCACCTCCCACCAGACCCGCAGCCACTCCCCTGACGGCTCCGTGGCGAGTTCCACCGCCGGCGTGACGCCTGCGGGAATCCGGGCGTCCATGGCGCTGCGGGTCATGACCAGGGTCTCGGACTGGCGGGTGAAGCCCTCCGCGTCCAGCAGCTCATGGAGACCGGACGCTGCCGGGGTGTCGAAGACTTGGAAGATGACCGGCAAGCGGCGGCTGCGGTACCAGGCCCTGGCCTCCCTGAGCAGGCCCGGGAGGTCGTCGCTGCACCGGTCGCCACCGTACTCTTCACTGCGTGGCCAGATGGAGTTGGCCCGTTGGGTGACGCCTGCGGCCGCACGAAGCGTCCAGCTGCCGGCCTCGTGGCGGTCCGGTGCTGGCCATGCTGCGTCCATGGCGGCTTCAAGGCCCGGGGGTGCGGGTTGGACCGGGCTCGGTGTGGTCACGGGGCTGTTCCTTCCTTAACGGCAGGAGGTCCCCCGGGCGAACCGGGGAACCTCCAATGATTGCGGCCTGGAGCCACTAACCGTGCACTACTGCTTGTCTTCGGGCTTCTTCACTTCGGGCTTTTTGGCCTCGGGCTTGAAGTCCACGCCTGCTTCCTTGCGCTGCTGCGGCGTGATGGGGGCCGGTGCTTCCGTGAGGGGGTCGTGGCCGCCGCCGGACTTCGGGAAGGCGATGACGTCGCGGATGGACTCCACTCCTGCCAGCAGCGACACCACGCGGTCCCAGCCGAACGCGATACCGCCGTGCGGGGGTGCGCCGTACTTGAAGCCTTCCAGCAGGAACCCGAACTTGGTCTGGGCGTCCTCCTTGTCCAGGCCCATCAGTTCGAAGACGCGCTCCTGCACGTCGCGCTGGTGGATACGGATGGAGCCGCCACCAATTTCGTTGCCGTTGCAGACGATGTCGTAGGCGTAGGAGAGCGCCGACTCGGGATCCTTGTCGAACGTGTCAAGGAATTCCGGCTTGGGTGAGGTGAAGGCGTGGTGCACGGCAGTCCACTGGCCTCCGCCGACAGCAACGTCGCCGGAGGCAACGGCAGCGGCGGCGGGCTCAAACATGGGCGCGTCCACAACCCAGCAGAAAGCCCAGTCCGTGGGGTCGATCAGGCCGGTGCGGTGGCCGATTTCCACGCGGGCGGCACCCAGCAGGGCGCGCGAGGGGGTCTTCTCACCTGCGGCGAAGAAGATGCAGTCGCCGGGCTTCGCGCCCACGGCGTCGGCCAGGCCGGCACGCTCGAACTCGGTGAGGTTTTTCGCCACCGGTCCCGCGAGCTCGCCGTCCTCCTTGTACAGGACGTAGGCAAGGCCCTTGGCACCGCGCTGCTTGGCCCATTCCTGCCACGCGTCCAGGGCACGGCGTGCCTGCGAAGCACCGCCGGGCATGACCACGGCACCCACGTAGGGAGCCTTGAAAACGCCGAAGTTGGTGTCCTTGAAGAATTCGGTGAGCTCGGTCAGTTCCAGCCCGAAGCGGAGGTCCGGCTTGTCGGAGCCGTACCTGGCCATGGCGTCGGCGTAGGTGATGCGCTGGATGGGCGTGGGGATGTCCGCCCCGATGAGCTGCCACACTGCCTTGACGATGTTTTCGCCCAGCCGGATGATGTCGTCCTGGTCAACGAAGCTGGCCTCGATGTCCAGCTGGGTGAATTCCGGCTGCCTGTCGGCGCGGAAGTCCTCATCGCGGTAGCAGCGCGCAATCTGGTAGTACTTCTCGAACCCGCCCACCTGCAGGAGCTGCTTGAAAAGCTGCGGGGACTGCGGAAGGGCGTACCAGGAACCCGGGGCCAGGCGTGCCGGAACCAGGAAGTCACGGGCGCCTTCCGGCGTCGAACGCGTCAGCGTGGGCGTCTCAATCTCCACGAAGCCCTCCTGGTGGAGCAGGTCGCGCGCCACCCGGTTGGCCTCGGAGCGCAGGCGCAGGTTGCGGCTGGGGCCGGGGCGGCGCAGGTCCAGGTAGCGGTGCTTGAGGCGGGCTTCCTCGCCGACTTCCACGTGTTCGTCAATCTGGAACGGCAGGGGGTCGGAGGTGTTGAGGATGGTGACGTCCTCGGCGATGACCTCGATCTCTCCGGTGGCGAGGGCGGGATTCTCGTTCCCCTCCGGACGCTTGGACACGGTGCCCGTGACCTGAAGGACGTACTCGTTGCGCAGTCCGTGGAACACTTCTTCCTCGCGGACCACCACCTGGGCCACGCCGGAAGCGTCGCGAAGGTCAACGAATGCCACACCACCGTGATCACGACGGCGGCCCACCCAGCCGGCCAGGGTTACGGTTTGTCCAATGTGCTCGGAACGAAGGGATCCGAGGTCATGTGTGCGCAGCACAGCACGCCTTTCTGCGGGAAAACAGTGGGAAGTTTCAATATGATCGTTGCGGGAACGATCCCGTCCGAGTTTACCCGCTGGAAAGGGAATGCCGCCGCATGAGCGAACCGCAGCAGCTGCAGCGCAGGCTCGGGACCTTTGACGCCACCGCGATCGGACTGGGTTCCATGCTGGGTGCCGGCGTGTTTGTGGTCTTCGCTCCGGCCGCCGCGCTGGCAGGGAATCTCCTGGTCCTGTCGGTGCTCATCGCGGGAGTAGTGGCGTACTGCAACGCCGTGGCCTCTGCCGCCCTCGCCGCCAAATACCCCACCAGCGGCGGTACTTACGTGTACGGGCGGAACCAGCTCGGCGAGTGGCCGGGTTTCCTGGCCGGCTGGGGTTTCGTGACAGGCAAGACGGCGTCGTGCGCGGCCATGGCGTTGACGTTCGGCAGCTACGTGGCGCGGGATTATGCGGTCCCGGTGGCTGTGGCCGCCGTCGTGGCGCTCACCGGAGTCAACCTGCTCGGCATTACCCGGACCGCCCTGCTGACACGCATCCTGCTGTGCATGGTCCTGGCGACGCTGGTGTTCGTCGCCGTGGCCGCGTGGCTGGGCCCGCACACCGCGGCGGTACTGGCCGGGCCGCCGTCGGGCAACCCGGCGGGAGTCCTGCCGGCAGCAGGGCTCATGTTTTTCGCTTTCGCCGGCTACGCCCGGATCGCCACGCTGGGCGAAGAGGTCAAAGACCCCACACGGGCCATCCCGCGGGCCATCCTGGCGGCCCTGGCAGCCGCTTTCGCCATCTACCTGCTGCTGGCACTGCTCCTGCTGAACCACCTCGGAGAGCGGCTTGCCGCGTCCGGAACTCCCCTGCTGGACGCAGTATTGGATTCCCGCCTTGCCCCTGCCGCGCCGCTGGTGCAGGCGGGCGCAGCCGCTGCATGCCTGGGTGCCCTCCTCGCCCTCATCACGGGCGTGGGGCGGACCACCCTGGCCATGGCACGGGAACGCGACCTGCCGGGTCCGCTGGCAAAGGTGGGCGGCACCCACACCGTCCCGTTCGTTGCGGAACTGGCTGTGGCCGTCGTCGTCATCCTGCTCCTGCTGACCACCAACGTGATGACGGTGGTGGGCTTCTCAAGCTTCGGCGTACTGGTGTATTACGCCGTGGCGAACGCGTCCGCCTTCACCCTCACGGCCCATCCCGGCTATGCCCCCCGCTGGCTGAACGCCGTGGGATTCCTGGGCTGCGTCGTCCTCGCCTTCACCCTGCCGCCGGCGCCCGTGCTGACCATGGCCGCGGTCCTCGCAGCCGGGGTGGCCGGGCGCTGGCTGGCGCTGCGCCTCCGGCAGCACCAGTCCTGAGTTGCCGGGCTACACGGAGGCTGCTGCGGGGGCGGTGGTTTCAACCTGAACCGTCAGGTCCTCCAGCGGCGGCATCCAGGTTTCGGGCGCGGCCAGCACCTGTTCGCCAGTACGGATGTCCTTGACCTGGTGGGTGCCGTCCTCGTCGGTGAACCAGACGAACGGGATGCCGCGCCGGTCCGCGAACTTGATCTGCTTACCGAACTTTTCTGCCTTGGCCGCCACTTCCGTGGGGATACCCCTGCTGCGCAGGAGCGCGGCGACGTCCTGCGCACCGCCCCAGCTGTCGTCGTGGTTCAGGGCCACCAGCACCGCCGTGGGAACCGAACGGGAGGCCTTGGCCAGGTCCTGGCTCAGGATCCGGGAGACCAACCGGGTCACGCCGATGGACAGCCCGACGCCCGGGAACTTCCGGTTTCCCTTGGACGCCAGGGCGTCGTAGCGGCCGCCGGAGCAAATGGACCCGAGCTGCTCGTGGCCCACCAGCACGGTTTCCACCACGGTGCCGGTGTAGTAGTCCAGGCCGCGGGCGATGCTGAGGTCGGCCAGCACCTTGCCGGGAGCCCGCTGCACGGCGGCATCGATAACCTGCTCCAGTTCGTCGAGGCCTTCATCCAGGAGCTCGTTGGTGACGCCGAGGGCACGGACCTGCGCCACGAAGGATGTGTCGTCCGTGCGGATTGCTGCCAGCTGCAGCGCCTTGGCGGCCTGGTCATCGGAAGCGCCCAGCTCGGACTTCAGCAGCTCAGCCACCTTGGCGGGACCGATCTTTTCAAGCTTGTCGATGCTGCGCAGCACGCCTGCGGTGTCATCGAGGCCGATGCCGCGGTAGAAGCCTTCGGCGAGCTTGCGGTTGTTGATCCGGAGGCGGAAGTCGGGGATGGGCAGGGCACTGAGGGCCTCGGCGATGACCAGTGCAATCTCGACGTCGTAACGGAACGGAAGCTCGCCGTCGCCCACAACATCGATGTCCGCCTGGGTAAACTCACGGGCCCGGCCTTCCTGGGGCCGCTCGCCGCGCCACACTTTCTGGATCTGGTAGCGGCGGAACGGGAAGGCGAGGTAGCCGGCGTTTTCGACGACGTAGCGGGCAAACGGCACCGTCAGGTCAAAATGCAGGGCCAGCGCGTGGGGATCCGCTTTACCGCCCTTTACCGGGTTGTCGCTCTCATCCTCCTGGAGCCGGCTGAGTCCATACACTTCCTTGTCGATCTCGCCCTTGCGGAGCAGCTGGCCCACCGTCTCCACCGCCCGGGTTTCGATCGAGGCAAAACCATGCAGCTCAAAGACCCTGCGCAGGGTATCGAGCACATGCAGCTCCACCAGCCGCTCCTCGGGAAGCCACTCGGGGAATCCGGACAGGGAGGCGGTGCGTGCCATGGGGAAGGTTCTCCTTAGGGATGGAAGGCGCGGCGCATTGCCGGCCACACCGTTCAGGGACGGCGTACGGCGGCAGCACAGCCGGCCATGCATAAACTATGTGCGGCAGCCAGTTTATGCGTTCATCCGTGTGCATCTCTAATACGGCGGACGGCACGGACTGGCCGCTGAATTCTTCGCGCCGCGGCCAACCGCGGCACACCAGCAGCCCGACGATGAGGAGGACCCTTGCCGGCCAGTTCACGCAGTGCCCGCGAAACGAAACGGCGCATCCAGCAAATGGAAGCCAAGCGTGACCTCCGGCGCGACCAGGAAAGGCGGCGCAAGCGCGACAACCTCGTGGCCGCCGGCGCGGGAACCGCCGCCGTAGTGCTCGCCGTCGTCCTCCAGCTCACGGCGTTCGCCGGAAACCCGACCGAGGACGAGTATGCTGCCGCGCAGGCAGGCCTGACCGAGCCATCGGCCTCGGCCAGCGCCTCCCCCACTCCATCCGCTGCTGCAACCAACGGGCCGAACATCCCGGCCGCAGACTCGGCGGCCGGCAAGACTTTCACGGGCCAACTGCTGCTGAACGGCAGTCCTCTGGGCGTGGAGGTGGACGGAACCAAGGCTCCCCAGGCCGCGGCGGTCTTCAAGTCCCTCAGCGACGAAGGCTATTTCAACGGAAAGACGTGCCACCGGCTCACCACCGCAGACCAGTTCGGCGTGCTGCAGTGCGGTTCGCCCACGGGCGACGGCCAGGGAGACCCCAACTACACGTGGGGTCCGCTGGAGAACACCCCGGCGGACAACATGTACCCCGCCGGCACCATCGCCGTGGCCCGTACCGGCAACAACGCCTACGGCAACGGGACACAGTTCTTCATTGTCTATAAGGACACCGCGATTCCGGCAGACGCAGCGGGGGGCTATACCGTGGTGGGAAAGGTGACCTCGGGGCTTGATGTGGTGTCCAACATTGCTGCCGCCGGCATCACGCCAGGTGCCAGCGACACGGACGGCGCACCAAAACAACCAGTCACGATAGACTCGTTTTCTCTGAAGTAGGAGCCGGGCCGGCAAGGCCGCGGTGCAGTACGTGAGTATTTCCCTCCAAGCGAAAGACTTTTAGCGGTGACAGACAGTCAGAAATCCGACGAAACAGCAACAGGCGTAACCGAACCAACGGCTCCGGCCGAGGACGCTGCCGATACTGCTGCACAGGCCGGGCACGCACCTGCGGCCCCCGAAGCAACCGCTTCAGAGGAGGGCACTGCTGAAGAAAGCCCTGTTGACGAGGACACTGCTGACGCAGCCAGTGTTGACGCGGCCAGTGGGCAGGATGCAGAGGGCCAGTCCGGGGTAGCCACTGCCGCGGAGCCGTCCGTGCCTGCTGCCGCACCCGGCCCCCGGCCGTCAGCACCGTCGCCTGCTGCCTTCGCATCGCGTCCCAAGCCCGCTGCCGCCGCTCCCGCTGCCGCACCGGTGCCCGCTGCGCCCAGCACGTCTGTCGCCGAGGCCTCCAAGTGGGGCCGAGTGGAAGGGGACGGCCACGTCTACCTGAATATCGACGGCGGCGAGCACCCCGTGGGACAGTACCCCGGCGTGAGCGGTGACGAGGCGCTGATCTACTTTGCGCGGAAGTACGACGACGTCGTGGCGCAGATCGTCCTCCTCGAACAGCGTGTCAGCTCCAAGGCTCCCAGCACGGACATGCAAAAGACGGTGACGCACCTGCGTGAACAGCTCGCCGAACGGAACATGGTGGGCGACCTGCGGGCAGCCGAAGCGCGACTGGACAAGCTCGCCGTCGAAATCACGGAGCTGGAGAAGGCCGAGAAGGCCGAGCACGATGCCGTGCGTGCATCCGAGCTTGCAGCGCGTGAGGCCATCGTCACCGAGGCGGAGCAGATTTCCGGCCAGGATCCCGCCCAGACGCAGTGGAAGACCTCCAGCGCCCGGATGAACGAGCTGTTCGAGAACTGGAAGGCAGCCCAGAAGAGCGGCGTGCGGCTGGGCCGCAGCAACGAGGACGCCCTCTGGAAGCGCTTCCGCGCCGCCCGCACCGTCTTCGACCGCCACCGCCGGGCCTATTTCTCCCAGCTGGACAGCAACAATTCCGCAGCCAAGGCTGCCAAGGAGAAGCTGATCGCCGAGGCCGAAGCCCTATCCACGTCCACCGACTGGGGCTACGCCGCCGGCGAATACCGCCGCCTGATGGACCAGTGGAAGGCATCGCCTCGGGCAAGCCGCAAGGACGACGACGCACTGTGGGCCCGTTTCCGCGCCGCGCAGGACGTGTTCTTCACCTCGCGCCAGGCTGCCAACGACGAAATTGACCAGGAGTACGCCGCCAACCTTACGGTGAAGGAGGCGCTGCTGGCCGAGGCCAACGGCATCCTTCCGGTGAAGGACCTGGCAGCGGCCAAGAAGGCGCTCCAGTCCGTCCGCGACCGTTGGGAAGAGGCCGGCAAGGTACCCCGGGCCGACATGGGCCGGATCGAAGCCGGGCTCCGGAAGGTTGAAGACGCCGTCCGCCACGCCGAAGAAGAGCAGTGGCAGCGGTCCAACCCCGAACGCAAGGCACGCACCAACAGCGCACTCTCGCAGCTGGAATCCGCCATTGCCGGACTCCAGGAAGACCTTGCCAAGGCCGAAAAGAGCGGTGACCAGCGCAAGATCAAGGCCGCCCGCGAGGCCCTCGAAGCCCGCCAGGCCTGGCTTGACCAGATCCAGCGCTCCGCCAGCGAGCTGTCCTAGGCTTCTCGCGCTGAGCTTCTCTGGCTTGGGCTGGAAGTCACAGGCCCGGTCCCGGTTATCCACATAACCCGGACCGGGCCTGTGCCCGTTAACCACGGTCCGGGCAGGATGGGGGTATGGCCACACCACCAGCATCCTCCGACGCCGGACCGGGCAGGGACCCCTCCGCTTCCCCACCGGGGCCAGGGTGCCCGGCAGGCGGAGCAGACGCGGCCGCGGCGCCACGCTTTCCCGAACTGTACGCACCCGGGGTCCCCTTCGCCGGTCCGGAACTCCAGTCCCTGGCCGCCGACGGACTGCTGGCCCGGTTCCACCAACACGGTTACACGCTTCCGGGGTTGCCGGCGTCCCCGCAGTTGCGGGCAAGGGCGGCCGCGGGTGCTGTGCCGGCGGCCATCCGGCAGCGGGTCGTCGCGGGGCGGATGACTGCGGCGTGGATCTACGGCTGCGCGGCGGAACCGGACAGGCTGGCACTCCTGGTTGATGCCAAGCGGCGGGTATCCAGCCTGCGGAATACCCGCGGCTGCACGCTCCACGAGGTGAGGCTGGGGCCGTTCGACGTGATCAGCCTGGGCGGCCTGATGGTTTCCAGCCCCTTGCGGACCGCCCTTGACATCGCCCTGCACGTGGAACCGGAACGTGCCGTACCGGCCCTCGCCGGCTTGCTGGCCCGCCCGCAGCAGGACGTGCGGTTGCGGCTGCTGGTGCGCGCCATCGAAGCAACACCCAGGGTGCCGCACAAGCGGGCTGCTTTGGAAAAGCTCGCCCTGTTAGCTCCGGCGTTTGTTGCCGGTGGTGCGGTAGACGTCGAAGACCCCGTCGATCCTGCGAACCGCGCTGAGGACGTGGCTGAGGTATTTGGGGTCGCCCATCTCGAAGGCGAACTTTGAGATGGCCACCCGGTCCGTGGAGGTGTGGACACTGGCCGCGAGGATATTGACGTGGTTGTCGGAAAGAACCCGCGTCACGTCAGACAGCAGTGATTTGCGGTCCAGGGCCTCCACCTGGATCTCCACCAGGAAAACGCTCGACTGGGTTGGCGCCCAGTCCACGTCCACGATCCGGTCCGGCTGGTCCTTCAGGTCCGAGATGTTGGTGCAGTCGGTGCGGTGCACGGAGACGCCGGATCCCCTGGTCACAAAGCCCAGGATAGGGTCCGGTGGAACGGGCGTGCAGCAGCGGGCCAGCTTCACCCAGACGTCGCCCACGCCGCGGACCACAACACCGGAGTCGGAGAAGCGGGCCTTGCTGACCTGGGTGGGGATGCTGACCTCTTCGACGTCATCATCGGCACTCTCGTTGCCGCCCAGGCTTTCGATCAGCTTTTCCATGACCGACTGGGCAGATGTGTGCCCGTCGCCCACGCCGGCGTAGAGGCCGGAGATGTCCGTGTATTTGAATTCCTCGGCCACGGCGGCCAGGGCCTCGTGCGTCATCAGCCGCTGCAGTGGCAGGTTCTGTTTCCGCATGGCACGGGTCAACAGCTCCTTGCCGCGGTCAATGGCCTCTTCGCGGCGTTCCTTGCTGAACCACTGGCGGATCTTGTTGCGTGCCCTGGCACTCTTGACGAAGTGCTGCCAGTCCTGGCTGGGTCCGGCCCCCTCGGCTTTGGAGGTAAAGATTTCCACCCAGTCGCCGTGGTTCAGCTCGCTGTTAAGCGGGACCAGCTTGCCGTTGACCCGGGCGCCAATGGTGCGGTGGCCTACCTCCGTGTGCACGGCGTAGGCAAAGTCCACGGGCGTTGATCCTGCCGGCAGCGCCATGACTTCGCCCTTGGGCGTGAAGACGAACACTTCGCGGGCGTTGATTTCAAAGCGCAACGAGTCCAGGAACTCGCCGGGATCCGAGGTTTCCTGCTGCCAGTCCACCAGGGAGCGCAGCCATCCCATGTCGCCGTCGCGGGGGCTTCCGGGGCCCACCGCGGTGCGGTTGGGCTGGTCCTTGTACTTCCAGTGGGCCGCCACGCCATACTCGGCCCGGCGGTGCATCTCGTGCGTGCGGATCTGGATCTCCACCGGTTTGCCGCCGGGGCCGATCACGGTGGTGTGCAGGGACTGGTACATGTTGAACTTGGGCATCGCGATGTAGTCCTTGAACCTGCCGGGCAGGGGGTTCCAGCGCGAATGCATGGTGCCCAGGGCGGCGTAGCAGTCCCGGACGGAGTCCACCAGGACACGGACACCCATGAGGTCGTTGATGTCGTCGAAGTCCTTGTCGCGGACAATCATCTTTTGGTAGATGGAGTAGTAGTGCTTGGGCCGGCCGGTAATAGTTGCTTTGATCTTGGCCGCGCGCAGGTCCTCGGTGATCTGGTCCCGGATGACGCCCAGGCTCTTTTCCCGCTCGGGGGTCCGGTCCCCCACCATCCTGACGATTTCCTCGTACACCTTGGGGTAGAGGGCCGCGAAGGACAGGTCCTCGAGCTCCCACTTGATGGTGTTCATGCCCAGCCGGTGCGCCAGCGGGGCGAAGATTTCGAGGGTTTCACGGGCTTTGCGGGCGGACGATTCGGCTGATACGAAGCGCCAGGTACGGGCGTTGTGGAGCCGGTCGGCCAGCTTGATCATGAGGACGCGGATGTCCTTGGCCATGGCCACAACCATCTTGCGGACCGTTTCCGACTGGGCGGCCTCGCCGAAACTGACCTTGTCCAGTTTGGTCACGCCGTCCACCAGCATGGCCACTTCCGGCCCGAAGTCCCGCTTCAGGTCCGCGAGGGTGTACGGGGTGTCCTCGACGGTGTCGTGCAGCAGGGCCGCCGCCAGGGTTGTGCCGCTGAGGCCAAGCTCGGCGAGGATGGTGGCCACAGCCACAGGATGGGTAATGTACGGGTCCCCGCTCTTGCGCTTCTGTCCGCGGTGGCTCCGCTCAGCTACGTCGAAGGCGCGCTGGATGAGGTCGAAGTCCTCTTTGGGATTGTTGGCCCGGACAGTGCGCAGCAGCGGCTCAAGGATGGGCGAATAGGTGGCTGCTCCACGACCGGTCAGGCGGGCAAGGCGCGACCGGGTGCGCTCCCTTCGGCCGGGAAACGTTGCCCGTGATCCCGAATTGTCAACAGGAACCAAGGACCCTGGGCGCGCAGAGGATGCCGCACCGGCTTGTACACCGGCAGGACTTTTTTCTTCCTCTGCCGTTGGCACCGACGCCGAACGTTCTTCCAATGAAGCACCCCTCACCACCGTTTAATTACTCCAGTCTATTCCCCCGGGCAGCCACTTTTATAACCGGGCGCGGACAGCCAAAGGCCGGGCAGCGCACGGTGTGCGTTGCCCGGCCTTTGAGGGAATCGCGGGTGCCTGTAGCTGGCAGGTCAGGCTTTAGCCGGCGATGCCGGAACTGCCCGTTCGGTTGACGCGGCCCGCCGCTGCTGGACGCGCCGCGCCTGCTTGACCAGGTCCGGTTCACCCTGCCGGAGCCAGGCGTACATCGGAGCTGCGACGAAGATGGTCGCGGCGGTGCCGATGAGGATCCCGACGAACAGGGCCAGGGACAGGTCGCGCAGCGTTCCGGCACCCAGGAGCCCTGCACCGATGAACAGGATGGCGCCCACGGGGAGGATCGCCACCATCATGGTGTTGATGGAACGCACCAGGGTCTGGTTGACGGCGAGGTTGACTTCCTCACCGAACGTCCGGCGTGTGGAGGCGTCGATTCCGGTGGTGTTTTCCCGGATTTTGTCGAAGACCACCACGGTGTCGTAGAGGGAGTAGCTCAGGACGGTCAGGAATCCGATGATGGCCGACGGTGTGACCTCAAAATCACTGAGCGCATACACACCGGCCGTGATGAACATGGTCACGGCCATGCCGGCAAGCGCCGACAGGGACATCTTCCAGGTCCGGAAATAGAGGGCCATCAGCAGGGCCGCCAGCAGCACGAACACCACCAGGCCGATCAGCGCCTGCTTGGTCACGTCAGCGCCCCAGGTGGGGCCAACGAACGTGGAGGTCACCTCGTTGTCGGTGACACCGTAGGCGCCGGTGAGGCCCTGCTTGATCCGAAGGGTCTCGTCGTCGGTCAGCTTGTCCGTCTGGATGCGCATGGTGTTGCCGGCCACGTTCGCAACGCGCGGAACACTGCCGGCAACCACGTCAGTCACGGCCTTTTCGCCGATGGTGGCGTCCGTGGTCTTGACGTTCGAGACCGTGAATTCGGAGCCCCCACGGAATTCGATGCCGAGGTTGAAGCCACCCTTGGCCGCCGGGATGATGATGGACAGCGCCACTCCCACCGCGGCGATGATGAACCATATCTTCTTGGCCCCTACAAAGTCGTAGGAACGCTTTCCGGTGTAGAGCTCGTTGCCGAACGTAGCGAGGCCTGACATTACTTGTTCTCCTTCGCGGAGGTCTTGGACGAGCCGGCCAGCTGTTCCTGCTTCTCTGCCAGGCGCCGTTCAGCGATGGTCATGCGGCGTTCGGCCTCGGCCGCTGCGCCGGTGTTCTTGGTACGGACCACCGCGGGCTTGTCCTCGGGAGTGCGGACCCGGCCGGCACCGCGGTACAGCGGCACGGCGCCCAGACGTTCGGGGTCCAGGCCGGAGAACTTGTGGCCTTCACCGAAGAACCGGGTACGGGCCAGCAGCTGCAGCGTGGGGTGGGTGAACATGAACACCACGATGAGGTCGGCGATGGCCGTCAGGCCCAGTGTGAACGCAAAGCCACGGACGTTGCCCACGGCCACGAAGTACAGGACCAGGGCGGCCAGGAGGTTGACGGCCTTGGAGGCAAGAACCGTGCGCTTGGCCCGCTTCCAGCCGTTTTCCACGGCGGACACCAGGCCGCGCCCTTCGCGCAGTTCGTCGCGGATGCGTTCGAAGTAGACGATGAAGGAGTCGGCAGTCTGGCCGATGGCCACGATGATGCCTGCAACACCTGCAAGGGACAGCCGGTAGTTCTCCGTCCAGCCCAGGATCGCGATGGCCAGGTACGTCAGGGCACCGGCCACCACCAGCGAGGCGATCGTGACGAAGCCCAGGGCGCGGTACTGGAACAGGGAGTAGACCACCACGAGCAGGAGCCCGATCAGGCCCGCCAGCAGGCCCATGCGCAGCTGTTCGCCACCAAGCGTGGCGGAGATCTGCTGCTCGCTCTGGATGTCGAAGCTGATGGGGAGGGCACCGAACTTCAACTGGTCGGACAGCGCCTTGGCGGTCTTCTCGGTGAAGCCGCCGGTGATCTGCGGACGTCCGTCGGTGATGACAGCCAGCGACCGCGGGGCGGAGATGACCTGGTCATCCAGCACAATGGCGAACTGGGACTTGGGGTCGGTGCCGGACTCGCCGCCGGCGGCCACGTAGAACTGGTTGAGGCGTTCGGTGACGGATTTGAACTTGGCCGTGCCGTCGGCGTCGAACTGGATGTTGACGGCCCAGTCGTTGGTCACCGCACCCTGCGCACCCTGCTGCAGCTGGAAGGACGAGGTGACGATGTTGCTGCCCTTCACCTCCACGGGACCCAGGATGTACTTGATGGCAGGAGACTTGTCGGTGGCAGGCTCGCAGGTCACCAGCGGCTTGGTGGGATCTGACCGCTTGGATTTCTCGGCTGCGGGGCTGTTGCAGTCCAGCGCCTCGAACTGCTTGTAGATCTCCGGGGTGATCCAGTTGGTGTCACTGCTGTTGGCCGGCTCAGCTGTGGGTTTGGGCAGCTGGTCCTCCGGGGTCTGCGACTCCGGCGGCACGGGGGCGCCGTCACCGTTGAGGAGGACGGGGCGGAAGTTCATGTCCGCGGAAGCCTGGATGAGGTTCCGGGTTTCGGCGGAGGGGGTGCCGGGAAGGCTGACCACCACGTTGCGCCCGGACTGGGTGCTGATTTCCGCTTCGGAGACGCCGGAGCCGTCAACGCGCTGCCGGATGATCGCCACGGCCTGGTTGAGCTGCTGTTCGTTGATGTCCGAACCGCCCTCCACCTTCGGCGCCAGGATCATCTGGGTGCCGCCCTCGAGGTCCAGGGCCAGTTTGGGTGCCCAGCTGGCCTGCCCGGCGACGGTGCCGCCGGCCAGGACGGCTGTCAGCGCTGCCAGGAGTACGCCAAGCCAGACCAGGACGCGGAGCCCTGGTTTCTTGCGGCCAGTTCGTGCCATTGTCGATCTTTCTCTTATTCGCGGAAGAACCGCCGGCGCGGGTTGTTACCTGCGCCGGCGGTGGTCCGCAGCGGTAGAGGGAGGAAAGGGGCCAGCGGGCCTAGCTGTCCTTCTTGCCCTCGTCGTTGAGGCGCTTCAGGGTTTCTTCCGGAGTCTCGGTGCCCGTTGCAGTGCTTCCGGCTTCCGGCGTGGTCAGTGAGGATGCGTCATCCGGCACCACGGGTGAGGCAGCGGCGGGCTCGACCGTGGCTTCCGCGGCAGGCTCGACAACCTTGGTGACCGCCTGGCGGTGCACGGTGGCCAGGTTGCCGGGGGAAAGTTCAAGGGTGACCTTGTTGTCGGCGTCGTCGATGTCCACGATCCGGCCGAAAAGGCCAAAGCTGGTCATGACCTCCACGCCCGGGGCGAACTTCGACTGGAGCTCTGCCTGCTGCTGCTGCGTCTTCTTGTTGCGGCGGAACATCATGAAGATGAACACGCCGAGCATGACGAACAGGAGAATTGACATTGGATCCAAGGGGGAATTCCGTTCTTTTGCGTGGTGCTGCTGGTTTTCCAGCGACGTCGGCTTCGCTTCAGCCGGGGCGGTTGGTGGCACAGGCAGAACGCCTGACATTTCCTTCCCCAAGCGACGGGGGCGTCAGGGCCACCCGCGAAACAAAGACCCGAACGTGCCGGGCGTCATACCAGTCTAAAGGGAAAAGCTGAACGGAGCCTGCTATTGGCTCTCCGGGGCCCAGTCCCCCGCCGCGGGGGCGTCCCCGCCGGGCTCGAAAAGGTCCAACTGCTCCTGGGCGAAGACCCCGGATGGAATGGCGTATCCGAGGTGCGTCCACGCCGGCGCCATGGCAATCCTTCCGCGGGGCGTCCGGCCCAGCAGGCCTTCCCGGACCAGGAAGGGTTCGGCCACGGTTTCCACTGTTTCGGTTTCCTCGCCAACGGCGATGGCCAGGGTGGACAGGCCGACGGGGCCTCCGCCGAATTTGGTGATGAGGGCATCGAGGACAGCACGGTCCAGCCGGTCAAGGCCTTTCTTGTCCACTTCGTACATGTCCAGGGCGGCGGACGCAGCCCTGGCATCGATTTGTTCGACACCATGCACCAGCGCCCAGTCCCGGACCCGGCGCAGCAGGCGGTTGGCGATACGGGGGGTCCCGCGTGAACGGCCGGCGATTTCAGCGAATCCGGCAGAGTTGACCTTCAGGTCCAGCAGCCCGGCTGACCGGCGCAGGACCAGTTCCAGTTCCGGAACGGAGTAGAACTCGAGGTGCCCGGTGAAGCCGAACCGGTCGCGCAGCGGGCCCGGAAGCAGCCCGGCGCGGGTGGTGGCGCCCACCAGGGTGAACGGCGGCAATTCCAGTGGAATGGCGGTGGCACCGGCGCCCTTGCCCACGACGATGTCGACGCGGAAGTCCTCCATGGCCATGTACAGCATTTCCTCGGCGGGCCGGGACATGCGGTGGATCTCGTCGAGGAACAGGACCTCGCCCTCGGAAAGCGAGGACAGGATGGCCGCAAGGTCGCCCGCGTGCTGGATGGCGGGCCCGCTGCTAAGGCGCAGCGGAGCGTTCATTTCCGCGGCCACGATCATGGCGAGGGTGGTTTTGCCGAGGCCCGGCGGCCCGGAGAACAGCACGTGGTCCGCTGTGCGCCCGCGCATCCGGGAGGCCTGGAGCACGAGCGAAAGTTGCTTGCGCACCCGGTGCTGGCCCACGAAATCGTCGAGGTTCTTCGGCCGGAGCGCAGCCTCGATGGCCCGCTCCTCCGGTTCCTCCCCCGCGGCGACCAATGAAGGTTCAGCCACGGCTGCCTACGCGGTTGCCGGCGCGGGCGCCGTCCTGCCCCAGCCAGCGGAGGGTGGTGCGGAGGATTTCGGCCACATTGCCGCGGAAGGACACTTCCGGCTCGTCAGCCAGGGCTTTGTCGATGCTGGCGGAGGCATCCTTCTCGGACCAGCCCAAGCTGGTCATGGCGGCCACCACCTGCGGCTTCCATGCGGCCGCGGCAGGGGTGGCGGCGCCGGCGGGTGCGGCCGTTCCGTGCGGTACCAGCTTTCCGGCCAGCTCCAGCACGATCCGGCCCGCGACCTTGGGCCCGATGCCGGGAACCTTGGTGAAGGTCTTGCTGTCCTCCGTATGGGCCGCAACCCTGATTGCTTCGGGGTCGTGGACCGCCAGGACTGCGAGGGCAAGACGGGGGCCGACCCCGCTGACACTCAGCAGGACGTCGAAAACCTCACGTTCGTCGTCGGATGCAAAACCAAAAAGGGTGAGCGAATCCTCCCGGACAATCAGGGACGTAAACAGCTTGCCCTCTTCCCCCACGCGCAGCCGGCTCAGGGTCTGCGGGGTGGCGTTGACGCTCATCCCGGCACCGTTGAGGTCAATCACGGCCGTTGACAGGCCAACGTGCGCTACGGTTCCGCGGAGGAAACTGATCAAGGCCGGGCTCCCGTTGTACTGCGGGCCTCCCCACTGGGAGCCCGGCTATCCGAACATATCTACGAATACCCTAGCAAGCGGCAGGGACAATCAGCGTGCACGGCGCGCTTTCGCCTCTGCTTCCGCCCATGCCCGCTGGGCCGGCGTCAGGGAAGAGCGGCCGGGACCGGTGGTGGCCACGGCAGCGCCACTCCCGGCCCGCCACGCATGGGTGATGGCCAGCGCCAGCGCATCGGCCGCGTCGGCGGGACGCGGCGGAGCGTCAAGCCGGAGGATCTTGGTGACCAGTTTGGTCACGGCGTCCTTGTTCGAGGACCCGCTTCCGGTCACCGCGGCTTTAACTTCCGACGGCGTATGCAGCGCCACCGGGATTCCCCGGCGGGCCGCCGCCGCTATCACCACGCCGGACGCCTGGGCGACGCCCATCACCGTGCTGACGTTGAGCTGCGAGAAGACGCGTTCGACGGCGAGGACCTCGGGCTCGTAACGGTCCAGCCACTCGTCGATGGCCGTGGCGATCACCAGCAGGCGGCGGTCAAGGGTCTCGTCCGGCGAGGTGCCGACAACCCCTACCGCCACCATGCTGGCCCGGCGGTTGCGTTCAACATCCACCACGCCGATGCCGCAGCGGGTCAGGCCGGGGTCAACGCCCAGGACGCGGAGCGTCACTTCTGCCCCGCTGCGGGCGGCAGGGCCGGCTGGAGCTCCCGCTGCGGTCTAGCTGGCAAGGCCGGACGTCACTCGGATTCCAGGGCGGCCTGGACTTCGTCGCTGAGGTCGGCGTTGCTGTACACGTTCTGGACGTCGTCGAGGTCTTCAAGAGCGTCCGCCAGCTTCAGGAACTTGCGGGCGCCGTCGACGTCGAGTTCCACCTGCATGGAGGGCACGAATTCAACCTCGTCCGTGTCGTACTCAATGCCGGCTTCCGCCAGGGCCTCCCGGATGGCCTGGAGATCGCCCGGTTCCGAGTGGATCTCGAAGGTCTCGCCGTTGTCCTTGACTTCCTCCGCGCCCGCATCCAGGACGGCCATCAGGACGTCGTCCTCGCTCAGGCCGTTCTTAGGCAGGTTCACTACGCCCTTGCGGGTGAAGAGGTAGCTCACGGAACCGGGGTCGGCGATGGTGCCGCCGTTGCGGGAGATGGCCAGGCGGACTTCGGAGGCTGCCCGGTTCTTGTTGTCCGTGAGGCACTCGATCAGCAGGGCCGAGCCCTGGGGGCCGCGGGCCTCGTACATGATCTCGGTGTAGTCCACCACTTCGCCGGTGAGGCCGGCGCCGCGCTTAATGGCACGGTCGATGTTGTCGTTGGGAACCGAGGTCTTCTTGGCCTTGGTCACCGCAAGTTCCAGGCCGGGGTTGCCGGCGAGGTCCGGTCCGCCCATCCGGGCGGCAACTTCGATGTTCTTGATCAGCTTGGCAAACGACTTTGCGCGGCGGCTGTCAATGATCGCCTTTTTGTGCTTGGTCGTTGCCCATTTGGAGTGGCCTGACATGCTTTACGCTTCTCCTCTGATCATGCGGATAAAAAGTTCGTGTACGCGTTTCTCGCCGGTCACTTCCGGATGGAAGGAGGTGGCCAGCAGCTGGCCGGAACGCACTGCGACAATTCTAGCCGCCCCTGGCAGCGGTACGGCGTGCGAGGCCTGTCCGGGATCTGCCGGTTCCACCTGGGCCAGGACCTCCACGTCCGGCCCCACGCGTTCCACCCAGGGCCCGCGGATGAAGACAGCGTGCACCGGTTCCACGCCCGATTCGGTGGCACTGAAGTCCAGCCCCTTGAAGTCCAGGTCGGTTTCGAAGGATTCGCGCTGCCGGCCGAAGGCATTGCGGCGGACGGTGATGTCCAGGCCGCCGAACGTCTGCTGGGGGGCGCCGGACAGGTCGGTTGCCGGGTCGGCGATGTCCGACGCGAGCAGGATCATCCCCGCGCATGAGCCGTAGACGGGCAGGCCCTCGGCGATGTACTTGCGCAGCGGGTCGGCAAGGTCGAAGGCCCGCGCCAGCTTATCGATCGTGGTGGATTCGCCGCCGGGAATAATGAGGCCGTCCAGGCCATCGAGCTCCTCCGGGCGGCGGACGGCAACGCCCTGCGCGCCGGTGGCCTCTGCGGCACGCAGATGCTCGCGAAAGTCTCCCTGGAGAGCCAGGACACCGATCCGCAGGCCTGAGCCCACGCGCGCAGGATCAGCAGAAGGGGGGTTTGTCATCCCTCCAGCATACGGCCCCGGCCTCCGCCCGGTGCGGCGGGCCGGGGCCGGCAAAGGTTGCATGCCGCTGCTGGGATATATTCGAAACATGGTCTTCTTCACTGTTCCGCTCGGCAAGCTGGTCCGCAGGGTATCCCGGCTGCGGGGCGGCGGGTCCGCACTTCCGGGCCTGGTGGTCGAGAAAATCGATCCCGGCTTCATGCGGCGGACGCTCACCACCCTGCCCCACGGCGTGGCTGTGGTCAGCGGCACCAACGGAAAGACCACCACCACCAAAATGGTGGTCGAACTCCTGGAAAGCCAGGGCCTGAAGGTTTTCACCAACCGGACCGGCAGCAACTTCACGCGGGGCGTGGCAGCGGCCCTCCTGGGCGAGGTGGACTGGCGCGGCAGGCTGGACGCGGACGTTGCCGTCCTGGAACTCGATGAAGCCCACGCCGTCCATTTCGTGAACAGCGTTCCGCCCCGGTACTGCCTCCTGCTGAACGTGCTTCGCGACCAGCTGGACCGCTTCGGCGAAATCGACAAGACCGCACAGCTCCTGCAGCACATCGCCGCCAAAACCACGGGAACAGTGGTCCTGAACCGCGAGGACCCGCGGGTTGCCCGGATCGCCGACACGCTGACGGGACAGGACGTCAGGTACTTCGGCCTGGACGACTCCCTGCTGGGCACCTTCCCGAACGATGACGACATGCGCGCCGCTCCCGGCAGCCCCGCCCCGGCGGGCCTGCCCGCCAAACCGCAGGCCGACGTCGTCCTCCGCAAGGTGGGCGCAGACAGCGCCGAATTCGAGTACGACGGCGGCACGGTCACCACGGCGATGAAGCTGCGCGGCGTGTACAACATCTTCAATGCAGCTGCTGCTCTTACCCTCGCCCGCAGCATTTGCGGCGGCGGGGCCGCCACCGCGAACCACGAGACCCTGCTGCAGGCGCTGTCCCAGGTGGCGCCGGCCTTCGGCCGCGGCGAAAGCCTGACCGTGGACGGCCAGCCCCTGGACCTGGTTCTGGTCAAGAACCCCAGCGGGTTCCGGCTGGGACTGAAATCCTTCCCCGCTGCCGGTTACGCCACGATGATCGCCATCAACGACAACTACGCCGACGGCCGGGACATGTCCTGGCTGTGGGACGTGGAATTCGATTCGCTTCGCGGGGGCGGGGTGGAGGTGCTGACCGGATCGCGTGCCTACGACATGGCGCTGCGGCTGCAGTACGACGAAGTCCCCGTTGGCGCCGTGGACACCGACATTCCCGCCGCCCTTGCCGCCTTCATCCGGGAAGGCCAGGGCAAACCCAAACGGATCTTCTGCACCTACACCGCCATGCTTGCAATCCGCCGCGAGCTGTCCAAAATCACCACCGTGGAGGTTGTCTCGTGAGTCCGGCAGAAGCAGCAGAAGCTGGCGACCAGTCCAAGGGCACGCTGCGCGTGGTCCAGCTGTACCCGCGGGACATGAACATCTATGGCGACTGGGGCAATGCCCTGGTCCTGCAGCGCCGCATCCAATGGCACGGGTACACCCCCGAACTGCTTGAGTACAACGTGGGCGATCCCTTTCCCGAAGGCGTGGACATCATTGTGGGCGGCGGCGGCCAGGACAGCGGCCAGCTGGTCATCCAGGACGACCTGCAGGCCCGTGCCGGCCAGCTGAAGGAGTTGGCCGAGGACGGCGCACCCATGCTGATCATCTGCGGCCTCTACCAGCTTTTTGGCCGTTTCTTCAAGACGCGGACGGGAACTGTCATCCCGGGCATCGGCGTCCTGGACGTGGAAACCCACGGTACCGACGAGCGCCTGATCGGCAACGTCAAGGTCTCAACCACCGAGTTCGGCGAAGTCCTCGGTTACGAGAACCACAGCGGCCAAACCACCCTGGGCAGCGGGGTGCGGCCGCTCGGGACGGTGGCCAAGGGAACGGGGAACAACAGCAACGACGGCCATGAGGGGGCGCGGTACCGAAACATCGTTGCCAGCTACCTGCACGGCTCGCTGCTTCCCAAGAACCCTGCCATTGCCGACTACCTCATCCGCACAGCCGCGGAGCGCAAGTTCGGCAGCTTCTCCCCCGGCACCCCTGACGACGCCTACGCGGTCCTGGCACGGGAGCACGCCGCCCGCCGGCCCCGCTGAACTGCGACCGCCTGGATCACCGCCACTGGAAGTACTCCCGGTGGATGTTGAGCCTGCGGACACCCGCTGCCCGGAAGGCTTTGCGGAACTGCCGCAGCATGGCGTCGGGCCCACCCATGAAAACTGACAGCAGGCGCGGTTCGGTGCCCACCGCGGCCATGACCGCGGCCGGGGTCAGCCGCCCGTCCCTTTCGGTGTCAACCACATGGACCTTGAGCCGCGGGTGGTTCCTGGCGATGGCGATGATTTCCTCGGCAAAAGGCGACGGGCCCGCCGAGGTAACGAAGAAGTCGACATCTTCCTGCAGCCCGCCGCCCGGGTCTGCGTCCAGCGACCGCAGCCAGCTCAGGAAGGGCGTGATCCCCACCCCGCCGGCGATCCAGACCTGGTGGGCAGTGCCCTTGTGCCGGTCAAAGCGGCCGTAGGGGCCGCCCACCACGGCCGGCATCCCAGGCTGGACCACGTCGGGAAGCCTTGTGGTGTGGTCACCCAGAGCCTTGACCGTGATGCTGATGCCGCCCTCCTGGGCGGGCCCGGAAATGGAAAAGGGGTGCCGCTGCCAGCCATCCGCTGTTTCGAGGTAAACCATGGCGAACTGGCCGGGTTTGAACGCCAGGGGCCGGCCCAGGGGACGGAGCGCCACCTCCACCAGATCGGCCGCGACCGGGCGGACCCCTGCGACCTGGTAGTCGTGATGGGGCAGGAAACGGCGCGCCAGCAGCTCCCGGTAGACGTAGAACGCCAGCCCCGTTCCGCCGAGGGCCACATAGCTCCACCGCAGAACGGGCGCCGCTTCAAACGCACTGGCATCGAGCAGTCCATGCAGGAATCCGGCAGCCACAAACAAGCCTGTGAGGCGGTGGAAGCCGCGCCAGCGCTCATAACCACCCAGCAGACGCACCACCAGGCGGACCCCCTTGGTCTGCAGTGCGGCGAGCACCACGCGGCGGACGGGCGCCGGCAGCATAGTCCGCCAACGCGGCAGCACCGCCCACACCACCAGTGCGGCAAGGCCGGAAATGGCCACCACGGCCAGTGTCTTACCCGCGCTGGTTGCCTCCGGGTTGGACGCAAGTTCTATGTGCGGCAGCAACAGGACAGTAGCCGTAACGGCGGCCCTGCGGTGCCAGATCGCGGCATGGTCTATGCCGCCGAACACCGGCTCAACGTGCGGGAGTGTGCTGACCAGGACCAGGGCGATGGAGTACAGCAGCACGGATTCGCCGCCGAACAGCTGGCCCACATGGCGGAGTACGGGTTCACCTTCCGGGCGCGCGAAGTACCAGAAGATGCCGTAGGCCAGGGCCAGGACCGTGACAGCGCCCGGACCCACCCACCGTAAGGGCACGCCCAGGGATGCAGCCGCCTGCGTCGTGGCACTTTTGCTCATGGACCGGTGGCCCCCTCGTATAGCCGAACCCGTGTACGCCTTCCAGCACGTGCGGAATGGGGCCCGGAACGGACACCATAGCGGCAATTCTAGGGATGTGACCTGGGAGGCAGCACCATTTCCATCAATTGAGAACCGCGTCCCGCTGTGAAAGGTTTAGCCCATGACCAACCCCCTCCTCACCGCCAGTCCCCTGCCCTACGGGCTTCCGCCTTTCGAGGCCCTCACAGCAGGCCAGTACGGCGCCGCCATCGAAGCAGGACTGGCTGCCCACCTGGACGAGATCCGGGCCATCAGCAGCAACGCCGCACCGGCCACGTTTGAAAACACGGCACTGGCCATGGAACGCTCCGGGCAGCTCCTCAACAGGGCGGCTGCGGCATTTTTCACCTTGGTGTCGGCGGATGCCTCCGCGGAAATCCGGGAACTTGAAACAGAGCTTTCGCCGCGCTTCCAGGCCCACCAGGACGAAGTCTTCCTCAACAGTGCACTGTATGGGCGCTTTGCCGGCATAGATACGGACACCCTGGATTCCGAGTCAGCCCGCCTGGTGGAGGAGTACCTCAAGGAGTTCCGCCAGTCCGGGATCCAGCTCGATGCGCCCGGCCAGGGGCGGCTGCGTGCCATCAACGCTGAACTGGCCCGGTTGGGCACGGAGTTCGGACAGCGGGTCAAGGAGGGGATGAAGTCCGCGGCGCTGCTGCTGGAGGACGCCGGCGACCTGTCGGGCCTGCCGGCGGACGACGTCGCCAGTGCCGCGGAAGCGGCACGCGCCGCCGGGCACGACGGGAAATTCCTGCTTACCTTGATCCAGCCCGGCAACCAGCCGGCACTGGCCTCGCTCGAGAACCGGGACGTCCGCCGTCGTCTGTTCGAAGCATCCGTGGCCAGGGGCAGTGGCGGCGGGAGCCTGGATGTCCTGGACCTGGCCCGGGAGATGGCCGGGCTGCGGGCGGAAAAGGCCCAACTGCTGGGTTTCGCCAACTACGCCGAACTGGTGGCCGACCGGCAGACGGCGCCGGACTTCGAAGCCGTCCGGACGATGCTGGGCCGGATGGCGCCGGCGGCCGTCCGAAATGCCGACGCCGAGGCGGCAGCCCTGGCCGACGCCGCCGGGCATCCGCTGGAGGCCTGGGACTGGGCCTACTACTCGGCAAAGGTACGGCGGGAGAAGTACGACGTCGACGAACAGGCCCTGCGTCCCTACTTCGAACTCGACCGGGTAATCGAGGATGGTGTGTTCTTCGCCGCCACGTCGCTGTACGGGGTCACCTTCCACGAGCGGCATGACCTCCGCGCCTATCATCCGGACGTTCGCATCTGGGAGGTCCGGAACGGGGACGGAACCGGCCTGGGGTTGTTCCTGGGCGACTACTATGCGCGTGAATCCAAGCGCGGCGGTGCGTGGATGAACTCGCTCGTGGACCAGTCGGGTCTGCTGGGCACCCGGCCGGTGGTGATCAATACGCTCAACATTTCCAAGCCGCCCGCGGGTGAACCGACGCTCCTCACCCTGGACGAGCTGCGCACGCTTTTCCACGAGTTCGGCCACGCCCTGCACGGCTTGTTCTCCGACGTCACCTATCCCCGCTTTTCCGGCACTGCCGTGCCCCGGGACTTTGTGGAGTATCCGTCGCAGGTGAACGAGATGTGGATCATGTGGCCGGAAGTGCTGTCCAATTATGCGCGCCACCACGTCACCGGCGAACCTCTTCCGCAGGACGTTGTGGACAGGCTGGAGGAATCCCGGCTCTGGGGCGAAGGCTTTGCCACCACAGAGTACCTGGGCGCAGCCCTCCTGGACCTTGCGTGGCACACGCTGGAGCCAGGCGACGTTCCGGACGATGCCTTGGAGTTCGAGGCTAAGGCCCTGGCTGCGGCAGGGATTGCGCACCCCCTGATCCCGCCCCGGTACCGCACAGGCTACTTCCAGCACATCTTTGCCGGTGCCGGCTACGCCGCAGGCTATTACTCCTACATCTGGAGCGAGGTCCTGGACGCCGAGACCGTGGACTGGTTCAAGGAGAACGGCGGCCTGTCCCGCGCCAACGGCGAACGCTTCCGGCAAGAGCTCCTCAGCCGCGGCAACAGCCGGGACCCCCTGGAGTCCTTCCGGATCCTGAGGGGCCGCGAAGCCAACCTGGACCCCCTGCTGAAGCGCCGCGGCCTGGAGTAACCCCCATCGATTGCTGAGTACTTGTCGTTTTGAGCCCCGAAAACGACAAGTACGGAGCAACCGATTTAAAAGAACGACGCCGGTCCCCCACCAGAAAAGGTGAGGGAACCGGCGTCGTAAGTTAGAAACAGAGCCGAAGCGGCAGGCGGTGGTGATCCGGCAGCGTGCGTAAAAGGGGCCCTGCGTCCCGGCTCGCCGCGAAGCGGCTTCAGCGGGACGCGGGGAATAGCACGCAGAGGATCAGCGCCGCCAGGCGCCCAAAGTGGACGCGAGGAGAGACTTACCAGCCGCGCTCAGCCAGGCGGTGCGGCTGGGGGATCTCGTCGACGTTGATGCCCACCATGGCTTCGCCGAGCCCGCGGGAGGCCTTGGCGATGACGTCGGGGTCGTCGAAGAAGGTGGTGGCCTTGACGACGGCGGCGGCGCGCTGGGCGGGGTTGCCGGACTTGAAGATGCCGGAGCCGACGAACACGCCGTCGGCGCCGAGCTGCATCATCATGGCAGCGTCAGCGGGGGTGGCGATGCCGCCTGCAGTGAACAGGACGACGGGGAGCTTGCCGGCAGCGGCAACTTCCTTGACCAGTTCGTACGGGGCCTGGAGTTCCTTGGCGGCGACGTACAGCTCGTCCTCGGGCAGCGAGGAGAGCTTGGCGATCTCGGAGCGGATCTTGCGCATGTGGCCCGTGGCGTTGGAGACGTCGCCGGTGCCGGCCTCGCCCTTGGAGCGGATCATGGCCGCGCCCTCGTTGATGCGGCGCAGGGCCTCACCGAGGTTGGTGGCACCGCAGACGAAGGGAACCTTGAAGTTCCACTTGTCGATGTGGTTGACGTAGTCGGCCGGGGTCAGGACCTCGGACTCGTCGATGTAGTCGACACCGAGGGACTGCAGGACCTGGGCTTCCACGAAGTGGCCGATGCGGGCCTTGGCCATCACCGGGATGGACACGGCGTCGATGATCTGGTCGATCATGTCGGGATCGGACATGCGGGACACGCCGCCCTGGGCGCGGATATCGGCCGGAACACGCTCCAGCGCCATGACTGCCACGGCACCGGCGTCTTCGGCGATGCGGGCCTGCTCGACGTTGACGACGTCCATGATGACGCCGCCCTTGAGCATCTCGGCCATGCCACGCTTCACGCGGCTGCTGCCCGTGACGCTGTTCGCGGACGAACCGGCCTCGTTGCTTACATCAGGTGTAGACACAAAAACCCCTATGGGTAGACAGATGATCTTCGCCGGGCATGCGGCGGCAGCTGCCGGCGGTGCACGCACGGATTGCCGGGTCGCTTGACCGGGCACTTATATACTAGTCCCCCGCCGCACGGCCGGCTTAATCATGCTTAATCAGCGGGCGTGGGTTCCGCCAGTGACTGCCGGCGCACGGAAACGACGCGCTGCACGACGGTGATGAGGCTCGCCGCAGCCAGGAGGACCAGGGTGGCCAGGAGCACCACCGGTGGCAGTCCCAAACCGGTCAGGCCGGTGACCACCAGCACGGAGACCAGGCGTTCGGCCCGTTCTGCGATCCCGACGTTGGCGGTGAACCCCAGCGACTCGGCCTTGGCCCTGGCGTAGGA
Organism: Pseudarthrobacter sp. 902506025; assembly: GCF_040702325.1. NCBI lineage: Bacteria > Bacillati > Actinomycetota > Actinomycetes > Micrococcales > Micrococcaceae > Pseudarthrobacter > Pseudarthrobacter sp. 902506025. Next base: position 802,146 of record NZ_JBFBKW010000001.1, read on the forward strand.
CACAACCATGCCCAGGACCAGGCACAGCAGCGCGCTGACGGCGATGGCGGTGTTGTTTCCACCGGTGAAGAACCATACGGACACGCCGGCGAAGAGGGCGCCATCAGCGACCCGGTCAAGGGTGGAGTCGAGGAAGTTTCCCCACCGGCTCTTGACGTCCTGCATCCGGGCCATGATGCCGTCCAGGACGTCGGAAAAGATGAACGCGGTGATGAAGACGGTCCCCCAAAAGAGTTGACCCAGGGGGTAGAAGATGAGGGCTCCCGCGGCAACACCCGCGGTTCCAAGGATGGTGACCGCGTCCGGGGAGACACCAATTTTCAGGAGCCAGCGGGCCAGTGGGGTAAACAGCGCGGTGAAGAAACCGCGGGCATGCCTATTCAGCATCCGACTCCCCGGGCCAGGCCTCAGCCACTTGTTGCCGGACCTCATCAAGGGTCTGGGTGATGGCTTTGGTCTGGGCGATGATGGGGAAGAAATTACCGTCCCCGCCCCACCGCGGCACAATGTGCTGGTGCAGGTGTGCGGAGATACCTGCACCGCCCACCACGCCCTGGTTCATGCCCAGGTTGAAGCCGCCGGGATTGGACACTTTCCGCAGGACCCGCATGGCCGTCTGGGTCAGCTCGGCGAACTCCGCTGTTTCTTCAACCGTAAGGTCCGTGTAGTCCGGAATGTGCCGGTAGGGGCAGACCAGCAGGTGGCCCGGATTGTAGGGGAACAGGTTCAGCACCACGTAGCAGGTCCGTCCGCGGTAGACGATGAGCGCCTCTTCGTCGGTGCGGCCGGGGCCTACGCAGAACGGGCAGTCGTTCTCGTTCTTGAACTGGTGCTGGCCGCCCTTGATGTAGGCCATGCGGTGCGGAGTCCACAGGCGCTGGAAGGCGTCCGGGACACCGGCGAGGGCAAAGTCGTCGGTAACGCCGGCATCGCCTGGATATCCTGCGCCTGTGTTCTCCTGCACTGTGCTGCTTCCGTTCGGCTAGCTGGTCCGGTTGCGGACGGCTTCGGTGATGCGCTTGACCGCTTCCGCGACGGGCACGCCGTTGTCCTGGCTTCCGTCCCGGAAGCGGAACGAAACAGCGCCCGCCTCTGCATCGTCTCCGCCCGCGATCAGCACGAACGGGATCTTGTCCTTGCTGGCGGTGCGGATCTTCTTGGGGAAGCGGTCCGAGGACGTATCCACCTCGGCGCGGATACCTGCCGCCTTGAGCTGGCCAACGACGTCGAACATGTAATCGTTGAACGCCTCCGCCACGGGTATGCCCACCACTTGGACCGGAGCCAGCCACGCGGGGAACGCCCCGGCGTAGTGCTCGGTGAGGACGCCCATGAAGCGCTCCACCGATCCGAAGAGCGCGCGGTGGATCATGACGGGACGCTGGCGGCTGCCGTCGGCGGCCTGGAATTCCAGCTCGAACCGTTCGGGCAGGTTGAAGTCCAGCTGGATGGTGGACATCTGCCAGGTACGGCCCAGGGCATCCTTGGCCTGCACGGAAATCTTGGGACCGTAGAAGGCTGCTCCGCCTGGATCGGGCACCAGCTCCAGCCCGGACTCCTGGGCTACCTCGGCGAGGGTCCTGGTGGCTTCCTCCCAGGTGGCGTCGTCGCCGACGTACTTCTCGGGGTCCTTGGTGGACAGCTCGAGGTAGAAGTCGTTCAGCCCGTAGTCCTTGAGCAGGTCCAGGACGAAGGTGAGGGTCTTGGTGAGTTCGTCCTTCATCTGCTCGCGGGTGCAGTAGATGTGGGCGTCGTCCTGTGTCATGCCCCGGACACGGGTGAGGCCGTGCACCACACCGGACTTCTCGTACCGGTACACGGAGCCGAATTCGAACAGCCGCAGGGGCAGCTCACGGTAGGACCGGCCGCGGGAGCGGAAGATGAGGTTGTGCATGGGGCAGTTCATCGGCTTCAGGTAGTAGTCCTGGCCGGGCTTGCGCACTGTGCCGTCCTCATTGAGTTCAGCGTCGACGTGCATGGCAGGGAACATGCCGTCCTTGTACCAGTCCAGGTGCCCCGAGACCTCGTACAGGTGGCCCTTGGTGATGTGCGGGGTGTAGACGAACTCGTAGCCGGCCTCGACGTGCCGCTGCCGCGAGTAGTCCTCCATCTCCTTGCGGATGATGCCGCCCTTGGGGTGGAAGACGGGCAGGCCGGAGCCCAGTTCGTCCGGGAAGGAGAACAGGTCCAGTTCGGAGCCGAGCTTGCGGTGGTCGCGGCGCTCGGCTTCGGCGATGCGTTCCTGGTAGGCCTTCAGGGCGTCCTTGGTGGGCCAGGCGGTGCCGTAGATGCGCTGCAGCTGCTGGTTCTTCTGGTTGCCCAGCCAGTAGGCCGACGACGAACGGGTCAGGGCGAAGGCGTTGGAGATGAGCTTGGTGTTGGGCAGGTGGGGGCCGCGGCAGAGGTCGCACCAGACGGTGGTGCCTTCCTTGCGTTCCACGTTGTCGTAAATGGTGATGTCGCCGGCGCCGACTTCGACGTTCACGCCTTCCCCGGCTTCGGCGGCTTCGTTCTTTTTGCCCAGGAGCTCGAGCTTGTAGGGCTCGTTCTTCATGGCTTCGCGGGCCTCGTCCTCATTGACCACGCGGCGGACGAACTTCTGGTTCTGGTTGATGATCTTCTGCATCATCTTTTCGAGGGTTTTGAGGTCCTCGGGAGTGAACGGCTCGGCAACGTCGAAGTCGAAGTAGAAGCCGTCGGTGATGTAGGGGCCGATGCCGAGTTTGGCGTCGGGACGGAGCTGCTGCACGGCCTGGGCCATGACATGGGCGGTGGAGTGCCGCAGGACGTTCAGGCCGTCGGGGGAATCAATGGTGACGCCTTCCACCTCGGCGCCTTCAGGAAGTTCCTGGTCCAGGTCCTTCAGTTCGCCGTTGACGCGGGCAACAACAACGTCACGGCGCTCAAAGAAGAGTTCCGCACCGGTTGTCCCGGTAGTCACCTTGGTCTCTTCGCCATCGACGAGAAGGGTGATCTGCTGGGCATCTGACACGGGTGTCTCCTATTCAAAGTTGAGGCTTCATAGCTTGTGGCATACGGGGACCACAGCCAGCCACCGTCAATGCTATCGGTTCCGGTATGGGCCGACCAACGCGGCGCACGGGGGTGCGGAACCGCGGTTACCCGTTGAACCCGGTAATCGCCAGCGTCCTGCTGATGCCATCGAGGGGATGTGGCACATCGCCGAAGGCCTCCGGGCTGGACACCCCGGTGGACCCGCCGATGGACTCCGGCAAGGGCAAACTGTCCGTTTTGCCCAGGTCCCAGGCCATGCTCGCGCTGATGCTGATGCCCCGGGGACCGGTCCTTCGGGTGGTCCCGCGGATCAGCAGCAGGCGGGTTCCAAACAGAAGCGGACCGGCGTTTTCCTGGGCCTCGTGGAAGAAGACCGAATCCACGCAGCCGGTGCCGTCGTCGATGCTGATGAACACCACCCGCCTGCCGCCGCGCATGGGAGGAGTCTGGGTGGCCACCCGCACCCCTGCCACCAGCACTTCGGTCCCGTTGCGCAGGCTGAGAAGTTTGTCGGCAGTGGTGACGCCCAGCCTTTCCAGCAGGGGCCTGTGGCTGTCCATCAGGTGGGAACTGACATCGACGGCCATGAGATCCAATTCCGCCCTGACGTTGTCCACCATTGTGGGGGCGGGAAGTCCAGGTTTGATGTTACGCAGTTCGACGTCGCCCAGGGGAAGGGACAACTGCCCCTCCAGCACCTCAAAGCCTTTCCGCTGGCCATTGGCTGATTGAAGCTGCTGCAAATGGTGCACCAGGTCCGCGCGGTTGGCGGTGCCTCCGGCTTCGCGGTGCAGGGAATCAAAGGCCCCCAGCTGCGCAAGGCGCCTAATGCTTGGCTTGCTGAGCCGCGAGCGCGCCCGGAGATCCGCCAGTGAGTCATATGGCTGGCCGGCGACAATCCGCTTCAGTTCTGCAGCAGACAGGCCGTAAATCCCGTTCAGGCTTAGCCTGATTCCCAGCCTGCCGGCGTCCGTGCCTGTCCCGATCCGCTCCACCCGGTATTCGGCTTTGCTGCGGTTAATGTCCAGGGGAAGGATGGGAATGCCCAGCCGGCGGGCTTCGGCCACGAGCAGCCGTTTGGGGTACATGCCGGGGTCGTGCTCCCATAAGCCTGCAAGGAAGGCTTCGGGGTGGTGTGTCTTGAGCCAGGCGGACTGGTAGGTGGGGACAGCGAAAGCAGCCCCGTGGGCTTTGCAGAAGCCGAAGCTGGCAAATGACTTCAACGTCCCCCACACCTTGTCCACCACCTCGGGGGTGTACCCCCTGGCTTTGGCGTGGCGCCGGAAGTACTCCTCCACCCGCGCTTCTCCGGCCTCGCTGCTGAGTGCCCGGCGGAATTCGTCGGCTTTTGCCAGGCCGCAGCCGGTCATGACGTGGAGGGTTTTCAGGATCTGCTCGTGGAAGACGGTGACCCCGTGGGTTTCCTGCAGCACCGGCTTGAGGTCAGGGTGGGGGTAGACCTCAGGGGCGAATCCGTGCCGGTGTTCCAGGAAGGGCCGCACCATGTCCGATTTCATCGGTCCCGGGCGGAACAGTGAAATATCGATGATGAGGTCGTTGAACTCCCGCGGCGCCATTTTGCCGATCAGTTCCCGCTGCCCGGGTGATTCGATCTGGAAGCAGCCAAGGGTATGCGTGCTCCTGATCAGTTCATAGGTGGCTTCGTCGTCGAGGGGGACGGCGTTGAGGTCTATCCGGCCGTTGGCGGCAATGTAGTCGGGGCCGGAACCTTCCGGGCCCGCAGGGTGGTTCCCCGCCTTGACCACTTCCTCCTTGGAGGGATGGATCCTGATGATCTCCCGGACCGCAAACGCCATGGCGCTCTGCATGCGGACACCCAGGACATCGAGTTTGAGCATGCCCATGGGGTCCATGTCATGTTTATCGAACTGGCTCATGGGCAGTCCAAGACCGCTGGGCTGGACCGGGGTGCGGTCCAGGAGGGTGGCATCACCCAGGATGACACCGCATGGGTGCATGGATATGTGGCGGGGCAGCCGGTCGAGCCGTTCGGTCAGGTCCACCAGCAGGTCCAGTTGCTGGTTGCCATGGGCGTCGCGTTGCTCCACCCGGCCGGCAAACTCTCGCAGTTCCGGTTTTTCCTGCAGTGCTTCCCGGAATTTCCGTGCAGAGAACCGCCACAGCTGCTTGGCGATCTCCCCCACCTCGTCGTCGTCCATGCCCAGCGCCAGGCCGGCGTCGCGCACGGCACCACGGGCGCGGTATCCGTTCTGCATGCTCATCAGGGTTACCCGTTCAGAGCCGAAGCGTTCGAAGATCCGGTGGTAGACGTTGTGGCGTTCAGCGCTTTCGACGTCGATGTCGATGTCCGGAAGGGTGGCGCGGTCGTTGGAGAGGAAACGTTCAAAGATCAGGTCGTGCTGAAGGGGATTCACATGGCTGACGTCGATCAGGTAATTCACCAGGCTGGATGCTCCCGAACCTCTTGCTGCCGCCCTGACCCCCATGTCCTGGATCATCCGGGACACCTCGGCAACAGTGAGGAAGTACGAGGAGAAGCCCAGGTTGTGGATGATCCCCAGCTCATGGTCCAGGCGGGCCAGGATCTCCTTCTCCGTGTTGCCAGTGGCGCCCGGGAACCTCCGGCCGATTCCTGCATGGCAGCGCTGGATGAGTTCAGCGTGCGGATCCTGGCTGATGCCAATAACGGATGCTTCGGGAACCACGGGCTGTTTCCATCCCATGTCTGAGGTGGGATCGATCCGGCAGAGATCGGCGAGCGCCTCCGTCTGTGTCATCAGCTGCTTGAGGTCGGCTGCACCATAACCGGCAGCGGAAATGATTTCCTTACCCAGCCCCAGCATCTGCGCCGGGGTTTTCAGCCACCCCTGGCCGGTGGGCTGCAGGAGTGGTTCCCCTGCCAGTTCGGGCAGGGACTTCAATGTCCGGGCCGAATCCAGGACGTCAGCGGTTGGTGCTCCGTCCGCAGCGCAGTACCTAACGGCATTGGACAGGACCGCCGGTACCTGGTGTTCCTCGGCGAGCCTGAGCATGCGCACAGCATGCGCCGTGCTCATCGGGGTACCAGGTGCGCTGAGTTGGGAGACGATTTCAGCCACCACGGTTCCGGCGGGCATGGCGTCGAGCCACTGCTTGAAGAGGGTCCGGGGCCGCAGGTAGCGCCGTCCGCCCATGGCCCGGCCCACATCCGAATCAGGGCCGAGCAGTACGGTGAGCACCGGCTTAAGGGTTTGGGGGTCCAGGGTGCGGGAGGCCAGTTCGGCGCGGGTGACAGCAGCGGGCACCGCTCCCCCGGCTTTCCCCGAGGTCCTTGCGTGGGCGTCGGAAACCAGGCGGCACAGCGCACGGTATCCGGCACCGTTGTTTTGGCCGCGGGCCAGCACCACCACCCTGCCTGACACCTGCGTTCGGTGATCGCCGTCGTCGTCAAACACTGCAAGGTCCACCCCCACAATGGGGTCGATGCCCGCGGCCATGCAGGCCTTGAGGTGCTTGATGGTTCCGTAGAGGCCATCCCGGTCTGTACAGGCGAGGGCTGTGGCACCGTCGGCGGCGGCAGCCATGGCCAGTTCCTCCGGCCAGGAAACACCGTAATGGGCGCTGAACGCCGTGGAAACGTGAAGGTGGGTGAAGCTCATGCTGGACTGGTCAGGCTGTTCTGTGGCGGAGGGCGTCATGGATCCGCAGCAGCCGCCAACGGTTGCTGCGGAGATGGCGGGTCAGGTCAAGGGTGAGGGGTTCTGCGCCGGCCGGTTCTTCCGGCGCAGCGGAACGGGAGGCTGCCCGGGAGGGCAGAACCTGCACGCGCCAGATTTCGTGATCCACCACGCCCTGGCCGCTTCCCAGCGGTGCCCTGCTGTCCTCCGCCCACCATTGCCGGCGTTCGTACCACCGGAGGGGTTCGGCGCAGACGGTGTAGGAAGCCCCGGCCCAGCTCAACGATTCCGGCTGTCCGGCTTTGTTGCACACCACGTCAACAGACTCGCTGAACATGCCCATGCGCACCTCCCGGACGATTCTCCCCATAACAGGTATTCGAATATGTATTCGAATAAAACCAGTCTACGCCGGGATGGCATCAAAACATAGGCGGGGGTGGACGGGGCGTGCGGCAGGGAGCAGGATGTTGGCATGAGTACCGATGACGCACTCCTGAAGCAGGCCAGCATCAAGACCGAGGACTCCACCCTGGTCGCCACGTTCGATATCGACGGCACCATACCGGTATCCGGTGCCTACGTGGTGGGGTTGATGGGAGCCTCGCCTGATTATTCGGCGCAGCGCCGGCTGTGCATTGAGTTCATGAACGGGGAGGCCATCGCCTGCTACGCGTTCAACCGGGACCAGGGAATCGAAGAGGATTACGACCTGTCCGGCGTCACCCACTCACAGAGCAGCATCACCGGCAGCTTTCCCCTGACGGCGTTGAACGGGCTCGGGCAGGGGCATGTCCTTTCCGCCTTCAGTGAGGCGGACGGACGGGAGTTCCAGCACGGGGTGCCGGTGGAGGAAGCACTCTAAGCTTCCTCAGCTGTTTTCTTTATGGATCCGCAGTTCAAGTTCAATGAACGCGGAGATCATGGCCCGGTAGGTTGACTCCACGATGTCCGGGTCAATGTCCTTTTTCTCGGCAGCAGCCCGCACGTGTTCAATGATCCGCTCCACCCGGCCCGGGGCGCGCACCTCGGCGTCATCACCCTTCAGCGTGCCGGCGATCCTGATCAGCCTCTCGCGGCGGGCGATGAGGGTGACAATCTGCTCATCCACCTCGTCAACAGCAACCCGGACGGCAGCGAGCTGTTCCCTGTCGGCCCGGGCATCCCTATCGTTTCCTTGAATTGTCGCCATCATCTGACAGTATCGAAGCATGGAGCCCAGAGTCGACTTTATCTCCCTCGGTGTCCGCAGTGTCGAGGCCTCGCGCGCCTTCTACGTGGACGGCCTTGGCTGGCCCGTCCACCGCGAGGTTGCCGGGGAAGTCCTGTTCATCCAGGTGAACCATGGGCTGGTGCTCTCCCTCTGGGACAGCACCCAGATGCAGGCCGAGGCCGGCACCAGTCCTCCCGCCGGCGTCCCCGGCATCACGCTCAGCCACAACCTGGGAAGCCCGCAGGAAGTGGACAGCGTCATGGAACAGGCTGCGGCGGCCGGTGCTGCCATCGTTGCCGAGCCCGTCACCAAGGCGTGGGGCGGCTACGCAGGATATTTTGCCGACCCTGACGGGTTCCGCTGGGAAGTGGCGTACAACCCCACCTGGGCAGTGGACGACGCCGGCACGGTCACCGTCTGACGGGCGGCGGCCCGGGCGGGGCTGCTAGAACAGGGCTTCCACCGGGCGGATCAGTTCCGGGCCGTTGTTGCGGACATTGCCCACTTCCTTGCCCACGGAGTCCACCTGCCAGTCGGCTGCGGCCTCCTTAACCCCTGACCGCACCAGGTCAACGAGTGCAGCGGCATCGTCCGCCTGCGGGTCCAGCCAGGCCTCCATCGTGGCCTTGTCCATGGGCAGCGGCACCCTGTCATGCAGCTCGGTCAGTTTCCCGAAGATGGTGGATTCCGTCCCTGGCGGCGGCGTGTCGGCCGTGAGGATCGACGTGGACAGCAGCCAGCGTCCGGGCTCCCCCTCCTGCACGGACGGGTCCTTCCACCACTCGTAGAGGCCGGCGAAAACCAACCCATGGTCCCCGCCCGGGTGCACGTAGTAGGGCTGCTTCGATTTCCCGGGCCCCTGCTTCCATTCGTAATAGCCGTCCGCCGGGACGGCGCAGCGGCGGGACTGCACAGCCTTCCGGAAGGCCGGCTTCTCCAGCACGGATTCGCTCCGGGCATTGATCATGCGGGATCCGATTCCGGGATCCTTTGCCCAGGACGGGACCAGGCCCCAGCGCGCCACATGCAGCTGGCGGACCTGCCGGGGCTCGGCATCGCCATCCACCAGCCGCTCCAGCACGATGGGGACCGCGTCGGTGGGTGCCACGTTCCAGGACGGCGTGATGGTGACCTCGTCCTCCAGCCCGGCGTCGAATTCGGCCAGGAGATCACCCACGGCGCGTGCCATTACGTAGCGTCCACACATGCCACCAGCTTGCCACCGCCCGCCACAAACTGTCATCCAGGCACCGCAGCGGCCACCCGGCACGGGGGAATACCGCCGGCCACGCTACGGTTGACAGTAAGGAAACCTTTCAAGCGACGTATAGGAGATCCCTGTGGACTTCACTCCCGAATCCGGCACCATCACCATGTTTTCCACCACCTGGTGCGGCTACTGCAACCGGCTGAAGAAGCAGCTGGACGCACAGGGCATCGGCTACACCGAAATCAACATCGAAGAGGTGGACGGCACGGCTGAACTCGTGGAGCAGCTGAACGGTGGCAACCGCACCGTCCCCACGGTCCTCTTCCCGGACGGCACCGCGGCCACCAACCCGTCCGCCGCGGAGGTCAAGAGCCGCCTGGCCGCCTGACCGGCCGCCGCGCCGGAACTGTTGCGGGTCATGCCCCCAGGCTGCTGAAGGAAGCAGCTTCCAGGGTGGCATGGCCCGCATACGTGTTAAGGATGGCCTGCTCGACGGCGGCGACGTCCAGGCCTGGCACCAGATCGTTGGCGGCGCCGGCGGTGGCGGGATCCCAGTCCAGGCCGAGCGCGGCATAGCTGTCGGTAAGGACCTTCCGGATCGGGGCGGAGTCCTCCACCACAATCACCGAGCTGAAGAGCCAGCCGCCGGAGACAACCCGCTGGGCGGTGCCCACCAGTTTCACCCTCCGGGAGCTGTCTGCGGGGTCGGTACCGTGGACACTGAATTCGCCGGGACAGTATTCACCGGGAATTTCACCCACGGCCGCCTGCACGCCCACGCTCCGCAGCGCCTCCGCAAACAGGTCCCCGAAGTAGCCGAACCGGGCTTTGGATCCGGCGACGGCGTCGGTATCCGGTTCAATGTGGTCCACCACCAGGGTGCCCCGGTGGTAGGCGGCAGCGCGGCCGCCCGCCCTCCGGACCAGGGGTTCGAAGCCGTTGTCCCGGCAGGCCTGGGCTGCGGCGTCGAATCCCGGCAGCCGGGTATCCCGCTGCCCGAACGCCACGGTGGGCGAGGGCCGGTACAGCCGCAGGGTGGGACCAATGGCGCCGCTCCGTGCCCTTGCCAGCAGCTCCAGGCCGAATTCGAGGTCCCGGCCCGCGCCGAGCGACACGTCCTGCCGCACCACGGTGAGCGTGCTGGATCCGGTACCGGTGTGGTGCATTGTGGCGAAGCTCCCATGGTGTGGCGGCGACAATTTCAACGTCGACAGGTTTCAGTGGCGGCGGTTCATGGCCCGCGGACGGGCAGGCCACCCCTAGGTTACGCCCGACGGCGGCAGCCGCCTTATCGTCCCCGCCGCCCCACCCACAGCGCGTGCAGCAGCGGAAGGGCCGACGCGGTCATCAGCACATTGCCCAGCGCAAGGTCGTCGGGGCGGACAATGGCTCCCGCGAGCAGCAGGGCCCCGAAGACCAGGGCCGAGGCTGAGCGGCGCACAGCCCGGTCCAGCCGCGCAGCCTGGCGCTCCAGGCGTGGGACGGAAACCTGCAGCGATCCTTCCTCCAGCCTCCCGGCCAGGGCATCCAGGCGGCCCGGGAGGCGGAGGGCAACACCGGCAGCGTCGACAGCCTGCCGGGCAACGTCCTGCACCACGTTGCCCCGTTCGTTCCGCAGCAGCTGCGCGGCGTAGGGCTCCACCGAATCCCAGAGGTTGAAACGCTCATCCAGGGCACTGCATACCCCGGAGGTCAGGGACATGGCCCGGATGATCAGCAGGAAGTTCTCCGGCAGCTGGAACGGCAGCGACCGGACCACGTCGCCGAACTCCACGGCAAAGTCACGGAACTCCCGCGGGTCGACCTCGCGCAGTTCGGCGAATCCCATGCCGCCGAAGCGGGCGAAGAGCTGCGTCATGGCGCGTTCCAGGCCCACGCTGTCGGCTGACGGCATCAGGACGCCCACGTCATTGATGGCCGCCACGAGCCCCTTGCCGTCCCGGGCGGCGGCTGCGATCAGCAGCTTCCGCAGGCCGCTGCGCGTGGAGGCCGTGACTTCGCCCATCATCCCGAAGTCGATGAACGTCAGCTTCCAGGGAAGTCCCCCTGCGTCCGGGGGGACCGGGGTGACGAAGATGTTCCCCGGATGAGGGTCGGCGTGGAAGAAGCCGTTGGTGAACAGCTGGTCGAACATGATGGACGCGAATACCGGTGCAACCGCGGCGGGATCGATGCCGGCGGCACGGAGCGCCCGGACGTCCGTGATCTTGATGGCTGTGACGTCCTCCAGGGTGAGCACACGGCGGGTGGTCCGTTCCCACACCACGCCCGGGACTTCCACGCGGTCGTCCCCGGCGAAATCCGCGGCGAACCGCTCGGCGTTGACGGCCTCGTGCAGGTAGTCGATTTCCAGCAGGCTGGTCTGGGCGAATTCCTCCACCAGCGCCGGCATGTCGGCGCGGCGGGAAACGAGCCGGATGTGGCTGAGCCAGCCGGCAACCTTGCGCAGGGCGGCAAGGTCGACGTCGACAATTGCGCCGATGCCCGGGCGCTGCACTTTCAGGACCACGGCGTCGAGTCCGGTGTCCCCGGCGTCGGCAGGATTCAAGCGGCCGCGGTGGGCCTGGCCCAGGGAGGCAGCCGCAATCGGCGCTGGGTCCACCGAGGCAAAAACGTGCTCCAGCGGTGTTCCCAATTCCCTGGCGGCCAGGGCGGAGATGGCCGGGAAGTCGACCGGCGGCACCTCGTCCTGCAGCCCCTCCAACTCCTTGGTGATCTCGGGCGGAAGGACATCGAGCCGGGAGGACAGGAACTGGCCCACCTTGATCATGAGGCCACCGAGGTCCACGGCCAGGTCATGGAAGCGCTGGGCAAAGCTCCGCATCCGCCGTGACCGCGTCCTGGCGGCCACCCGGCCGAGGCCAATCCGGGGCAGGAACAGCTCGAACCACCACGTGGCGGCGAGGTTCCAGGCAGCGAAGCGCAGAATCCGCCGGTAGCGGCCGCGGTGTTCCCGCAGGGGCAGCTGGGGGTTCGCCCTGTCCTGGACGGTGGACGCCACCCCCGTCAGTCCTGGGCGAGGATCGCGTACAGGCGGCGGCGGGCCTCGTCCAGCACCGCCACCGCCTGGTGCACCTGCTCCTGGGTGCCGGTACGGCCAACCTGCGCCGCGGCCTGGGCCAGCTCGATCCCGGCTTTGGGCAGGGAAGCAACGCCGCCGGGCAGTGGGCCGGCCGGATCCCAGGGCGCAGCCCCGGGGTGGGCCGCCACTTCCTCGCGGCCGGCTTCGGTCAATGAGTAGATTTTGCGGCCGTTGGATTCCTCGGCAGTGATTGATCCTTCATCCGCCAGCAGCTGCAGGGTGGGGTAGACGGAGCCCGCGCTCGGTTTCCAGCTGCCCCCGCTGCGTTCTTCGATCTCGCGGATGATCTGGTAGCCGTGCATGGGCCGTTCGGCCAGCAGGGCCAGCACCGCCGTCCTGACCTCACCTTTCCCGGCGCGGGTTCCGGCCCGCTTTTCGAACCGGGAGCGCAGTTCCTCGACGGCCTGCCACATACCGTCAAGATTGTTCCCGCCGAATCCGCCCGCAGGGTATGAAGCACGCATCATGAACTCCTTTGCCAATCGTGAACGATATACAACGATACTCAGCGATACATGCCCGCACCATAGGTCAGGACCCGCGCACGGCGAGGACCAGTCACAAGGTCAGGGAGTGGGAATCATCAGGATTTGCGCAGGGTCAGGATCTGTTCAGCCCGCCCGAACGGCCCCTGCCGGTCGTGCAGGACGGTGGATGTCAGCCCAATTCCGTCGCTGCCGAACGACACCGCGTTGTCCAGTCCCAGCCATTCCCCCCGGGGCCGGCGGTACATGTGGATCTGCAGGTCCAGGTTGGGGAACGCGTAGCTGCCTTTCCCCGGCGGAACCCTGGCCGCGATGCCGTTGGCCGTGTCCACCATGCCCATGAGGCGGGCCAGGTCGCCGCTGTCGGCGCGGTCGGTCAGGGGGTGGTCGGTGCGGAGCCACACCTTGCCCGCTCCGGGCCGGTGGCCCTCGGCCACCCTCATTTCGAGGGAGCGGATGTAGCCGCCGGGCCAGACGGCGGCGCCGTCGTACGGCTTGCATTCGTCGGGTCCGGGGATCGCTGCGTCCTCGACGGCGGCGACTTCAGCGGTGTCACTGGTCAGCATGCGCCACCCGGCGGCACGGATGGCGGTGCGGCCGCCGGCCACCAGCTCCGCCTGCACCAGTTCGATGGTCCTGCCGGGACGCAGCGTAGTGGTCTCGATCCGGAACTCGCCGCCCGGGATCAGTCCTAGGATCTCGTAGCTGAGGCGGGCCATCCGCATGTCTTCCCGCGGCTGGTGCCGTTCCAGGGCATCTGCCATGAGGCCCGACGCCGGGGCCATGTGCTGTTCGTGGACGTTCCAGGCACCCTGGGCGTGGATGGTGGAGCGGAACCGCCCGCCGCCCAGGTCCTGGTAGTAGGAATTGCCTTCGGCGAGTTCAGGCAGGTCTGCAGTCAAGGCTGGCCCCTTACGGAAATTCAGTGAATTGCCACTAACTCTATCCCCCGTGGACACCGCACGGCGCGGCGGCGCGGGCAACGAAATGTTGGAGGGTGCGGGTGGCAATCGGACTAGAGTAAGGAACTGGTCCTGTCAGCAACCCTCAAAAGAGGTGTTTCATGCGCGTCATCAGCTACAACCTCCGCAAGCACAAGGCCAGCGGCGAACTTCTCGCCCTGGCCCGCAACCATGACATCGATGCGCTGTGCCTCCAGGAAGTGGACGCCAGCGACCTCCCGGAGACCCTCGGCCCGCTGCACCTGGCGGATGCCACCAAGGGCAACCGGCTGGGCCTGGCCATCTACTACCGCACCAGCCGCTTCACCGCACTGGACACGCAGTCCTTCGCGTTGAAGAAATCAATGCATGACAGGGTGCTGGCTCCGGCCCATGAACGGCTCATCGGCACCAGGGTGATGGACACCGAAACGCAGCACGAGCTGGTGATCGGTTCCTTCCATGCAGCCCCGCTGACGGCGTCGAACTCGCTGCGGCGCAAGCAGATCCACGCAGCCCACGCGGAACTACTCAGCATGGGCAAGGGCCTGATGACCCTGATGGTGGGTGACTTCAACTACCCGTTCTTCACCAAGAACCTGGACATGCACATGAAGAACTCCGGGTATGCCCTCTCCCTGAGCAACCGGCGCACGTACACCCGCTACAAGGTGTTCAAGGGCCACTTCGACTTCGCCACCTCGCTGGGCCTGGACATCGCCAGCGTGGAGACGCTCCCGCGCGGAAATTCAGACCACCTGCCCATCCTGGTGACCGCCGAGTACGGCGAAGGCTACTAGCCGGAAGCTCCCGGGGAGGAGTCCGGGGCCGGCCTACCAGGGTTCGCCGGTGTCCAGCTGCGCCAGCAGTTCCGGCCACGCCGCCGCGAAACCGGGGTGCAGGTCCAGGGCTTCCACCTCTGCCACCGGGATCCAGAGCAGGGCGATGCTTTCGGGGTCGCTGATCACCGGCTCGAAGGATTCCCGCACCCTCACTACCACCGTGGTGTAGGACCAGTAGCCGTGGTCCAGCACGGACGTGAACAGCACTTCCACGCTCTCCGATGGGACGGCGGCTTCCTCGTACGCCTCGCGGAGGGCACCGTCAACGGGTTCTTCGCCTTGGTGCAGGGCACCGCCGGGCAGCCCCCAGGTTCCACCGTTGTGGCTCCAGACCGCACGGTGCTGCAGGAGCACGCCTTTGGCGGGGTCCCAGGCAAGGACGCCCGCGGCGCCGAAGCGGCCCCAGTACCTGCCGCGGTCCCCTTCCACCCAGGCGTCGCCCGGGTCGCGGGGACCGGTGCGCTGCGGCGGGGTGGAGGACATGCCTGCGGACGGAAAATGATCCATTGCTCCAGTCTGACAGGTGAAGCGGCGCCGGTGCTGTCCTGCAGGAGCGTCAGGTGCTGTGTCCGTGCTCGACGGCGAAATCGCCGCCGGGATACATGACGGTTTCGTGCCCGTCGTCGAAGCGGACGACGTACGGCGGACTGCCGCCCTCGCCGCGGACCTCCAGAATCACCCCGTGCCGGTCCGAGGACCCCACCGTCCTCCCGTGCACAACGATGCGGTCGCCTTGGGCTGCCTCCATGGCAATCACCTCCAAGCCCCCAGATTACGACTCCCGGCCGTACGGGAACAGGGCACCGTGGCAGGATTCGGGTATGCCATTGAACCTTGTCCTGCTCGCCGATACCCACGTGCCCAAACGGGCCAGGAGCCTGCCCGGACAGGTGTGGGGCGCGGTTGACCGCGCCGATGCGGTCTTCCACGCCGGCGACTGGGTGGAGGCGGCACTGCTGGACGAGTTCGAACGCAGGAGCAGGCGCCTGCTGGGGGTTTTGGGCAACAATGACGGCCCGGAGCTGCGGAGGCGGCTGCCCGCGACCGCCACCGCAGTCCTGGATGGTGTCCGTTTTGCCATGGTCCACGAGACCGGCCAGGCAAAGGGCCGGGAACAGCGATGCGACGCGCTGTTTCCCGACGCCGACGTCCTGGTGTTCGGGCACAGCCACATCCCCTGGGATACGGTGTCGCCGAACGGGCTGCGGCTGTTGAATCCAGGATCGCCCACCGACCGCCGCCGCCAGCCGGCATGTACCTTCATGGAGGCCGTGGTGGACGGCGGGCGGTTGGCGGAGGTCAGGCTGGTGGAGGTCCGCCGCGACTGAGCCCGCGGAGCAGCTTGGCAGGGCGGCGGATTTCTGCCTAGGGTAGGAACCGTAAGCATGCTTAGTTTTAGTGGTTGCCCCGGCAGCCCGGGGCTGCTGCACCATCCGGGCGAAGAACCAGCCCGCGTCCAGCACGAACAGGAGTACCACCATGACTGACCAGTACACCTTCCGTAATCCCGTGACTGCCTACGAAAAGATCTCCCCGCCCAAGCAGCACCAGCCCGAGCCCGGACTCGATGCTGAGCTGGCGCCCAAGGCCGACCTCGGGGAAGAGACCTACCGCGGCACCGGGCGACTGGAAGGCCGCCGGGCCATCGTGACCGGCGCGGACTCGGGCATCGGGGCAGCAACGGCGATCGCTTTCGCACGGGAGGGCGCCGACGTCGTGCTTTCCTACCTCCCGCAGGAAGAGGAGGACGCCTCGCGCATTGCCGGACTCATTGAGGCCGCGGGCCGCAAGGCCGTCAAGGTACCCGGCGACCTGAAGGACTCCGCCGTGTGCCGGGAACTGGTGGACACGGCGGTGGCCGTGCTGGGCGGGGTTGACATCCTGGTCAACAACGCCGGAAAACAGGTTGCGCAGGAGGACCTGCAGGACATCAGCGACGAGCAGTTCGACCACACGCTGAAGACCAACGTCTATGCCATGTTCTGGGTGACCAAGGCCGCCGTGCCGCACATGCCGGCGGGCTCAACCATCATCAACACCACGTCGATCCAGGCCTACAACCCGTCCCCCACGCTGGTGGACTACGCCACCACCAAGGCCAGCATCAACAACTTCACCAAGGGCCTGGCCCAGCAGCTGGCGCCCAAGGGAATCCGGGTAAACGCGGTGGCCCCGGGGCCCATCTGGACGCCCCTGCAGGTCAGCAGCGGCCAGCCCAAGGAGGAACTGCCCGAGTTTGGCCAGTCCACTCCCCTGGGCCGCGCGGGCCAGCCCGCCGAGCTTGCCCCCGCCTATGTCTTCCTGGCCTCGCCCGAGTCCAGCTACGTCGTGGGCGAGACGCTCAACGTCAACGGCGGCAGCCCAACACCGTAGCGCGCCCCGGGCTCCCCGCAGCAGCGGGGCAGCCGCCGGAGGTCAGCCGGCCGCGTCCTGGCCGGCCAGGAGCTCGTCCGTGGCCGGGTCCGGTTCCCCGTTGAAGAACTGGGCGAGGACGGTCTTGAACACTGTTTCTCCGGGCGCCGCCCGGAGGAACAGTGTCATGCTGGAGCGGAGTTTCCTGGCGTCGATACCGCCGAAAATGTCTTCGGCCGACCGGTCGGCGTGGTTTGCCAGGACCAGCGCGCACTCCAGGAGCCGCGGACCCAGCACCTCGTGGTCCAGGTAGGCGCGGGCCTCCGCCAGCGAGGAAATGGCGTACTTGCGGGACGTGTCGCTCTGTCCCAGCCCGGCAATCTGCGGGAAGACAAACCACATCCAGTGCCCGGACTTCCTGCCGACCTGCAGCTCGCCCAGCGCCTGCTCATAGGTTCCGCCGGTGTTTTGGGCGGCAACAAAACGCTCAAGGTCAAACGGTTCATTCATGTGGATCTCCTCGGTACGTTTCAAATGGACAAGTCTTTTTCAAGGGCGCCGGCCGCCTCACGCAGCTGGGGGTCCGGGTCTTCCCGCCACCGCGCCAGGACAACGCCTGCCCGCTGCCGCTCGCGCTTCCCCAGCCCCGCCAGCCACGGGACCAGGACGTCGGTAAGAAGGGGCCCGGTCAGGTCGGCCGCCTGCGCGGAGCGAAGGAAGCCCTCCAGCCGGGTCAGGTCAGAGTGACGGAGCAGCCGCACCCGTGACTGCAGCAGCACCACCGCTGCCAGGCGGCGCTCGAACACCGGCCGGGAACCGGGCCGCGGCTGACCCCACAGGGCGGACGCCAGCATGACCGTGCCGTCATGGTCCAGGTCCTTGAACTTCCGCAGCGCATCACGCACGGTCCCGCGGACGGCCCCCACGGACGAACCATAAGAGGCCAGTACCCCGCCCAGCCGGGCCCCGACGTCGTCCGCCCGGTACCAGGCGCCCTCGTTTTGGAGGGTCCGGTCCACGAAATCCGCCGCCGCGGACACAACGTCCGCCGTGCCGGTCACCGCCCGCGCCCGGACGCCGCATGCCGGATGCAGTACGGGGTCCAGGGGCGGGCTTCCAGCCTGCCCTCGGCGATGGGCTCCCCGCAGACGGCGCAGGTGCCATAGGTCCCCGCCGCCAGCCGGGCAAGGGCCGCCTCAATCTGGTCCAGGCCCGCCGAACTCTGTTTCAGGAGCGCGGAGGCCTGTGAGAGTTCGAAGGCGATGGTGGCACCCTCGGGATCGTGCTCGTCGTCGACGTTGGAATCCTGGCGCGCCGAGTTTGCTGCCTCGATGTCCGCCCGCAGCGCCGGCAACAGTGCCAGGCGCCGCGCCCGCTCCTCTTCGAGCAGCGCACGGAACCGTTCGAAATCTGGCATGTTGACAGCCTAACGCGTCAGTCAGTACCAGTTCAGGGATGCGGAGTGGTTCCAGGCCGCGCACGGGGAACCGTAGCGGTCGCGGATGTAGCCCAGGCCCCATTCGATCTGGGTGCGGTAGCTGGTGAGCCAGTCACCGCCGGCGCTGGCGTACTTCCCCGGGGGCAGGGCCTGCGGAATCCCATAGGCTCCGGAATAGGCGTTGGTGGCGGTGGTCAGCCAGTTGGACTCCTTGGTCCACAGCTGGGCCAGGCACAGGAACTGGTCCTGGCCCCACCCGTAGGCGGGCAGGCGTCCGGACGCGTAGCTTTTGGCCCCGGCGGGGTCGTTCACCGCACCGCCGGGAACAGAAGGCACGACGACGGCGGGAGGGCTTGGCGGGGCCGGTGCCGGGTCTTCCGGAGCGGGAGGGCCGGGGTTGCTGACGCCGGGATTGCTGACGGCGCCGGGGGCCGGACCGGGTTGGGCCGGATTGGCCTGGCCAGGGTCGGCAGCGGGTGCGGGCGCCTTTGGCTGCCGGGCTGCCACTGCGGCCGCCCTGGCTGCAGCCTCCGCCTGCCCGCGGGCCTGCTCCTCAGCGGCGGCACGTTTGGCCGCCTGGGCCGCCTCGTAGGCGGCCAGTGCGGCCTGGCCCTGGCGGTACTCACCCTCCATGGCCGCCGTCGTACCTTTCAGGGTGGCGAGCTGGGCGGTCAGCTCGCTGCCGTGCCGCTGCTCCTCTGCGACGCGCCGGGCCAGCGAATCCTGGGCGGAACGTGCGGCGTCCAGTTTTGCTTTCGCTTCCCCGGACAGGCGTTCCCGCTCGCTCCTGGCGGCTTTTTCCTGTTCGGTGAGGGCGGTGGCCGTCTTTTCGGCGGCGGCAGCATTGGCGACCAGGGTGGCAGTCTTGTCGCCCACGAGCTTGACCAGGTTGAGCCCCTGGACGCTGTTGGTTTCCAGGGCGTCCAGCGCGACGAAGAATCCTGCATTGGTACCGCCGGTCTTGTAGGACTGGACGGCCAGGGCACCGATGTCCTTCCGGTGCCGGGCCAGCTCCGCGTTGGCACGGGCAGCGTGGGCGGACAGGGTATCCAGGCGGGAGGTGGCTGCCTGCAGCGCGGCGTCTGCGGCGGCATAGTCGGCGGCCGAGCGCACGGCCATCCCGCCTGCTGCCTCCGAATCCGCCTCAAGGTCCGTCAGGAGTCCATTAATGGTGGCGATTTCTGCGGCTTTTGCCGCTTCGGACGATTTCGCCTCCTGCACGTCCGCCCAGGAGGGATACCCGCCGGGCGGTGGCGGCTCGTCGGCCGCCGCCGGCAGCATGGTGCCTGCGGCCAGGGCAAGGGCCAGGAGGCCTCCCTGCCAAGGGAGCCTCGCGATGGTCACGAACAGGGGCATAGTCCGGAAGCTTACCGCCGGATTCCCGCGCAACGCAGGCTGCTGTTTCCACATTGTTACCGTGCTCAACAGGAAAAGTATCAGCAGAGGTCCGCCCAGGAACGCCCTGGAATGTCCAGACGTTTGCGCAATGCGAGAGAAGAACCTCGTATGTTATCCAAATGTGACAATTGCGATGCACCTGGGTTATGGTCGACTGGTGTCCCTCTCAGACGGGACATTCCCGTCAGCATGCCGAGCCCTGCCGCTGATCATGGGATCCAACCGCTCCAGTTGGCAGGGACGGGGGAACCAAGTTTCCACGGCCATATTGTGGCCTAGGGGTTAAGTCGAATGCGCTTCCGCCTACCGCGGAGCCGCTTCCGGCCGGGTATCTCCAGCCCGAACCCGACAGCTCACCCCGCAGGCATGGGAGAGGCGATCAACCGTGTCAAAAAATTCCATTTCAGCCCGTCACCGCGCGACTCCGGCCCGCTCCATTGTGCTCGAGGGCCTCGCCGTAACAGCAAAATCCCAAGCCCGCTCGCTGGGCCGCCCGGCGCTCGCCGTTGCTGCAGCGTCCGGCATTGCCTTCGGAGTCGGCGCCCCGGCCCATGCAGGTGTATCCGGCCCGGACACCACTGAGCAGACCAGCGTCCAGGCCACCTCGGCACCCGCTGCCCCGGCCGCAGCCCCCGCTGCAGCAGCAGGCAACGTCCACACCGTCGTTTCCGGCGACACCCTTGGCGCCATCGCTTCAGCCTACGGCGTCAGCCTCAATGACGTGCTGTCCGCCAACGGCCTGGGACTGTCCTCGATCATCTACCCGGGCGACCAGATCCAGATTCCGGGCGCAGGCTACACCGCAGCCCCGGCGCCGGCCCCTGCAGCAGCACCCGTGCAGGCCGCAGCCGCCACCGCTCCGGCGAACACCGGCATGAACATGTCTTACGCCTCGGCAACCCCCGTGGCATCAACCACCGGCACCGGCACCGGCGCAGCGATCCTCGCCTCGGCCTACGGCCAGCTGGGCGTCAAGCAGGATTGCACCGCCATGGTCGAGAAGGCGCTGCGTTCCGTCGGCAAGTCCGTGGGCGACCTGGCCCCCACCCAGTTCTTCCAGTACGGCACCGTTGTAGGCGCTCCCGCCCCCGGCGACCTGATCATCACCTCCGGCCACGTGGGCGTTTACGCAGGCAACGGCCAGGTTGTCAGCGGCGGCGTCAACGGCTTCGACACGCAGGTGCACTCCATCAGCTGGCTCGGCGGCTACTCCGCTGTGCGCGTAGCCTAGTCTTCGCACTGTCCGGTGCCCTTGGCGGCCCCGGACGAAGCAGGAGGGTGGCAGCCGGGAATACCGGTTGCCACCCTCCTGTCGTTTTGCCCCCGCGGCCCGCTGCGGTCAGGTGCCGCAGAAGGTCATGTAGCTGCCGAAGTCGTCGGGCGCCCCCTGCAGGTAGCGTTCCAGGCCGGGCCGCTCGGTGAAGGGGGCGCTGACCGCCTCCAGCAGTTGCTGCAGTGGAGCCAGGTTTCCGGCGGTGGCAGCGGACAGCGCCTCTTCCACCAGGTGGTTCCGCGGAATGTAGGCCGGGTTCACGCTGTCCATCAGCTCCGGGTCAGGTTGCAGCGCCTGCCACCGGTCCAGCCAGGCATCGAGGGCGGCCAGGTCGAGGACCATGCCGCGCACGGGACGAAGGTCCCCGCGGGCCGCTTTGCCCAGGTTGCGGAAGAACAGGGTGTAGTCCACGGGTCCGTCCTTAAGAAGGTCGAGGACATCATCCACCAGGGCCCCGGCGCCGTTTTCATCGACGCTGTCCAGTCCCAGCTTGGCCGTCATCCCGCGGGTCCATGCCTGGCTGTAGTGGCCCCGGAAACTGCCCAGGACCTCCACTGCCGGGGCCACGGCCTTCTCCTGGTCCTTGTCAATCAGCGGCAGCATGGCCTCGGCGAGCCGGGCCAGGTTCCATTCGGCCAGGACAGGCTGGTTGGCATAGGCATAGCGTCCGCCGACGTCAATGGAACTGTAAACGGCGGCCGGGTTGAAGGCATCCATGAACGCGCACGGGCCGTAGTCGATGGTTTCCCCGGAGATGGTCATGTTGTCCGTGTTCATGACCCCGTGTACGAAGCCAACGAGCATCCACCGGGCCACCAGCTCCGCCTGGGCGGAGACGACCGCCGCGAACAGCGCAAGGTAGGGGTTGTCGGCATCCGCCGCGTGGGGGTAGTGCCTGCCGATGGCGTGGTCCGCCAGCCGCTTCAGGAGGTCCATATTTTCGGTGGCGCGGGCGTACTGGAAGCTGCCGACGCGCAAATGGCTGCCCGCAACCCGCGCCAGGACGGCACCGGGCAGCATGTCATCGCGCCGGACCTGCCGGCCGGTGGCCACGACGGCGAGTGAACGGGTGGTGGGAATGTGCAGTGCGTGCATGGCCTCACTGACTATGTACTCACGCAGCATGGGCCCGACCACGGCACGGCCGTCCCCCGCGCGGGCGAAGGGCGTTCGCCCCGAACCTTTGAGATGGACGTCCAGGAGGCGGCCGGCCCGGTCAGTGACCTCGCCCAGCAGCAGGGCCCGTCCGTCGCCGAGCAGGGGCGAATACCCGCCAAACTGGTGTCCGGCGTACGCCTGCGCCACGGGTGTGGCACCGGCCGGCACATGGTTTCCCACAAGGAGCCGCACACCCTCGGGGCTGCGCAGGTACTGCGGGTCGAGGCCCAGGTCCGTTGCCAGTTTCTCGTTCAGGACGAGGAGCTCAGGGCTGGGCGCTTCCTCGGCCTGCCAGGGCACGGCGAGTTCCGCCAGTTCCCGGGCGAAACGGCCATCGAAAGTGACCGTGGATTCAGCTGCTGCCGTCATGGTTCAACCCTATCGCCGTTGTTGGGGCCGCAGCCTCTGCCGCTGGTTGCCGCCGCCGTGGGACGGGGATGCGGTCAAGGTCGTTGGCGGCGATCACGGTAACCCCCGGAGCCCGTGCCTGCGCCTGTTGTTCCAGCACGGAAACGTCGTCGCCGTACCGTGCGGAGAAGTGGGTGAGCACCAGGGTGCGGGCCCTGCCGGAGGCCGCCAGCTCCCCGGCCTGCCCGGCAGTGAGGTGCAGGTATTGCCGTGCCAGGGCGTCGTCGTCGTCACTGAACGTTGACTCGGTGACCAGCAGGTCAGCCCCGTCCGCCAGGTCCTCGGCGCCCGGGCACGGCGCGGTGTCCATAATGAAGGCGAAGCGCTGGCCCGGCCTGGGTACGCTCACATTCTCCAGCCTGACTGCCCCAAGGACGCCGTCGCGTTGCAGCCGGCCCACATCCGGCCCTCCGATTCCTGCCGCCCGGAGCCGCTCCGGCAGTAACGTGCGTCCGTCAGGCTCCCTTAGCTGGTAACCGTAGGTCTCGATGCGGTGCCTCAGGGGCTGCACCTCCAGGCAGTCCGCCACGGGCCCGGCGCCCGAATGCGGGTGGAGCCGCAGGTCGATGCCGGGCGAACCCACTGCCACCAAGGCCTGCACCACCGGGTCACCCGACGCCGGATAGTGCAGGTGGACGGGGTGTGGCACACCGTCAAGGGCCATCCGGGACAGGACCCCAGGCAACCCGTAGCAGTGGTCACCGTGCACATGGGTGAGGCAGATCCTGGTGATGTGGCCGGCCGCGACGCCGGCGTGGATCATCTGGCGCTGGGTTCCCTCACCGGGGTCGAAAAGCAGCCCCTCGCCGTCCCAGCGCAGGAAGTAGCCGTTGTGGTTCCGGGTCCGGGTGGGAACCTGGGAAGCGGTGCCCAATACCACCAGTTCACGCACCGCCGGCGCCTGCCGTTCCGCCATGCAGCCCCTTGGCGTAGGCGGCCTGGCCGATGTGCTGAAGGCAGTCCCCCAGAATGCTGACCAGCCGCACTCCGAGGGTCACAGGTGGATTCCAGTGCCTGTCAACCACGCGGTCCAGGTCCGGATCAGCAATGTCTTCCAGGACCTTGGCGGTCTGCCGGTGGACGGCTTCGTAGTACTCCTGCAACAGCTCCCGCGGCGCCCTGACGGCGTCCACCTGTTCACTGGAGTGGCCGTAGCCCGTGTCGCGTTCCCCCAGCGGAAGGCCGAAACGCTTAACGAAACCTTCAGCGGTCCACACCTGTTCCAGGCCCGCAGCGGAGGCTACCTGCGCATCCTCCACCCGGCCCGTATGCCAGATCAGCCACGCGATGGAATTGCCGTTGCCACCCGGCCGGCGCTGCAGCTGCGCCGCGTCCAGCCCGTCGAGGGCCTCCCGGACCAGGCCCGGGAGCCGGTCGAAGGACTCCAGCAGCAGTTCTTTGGATTGCATGGGTCTCCCTCCCCTGCCGGCCGGGCCACGCCGGCTCGGCCCGCGGGGTTGCTAGCGTTCCAGGTCGTCGGGCTCAAACTCGCTGAGCGGCGAGCCGCCAAAATTCTCCTCGTCGTCGCTGCCGTCAGCCTCGAGGCCGGTGGGGGCTTCCCCAAAATCGACATCCGCTGCGGCCTCCCCCAGGGTGGGGGTGTCCGGCGATACCTGCTCATCGCCCGAACGGTACCGCGCCCGGGCGCTTTCATCCCGCAGCGCCTGGTCGCTCAGGAAGTCCTCCTCTTCACCGGAGAGGGCCTCGTCCTGCAGCAAGGGGTCCTCCTGCCAGCGGTCGGGGTTGTTTTCGGCAGCACCCGGGTAGCTGTCAGGCTCCCCCGATACGGGGTCCAGTTCCAGGGACGACGCCGCGCCGGGAGTTTCGTCGAGAAGCACGTCGTCCTGCTCCACGACTTCCAGCTCATCGTCCGGGACGTTCTGTTCAGTCATGATGGTGCCTTTCTCGTTGCGGTGGGCAGACAATAGTAAGCATACTGACCAACTAATGCTGATGGAACCTCAGGTGCACCCGGCAGCAAGGAGAAAGCCCATGGAAGGCAATGAACCCCTGGACGGGGACGCGGCAGATCGCTCCCGTCCGCGGTCTTTTAGCGGCCGGATGTCCCTCCTGTGGACCGACGGCCTGGGCCGGGCAAGCATACGGGCAGTCCAGACGCTCTCCCTACTGGCGCTCGCCTGGGCAGTGGTGACGGCCGCGACCAGGGTTCCCCTGGTCACCATCCCGGTGATGGTGGCCTTGATCCTGGCCTCGGCCATGGCTCCCGCGGTCCGCTGGCTTGCTGCCCGCGGCTGGCCCCGCGCCCTTGCCGTCCTGTCGTCCTTCCTGGTGATCCTGGCAGGGGCGGCCGGCGTGGTGGGAGGCATCATCACACTGGTCAGGCAGCAGGCCTCCGTCCTGGCAGCCCGGGCAGAAGCCGGTATAGGCCAGCTTCAGCAGTTCGTTACCACCGGCCCCGTGGCGCTGACGAACGACCAGATCAATGCCGCGCGGGAGGAGTTCCAGAAGTTCCTTGCCGGCGGGAGCCTGGGGGCCGACGCGTTGACAGGGCTGAGAACGGCTGGTGAGATTGCGGCCGGCTCGGTGCTGACAGCAGTCATCCTGTTCTTCTTCCTCAAAGACGGCGAGAAGATCCGGTCCTTCCTGATCGGGTTTCTCCCGGCAACCCGCCAGGGCAAGGCACATCTGGCGGCCGGGCGAAGCATCGTGGTGCTGGGCGGTTACGTCCGCGGGACGCTCATCATCGCTGCCATTGACGCCGTGATGGTCCTGATCGGACTCCTGGTCCTGCGGGTCCCCCTGGCAGTGCCGCTGGCCGCCGTGGTCTTCCTGGGTGGTTTCATTCCGATCATCGGAGCAACCGCCGCCGGCAGCCTCGCGGTGCTGGTGGCCCTGGTGGAAAACGGGCCGGTAACCGCCCTCATTGTCCTGGTGATCCTGGTGGCCGCCAACCAGTTCGAGCACCACATCCTCCAGCCCCTCTTCATGGGCCGGGTCCTGCGGATCCACGGGCTGGTGATCATCCTCGCCCTGGCCGCCGGGGCCACCCTGGCCGGCGTCATCGGGGCCCTGCTGGCAGTGCCGCTCACCGCCGTCGGCTGGACCATCTTCAAGACCCTCGCGGAAAAGGACACTCCGGGCCCGGAGCCCGTCGCTCCGGCAGAACCGGGAGCGTAGAAGCGCCTGAGCAGCGCTTCCGTGACTTTTGGCCCTAGAGTGCCGCCAAGGCCGGGGCCAGTCTTGAAAGGCAGGAAACCCCAGTTCACGACGAGCAGGAAGAGCGGCCATGACATCGCAAAAACCCATAGCTGCGGGCACCAACGACTCAGCCCAAAGCCAGGCCGCGGTCCTGTGGGCAGCCCGCCGGGCCCACCGGGCGGGCCTGCCACTGGTGGTCCTCCATGTGGTGGACGACCGCTGGGTTGCCGAACCCTATCCGTGGTTCGGAACCCTCCAGCAGGCGGGCGAGGAACTCCTCAAGACCGCCGCCAGGCGCCTGGAAGGAGCGGTTCCCATCACGCCCGCCACGGAACTGCTCACCGGAAGCGTGGGCGGCTCCCTGGCCAAGTACTCCAAGAAAACTTCGATGATGGTCATTGGGTCCGGCAGCGGCCACCTCGGCGGCGCCCTTGCCGACCGCGCCCTCCAGGTGGCCACCGCTGCCAAGGTCCCCGTCGCCGTCGTCGGAACCCAGGACCTTGAGGGCAGGTCGGGAGTGGTGGTGGGCGTTGACGGGTCACCGGAGGCCACCCAGGCCGTTGCCTTCGCAGCCGCTGAAGCAGACCGCGAGGGAGACGAGCTCACGGTCGTGTACGCCGTCAGCGTGCCCGATCCCATCATCGATGCCGGTCTGACGCCGGGTGCCCTCGCGGACCTCATCGTGGACGAGGACCGGGTTGTCCTCTCCGAAACCGTCGCCGGGCTGAAGGAAGACTACCCCGACCTCACCGTGCACCAGCGGCTGGAAACCGACAAAGGCCCCGTGGACGCCCTCGTCGAAGCCGCAGCAGGAGCCCGGCTCCTGGTGGTGGGCAGCCGCGGCCGGGGCGCCTTTAAACGCCTCCTGCTCGGCTCCACCGCCCACGGGGTCCTGAAGCACCTGCCCTGCCCCACCATCATCACCCGGACCCAGGCAGTAACGAATGCCATCTAGGCAGCACCGCCCGCTGATCCTCCCACCGCCCTGCCCGCATACCTAACGCGGAAGGTTCACCCCATGAAGAAGCCCGCAGCCATCATCATGCTGATCCTCGGGATCCTGATAACGCTTCCGGGCCTTGCCGCGCTGGCGGGCGGGGCCGTGGCGTCGGCGGTGGGAACCATCCAGGGGGACGGATACCTGACGTCCGGCTCATCGCGTTTCTCCGTGAGTTCATTCGCCCTGACCTCGCCGCGGGCAGACGCCATTGGAGACGACGTTCCCGGCAGGCTGCCCTTCGACGTCGGAACCCTGCGGCTGCGCGTTGAATCAGTGACCCCGGACAAACCGGTGTTCATTGGCATCGGCCGGCAGGCCGACGTCGAACAGTACCTCTCAGGCGTGCACCACTCGGAGCTGCTGAACATCCGCCAGCGGCCGTTCCGCGCCGAATACCGCGATGTACCGGGCGGCAACCCGGCATCACCGCCCGCGGACCAGCGCATCTGGACCGCCTCCGCGTCGGGAACGGGACAGCAGGAGCTCACCTGGAACATCACGCCGGGCGCGTGGGAAGTGGTGGTGATGAACGCCGACGCCTCCCCCGGGGTTGATGTCCAAGCGCAGGCCGGCTTCCGCTCGGACCTGATCCGGCCGGCAGCCACGGGCCTGCTGGTGGGCGGGATCATCGCCCTGCTGATCGGCGTTCCCCTCATCATCTTCGGGGCCGCGGGTCTGGGCCGGCACGCCGCACGCCCTGACGGCGGGCGCCCCATGGGTGGTCCGGACATGGGTGGTCCGGGCATGGGTGGGCCGGTTTATCGGGAACCGTCAATGAATGGTCCGGCCGCGGCCGGACCGCCCTACCCTTCTACAACGCCGGCATCATGGACCCAGCCGGGAGCGGCCGTAACGCCGGGAACCGTCCCGCCACCACCGCCCCAGCAGTACAGCCCGGCAGCTGCCGCCCGCCCCGGCTACCCCGCGCGGCTCTTTGGTGAGCTCGATCCCGGGCTTTCACGCTGGATGTGGCTGGTCAAATGGTTCCTGGCCATACCGCATGTCATCCTCCTCTTCTTCCTCTGGTTCGCGTTCGCCGTCACCACCATCGTGGCGGGGTTCGCCATCCTCTTTACCGGCCGTTATCCGCGGGCACTGTTCGACTTCAACGTGGGCGTCCTGCGGTGGAACTGGCGCGTGGCCTTCTACGCCTACGCCGCCGTGGGCACCGACCTGTACCCGCCGTTTACGCTCAAGCGCGCCAATTACCCGGCCGATTTTGACGTGGAGTACCCGCAGCGGCTCTCGCGCGGACTGGTCCTGGTGAAATGGTGGCTCCTGTCCATCCCGCATCTGCTCCTGGTGGCCGCTTTCGCAGGGAGCACGGAAAGCGTCTGGCGGTGGCAGTCGGAGGACAACGTCCTTGGGGCCACCTACGAACGGGTCTCCGGGCCGTCCCTGCTGGGGCTGCTGGTGCTGATAGCGGCAGTGATCCTGCTGTTCACCGGCCGCTACCAGCGGCCGCTGTTCGACTTCATCCTGGGCATCAACCGCTGGATTTACCGTGTCCTGGTGTACACCGCGCTGATGCGTGACGAATATCCGCCGTTCCGGCTGGACCAGGGCGCCACCGAACCGGAGGGGCCCGGAGATGTGGTTCCCACCGGGGGCGTGCCGCCTGCGGGTGCGCCATGACCTTCGGCCCTAGCCCCGCCGCGCGCCTGCAGGCATGATGGGCCTGACACCGCGGGTCCGACGAGGGAGCAAACATGAGCATTGCCGGGGCACCAATAGCCAGGATCGTTGTAGGCGTCGATGGGTCGGAGGCGTCCGTGGAGGCGCTTCGGCAGGCCCAGCGGATGGCCACTCCCCTTGGCGCCAAGGTCCAGGCCATTGCCTGCTGGGAGTACCCGCAAATGTACAGCGGTTACGTGATGATGGGCGTCGAGGGCTTCGAGGAGGGGGCCCGGAAGGTCCTGGACGATGCTGTGGCGCAGGCCTTCGGAGACGAGACACCGGCCAACGTCAGCTCGACCCTTGTGCGCAGCCATCCCCGGGAAGCGCTGATCGATGCCAGCCGGGACGCCGACATGATCGTGGTGGGGCGCCGGGGACACGGCGGGTTCGGCGGCCTGCTCCTTGGCTCGGTCAGCTCCGCCATCGTTGCGCACGCCCATTGCCCCGTCCTTGTGGTCCACACGGCGGAGACCGAAGCCGACGGTTCCAAGGGTTCCTGAACGGAACATCGGCGGCAGGCACGGCTGACTTCCAAGGCAGGTGATGGTGGTGCCGGCCAGTGACGCACGACGACGGGCGCCCGCCATAGCGCTCGCCGCCGCCCTGGCGGTCCTCGCCATCATCCTGGCCCTGTTCCTTCCGGCACCCACGTCCGGGCCGCCGTCGGCCTCCCCGTCCCCATCACCGGCGCTCCCATCGCCGCTGCCGGGACCAACAAGTCCGCCGGCCCCGGGCAGTTCCCCGCCGGCAGAGGAGCCGCAGGAAACCGATACCCCCGAAGCAGGCCAGGCTCCGGTCGAGCCACCTGTGACCGTTCCGCCGGTGCCAGTGCCACCGGTTCCCGAACCGGAGCCGCCTGAAGCGCCGGCCCAGCCTCCGGAACCGGCCCGGCCGGCGCCGTTTCCGGAATCCCTCCGCGGCCAGGACCTGACCGTCATTCCAGGGGCAGGCCGTGTCGTGGCCCTGACCTTCGATGCAGGAGCCAACGCGGCAGGGCTGCCAAAAATCCTGTCGGCCCTTGCAGCCCGGGGCGTTGCCGGGACTTTCTTCCTGACCGGCAACTGGGCGGCGAACAACCCGCGGGCCGAGGCGCAGATCGTGGCCGCCGGGCACCGTGTGGCAAACCATTCGATGACCCATCCGGGGTTCACCAGCCTGGGAGATGACCTGATCGCGCAGCAGGTGCGCGGCGCCGAGGAGGCCATCCTGGCTGCCGGGGCCGACCCCAGGCCGCTGTTCCGGTTCCCCTACGGCGAACGCGACACCCGCACCATCGCGGCGGTCAACACCCTGGGGTACGTGTCCGTGAGGTGGACCGTGGACACCCTCGGCTGGAAAGGCACCAGCGGCGGCGCCAGCATCCAAACGGTGGCCGACCGCGTCCTGGCAGGGCTGCAGCCCGGCGAAATCGTCCTCATGCACATCGGGTCCAACCCCGACGACGGGACGACGCTGGACGCCGACGCCCTCCCCCAGGTCATCGACCGCATCACGGCCGCGGGGTACGGTTTCGCCACCCTCGACGCCGTGCTGGGACACTGATCAGGGCGGCGGCACCCGTGGCGAAGCACAGGCCCTCCCGGAACAGCCACGTGACGGCCCGGCAGCCGGACCCGTCCGGCAGTGGCACCGGACCCGGAGACGCCGGGGATACGGCCCACCACGGATTGCCCGTCCACGAGGTGGTGTTGCTGCTTGAGACGGATGCCGCCAGGGGCCTTGACCAGGAAGAGGTGGCGCGCCGGCGTGCCCAGTTCGGCGTCAACGAGCTGCCGCGGTCACAGCGCGCAGGCATCGCGCGCAAACTCGGACGCCAATTCAACAATCCGCTGGTCTATGTGCTGTTGGCCGCTGCCGTGGTCACCGTCTTCCTGGGCGAATTCCTTGATTCCGCCGTTATCCTTGCAGTGGTCCTGGTCAACACGCTGATCGGCTTCGTCCAGGAGGTCCGGGCAGAGGCGGCCCTGGATGCCCTCCATTCACTGGTCCGCACGCATGCGGCCGTGATGCGCGGCGGCGAACGGAAGCATGTCCCGTCCGAGGACCTGGTCCCCGGCGACCTCGTCCTGCTGGAAGCCGGCGACAAGGTACCGGCCGACCTCCGCCTGGTACGCCTGTCCGCCCTGCGGGTGGACGAATCCGCACTGACGGGCGAATCCGATCCCGTAGCCAAGGACGAGGTGGTGCTGCCTCAGGTCACGCCCGTGGCGGACCGGCGGAACATGCTGTACAGCGGCACTCTGGTGACCGCGGGAACCGGTGCGGGAATCGTGGTGGCCATCGGCGGCGAAACCGAACTCGGCGAAATCCACCGACTCATGGGTGCCGTCCGGCCCGTGGCCACGCCGCTGACCTTGAAACTGGCACGTTTCAGCACCACCCTCACCGTCGCCATCCTGGCCCTCGCCGCCGTGGCGTTCCTCGCCGGACTGGCACATGGCGAACGGCCGGGACAGATGTTCACGGCCGCCGTCGCCCTGGCCGTGGGGGCCATCCCCGAGGGACTTCCCGCCGCAGTGACGGTCACGCTTGCCATCGGCGTGCGGCGCATGGCCCGGCGCCGTGCCGTGGTGCGCCGGCTGCCCGTGGTGGAAACGCTGGGCAGCACCACGGTGATTTGCTCGGACAAGACGGGAACCTTCACCGAGAACCAGATGACAATCCGTGCGCTGTGGACGCCCTCCGGGTGGTACGACGTGACAGGCTCCGGCTACGGGCCGGAAGGACACATCACCCCGTCGGCCGGACAGCACCCCGCCCCACAGCACCCGGACGGCCGGAACCTGGCCGCCGGTGTGACACGTCCCGGCGGTGCCGCGCAGCCCGGGGATGCTGCGCTGCCCAAGGATGATGCGCTGCAGTGGTCGCTGTTGGGCGGAGCAGCCTGCAATGACGCCAGCATCCGCAGGGAGGGGGCCGGCTGGCAGGTGCGCGGTGATCCCACGGAGGCCGCGATGCTTGTGGCGGCAGGAAAGGCCGGCATCAAGGTGCAGGACTTCCTGGCTGCCAACCCGCGGCAGGCAGAGCTGCCCTTCACGTCCGAGCGGCAGTTCATGGCCACGCTCCACGCATCCACGCTCCCGGAGGACGGCGGCACAGTGTTCGTGAAAGGCGCCGTGGAACGTGTCCTGGAGCTCTGCGCCCACGAAATGGACGGCCAGGGCGCCGACAGGCCCGTTCGCAGGCACGCCGTGCTCGGTGCAGCCCACGCGCTCGCGGACGACGGGCTCCGGGTCCTTGCCACGGCCATGATGAGCCTTCCCGCCGGTTCGGGCCCCCTCTCCGCCACGGAGTTGCGGGGCCGGATGACCCTGACCGGGCTTCACGCGATGCACGACCCACCGCGGGAAGCAGCCGCAGCCTCGGTGAAGGCGTGCCAGCGCGCAGGCGTGGGCGTGAAGATGATCACCGGGGACCACGTGCGCACCGCCGTCACGGTGGCAGCGGCCGTGGGGCTGGCTGCTGACAGCGCCGCGGGGACAGCCCTGACCGGGGCGGACCTCGATGCCATCCCGGCGGACCGGCTGCCGGAGGCCGTAGAGCGGGCCACGGTGTTCGCCCGGGTTTCACCGGAACAGAAGCTTCGGCTCATCGGTGCCCTGCAGTCCCGCGGACACGTGGCCGCCATGACCGGGGACGGCGTCAACGATGCACCCGCCCTTCGCCAGGCAAACGTGGGCATCTCCATGGGGCGCAGCGGAACGGAAGTGGCCAAGGAAGCATCGGACATTGTCCTGACGGACGATGACTTTGCCACCATCGAGGCGGCTGTCGAAGAAGGCCGTAACGTCTTTGACAACCTGACCAAATTCATCGTCTGGACCCTCCCCACCAACATGGCCGAAGGCCTGGTGATCCTCGTGGCCATCCTGCTGGGGGCGACGCTGCCCATCCTGCCCACCCAGATCCTCTGGATCAACATGACCACCGCCGTCGCCCTTGGCCTGATGCTCGCCTTCGAGCCGAAGGAACCGGGACTGATGTCCCGCCCGCCGCGCCCACCGGACCGCCCCCTGCTGACGTGGGCGCTCACAGTGCGGGTCCTGCTCGTTTCAGCCCTCCTGGTGGCCGGCACGTGGTGGCTCTTTGAACACGAGGTGGCCACCGGCGCCTCTGTTGCCCAGGCCCGCACGTCGGCCGTGAACCTGTTCGTGGCCGTGGAAGTTTTCTACCTTTTCAGTTGCCGGTCCCTGACCCGGCCGGCCTGGCGGATCCATCCATTCCGCAACCGGTGGCTCCTCGTCGGCGTCCTGGTCCAGGCAGGCGGCCAACTGGCCCTCACCTACACACCGCTAATGAACGGGCTCTTCCACACGGCCCCCATCGGAGCCGACGCCTGGTTGCGGATCCTTGGGCTGGCCCTGCTCGCGTCCCTGGCCGTCGCCGTGGACAAGCGGCTCCGGCGCCGCGGCTTCTAGGACCCGGTCCCACCGGAAAGCCCTGCAGCCGCGGGCCGAAACAGGACCAATGACTCTCCCCCGGACCCCTGCGGGAGCCCAATACTGGAACGGAAAGCAGACGGCTGGCGTCCGCCTTTCAGTGGACCGGAGGTCGCGGAAGTGTACGGCTGGAACGACGGCATGGGCCTGTGGGGCTATGTCCTGATGAGCATCAGCATGGTGGTGGTCTGGGGAGCAATCATCACCGGCATTGTCCTGCTGGCCCGTTCCCTGCGGGCACCCTCCCCGTACGGTGCCCACCCTCAACCCCCTCGGGTGGCAGAAGACGTCCTGGCTGAGCGCTTCGCCCGCGGGGAGATCGACGCTGCCGAGTACCAGAACAGGCTGGCCGTCCTGCGCGGCCACCCGGGTACCTGAGTCCGCGGCTCCCGCAGGCAATGGACAGTGGGGTGCAGCGATGCTCTCTGAATTCGAAAAACGCGAACTCGACCTGATCAGCCACGGCCTGGAAGCGGAAGACCCCAAGCTGGCAGCCCTGCTCAACAAGGATGCCTTTGCGCTGACACTCCGTACCCGCTTCCGGCGGGGGCTCGTCCTTGTCGCAGTGGGCGCCTGCCTCCTGCTTCTTGGGCTGGTGGTCCGGGTCCCCTTGCTGGGCATCGCAGGTTTTGCGGTGATGAACGGGGCTGCCTATTGGGCAATCAAGGACCTCCGCTGGTCCCTGCGCACCACGAACCGGCATGTCACCCAACTGGAAGGCAACAGCGAATGAACGCGGTGAACGGAAAGGATGCCTCCGCCGAGGCCCAGGCGCTGCAGGCAGTCGAGGCGCACCACGCCGACATGCTGTGGCACCTGAACGGTCTGGTGGGCCTGCTCACGGAGGCCGTGGAGGCGGGCGATCCCGGCGCCGGGCAGGAAACGCAGGCCGCCCTGCTGGACTGGTGCGACAAGGAGCTGGTGCCGCACGCGCTGGCAGAAGAAGGACCCCTCTACAGTGGGCCGCACGGCATGCCGGAGGCCCGGCTGCTGGTGGACGGCATGCTGGCCGAGCATCAGGTCATCGTGGGCCTGGTCGATGAACTCAGGACGGCCGATGGCGTTGCTGCAGCGGTGGCAGCCGGCGCCATCCAGCGGATCTTCGCCCTCCACCTGGACAAGGAGAACCGGCTCCTGATGCCCTTCGTCGTCGCATCCCCTGGCCTGTCACTCGCCCAGGCGGTCGAAGGACTTCACGAACTGGTGGGGGAAGGTGCGGCCCACCACCACGGGCAGGGCCACCACGGACACTAGGACAACCGGGCACACGGACGACGGCGGCGGGCCGGGTCCCGGAGCCAGGGCCCGTGGGCGTCAGGTCACCGCGGCGTCAGGGCAGCTCAGGGCAGCACAGCAGACTGGGCCTGGGCAGCATTGTCGCCGGCTCCAGCCTCCGGGGCGTGTACCACCAGCACAGGGCAGTGCGCGTGGCTCACGCAGGCAGAACTGACGGACCCTGGCACGAAGTTCCCATGCCCCCTCCTGCCGACAATCAGCAGCGACGCGTTGCGGCTCGCGTCGATCAGCGCGGGGCCGGGCTTGCCGCGCACCAGGCGTGGATGCACAAACGCCGGAATTTCCCCGAAAGCGTCCGCCAGCGCCTGCTCCAGCACCTGGTGGGCGGCATACTTGAACCCCTCGATCCCTACGGCCAAATACACGCCGTAACCGGCTGGAACGTCCCAGCAGGCCCAGGCCTCCACAGTCGCGGACATGGGTTCCGCCATTGCCCTGGCCACCCGGAGCGCGGCGACGGATGCCTCGGAACCGTCCACCCCCACAATGATCCTGGGGCGCCGATCGGGGCGCCGATCGGAAGCAGGCACCGCTGCCCCGTTCCCTGCTGTTGCCACGTTGCCTCCTGTCGCCGTCCCACCCCAGCGTGTCCCTGAACCGCTGCCTCGAACAGGGCCAAAGGTCATCACGGGTGCACCAGTGCCATGGTGCCATGCGCAGCACCGGCAGCGACATGGGGTGCCCGGCGGACTTTGGTCCCTTCCGGCACAACGCCCGGCAGGGAACAATGGGACCCAGGCCCTTCCGGGGCCTGGCCCGCGCAGGCGGGACGGGGTGGTGAAGATTTTGGGAGCGTTCGGTGCAGATGCATGAAACTGGGGCTGATGAAGCGGCAGGATCTTCCGGGCAGGTCCGCGTGTTCATCCTTGATGACCACGAACTTGTCCGGCAGGGGCTGAAGGACCTGCTGGAAGGCGAAGGGTTCCTTGTGGTCGGCGAGAGCGGATCCGCGGCCGAGGCCACGCGGCGCATCCCCGCCCTGCACCCTGACATCGCCATACTGGACGGCCGGCTTCCGGACGGCACCGGGATCGAGGTCTGCCGGGATGTGCGTTCACTCGATCCCCGGCTGCGCTGCCTGATCCTCACCAGCTACGACGACGAACAGGCCCTCCGTGGGGCGGTCCTGGCCGGCGCGTCAGGGTACATCCTGAAGCAAATCAGGAGTGATGACCTCCTGGCGGGTATCCGCCGGGCCGCTGCGGGCGAGTCCCTTTTTGATCCGGGAGTCGAACAGCAGATCATTGCGGGGCTGTCCACGGTGCCCACCGACCCCCGGTTGGACGGCCTGAGCGCGCAGGAGAAAAAGGTGCTGGCCCTGATCGGCCAGGGGTTGACCAACCGCCAGATCGGCGATGACCTGTTCCTGGCCGAGAAGACCGTCAAGAATTACGTGTCGTCCATCCTGGCCAAACTGGGTTTCGAGCGCCGGACACAAGCCGCCGTGTACGTTACCAAGAGCTCCACGGACTCTGCCTGAACCGCACCCTGGCCGGGACTTACGCCAGCGGCACGGACCATTTCACGCAGGTGCCCCCGCCGGGGACACTCTCGATGACGCAGCTGCCCTTCAGTTGCCCGGCGCGGTTGCGCATGTTTGCAAGGCCGCTTACCTGGACAGGTTCGGTGAAGCCGTGGCCGTTGTCACTGATGAGGAGCTCCACCTGGTCCTGGCCAACGGCGACCGAGACCTGGATTTCGTCTCCGCCGGAATGCCGCAAAGCGTTACTGAGGCCCTCTGACGCCACCGACAACAAATGGACAGCCACGTCTTCCCCGATCGAATCGACCGGTCCGTCCAGGGAGACCTTGGGAGTGACGGCGTAACTGCGTGAGCTTTCCCGGACCACGCGCAGGATACGGCCCGTCAGGGGTTCGCGTTCCTCATCCGCGGTCCTGAGCGAGTAGATGGTGTCCCTGAGCTTTCGGATGGTGTCATCGAGTTCGGTGGTCACGGCGGCAATCCGTTCGTGCGCCACCGGGTCCAGGGTGTAGCGGCGCAGGGTCTGGATGCTGAGTCCGGCAGCAAACAAGCGTTGGATCACCAGGTCATGGAGGTCCCGGGCGATCCGCTCCCGGTCGGTGAACAGGAGGTTTTGTTCACGCAGGGCATTCACCCGCGCCAGGTCCAGCGCCAGCCCAATCCGGCTCCCGAAGATGGCACTGGACTCCGCCTCAGCCTGGTTGAATGCGGGCGCTCCTTGTGCGCGGGCCAACAGGAGGACCCCGTTGTCGCCGGCGCTGTGCCCCAGCGAAAACACAAGGACGGAGCCGAGCTTCTCTGCCATCTTGTCTTCGAAAACCTGCCGCGGGTCCTGTGCCACGAACGACCCGCCGTTCTGGATCACGCCGGAGACCGCCTCGGAGGCTATCAGTTCCTGGCCTGTCTGGAGGCCCTGCACGCCAAGGCAGGCCCTGCACCGCAGCGCACCATCGCCCGCCGGCACGGCAATCACCGCAAGCGCCGAATCGGACACCTTCAAGGCGGTCTCGGCAACGGCGTCCAGGCTGCCCGCGTCCCCCGGTTGCGGGGTCATGATCAGGCGGCTGCTCAGCTCCATGCCTGCCTCCAGCCATTTCTGCCGGCGGCTGCTGTTTTCAAAGAGGCGGGCGTTCTGGATTGCCACGCCGGCCGCGGCCGCCAGGGCAACGGCAAGGTCCTCATCCTCCACGGTGAAGTCCTCCCCGCCCTGTTTCTCGGTCAGGTAGAGGTTTCCGAACACTTCATCCCGGACGCGGACGGGGACGCCCAGGAAGGTCCGCATGGGCGGGTGGTTCGGGGGAAAGCCTGAAGTGATGGGATGCCGGCCGAGGTCGTGCAGGCGCAACGGCTTTGGGTCACGGATGAGCAGGCCCAGGACGCCATTGCCCGTGGGCAGTTCGCCGATGGAACGGATGTCTTGTTCGTCGATGCCCACAGTGATGAAGTGGCTCAACCGGCGGTCCTCGCCGATGACACCCAAGGCTCCATACTTGGCGCCCACCAGGGCGCAGGCGGACCGCACCAGGCGGTCCAGGACGGTTTCCAGGCTGAGGTCCTCGGCGAGGGCCACCACCGCGGCCAACAGGCCGTTAATCCGCTCCTGGTTGTCCGGCAGGCCATCTCCCCGGACGGTGAAGTCCCGCTGCAGGTCTTCCACCGGATCCCTCATCGGAGAGTGCCAAGGCCGCTCAGTGCTCACGTCCCACCTCCTGCGGCAGGAACCTGCGGCGCTGCGGGTCCTTGGCGCGGTCTAAGTGCACGAAACGGAAGTGCCGGCCTCCGCCCCCAGTGCCGCCTTCACCTGGGCATGAAGACGCTTCGCCTCCCATTCTAGGAGAGCCGGGGGGAAAATACCCTCAGTGAGCTTGGTAATGGGGGGCATGCGGGGTGCGGGACCTTCTTCCCTATCCTTGGCAAGCCGGCCGCCCTAGGCTACGGCCATGAACAGCGCAGCGGCAGAACCGGAAATCAAGGAACTCGGCGTCCACGATTGCTGGCGATACCTCAGGTCAACGTCCCTTTGCAGGATTGCCTTCACCGACGGCGGCACCGTGGAGAACTACCCGGTGAATTTTGTCCCCACCAACGGCACGTTGCTCATGCGTACCGGCGAAGGAACAAAGCTTGCTTCCCTGACGGACCGGAAAGCGGTCGCCGTCGAGGCGGACGGAATGAACCAGTACGGCACCATCGCCTGGAGCGTCGTCCTGAAGGGCCATGCCATGGTGGTGTCCGATGAAGAGGAAACCAGGGATGCCATGGAGGCCGGCCTGTCCCCCTGGCAGCCGGGTCAAAAAAATATCCTGATCCGGATCACGCCGGAGAAGATCACCGGCCGGAGGTTCGTGATCGCCGCTCCCACCCATTGGTGGCCGCCGCGGGAGCCCACCGCAGACTAGCCACCCAGCCCGACCTGACACCCCTCACCAGAACCCCCAAAGGATGGTTTCCCATGGCACCTGCCAAGCCAATCGCCGTCGGCATCTCAGACACTGCGGCGTCCAATGCCGCCCTGTTGTGGGCAGCAGCCCGGGCCAACCGGCTCAAGTGTCCCCTCGCCGTCGTGAACGTTGTGGACGACCGGTGGATGGCGGCGGAAGTGCTTCCCTACCTCGAAGTCCTGCGTGAATCAGGCCTGGGCCTCCTGAAGGAGGCCGGCGAAAAAGCCGTCGCCGCCGAACCCGGCCTGCAGATTTCGCTCCAGCTCCTCGAAGGAGGAGTGGGGGCGGCACTGGGTGACTATTCCAAGAACGCCTCCATGCTTGTCCTGGGCACCAGCGGGCACAACCGCGGTGCGCTGACGGACCGCGCGCTGCAGGCGGCTGCCACGGCTGAGTGCCCCGTTGCTGTCATCGGTGAGGGCCAGGCGGAGGGCCGCGGCATCCTGGTTGGCGTGGATGGGTCGCGGGAGTCAACGCAGGCAGTGGCGTTCGCGGCCGCCGAAGCTGATGCGCTCGGTGAGGAACTGACGGTGCTCTACGCTTTCACCGGCCCCAACCGGTGGATCGCGGCCGGGCTCCCGCAGAGCAGCTTTGCCACCCATGTGGTCGAGGAAGAGCAGATCGTGCTCTCCGAAACCGAGGCGGGACTCCGGCAGGACTATCCGGACCTGGTGGTGCACACCGTGATGGAAACCGTGCTGGAGCCGGCGGACGCCCTGCTCCGGGCTGCCGCAGGCGCCCGGCTGCTGGTCCTGGGCAGCCGCGGAAAGGGCGGCTTCGAAAGACTCGTGCTGGGTTCCACGGCGCACGCGGTGCTGACCCAGCCGCCGTGCCCCACCGTGATCACCCGCATGCACAAGCACAACGGCTGACCGGGCCTGCTGCCTGCCGCACCATGCCACCAGCCGGGGAAAACGGGACGCCGGTCCCGGGAATGGACCTGCGCCATGCCCGGGACGGGCTCTCCACGGCCGAAGTACGCGAACGGACCGCTTCCGGCCGCATCAACAGCGTGCCCACGGCAACCAGCAGGAGCGTCCGTGAAATCGTCCAGGCCAACGTGTTCACCCTCTTCAACGGCGTGGTGGGCGGGTGCTTCATCCTGCTCCTGTTCCTTGGCCAGTGGCGTGATGCGCTCTTCGGCCTGTCAGCCATCAGCAATTCGCTGATCGGCATCGTCCAGGAGTACCGGGCCAAGCGGTCGCTGGACCAGCTGGCCATTCTGCAGGCTGCCCGGAGCACGGTGGTCAGGAACGGGACCAGGGAAAGCATTTCCTCGGAAGATCTTGTGCCGGACGACCTCGTTGTCCTCAACGCCGGAGACCAGGTCACGGCGGACCTGTTGCTTCTGGGCGACAGCCCGCTTGAGGTGGACGAGTCCCTGCTGACCGGCGAGTCGGAGCCCGTCCCCAAAACCGGCGGCGCGGTGCTGCTGTCCGGGTCGCTGATCCTGGCAGGCAACGGCCGGGCCACGGTGCTGCGGGTAGGGCCGGACACGTTCGCCTACCGGCTGGCCGCCGAAGCACGACGGTTTTCCCTGGTCACGTCTGAGATCCGCAGGGGCCTGGAAAAAGTCTTTACCGTCATCACCTGGTTGCTCCTGCCCACGGCCCTGCTCCTCACCAATGCGCAGATGCAGGACCAGGGCGGATGGGCTGGCGCTCTCGGGTCGGGGCGGTGGATACCGGCCGCCGTGGGGGCGATCGCAGGCATCATGGCCATGATTCCCCTGGGCCTGCTCCTGATGACCAGCGTGGCGTTTGCCGTGGGCGGCCTGCGCCTGGCCCGCCAAAAAGTCCTCATCCAGGAACTTGCCGCGGTGGAGGTCCTGGCCAGGGTGGACGTCCTCTGCCTCGATAAGACAGGCACGTTGTCCTCCGGTTCAATCGTGTTCGACGCCATCCACGATGCCGGGACGGCCCGGGCGGCCGGCTGGCGGGCCGCACTGGAATGGTTCGGCGCCAATGCGGACGCCAGCAGCACCGCCGCTGCCATCGGCGCATCCTTTCCCGTCCAGCGACCGCTGCAGGAGCAGGATTCCGTTCCGTTTTCGTCAGCCCGGAAGTGGAGTTCGGCAACGTTCGGGCCGGAGTCAGCCGCGTCCGGCACCTGGATCCTGGGAGCACCGGATGCGGTCCTCGGTTCTGCCGGAAGCGCCCGGGCCCATGGCAAGGCCGCCGCCCTCGCCTCCACCGGCCTCCGGACTTTGGCCCTGGCCCACCTCCCGGCGCCTTTGCCGTCCGGCGCCGCGGACAGTGGCCTGCCCACGGACCTGGTGCCCGTCATGATCCTGACCTTCCGCGAGAGCATCCGCCGTGATGCCGCCGCGACGCTCGACTATTTCCGGCGCCAGGGGGTTTCCGTCAAGATCATCTCCGGTGATGATCCCCGGACAGTGGCGGCCCTGGCAGGTGCGGTGGGTTTTGGCTCCGGTGCTGCCTATGACGCCCGCACACTGCCCCGGGACCGGCTCCAGCTGGAGGAGGCGGTGGAAGCCTGCGACCTCTTTGGAAGCGTGACGCCGTCCCAGAAGCGGGACCTGATTCAGGCCCTGAAACGGCGGGGGCACACGGTGGCAATGACTGGGGACGGGGTGAACGACGTCCTGGCCCTCAAGGAGGCGGACCTGGGCATCGCCATGGACTCGGCCTCGCCGGCGACCAAAGCCGTGGCCCGGCTTGTGCTCCTGGACGGGCGGTTCGAAAGGCTGCCGGCGGTGGTGGATGAGGGGCGCCGGGCCATCAGCAACATTGAGCGTGTCTCCCTGGTCTTCCTGAGCAAGACCGTCTACGCCACGGTCATCTCCATAGTGACCGGCATCCTGTTGCTGGCCTTTCCGTTCCTTCCCCGGCAACTGTCCGCGCTGGACGGACTGACCATTGGCCTGCCTTCGTTCTTCCTGGCCCTGCAGCCCGGCGGCCAGCGTTACGCACCGGGATTCCTCCGGCGCTCGCTTGCCTTCGCCGTACCGGCAGGAATCTGCGGAGCCCTGTGCGTCCTCGCGGTCAGCGGCTATGCCCAGATCTGGAGCGGCCACAGCCAGGAAGCCGCGCAATCGGCGGCCACCGTGACCCTGGGCCTGGCGGCGGCGTGGATCCTGGTGATGGCATCCCGTCCCCTCAACCTGACCAAGGTCCTGATCCTCGCCGGGATGTACGCGGGCCTGGTCCTGCTGTTCACCGTGCCGTTGACGCAGGAGTTCTTCCGCGTGGACTGGCCGCCAGCCGGGCTGCTGGTGCCCGCGGTTGCAGTGGCCGCGGCAGGGTGCGCGGCCATCGAAATCATCGGCCGTCTGACCCGCCGCCGGCCCGCCGCCGCCGATGGGCCGGGGCTGGGACCTTTGACTCTGGAACCGGCATCCCGGGAAGCGGATGGTGGAAATGCCGGGCACCGCGATGGTCCGGTATCCAGATGAGCAGGAGGCAACAATGACTGACCTGATGAAATGGTTCGAAAGCCGCCGTTCCCCGATGGATGTCATCGAAAGGCTTTTCGAAGGCGACGTGGGTTCCTCGGCCATCCGGGTTGAGGAGATGGTGGACGGCAACACACTCGTGGTGCGCGCCGAACTGCCCGGCATCGATCCGGAAAAGGACGTCGACGTGACGGTTTCCGACGGC
Organism: Pseudarthrobacter sp. 902506025; assembly: GCF_040702325.1. Lineage (NCBI taxonomy): Bacteria > Bacillati > Actinomycetota > Actinomycetes > Micrococcales > Micrococcaceae > Pseudarthrobacter > Pseudarthrobacter sp. 902506025. The sequence goes on from NZ_JBFBKW010000001.1 coordinate 843,714, forward strand.
GTGCTGTCCATCAAGGCGGAGCGGCAGGAGAAGAAGGAGCAAAAGGACAAGGACAGCTACCGGTCCGAGTTCCGGTACGGGTCCTTCGTCCGGCGGATTCCCCTTCCCGGCGGCGTCCAGCAGGGTGACGTCACCGCCTCCTACAAGGACGGCGTCCTTGAAGTCCGGGCGCCCATGCCGGACCAGGGACAGGCAGCCGCGGCGTCGAAGATCCCCATCAGCAGGGGTTGAGGACAGCCAGGGTACGACGCCGGTGCCTGGCTCCCTGAGGGGACCATCCCTTGAGGTGCCAGGCACCTCAGCCAGGCACTTTCAGCCGGGCCCTTTCACGGCGACGGCCGGCCAGCCGCCCGGACCCTGTCAGCGGCGGCCTCCGCCGCTGCAATGACGGGCAACGTTTTTACGTAGGTATCAGGGTTAAGGGACACCGAATCGATCCCCTGGCTGACCAGGAACTCCGCCAGGTCCGGATGGTTGCTTGGCCCCTGCCCGCAGATGCCGATTTTGATGCCGGCGGCGTGGGCCTTGCTGATCGCCTGGCCCATCATGGACAACACCGCCGGATCCCGCTCATCGAACAGTCCGGCAAGTTCCTCCGAGTCGCGGTCCACGCCAAGCACCAGCTGGGTGAGGTCGTTGGACCCGATGGAGAAGCCGTCAAAGCGCTTGGCGAATTCCTCCGCCAGGACCACGTTGGCAGGAATCTCGCACATCATGTACAGCTGCAGCCCGTCCACGCCGCGCACCAGACCGTGCTCTTCCATGGCCTGGATGACCTGGTCCGCTTCCCGCACCGTGCGGCAGAAGGGCACCATGACAATGACGTTGCTGAACCCGGCCTGTTCCCGTACCCGTTTGATGGCCCTGCACTCCAGGGCGAACCCCTCCCGGTAGTGGCTGCTGTAGTAGCGGGACGCCCCGCGGAACCCCAGCATGGGGTTTTCCTCCGGGCGCTCAAACGCGCTGCCGCCGATCAGGTGGCTGTACTCGTTGCTCTTGAAGTCGCTGAGCCGCACAATCACCGGCTTGGGATGGAACGGTGCGGCGATTTTGGCGATGCCGGTGGCCAGGACGTCAATGAAGTACTCCTGGGGGTCCTGGTAGCCGCTGGTGAGCTTCCGGATCAATGCCGCCTCTTCCGGGTCCGCCACCCTTTCCGGATGGACCAGGGCCATCGGGTGGACCCGGATCAGGTTGTTGATGATGAACTCCATCCGGGCCAGGCCCACGCCGGCCGCGGGCAGACGCCACCATTTGAACGCGGCAGCCGGGCTGGCGATGTTGATCATCACGGCCGTGCGGGTGGCGGGAAGTGCCTGCATGTCCACTTCCTCCACCGAAAATTCGAGCAGCCCCTCGTAGACGTGGCCCTCCTCCCCTTCCGCGCAGGACAAGGTGACCTGGGCGCCGTCGGGAAGTACTTCGGTCGCGTTGCGCGTCCCCACGACGGCGGGCACCCCCAGTTCGCGGCTGACGATCGCGGCGTGGCTGGTTGGGCCGCCGTGGTCGGTGATGATCCCCGCGGCCCGCTTCATCACGGGCACCCAGTCCGGGTCAGTCATGCGGGTAACCAGGACTGAGCCGTCCACGAAGGATTCGATGTCCGTCGCATCCCTGACTACGCACGCCTGGCCGCTGGCAATGGAGTCACCGATCGCGGCACCGGTCACCAGCACCCGGCCGGGCCGGTCCAGGTGGTAGGTCCGGAAGGTGGAGGTGCTGCGGCGGGCCTGGACCGTTTCCGGCCTTGCCTGGACCATGAAGAGTTCGCCGGTGATCCCGTCCTTAGCCCATTCCATGTCCATCGGACGCCCGTAGTGGTCCTCCACCGCCACCGCCCAGCGGGCCAGCAGGACAATCTCCCGGTCGTCCAGCACCAGCGAGCGCTGTTCCCGCCCGGTGGTCTCGACCGTCCGGGTCCGCGCATCCCCTCCCTGGCTGTAAACCATCTTGCGTTCCTTTGCACCCAGTTCCCGCTCGATGACCGGGCTGAAGCGCTGATCCGCCAGGAGCGGCTTGAACACCTGGTACTTGTCCGGGTTGATGGTCCCCTGGACCACGGTCTCCCCCAGCCCCCAGGCGGCGCTGATGACCACCACGCCGGGAAGACCAGATTCCGTGTCGATCGAGAACATCACCCCGGACGCCCCGAGATCCGATCGGACCATCCGCTGGACCCCCACGGACAGGGCAACGTCCAGGTGGTCATAGCCCTTCATTTCGCGGTAGCTGATGGCCCGGTCCGTGAACAGGGAGGCGTAGCAGCGCCGGCATGCCTCGAGGACGCCGCGTTCCCCTGCCACGTTCAGGAACGTTTCCTGCTGGCCGGCGAAGCTGGCGTCCGGCAGATCCTCGGCGGTGGCGCTGCTGCGGACCGCAACAGCGGCCTCAGCCTGCCCCGCGCGTTGGCACAGGGCCCGGTAATGTTCCTGGATGCCGCCGGCGATGTCCTCCGGGAAGGTGGCCTGCAGGAACAGTTCGCGGATTGCCGCCCCGGCCTGGCGAAGTGTCGACCGCCCGGCCCGCTGGTCCTCGATGTGTTTCCGGATCCGGGGTTCCAGGTTGTTGGCGGCGAGGAACGCGCGGTAGGCGGAGGCCGTGGTGGCGAACCCCTCAGGAACCCTGACACCGGCGGACTTCAGTGCCCGGCTGAGTTCCCCGAGGGAAGCGTTCTTGCCTCCCACCGAGGGGATGTCCGCGATCCCGGTGTCTTCTATCCACATCACGTTGACGTTGGCCAGGGACGTTTCTGCGGAGGCGCTCATGGCTTGATTCTTGCCCGGGGCAGCAGGGGCAGTCAGAGGCTTTGGTCCCGGCGGCCGGCCACGCCTAGATGCGGCGCAGCCGCCCCCGGACTGATTTATGGATCCAGTCCGCAAGCAGGACCGCCGGGGCTGCGAGGAGTGCAAGGAGGAGGCCTTCCGGGGGTGGCGGGGACTGGCCCAGCAATGCGGCGAGGGAAGGCACGTACAGGCACACCGCAAGGATGGACGCTTCAGCCAGCACAGCCCACACCAGCAGCTTGTTCGTGCCCCAGCCCAGCTTCCAGGGGGGCACCGTAGCGCTCCGGCACGCGAAGGCGTTGGCGAGCTGTCCCAGGACGACGGCGGTGAAGGCGGCACCGGACGCGGCCATCAGCAGGGGCGCCGCAGGTACCTGCCCCCGGGTCCAGCCGCCACCGGCCAGGACAGCTGAGAACACTGCCATTTCCACGGCGGCTTCCACCGGGCCCAGGATGCAGAAGACCCGGATGATCAAGCGCCGGTCCATCAGGTGCCTGCGTTCAGGCGGACGGGCCAGCACGCGTCTGCCCGGCGGCTCAGCGCCCAGGGCCAGCGCAGGCAGGAGGTCGGTGCCGATGTCCAGGGCAAGGATTTGAAGGACGCCCAGGGCAAGCGGGAAGTGGCCGCCGGAGAGCGCCCAGATGACGAAGGGGGTCAGTTCGGCCACGTTGTCGGTGAGGTGGTAGGTGAGGAACCTGTGGATGTTGGCGTAGGTTGCCCGGCCTTGTTCGATGGCGGCCACAATGGTGCCGAAGTGGTCATCGAGGAGGACCAGGTCCGCGGCTTCGCGGGCCACGTCGGTTCCGCTCAGGCCCATGGCCACCCCGATGTCGGCTTCGCGCAGTGCCGGGCCGTCGTTGACGCCGTCGCCGGTCATGGCCACCACGTGCCCCCGGGACTGCAGGGCCTTGGCGACGCGAAGCTTTTGCTCGGGCGAGCCCCTGCTGACCACCACTCCGTCACGGTCCAGGAGTGCTCCGAGCACCTGGTCGTCGTCCGGGAGGTCTGCGCCTTCCAGAACGTATTCGGGTGTCCCGGTCAGGCCGATCTGCCGGGCAATTGCCGCCGCGGTGGCAGGATGGTCGCCGGTGATCATGGCTACCCGCAGCCCTGCCTGCCGCGCGGTGCGGATCACGTCCCCAACGTCCGGCCGCGGCGGGTCCTGCAGCCCGATCAGGCCCAGGAGTTCCAGGCCCGTTTCGAGCTCCGCTGCTGACGCGGAGTGCCATGTTTCAGGGGTTCCCCCAAGCCGCCGCCGGGCCACCGCGATGACCCGCAGGCCGCGTCTCGCCATCACCTCCACCTGTTCCTTGACCGGTCCGGGCACGGATCCGCACACCGGAAGGACGGTTTCGGGGGCGCCTTTGCAGTACAGGTCGGGACCCACGATTGCCGATTCCCTGCGCCGCACCGGGTCGAATGGCAGCCTCCGCGACGGTACAGGAGCGGACACCCTACCGGTCAGCCTGCGGGCAAGGACGTCCATGGCCGCTTCCATCGGGTCACCCTGGGCACGCCATTGCCCGTCGTGCAGTTCAGCGCGGCCCTGTGAGGCGGTCCGGGCGGCGAGCGCAGCCTGGGCTGCCTTCTCCACGCCCCGGCCCTCGATTTGCGCCTCCGGGGCATACCCCTCGCCTGTCACCTGGATGGCCCCTTCCGGTGTGAAGACCTCGACGGCGTTCATCCGGTTCTGCGTGAGGGTCCCCGTCTTGTCGGTGCAGATGAAGGTGGTCGAGCCCAGGGTTTCCACGGCCTCCAGGTTGCGCACCAGTCCCTTGCGCGATGCCATGCGTTGGGCGCCCATGGCCAGGGACAGTGTGACGGTGGGGAGGAGTCCTTCCGGCACCAGAGCTACGGCAACGCCAATGGAGAACAGGAATGAATCGCGCCACTGGAAACCCACCAACAGGGATGCCAGGAAGAAGACAGCGGCGATGCCCAATGCCATGCCGGCGGTCACCCGGACAATCCGCCGCAGTTCCATGGACAGCGGTGTGGGCGGTGCAACCGCTCCGCTGGTGAGGGCGGCGATTGCTGCCAGCCTGGTGCCGGCACCAGTCGCGGAAACGGTCGCCTCCCCGTAGCCATTAACCAGGAAGGTGCCGCCCCACGCCTGACCGCCTGGGGCTTTCGGTACCGGATCGCTTTCTCCGGTCAGCATCGATTCGTCCACCGCGCAGGCCGAGGCGGTCAGGAGGACCATGTCTGCCGGCACACGGTCGCCGGCAGCCAGCAGCACCACATCCCCCACCACCAGTTCACTGGCGTGGACCTTGCGCACCTTCCCGTCCCGCCGGACCACCACGTCGGCGGGCAGCAGTCCCCGCAGCTTTGCGGCAGCGTGCTGGGCGCGTTCCTGCTGGATGTGGGCGAACACCCCATTGACTATGACGACGACGATAATCGCCACCGCCAGTTGGGGCATGTCCGCGATGAAGGCCAGCCCGGCGGCGCACCAGAGCATGAGTGCGAAGAAATGCGTCATCTCCCCCCAGAGCTTCCGCCACTGGGATACCGGTTTTTCCGTCGGAAGCTGGTTGGGGCCGGCCTGCCTCAGGAGTTCCGCCGCCCGTTCAGAGCTCAGGCCCTCCGCGGCCCTCACACAGCGTCCGCCTCCTGCCCTACCAGCAGCACCGGGCAGTTGGAGTGGGCAGCGCAGGCCTTGCTGACGGAGCCCATGGACGATTTCAGCAGTCCGCCCTCGCCGTGCCTGCCAACCACCAGCATCTGCGCACGCCGGCTCTCCTCCACCAGCACCTTTGCCGGCGGCCCGAACTTGATGGTGACGTCGATGTTTTCCGGCCGTTCCGCGGTAAAGGCCCGGCCCAGGGCGTCCTCGACCAGGCGCCCTGCAGCATCCTCAAGCCTGGCGGTGAACTGCCGGTCCGCCCCTTCAAGACGCGACATCACCAGGTAGTCCGGCATCCCAACGCATGAGATGACTTCCAGCCTCGTGCCGAGCCGGGCTGCCAGCATGCCCGCGTAGCGAAGGGCGGCAGAGGAGTATTCAGAACCGTCGACACCCACAATGACAGGCTTGGCCCCTGTTTCTGCATTCATGGACACCACGATCCCGGCTGGGAATTACGGTGGGAAGGGCCAAAGGTCATGCCGGGCGGCACCGCTGGGGGCATGCTGCCACGCTGATCGGCGTTGTCTTCTAAGTTTGGCCCTGTCTTTTAGGTTTGGCCTTATCTCTTGGGCTCGGCACCGTGCAGTGCCCGCAGGCCGTTCAGGATGGTTGCCAAATCCACCAGCTCCTGCAGGAGGGCGCCGGCGACGGCTGGAATGTATCCCGTCATGGCGATGGCCATCAGTACCAGGCTGAGTCCGATTCCTGTCCAGATGCTTACCAGGGCCACTGCCACTGTCCGCTTTCCAATGGCGACGGCCTGCGCAACTTTCGAGACGTCGTCGAGCATGACCACCACGTCAGCGGACTCACTTGCGGCGGTGGCCCCCTTGGCGCCCATGGCGATCCCCACGTCCGCCGCAGCCAGGACGGGGGCATCGTTGACGCCGTCGCCCACCATCAGGACGGGCCGTTCCTGGATGCCGGCCACCGTGTTGACCTTGTCCTCCGGAAGACATTCGGCCTGGACCCGGCCGATGCCCGCTTCCTCGGCGATGTGCGCAGCCGTGGCGTGGGCATCACCGGTCAGGAGCATGGTGTTCCGGACACCCAGGCTGTACAGGCGGGCCAGGGTGTCCACGGCGTTGCGGCGCAACGGGTCCTTCATGATCAGTGCGCCGGCGTACTGGCCGTCCACCGCCACGTGGACAGCCAGCTGGCCGCTGCGCACGGCTGCCTCCCGGAATCCGGTTGATGAACTCCGCACCAGCCCTGCTTTCCCCACCACCACCCGCTGCCCGTCGCAAACGGCGTCCACGCCGTGGGTGGCGCTCTCCGTCGCCTGTTGCACCGTCAGCAGTCCAAGGCCGGCGGCCTTGGCGGCTTCAATCACGGAGCCTGCCAGCACGTGCGAGGAGTACTGCTCAGCGGAGGCGGCCAGCTGCAGGATCCTTCGGCTCCCCAGGGCTTCGCCGTAGCCCGGGGCCAGCTGGATGTCGTCCAGGACGGGGTGCCCTGACGTGAGCGTTCCGGTCTTGTCGAAGACTGCCGTTTGTGCCTTCGCAAGTTGCTCGAGGGTCCGCGTGTTCTTGATGATGATGCCTTTGTGGGCGGCCTGGCTGGTGCCGGCAAGAAAGGCCACAGGGGCGGCAATGAGGAGCGGGCAGGGCGTTGCCACCACCAGGACCTGGGCGAAGCGGAGCGGCTCGCCGGACAGGAACCAGGCTGTCCCGGCCATCGCCAGCGCCAGGAGGGTGAAGGGAACGGCATAGCGGTCGGCCAGGCGGACCACCGGCGCGCGGCTGTTGGACGCTTCCTCGACCAAGGCGATGATCCGGCTGTATTGGGAGTCGGCCGCGCTGGCCGATGCACGCATGCGGATGGCGGCCACTCCGTTTACCGCGCCGCTGAGCAGTGCCTGCCCCCTGGTGCGTTCCACGGGCAGGCTTTCGCCGGTGAGCGATGATTCGTCGAGGCTGGCTGAATCGGACAGGAGTTCACCGTCAACGGGCACCAGCTCCGAAGGCCGGACCACAAGGACGTCTCCCGGGGCCACATCACCGATCGGGGTCTCCTCGAGTACGGCACCCGACCCCTCGCGGTGGGCAAAACGCGGGGCCCGGTCCAGCAGGGACCGCAGTTCACGCGCGGCCCGTCCCTGGGCAAAGTTTTCCAGCGCTTCGCCGCCCGTGAGCATCAGGATGACCACCAGCGCGGCGAGATACTCGCCCACCACTACCGTGCTGGCGATCGCCATCAGGGCCAGGAGGTCGATCCCCCAACGTCCTTCCCGCAACGACCGGACCATGCCGGCCGCCCGTACCACCACAATGACGGCCGCGTAGGCCGACGCGAGCACGCGGACCTGGAGTTCCAGGTTGAACGGCAGCAGCACCAGGGTGGCCGCGAGCACCAGGCAGGTGAGGGCGACGACGGGATACCGCCGGACGAAGCCCCTGGCCTTTTCGACGGGCGAGCGGGCAGGTCCCTCGTCGTCAAAGCTGCCGGCGCTCCCACCGGTTGCCGCAGGCGGGGCGGCCTGCTTCCTCATCCGCGACAATTCGGCAGGGGATGGAAACGGTCATCGCACATAGAGCCGAACCTACCCTGATCCTGTCAACCCGGGTAGGGCATTTGGCCCCGCCCACCCCTGCGGCATGACTTTTGGCACTCCCCCGGCGCTGGGTCCCGGGAGAGAGTTGAAGGCGCCCTGATCCGTACGCACAACCGGAGCCCACCATGAATGCCGTGCCTTGGACGGTGGAACGCTTTTTCGACGGCGCCCCGGTGGCCCTGGCGCTTTACCGGGCAGCGGAGCAGATGGCAGCGGAACTGGGTCCCCATGAGGTCCGGGTCAGCAAGAGCCAGGTCTCTTTCCGCCGGCGCCGCGGGTACGCCTACCTCTGGCGGCCGGGGGTCTACGTAAAATCCGCGGTTCCACTGGTGCTGTCCCTTGCCTTGCCCCGCGCCTTGGACTCACCGCGCTTCAAGCAGGTCGTCCACCCGGCACCCGGAACCTGGATGCATCATCTGGAGCTCACAGACGGCAGGGAGCTCGATGCCGAGGTCCGCGGCTGGATGCTTGAAGCGTACGAGGCAGCCGGATGATCAGGGGTGGCCCCCTAGGTGTACTGAGTCAGGACGTTGGTTACATCGTGAATAGGTGAAGACCTCTTAGGTTGGTGGTTACCACACACAGCCAACGACTAAGAGGTCT